>CALCKW010000030.1 GCA_937965695.1 uncultured Granulosicoccaceae bacterium
ACAGCTTGTTCATAGCCGCGTTTAAAAGTCATCAAGTTGCCCGTTTTTGTCAACGCTCCTTCCGGGAACAAGCACACAACTTCACCGCGCTGCAGTGCGGCACGTACATCAGCCAAACTCTTCTTGTAGTCACCTTCAGCAATTGGAATTGCACCACTGACTCTAAGAAATTGTTTAAGCAAAGGCTTGTTGTATATTTCTGCAGCTACGACAAAGCGAATAGAGCGTGGGCAAGCCACCTGCACGATTGCCCAATCTATAAAGCTGATATGAT
Source organism: uncultured Granulosicoccaceae bacterium (assembly GCA_937965695.1). Lineage (GTDB taxonomy): Bacteria > Pseudomonadota > Gammaproteobacteria > CALCKW01 > CALCKW01 > CALCKW01. Next base: position 275 of record CALCKW010000030.1, read on the forward strand.
TGCCTAATAGTAGCACTCCGCCTTCAGCTGGGATGTTGCCAACACCGTTTACCTGCATGCGATAGCGCGTACCCAAGACCCACGCAACCACCAGCCGCAACATAGACTGCGGCAATCTGTAGATTGTATAGAGAGCCCCGCCAAGAGCTGCCCAAAGCAGTACGTGAATTTGCCCCGTCGCAGTTAAACCAAGCGCTGACAAACCAGCGGATAGGGCTAAAAAACTAAGCATTATCCAGTTGCCAATTAGGTTGTTGCTGGCTATGACTCTGCCACTTTCACCTTTGGGTGCATGGAACTGCATTAGAGAATTCAGCGGTACCAAGTAAAGGCCACCGGCTAAACCTAATACAAAAAAGTTAAGCCCAATAGCCCAAGCACTGCTCAACCAAGGCATGACACCTATGCTCGCGGCGATTAGAACAGCGCCTAGTGGAATATAACCCATCTCGATATGGCTATCGCTACGCCCTGCAAGCATGGATCCCAATGCTATACCAATGGCAGAGCACGCCATCAATGCCTGTATGTGGAAAGTATTGTCCATACCCAACGCAGCTTCAGCGTGCGCTGGAAATACCACGAGCAACACTTGGCACAGCGCCCAAAAAACACCTAAACCGACAATAGAGAGCCAGATCACCTGACGATTCCAAACCGCAGCGACAGACTGCTTTAAATTTTTACCTTTTACATAGCCCTGCCAATCCCATAAGCGAGGCTCAGTCGGTTCGATATCTGGAAGTTGCCTTGCCATGAAGTATTCGATGATAGAGCCAATCACCAGCAAGACACCCAATGGCACCAAGGAGCGCAGCACATCGCCTTTTGTAGCGGCATCAGCGTCTAGGCGCGCTTCAAACATAAAGGAAAAAGCTAAGGTGCCCAGCAAGATTGCAACGGTTGTGGCCCCTTGCACCCAGCCATTCGCTCGGCTCAGGCGTTCGCTGCCGACTAGCTCTCTGATATATCCGTATTTGGCTGGTGAATACAGTGCACTCTGTGTGGCCAAGACAAACGTCAGAACAAACGCCGGCCAAAACAATCCCGCGGCATAACACAATGTGATGAGACTTGTGACAACAACAGCCGAAGCCGCAGCGACCCGCATCACTTTTGGTTTGGAAAATCGATCAGAGAGCCAAGAGGCTGGGGTAAAAAAGAGGATAAATGGCAGCAGAATCATTGCGTTCAGCACACCAGTCAAAATCACCTGTGCCTGGCCATCGGTTGTATGAAACAGTGTATTTTGCACCACTATTTTATGACCGAGGTCGACAAAGGCGTTGATAAACGCCACGGCAACAAATGCCATAAAACTCAGTGGTAACTTAGTACTTTTTTCCATCTCTCTTTCCAGCCTTTTCCGTTATTAGGCACGAGTATCGTTTAGCAATCTCACATTGGCGATATATTCCAGAATAGCAGCGTATATACGAATACTTAGTACTGTATTTCGATACTTTTAACTAATCTTATTGAGGAGCTACTTCAGAGCAGCCGCCGACCAAAGATCGCTAAGGCCACAGCTATCGCGCTAGGCAAAGATTAACTATCGACCGGTGAGCCAATAATTTTGATGGAGAAAGAGCAAGATGTAGCAGGCGATTGATTCCTGCTTTTTGAGAGGGGTAGACTGTAGCGATTCGGCTAAAGCCACTGAGGTTGGGTATAAATATACCCCAACCTCTTAACTATGGGTGATCAGCTTAGCTTACTGTGCCTCTCGCGGGTTTGCCGTGCTCGATAGTAAACTCCATGCCATCGAGTAACTCTGCTAAATCTGGTCTGGCAGAGGGACCGTTTGAAATTGCGGCGATTTGCACAGTACCATCGGGGCGCAAACAAAAAACAGCTGGCTCCGCAAAGCGACCATCTGCCTCGTCTGGAGTCAAGGGATCGCTGATGTACACACCTAAAGCCTGCATTGAATCTTCACTAAGCTCGCTGTAGATCGGGAAGGTCCACGAAAACTCAGCAACATCAGCCTGTGCTTTGGCTCGGGAATCGGCAGAGACAACTGCAATGTCAAAACCCGCGTCATGCCATGCTGATTGCATTTTCTCTAATCCGTTGAGGTACTTCTTGCAACGGCCACAGTGCTTACCACGGTAGACGACAACCAGCTGCCAGCGTCCCGATGCTTGTGCAAGTGTTTTTACTTCGCCAGAGTCTACAGACACGGCCGAAAATTCGGCTAACAGTTGACCCGCGGCTGGCTTTGAAAGGCTCATAGTGTTTCCTTGTTTATGAATACTCACATTTTAACGCGAATGCGCTTATTACGCATGGCAGTCTTAGACTAATTAAAACTAGCGATATTCTCCAGAGAGAACTTTTGTATATCAGGCACAGTGACGCCATCCGCGGGATAACCTACAACCAACAGCAGCACAGCCCGTTCGTGGCTGGGCCGCTTGAGTATTTCTCCTAAAAATTTCATCGGACTAGGGGTATGAGTTAACGTAGCCAACCCCGCATTATGCAGTGCTGCGATCAGCATCCCTGTGGCGATCCCTACTGATTCGCTGGTGTAGTAATTTTTGTGTTTACTACCGTCTGCATCAAGAGTGAATTTTTTTAGAAAAATAGCAATAAGAGCTGGGGCAGTTTCCAAAAAAGGTTTGTTAGCATCGGTGCCCAATGGCGCCAAGGCCTGTAACCACTCCTCACTAGCGCGATGTTCATACAACTCACGCTCTTCAGCTTCCGCTGCAATGCGAATACGTTGCTTAAGCTCAGCGTCTTGCACCACTGCAAAGTGCCAAGGCTGCATATTTGCACCACTAGGTGCGGAGCCTGCGGTACGTATAGCATCTTCTAACACTTGCTGAGGCACAGCATCGGCAGAAAATTCTCGTACACTGCGGCGCTTGGCCATACGCTGATAAAAATCCTGCGCACGTTGGCACATCACTTCTTCATCTAAGCGTTGGTAGTCTAAGGAAATAAAGCTGTCGGCATTGGCCAAATCAATTCCCCTCGAAGAGTCTAATTTTTTCTATCATGGTCTGTGGCACATCTACACGCTTACCAGTAACAGCGTCCAACACGACTATCTCATGGTACTGAATCAATACCAGTCGTGAAAGAGCTTCACTAAAAAAATGAGATTTCAATTTTAGCCTATCGGATTTAATTTCATCTACTAACGTGCCAATACGTATTGTGTCTGGGTATACGACAGGGGCTATATACTTTAGTGATTGAAATCCCAGAATTGGAACATGCACCGCATGCTCAAATAGCTCTGTATCGACAAAATACTCCATCCGCGCCGACTCTCCCCAACGCACATAAGAGGCATTGTTCACATGCCCCATCGCGTCCATTTCGCCCCACTGCACTTTGATCTCAATCTGGTGCCGAAAATCAACAAGCTCCATCTCTCCGCCTCTAGAAATTTGTATCTTCCAATAAGACAGTATAAAGCTTTTGTGCTTTGTAGTCGTTTACAAGGGTCGTATTCATGCTGGCTATCCTATTCCTACACCTCTTCTCGATTCCCCCTTTGCTTGCCGTGGATTTAATTGGGCAATCTTCAAATACTTAAGCTTCAGATCAGTTCCGTTTCCGATAGTTGGGTTGTGAATTTAATATCGGAATAAAAAGATGAACGGAAAATTGATCTTGCTCACCGGTGCGACAGGCGGTATTGGCAAGGCTCTAGCTGAAAAGCTAGCAATTGAAGGTGCAACACTATGGCTAGTAGCTCGTAACCAAGAAAAACTCATAGAGCTTGAGACAAATTTATCAGGCACTCACCACGCAATTGTGGCCGACTTGAACACTACGGCCGGTCGACTACATGTGCTAAGCCGTATAAAAAGCCACGGAAAGCCGCTGGATATCCTCATAAATGCAGCAGGTATCAGTAAATTCGAGCTACTGGAAGACAGCCCTGACGCAAATATAGAACTCACCATTCAAAGTAACTTGACCTCCCCAATACTGCTTACGCAGTTATTGCTATCTCAGATGAATCCACGGGGTGCTCGCATAGTCAATATTGGCTCTACGTTCGGCAACATCGGCTTCCCAGGTTATAGCGCTTACTGTGCATCAAAATTCGGGCTGAGAGGATTCTCGCAGGCACTGTCGAGAGAACTCGCTGATTCTTCTATAAAGGTTCAATACGTTGCCCCAAGAGCCACAAAGACGACAATGAATGCAGAGCACGTCAACAAAATGAATAAAGCTCTTGGGAACAGCGTCGATTCGCCTTCCTTTGTTGCAACCCAAATATACAGTGCCATGCTGAGCAAAGAACGATCAGTGTCTATAGGTTTCCAAGAGAAAATATTTGTTTTCTTGAACAATATAGCAAGCCCGGTAGTAGATTTAGCAATAAATTATAAGTTATCTCTAATCAAACAATTCGCCAAAGGAATATAGCTCTATGAAAAAAATAATCGCAACTGCCGCTACTGTCTTAATACTCATGGTCAACCAATCACAGGCCAATACAGCAAGAAACGTACAGCAAGAGATCGCACATCAGTGGGAAGCCATAGAATTTTCTATGGACAAAGCTAACAGAGTAGATGCTTACAAGGTACTGAGCCATGACGTGTCAATTGCCTTGCAAGAGAACACTGAAAACGACCCCGAACTGCTTACTTGGGCAGGCATTGTCAATGCTAGCTATGCCGGCTCCAAGGGTGGGTTAGGCGCACTTAAGCTAGTCAAACTTGCAAAAAAACAGCTTGAATCAGCCATTAGTCTTGATGCAGATGCCGCAAACGGTGGAGCGATGACAACACTGGGAACATTGTATGCTCAAGTCCCAGGTTGGCCGATATCGTTTGGAAACAAAGACAAAGCAAACAGGCTACTTGAGGCCTCTGCAAATAAGCATCCATCAAGTCTTGTGGCTCAGTATTTCTACGGGAAATATCTCTACGATCAAAACAATCTAGCGCTAGCAAAACTAATATTTGAAAAAGCTAAAAAAATTCCGCCACGTGAGCAATCCCTCCGTTCCGACACTGCACGATTAAGTGAGATTTCCAAATTACTGGTTTCTATGGAGTAGAATTTTTCTGATATAGCCAATTCTTGATTTCCCCCCTACGACCAGCGCATACGCTGGTCTTTTTTTTTTCATTGCTTTCTTTAAGTTACGGTTCTTCAGATTCAGTTCAGCATACAGGTCGATAGTAAAGCCAAGACTTAACGAACGGAGACATCCAAATGAAGAAGCAATCCAGCTGCATCATCGAAGCAAGTTCTAAAACTGAATCAATGAACAATCCCGCTCTCACAGAACGCGTCGCAGAGACCATGTCGCTAAACGGATACTGTTTACTCAGGGGCTATGATGTGGACCTACAAAAATTTAGCCAGTTGGTGCAGTCACATTGCTCCACCGTTACATTTGATCCGGCAAGAAGTACAAGCGAACAGTCGATACAGAAGGTCGACGCGGGCTCAGAGGCCATTGGCTTACACGTCGAAAACGGAAATACTCCACGTATTCCACAGCTTGTTGCATTCTATTGTGCAGCTGCCGCTCGTAAAGGCTCGCAAACTACGCTCTGCGACGGAGCAACATTTTTAGACAATCTTGATCCTTCAATAAAAGCGCTGTTAGACCAACCTGTATCCGTAAGCCGCAGGCTAGATGAACATCATTGGAAAGCCTACCTAGTTAACGAACACCCTGCTCTTTCTCAACCAGAGCAAGTCACTGAGCAGCACTTAAGGGAGATGTTGCAGGCTTATCCAGGTCAAGAAGCGGAGTTAAACCGAGATGGCTCTTTAGACTATAGCGTCATGATTAGCCCCCTTATGAAAAGCCAGATATCCAATCGAGCTGCCTTTGCCAATGCTCTGTTGGGTCCTTCTTTCAACTATCAAAAGCCAAGCTACACCTTTAGCGATGGAAGTACAGTCACTGAAGAATTAAAAAGCTTTTTGGCATCAGAGGCTGAAAAACACACGATCGAGATTGATTGGCAGGACGGTGACATAGCACTGATCGACAACCACCGAGTAATGCACGGACGCCGAGCGATATCTGATACAGAGAGACGGAAACTCTTCATCGGTATGGGGGATTTCTGATGAATTACTGCAGCAATCACGAAGAATCTAAGACAGCCGAAACATCGAAAGGCCCTACTCTTGATTCGGTCTCAATAGCCATTTCAGAAAAATATCACTCCCATTTCGGCGCCAATATCCAGTGCCAATACCGAGAGCTGATCGTGGTGACGGACACGGATCATAAAGAACTGCTATCTGCCGTGGGTTACCGAAAACCCGATAGCGATTTTTTTCTGGAAAATTATTTGAACCGATCCGCTGAATGCTACATGAGTGAAATATACAAAGAAGAGATAAGTCGTGAGCACCTTGTCGAAATTGGTAACTTCATCGGAAACAACGGCAAAGCGGCTTACACGTTGATGCACAAGCTTTCAGGCCACTTGGCTAAAGAAGGCTACCAGCATTTGCTTTTAACTTGCACTCGACAGCTGAAGCGTACTTTCCAAGGATTACCTTTCCATGTGCTCGCTAAAGCGAACCGTGAAGATGTTCCAAAAGGCGACCACTGGGGAAGTTACTACCAGCAGAAACCAGAAGTGATCACGGGTCGACTCAGTGATTACGACAGGCGTTATTCCAAGTACTCAAGTTCTAAGGCATTTGTATGCCATCACATTAACCAATACGGAGAAACTCATGTTATTTAAAACCGATCTGATGCGGGCCGTCTCGCGGCGGGACAGTGATGCTTTGGTACTAAGTAATGGCGAAGGCTTGCAATTATTTCCATCTGAAGTAGAAGGTGCCGTTCTGAGATTTAGCGCCATTTTAGAATCGCTAGAGGCAAACGGCATCGCAATCTCTATGGACAACTCTCCTGCCTGGGTAGTCGTCGACCTTGCGGCGCTAGAGAGCGGAATATGGACGCTTCCCTTACCTCCATTTTTTAATAGTGCTCAACGACAGAACGCATTGGACAATAGTGCTTGTGAATTTTTGATAACTGACACTATGCCAGAGAACAAAAAATACAAATTGGCCACGGAAGTCGCAGGGAGCACTCTTTACATTACTGAAACATATAGCCAAAAGGAAAGCGCTTCAGTACAACCAAAGACAGCGAAGGTCACCTTCACTTCTGGATCAACAGGTAACCCCAAGGGGCTTTGCCTGTCTCTACAGAACATGAGTTCTACAGCTCTTGCCGTGGCAGAAAAAATAGGCGAGCTAGAAGTCAAAAATCACGTCTCCGTGCTGCCGCTCGCGGTACTGCTCGAAAATGTAGCTGGGGTCTATGCGGCCCTTCTGGCAGGTGTTCCTTGCATAGTGCCCTCGCTACGCATTTCTGGTATGGCAGCTCAGCCAACGCCTAACTGCAGCACACTGTTCAGCCTTCTATCAAACCACAACTCACACAGTTGTATTCTAGTTCCGGAACTGCTTAAGGGACTTTGCGAAGTAGCTTTGAAAGGTAAAGACGTCACTACTTTAGACAGTCGATTTCTCGCTGTGGGCGGAGCAAGGGTTGGAGAAGGTCTTTTACGATTGGCGCATTCATACCAACTGCCTGTGTACGAAGGATACGGATTGAGTGAAGCGTGCTCTGTCATCTCCCTAAACACACCTAGCAAAAATAAAGTAGGAAGTGCCGGCAAATTACTCCACCATCAACAAGTGACAATATCTGAGGACGGAGAGCTAATCCTCAAGCAACCTGGTTTTTTGGGATACTGTGGTTCAGACAAGCCAGCTCCTAATGTTCTTGCCACAGGAGATATTTGCAGTATCGACAACGACGGTTATCTGCACGTAGTGGGCCGAAAGAAAAATACGCTCATCACAAGTATGGGCAGAAACGTATCACCAGAATGGATAGAGAGTGAATTACTTGCTGAGCCTGCGTTATTACAAGTATTGGTGCGCTGCGATAACGACGACCAGCTAGTTGCCTTAGTTTTTAGTACCCAAGACGACGAAACGGTATCCGAGAATATTGCATGTGCCAACAATAGGCTGCCAAGTTACGCCCAAGTCCTCCAATGGTCGCGAGTGCACCCTTTTACCCAGCCCGAGGGTACATTAACTGGGAATGGCAAAACAAGGAGAGACGCTATAGATAAGCTGTACCCTGACTTTGCAAGCTATAATCAAGTGAACTCAAATGGCAAGTATGTATGCTCAGTATTTTGATCGTAGAAGACGACCCGATCATCGGCCATGCCACACAATTGTGGCTATCCAACGATCATGCCTGCGAATGGGTTCAGTCCCTACAACAGGGTATCGATGCCGTAAAACAGCTGGCAGAAGCAAAACAGCACTTTGACATAATAGTGCTAGATTTACGACTCCCAGATGGCAACGGATTTGATTTCTTGCGCTTTCTCAAACGCCAGAAGAACAACGCTGGTGTAATAATCATGACGGCTCAAGGCGATGTTGATGATCGCGTTGAAGGCTTGGACTTGGGAGCGGACGACTACCTAGTCAAACCGATAGATTTTAAAGAGTTAGACGCCAGAATAAGAGCAGTTAAAAGACGCCGTGATGGAATTAACACCAATATCATTGAACATCTAGATCTACAGCTCGATGTCAATGGAAAAACGCTCACGCTCAACAATGAGCCAGTTCATCTCTCGAATAAGGAAATGGCACTCTTTACAGTTTTACTGCAAGGCCGAGGGCGCTATTACAGCAAACTTATGCTTGAACAACGCCTATACGAGTCAGAGCATGAAATCGAGAGCAATTCTATTGAAGTTCATATCTCGAGCTTGCGTAAGAAACTTGGCAAATCGATTATTAAGACAACTCGTGGCCTTGGCTACATCATAGAGAAACAGTAGAGCCATGCATATTCCTTCTCTTTGGCGTCGCAGTATCGCTTGGCGATTAAGTTTTTTTGTCTTACTACCAGTCCTTATTCTACTGGTACTTGCAGGTAGCCTCACCGCATACCGTTCTGAGCTTTCTGTCGATAAACTGTACGATCAACAAATGCAACAGAACGCTAGTATCTTGATAGCGTTCTTGGGCCATGAACAAAGAGAAGAATCATTTGACGAACATGAAGATGAGGACGAAAATGAAGAGGAGGACTTAGGCGTCGAGATGGACTCAATCGTCGGGGGAATAGAAAAAGAACAACAGCGAGTGGTTGACTACCGAGTGTTTTTAGGCGAAAGCGTATTGTTTTCTACCGACGCAGCTGCCAATCTTCCTAGATGTTCATCTGGCTTCAGCACATTCAAAACCATAGCTGAAAACGAGTGGCGATGTTACAAACGAGACCTTAAGGCAAGCACACCTGCGAACATTATTGAAGTCGAGTTTTTTGACAAATTGCAAAGACGCCGAGACTCAAATCACGCATTACTTTTTTCCACCTTCGCACCCTTCCTTTTTCTCCCTTTGATAATTGTTTTTATTGTTCTCTGGGCTGTTCGCCGTGGTTTAACCCCCCTTAGAGCTGTGTCCGCACAGATTGAAGAGCGCTCAGTAAGTAACTTACAAAGGTTGCCAACAGAAGATCTAGCTCGAGAACTGGCGCCCGTTGTACATTCGGTTAACGGCCTACTCGAAAGCATTAACAACGGCATTGAAAGAGAGAAGCGTTTTAGTGATGATGCTGCGCACGAGTTGCGCACACCGCTTACGTCTATGAGCATGCTTGAACAACTTCTTCGAAGAGAGAACACTGACCCAAGACTGACTCAACATCTTGATGGCTTGCAAAAGAGTATTGAAAAAGGTCAGCGAATGGTTAATCAACTGTTGCTGTTTGCGCGTTTACAGAGCTCCCAGTCTCTAGTTTTCGAAACCTTACTACTAAACGATTTGGTAGAAGAACAATTGGGCAGTCTCTCATCGCAAATCACAGAAAAAGAACTATCTATTACACTCGACCTTGGAGAGCCTTTGTATATAAGTGCTAATCGAGATGCGATGGAACTGTTGTTGACCAACATAATTGGTAACGCGATAAAGTTTGTTGGATACCGTGGCCATATAGACATTGGAAGAAGCGGCTCTCGCTTGCACATAGAAGACGACGGCCCTGGGGTACCAGATAGCGAAAAAGAGCGAATTTTTGATCGCTTTTACCGAAGTTCTAAAACCACGGATCGCAGAGGAAGTGGACTAGGCTTGTCATTGTCAAAATGGGCTGCAGACCGACACAAGTTCATCCTAAGCTGCGTACAAGCGAAGCAAGGAACAGGCGCTAGATTTGTTTTGGACACTAAACATTGATACATGGCTTAGTTTGATCTAATTGCTTCCAAGAATTGATAGACTTTAAACAAGTCAAATCAGAACAGCTAACCATAAAACAGGGAGTCACTCAGTGGCAAGACAGCTTAATAGGGATGAGCGTCGATTGGCAGAAACAGTGGAAGATTTCCATAGCTACCTGCAATCGCCTTGGCGGCTGATTTGGTTGAATTTTGTCGGTGGAATATTTCGAGGGCTAGGGACGGCGATAGGCGCGACAGTTGTTTTCGCAATTTTACTGTGGATCTTGGCCTCGCTTGTCGATGTGCCTTTGATCGGCGACTACGTCATGACAGTGCAAGACGAGGTTAAGGGCTACGCAGAGGCAACACAATATAGTGATGACTTCGTGCGTTTGGAGAACGAGCTTCGCGCTATTCGAGAAGCCGTGGCTGGCGAAGCTAGCTACTAGAAAGAAACCATCAGCTATGTCACCTACGAATCATCCGTGATTCGCATGACGAGAGAGAGGAGCCGATATGTTTCATGCACTTGATACGCAAGTTCTATCGATCAGAAAGAGTTTGCAAAAACGCTGTCAAATCCAGTACACCTTGTGCACTTAAATTCAGACTGCCTAAGTCACGCCCTCCTTCTACATTTTGTGGAACTTCCGCAACTATTGAATCCACATCTCTACGGTTATAGAAGTTAACAACTTCTTCCAAAGTATCGAAAACACCGTTGTGCATATAAGGTCCAGTTTCGGATACATTTCTCAACGTTGGCGTGCGAAATTTCCCGTTTTGATCAGCGTCATTTATTACAGCACCTAGTCCAAGGTCGACAAAGTTCTGGCCATCTGGATTCAGACTGAGATCAAGCGAGAGGAACGGATTATTGGGATTGGCGGGAATCCCGATATTTTTATATTGAAAGTCAGTGAATAGCTGCGAAGTCCCATCTGTATTATGGCAGGTTTGGCATCGTGCCCTTCCGTTAAACAGGTTCTGACCACGTTGCTCAGAGACGCTATATACCTCCGTGTTAGCTTGCACCGCATCAAACTTAGAGCTAAACGGCGAAAACTCAGATGTGCGCTCGAATTCCGCAATTGCTTGGGCGATTTGTTCAAAAGCGGTATCGCTATCGCTGAACGCATCTTCCCCAAACACGGATCTAAAATCGCTAGCGTAGTCAGCCAACCTAACTTGATCTACAACCGCTGCACCATCTGCCATGTTCATTTCAAGAGGATTAATAAATGGTTGTAGGGCTTGTTGCTCTAACGTATCTGCTCGTCCATCCAAAAACTGCCCACCCAGAAATCCATTTCTAATCCCAGTAAATTCTGGGATGAATGCAGCATAACTCGCAGTCGGGGTGTTGCGGTTGCCAAATCGCCCTGCGACGGCCCCTTCAGACACAGGAAAGTGCGCGTCGGCATCTGCAAACCCACTAGTCGAGAGATGGCAGCTAGCACAAGACTGGCCAGGTGGGTTTGATAAACTTTGGTCCAAGTATAGTTTTTCACCCAATTGGGCCAAAGAGCTTTGAGTTATATCTACAATAATGGATTGCGATTGGTTTGCCACGAGTTCAGTACTGGCACTATTGCTCTCACCATCACAAGCAAATAAAGATGCCGCAGAAAAAACAATTAGTAAGTGTTTTGACAGAAAATAACGTGAACGTTTTTTTAGTTATATTATTCATATTTTCATCAATAATTTCGTAACACATTGAATTCCAATTTTTTAAACTGCCAATCATCTTGGATATCTAATTAAGCATCCTGCCAAATCAAAAAATCTTATTGCAATGACTTGAAGTCAATCGTCGCCATGCGCCGTCAGTCAAAAAACAGTATCGGCGGAATTTTTAAGAGATTCAAATTTTTACCTAAACTGACAATTACTGCGAATTTGAATTATTCAATCTCAATAGCATGGGAATAGGCCACCAAAGCCGGAGCTGACAATACATAAACGCCGTTAAGAGGATTTGGTTGACACGCTAGCTGTATTTGCAGCAAAAACCTCAACACGGCGCAGTTTAGCGTCTGTCTGAACATAAAAGAACGAGAATAGAGAGAAGATTTTGTTATGAAAATCGCTGACAAGGGATTTGCCCCTGCCAGCAACATATGAATACTGCGAATAACTTCAGAGAGAAGCCAAAGCTAAATACTTATTTGGAATCAGCACGGCTGACGAATTTGCGCTCTTCGACGCTCACTTTCAGCTTTTCGCCCGTAGAGATGTATTCAGGGACTTGTACCACTAAGCCCGTGGTCAAAGTTGCGGGCTTTGTTCTTGCCGTTGCTGAACCACCCTTTATTGAGGGGTCCGTTTCCATCACTTCTAGATCGACGTTACTTGGCATATCGAGCGCAACAGGTACATCGTCTACGATCACAACTTGAATACCGGCAGTGTCCTCGGTGATAAAGAGAATTTCGTCAGCAATAGAGTCTTTGTTCAGGTTGTATGGCGTGTAGTCTTCCGAATCCATGAACACGTATTCGTCACCGTCAATGTAGGAGAACGTCGCAGGCTTGCGGATCAAGTCAGCCAAGTTAAGCATGTCAGAGTCTTTGAAGGTTTCATCTATTTTGCCACCTGTCACGACGTCATACATGCGCATTCGATACAGGCTGCCACCAGAGCGACCCTGCGGCACTGAGCGCTCGATATCCCTGACGATGTAGGTCTTGCCGTTATATTCAACAGCAGCGTTCTTCTTGATGTCACTTGCCTTCGGCATAACTTTAAGTCCTCGGGATAAAACGACGTATTCTAGCTGATCTGTCCTCCCGAACCACTCAATTATTTGGGCCTGAGAATATTTGGCTCAACCTCAATCGTTAGTGCTGTGTACCTCCTTGGCACCGCACAAGTGATGCTTTGCCCCTAGCTTAGAGCCTAAGAAGCAAGGGCAACAGCCCTTACACCAGCAAACACTGGACGTTAGCACTTTTTACAGCCAACCACTGCAAACTGGAAAAAACGCTGTCCGTCATGCAAAAACGGCGGACCAAAAGGCCCGCCGTTTTTGTCTAGTGCCTGAAGGCTAAGAACTAGCCATTCAGTACTTTCAGCAAAGTCTCGCCCAGTTTGGCTGGGCTTGGTGATACTGCGATACCGGCCGCTTCCATGGCCGCTATTTTATCGTCGGCGCCACCTTTGCCACCGGAGATGACAGCACCCGCATGACCCATCGTACGCCCAGGAGGCGCGGTACGACCGGCAATAAAACCAGCGATCGGCTTACTGCGACCTTTTTTGGCCTCATCGGCGATGAACTGAGCGGCTTCCTCTTCTGCAGAACCACCTATTTCACCAATCATGATGATAGATTTGGTTTCATCGTCAGCCAAGAACATTTCCAGCATATCGATAAATTCGGTGCCTTTCACAGGGTCACCACCAATACCAACCGCCGTGGTTTGACCCAAGCCCGCGTTAGTGGTCTGAAAGACGGCTTCGTATGTTAAAGTGCCGGAGCGCGAGACGACACCAACAGAACCCTTACTGAAAATGCTGCCTGGCATGATGCCGATTTTGCATTGCTCTGGTGTCAATACACCGGGGCAATTAGGACCAATCAAGCGCGAGTTAGACTTCGCTAAACGCGCTTTAACCCTCACCATGTCTGAAACCGGAACGCCTTCTGTAATGCATGTGATCAGAGGAATTTCAGCGTCGATGGCCTCGATAATGGCCGCAGCTGCTCCAGCAGGTGGCACGTAAATAACGGATGAATTAGCACCAGTGACTTCTTTACCCTCTGCAACGCTTGCGAAAATGGGTAGCTCTTGGCCACCCGCTGAAGTCCACTTGCTGCCGCCTTTCTTCGGATGAATACCACCGACCATTTGTGTGCCGTGATAAGCAAGCGCTTGCTCGGTGTGAAATGTGCCGGTCTTGCCGGTCATTCCCTGGACCAAGACTTTGGTATTTTTATCGACCAAGATGGACATTAGGCACCTCCCTTGATGGCAGAAACAATTTTCTGGGCGGCGTCGTCCAGATCATCCGCAGCGACAACATCAACATCACTGTTATCAATGATAGCTTTGCCTTCCGCCACTTTAGTGCCTTCTAGGCGCACAACCAACGGCACTTGCAGACCCACGTCTTTAACGGCTTGCACAACACCTTCAGCGATCACGTCGCAGCGCATAATGCCGCCGAAGATATTAACTAGAATACCTTTGACGTTTGGATCAGCGGTGATGATTTTAAAAGCAGCTGTTACTTTCTCAGTAGTGGCACCGCCACCTACGTCGAGGAAGTTGGCCGGCTCTTCACCGTAGAGTTTGATGATATCCATTGTGGCCATTGCCAGGCCAGCGCCGTTAACCATACAACCAATATTGCCGTCGAGTGCGACATATGCCAAGTCGTGCTTAGAGGCTTCAATTTCTTTAGCGTCTTCTTCGGTCGTATCGCGAAGCGCCATCACATCATCGTGACGAAATAAAGCGTTGCCGTCGAAAGACATTTTGGCGTCCAGCACCCGCAACGAACCGTTTTTCATCACGATCAAGGGGTTAACTTCTAATAGGCTCATGTCTTTTTCAACAAAGGCCTTGTAGAGCAAGCTAAAAAGCGCTGGACCTTCGTCAGCAGCGGTATCGGTCAACTCAAAAGCGGCAACCAGTTTTGCAGCGGTATCGGCATCAACACCCGTTTCTACGTCTACATCGATGGTATGAATTTTGTCAGGTGTATCTTCAGCAACAGCCTCGATATCCATGCCACCTTCGGTAGAGGCGACAAAAGATACTTTACCCGTCTCACGGTTAACCAAGATCGACAAGTACAGCTCCGACTCTATGTCAGCGCCATCTTCTAAGTAGAGACGATTGACTTGCTTGCCAGCAGGACCCGTCTGCTTGGTCACCAAGGTGTTACCAAACATTTCTTCTATATGAGAGCGTGCTTCATCGGCACTGAACGCTAAACGCACTCCGCCTGCAGCATCTGCTGGCAGCTCTTTAAATTTTCCTTTACCGCGTCCGCCAGCGTGAATCTGGCTTTTGACCACATATACAGGCCCGGGTAGTGCTGCTATGGCAGCTTCAACATCGTCCTTGCTCAGGATAGGCTCACCGGCGGCCACGGGGGCCCCGAACTGCTTCAGCAGTTGCTTTGCCTGGTACTCATGTATGTTCATGAAGTAGCTCTCGCTCTGGGTTTACAGAATGTGCCGTTGAAGTCACACACCGACAGAAATTAACTAAAGACAATCCACAACTTTAAAGTGTTAAATGATCATCGACGATAAGGTTGCTTACTTGTACTACGTAGAAAATATCCTGCGGGTCGGCTGTCTCCAAACGACTAGATCGGATAGTGTTCAATCCCCCCATTGTGACAAAAAACACTGAGGAATTGGACTTAAAGGCACAACGTAAGTATACAAATCAGAGATTTGCGCAGTAAATTGCTACATGCCACTGCAGAGCATCGGCAGATTGCACTATAACGTTTGGAAAGACGGTGATTTTTTGCTTTAAGATGTTCCATCTCTGGACGATAGAGCGCCATTTCCGCGACTAAAAAGTGTTAAAACACTATTTTTTGGATCCAAAACTCTTTATTCACTAGGCTCGAGAGATTTGAATCTCGCCTGTGCAAATGTTTGCCTTCATTGTTCGACTAGAGTGGCCCCCATTCCTAGAGTGGAAATGGGAACCCCAAGATCACGCTTGTTGCTGATCCAATTGCTGATGGATTTCCGCCACCAGTGTAGCGTCTAGCCCAAGCGCCTTAGCCAGCTGTAGTAAATAAGCTTCTTCCATGGGGTTGTCTAGATCCAAAGCCATCAGCGAGAACAGATAGATTTCAGCACCCTCTTCAATGCTTTGCACGCCTACCGCCATATCTTGAGGATTCAATGGCTTGCCCAACTCTTCTTGAATAAAATCCGCTGCAGAGGCGTCCAACCCCAGACGCACAATCTGTTCGTTGATACGGCTGCGCTCAGCCGTGTCAATATGGCCGTCGGCACGAGCAGCAGCAACCATAGCGCGCAGAAGACGCATACCGCGCTCATCTGCATTGGTGCCTGAATCTCGATTGACCGGTACCACAGCGACTTCTTCTACTTGAGCATTAGTCTCTTGGTAGTTTTGATAAGCCTTATAAGCGACACCACCTAAAGCAGCAAGACTGCCCAGCTTGACGGCATTACCACCGAGTTTTCGTCCGGTTTTAGTGCCTAACAGCAGAGCCAAAACACCTGCTGCCGCGGCGCCTTTACCCATGTTTGAAAGCATCGCATCACGCTCTTGCCCTTCAGCAGGCAAATCAAATTTCTGCTCGGCATAGTCCCGGCCGCGTACGCTCAGATCGCGTCCTGCACCGAGTAATTCTTCAACAATTCTTTTTGCATCCATCGCCTTAGTCTCTCTATACGTTTTAAGCTATTGTGCAGCATAACGTCTGTAGTGCGCCATCTGCGCAAACAATTCCGCTTTATTGGCTGCTTATACCCCGAGGTATTGATCGCTTAGCTCAGATGAAAGTTCCGAAAAAGCGCCTGACCATACTGTGGAACCACGCTGCACGATGGTGGCTTCGTCAGCAACAGTTGCAAGCTCTTTGAGTGATTTATCAACCACTAATATTGCTAAGCCTGTCTCACGTTTTAAGGCCGCGATGGCAGCCCAGATTTCTCGTCTCACTAGCGGTGCTAAACCTTCAGTTGCCTCATCTAACACCAACAACTCAGGGTTTGTCATCAATGCGCGCGCAATCGCTAACATTTGCTGCTCGCCCCCAGACAGTGTTGCCGCAGATTGATGTCGGCGCTCTTCTAATCGCGGAAATAATTGACACACCTTATAAAAGTCCCAGTGCCCTGGTCTAGCAGCGGCCAGTAGATTTTCGTCAATGCTAAGGTTTGTGAAACAACGCCGACCCTCTGGCACCAAACCTACACCAAGTCTTGCTACTTGGTGAGAGGCTAACGCTTCTAAACTGCGTCCTTTAAAAAACAATTCACCACCGCCAACGGGCAGCATACGGCAAATTGTTTTTATCGCCGTTGTTTTGCCCATACCGTTTCGGCCAAGCAATGCCATCACTGACCCTTCTTGAATTTGCAGATTAAAATCAAATAAAACTTGGCTCGCACCGTAAAAAACACAGAGCTTCTTAGCCAACAGCATGCTCACTGCTCTTCTCCCAAATAGGCACGCTGTACTTCTAGATTCCCTCTGATCTCATCGACGGAGCCGGTGGCAATCACCTCGCCGTAGACGAGCACACTGATTCGGTCTGCTAGAGCAAAAACGGCATCCATATCATGCTCGACCAGCAAGATGGGAGCTTCTTCCCGAAGCTTATCTAGAAGGCTAGTTAATTGCCGAGAGCCACTGCCTCCGAGACCTGCCATGGGTTCATCCATGACAAAAGCCTTTGGTTGCAGTGTCAGTGCCACAGCTACCTCCAATTGCCTTCGCTGACCGTGAGACAGTTCTGCGGTACAAACAGCGGCTTGCTGATCCAACCCGACCCGTGCCAAAGCATCATTTGCACGATCTAACAGTTCTTTGTCATGCAGCACTGGACCGAAAAATCTAAATACGTTTCCTCGACTACCTAAAGCACCGAGCATCACGTTTTGTAGCACGGTGTCTTCCATGGCAAGAGAGGATATTTGAAAAGTACGCGCAAGCCCTAAGTGGGCTCGTTTTGCAGCACTCAAGCCAGAGATATTTTTATTGCCGAAGTAAACGCTGCCAGAATCAGCTCGCAATTCGCCAGATATTTGCTTTATGAGTGTCGACTTTCCTGCGCCATTGGGGCCAATGAGAGCGTGGATTTCGCCCGGGTAAAGCTCTAATGAAATATTGTAACTGGCTCGCAGTCCAGCGAAGCTTTTACAAACATCTTTGACTTGGAGAATCGCTTTATCCACGTTTCAGCCCACTTTCAGCTAATGTACCGACAATCCCACCACGCGCAAACAAAACAACACCCAGCAAAATTAGCCCCAGATAAATATGCCAGAACTCGCTAAGGCCACCCAGCTGGTGCTCTAAAAAGACGAACAGAGCCGCACCCGCAACAGGCCCAAACAAACGACCGACACCACCTAAGATAACAAATATCATTATCTCGCCACTTGTCTGCCAACTGAACATTGTTGGGCTAACAAAGCGATTGAGGTCTGCAAACAGCGCACCGGCTAAACCCGTGATTGCAGCGGATATAACAATGGCAAAAAGCTGAACTTTAAAAGGTCTGATGCCCACTGCTTGAACCCTACCGGGTGATTGCCGAGCCGCATTGAGTGTTAGGCCAAATGAAGAATTTGCAAGCCTTGAGAAAAACCACAACGCAATTCCCAATAACGCGTAGGTCAGCACCATATATTGCACAGGGTCCAAGGTATTTAGTCCAGGGAAGCCGTTACGCACGTAGATCGAAAGGCCGTCTTCACCGCCGTACGCAGGCCAACTTATCGCGAAGTAGTAAAACATTTGACCAAAGGCTAGGGTAATCATAATAAAATAGACCCCCGATGTGCGTAGACTCAACGCCCCGATTAAAAAAGCCACTAAGGCAGATACCGCCGTGGCAATTAGCCAAATGATCGGCATCGATTTTGTGCCTTCGATAAGAAAAGGCGATTCCATCAGCGGGGAGTATGTCTGGGCGTGGCTGGCAAGAATTCCCATCGTATATCCGCCCAAGCCGAAAAAGACGGCGTGACCAAAACTCACCAACCCACCTAATCCTAGAGCGATATTCAACCCCACACCAGCAAGAGCCAATATTGCCATTCTCGTACATAGTGTCAGTGTAAAGGGCTCATCTTTGATCCATGCCCAAAGCGGCACTGTCAATAAAACGATGACTAATGCAATATTAATCTGGCGCTCACGGCTCATACTCGTCTCCCATACAAGCCTGAAGGTTTAACAACCAGCACCACTGCCATCAGTATATAAATCAGCATTGACGAGAACATCATCGCTATTGATTTCGCCTGCGCAGGTTCGAGAAACGAAGACAGCAAAGCAAGCAACAAAATACTACCGAGTTTCTCTGTTAGCCCAACTAAGAGAGCACCTATAAATGCCCCTTTGATCGATCCAATGCCGCCAATCACAATCACGACGAATGCAAGAATCAGCACTGGCTCTCCCATGCCCACCTGCACAGACTGCACCGCACCGACAAGAGCGCCAGCTAGTCCTGCAAGCGCGGCACCAATGGCAAAAACTGCGGTGTAGAGCTTCGAGATATCGACACCCAATGCCGCAATCATTTCCCTGTCGTTTTCCCCTGCCCTAATGCGAACACCAATTTTTGTCTTTGCTATTAGCAAGTAAAGTGCAATCGCCACAAGTAGCCCTATCAGAATAATTGTCAGGCGATACAACGGATATTGCAGTCCACCGGGTAATATCACCGCTCCTTTTAAATAGTCCGGAATATCTAGATAAAGCGGAAAAGAACCAAAGAGCCAGCGAGTCCCTTCAGAAAAAATAAGAATGAGCGCAAATGTCGCTAACACCTGATCTAAGTGATCGCGGTTGTAAAGACGTCGAATAACCAAAAACTCTACTAATGCTCCAGCCGCTGCAGCCACCCCTAAACTAGCGGCCAATGCCAGTAAAAAAGACCCAGTAGCATTCGCAACGGCTGCCGCCGCGAAGGCACCAATCATGTACAGAGAGCCATGTGCGAGATTGATTAATCCCATCACACCAAAAACTAGAGTCAGCCCTGCGGCCATCAAAAAGAGCATTACCCCAAACTGAATGCCGTTGAGGATCTGTTCGAAGACCAACATCAGAGACATAGAAAAACGAACCTGTCGTTAGGTTGGGGATCAATGAGGAAGAGATAGCCCATCCGCTGTGCCTGTCAGCGGCTGGGCTAGAAGCACATCTTTTTAGAACGAGCAATCGGCAGCATAGACGTCAGAATGCGCTATCAAAGCCGTTTCGATGATCTTATTGGTAAAAACATCACCTTCTTTTATCACTTCACGAACGTAGATATTTTGGATTGGATGATGATTGGACGCAAACGCAAACTCTCCTCTGACTGATTCAAAATCTGCGGCTTCTAACGCTGTGCGAAAAGCGTCTTGGTCATTGACATCAGCGGTTGCCATAGCACTTAACAATAAATTGGCGGTATCAAACCCTTGGCTTGCATACAGTGAAGGCAAACGATCGTATTTCTCTTTGAAGCTCTTAACAAAGGCCATGTTAGCTGGGTTTTCAATGTCTTTATTCCATTGAGAAGTATTTTTCACACCCACGGCCGCTTCTCCAACTGCTTGTAATATACCTTGATCGAAACTAAACGCTGGTCCAATCAACGGAAGGTCTAGTCCGCTATTAGCGTATTGCTTTAGAAAAGAGATACCCATTCCACCCGGTAAGAAGAAAAACACTGAGTCTGCATCGGAAGCACGAATCTGTGCAATTTCAGCAGCGTAGTCATTTTGCCCAATTTTTGTAAACAGTTCGCCCGCGGGCTCACCATTAAACATGCGCTTATAACCAGTCAGTGCATCTACACCCGCTGGATAATTTGGCGCCATGATAAAGCTATTACTGTAACCCGCTTTGTTTGCGTATTCGCCAGCCGCTTCATGAAGCCCGTCGTTTTGCCAAGCTACATTAAAATAGTTAGCGTGGCAGCCTTTGCCTGCAAGCGCAGCTGGGCCTGCGTTAGGGGAGAGGTAAAACTTCCCCTGGGCGGTGGTGCTAGGCACAACTGCCATTGCTAAGTTGGACCAAATGATGCCTGTCAGTACGTCGACTTTTTCGGATTGAATCAATTTGTCTGCAAGCTGAACAGCGACATCGGGTTTGCGCTGATCGTCTTCAATCACCACACTCAAACCTTCGACACCAGACTGCTCTACTGCCAGCATAAAGCCATCTCTGACATCTATGCCAAGTCCAGCCCCGCCGCCTGACAAAGTAGTGATCATACCGACCTTGAGGTCTGCGCTGGCATTTGTTGCGCTCAGGGCGAGGGCCAGCGCGGCTGTAAACGTAAGCTTAGAGAATTTCATTGTTCATACCTCTTTTTATAAAGTGAAGCTGTGTCGTTAAGCAAAAGCTTGCTGCCTTACAACGTAAGGTTATACATGAAGATCTTCACCGAGTGATGTATTAACAATACGCCGCCCAGAATTATATTTCAATTATAAATAATTTAGATGTGAAGTAAAATGCTTGAATCCACTATCAGTACCCTATGGCACAACCATCCTTGCGCGGGTCTGAGGCCCCCGTTAGCACACCTTGATCCCAGTCGATGGAAATCGCCTGCGAACCGCCAATAGGCCCAACAGCATCGGCAACCCTGTGTCCGCGATCTCGTAAGGCTGCGACCAGTGCTGCGTCTACGCTTGTTTCGATTTCTACGTCGCCCGAAAACGGATCGACCATAAATCGGGGCAAATCCATAGCTTCTTGCAAATCCAAGCCAAACTCGTAATGTCGACTGAGAAACTGCAGGTGTCCGAAAGCTTGGTACTGACCACCCATAACGCCGTAGCTCATCTGTACTTTGCCACCCTGACTGATCATTCCCGGAATGATAGTGTGCAGCGGACGCTTACCCGGGGCTATTGCATTTGGGTGCCCTGCTTGCAAACTAAAGCCTTGGCCACGGTTTTGAAATACAACGCCTGTATCCGGAGCCATCAACCCGCTACCAAAGCCGTGAAAGACCGTGTTAATAAAACTGCAAGAATTACGATCTTTGTCCACAACGGATATATACACGGTGTCGTTGTGACGCGGTAACATCCATTCTCGCGGAGGTTCAACCGCCCGGTCCGGGTCAATTTGTGCCAACAATTGCGCTGCATACTTTGGACTGAGCAGCTCCTCAACAGGCACTTCCGCAAACTTCGGATCTGCCACATAGGCATTGCGCGCAGCGTAAGCCAAACGACACGCTTCCAGTTCAGCATGCACACGCTCTTCGGCCAATGCACCTTTCGTTGTGTACGCCCCTTGAAGCATGTTGAGCAGTAACAGTGCAATAACACCTTGGCCATTGGGTGGACACTGATGTACTTGTCGACCTAAGTAGTCGCTATTAATGGGGTTGACGTACTCGCCTTGTGTATCCCGAAAATCGTCAACGCTGTGCAGCCCACCTTGTTGCTGTAAATACGCAGCCATCGATTCTGCCAGCGCACCGTTGTAGAACCCTGCACGCCCTTCTCTAGCAATCAACTCTAAGCTGTCCGCCATCGCAGGCAGTCTATGCAATTGACCCACTGCCGGAGCCTCACCGTCGACTAAATAAGCGGCAGCCGTGTTTTCATCTCGACTCAGGTGAGCAGTCGAGTTGTGCCAGTCATGTCTTACACGTGAAGACACGGGAAAACCTTCCCGTGCGTAGTGAATAGCAGGCTCCAGTACAGCAGCCAAAGGCAAAACGCCATGATCTCTGTTGAGCTGATACCAACCGTCCACGGCGCCAGGTAAGGTGACTGCGTGCGGTGAATGTTGAGCTATTTCGGAAATACCTTGCTGCGCGTACCATTCAACGGTGGCAGCCTGCGGAGCCCTGCCAGAACCATTGAATGCTATCGGGGTGCCGCGCCCCCCCGGCGCATAGATACAGAAACAATCTCCTCCAATTCCCGTAGACCCGGGTTCCACGACGCCTTGCACGGCAGCGGCAGCGATTGCACCATCTAACGCATTACCGCCAGCCTTCAACATATCTAGAGCGGCTTGACTAGCTAATGGTTGGGACGTGCACGCCATGCCTTGCGTAGCGTGCACAGGTGAGCGACCGGGTAATTGGAAATCACGCATTTAAAACTTCCGCTGCAGAGGGTTCAACAGAAGTTTACAGCGGATCAGCCTATTAGATAACTGGTAGGCAAATTATTAAACCAGCGGCTTAGGCTGCTTTGGGAAGAAAACGCTTAGCAGGAATGAAGCTAGGGGCACGCTGCAAGCCCACCGTCACGCTGCGGTCATGTCTAATAGTATGCCACCCGCGCATAGCAGCCAGGTCATACACACGTTTTAGCTTTGGAGCTGGTTTCATCCTTAAAGGCCTCTATCTTTGTAAATTCAACGAAATTGACTTATCAATGACTCCACTTTCAATTTTTTCGGCAACAATCTTCAATTCTGTAGTACTCAGATGCAGTTCCACTATAGGTACAAAGTAATCAAAAGTGTCGGTGTGTATTTTGCACTGATTGAACGTACAGCCAGAAAACAAAGACAACCGCACTGAATAGCATTCAAGCGACAAGAACAAAAAATAATATCAAAGAGATACAGATGCCCTACCCGTCTAAAACTATAAAATTCAACGTCTTAAAAGCAATCGTTTTGACTGTTACCGCATTTTTTTGCAACCCTGCTGCGAGCTTTGCGGCAGACGCTCCGCCTTGGACAGTGAAAACAAAAAATCGTATTTTTGAAGTCACGCTTGGACCGCAAGATGGGCCAATTCGTATTAATACAGTGCAGAAATGGATCGTGTCGATCCAAGACGCCAGTGGAAGAAAGATACATTCAGCAAACGTACAAATAGACGGGGGCATGCGTGGCCACGGCCACGGTTTACCAACGCAACCACAAATCACTGAGAATTTGGGTGAAGGGCGTTATTTGATTGAGGGTCTGCGCCTGAACATGGTTGGCGCATGGACCTTGATGATTGGCGTAGAGTTGCTCGAAAGACGTGACGTAGCAACTTTTGAGTTTGAGATCGACTATTGATGAAAGTTCTTGTTGCATTAGCTTTGATAGTGAGCACTTCTGCAATTCTAGCTGACTCAGTTGTCTGGACCGAGCGAGAACTGAGAGTCCTACAGAGTTTTAATCTAAATAATTTAGGCCCCGCTCCTTATCAACCTTCAAATGCTTACGCAGATAATAAGGATGCGGCTGAGCTAGGCAAAAAACTGTTTTTTGACAAACGGTTGAGCGCGAATGGTGAGTTTTCTTGCGCCAGTTGTCATCTCCCAGAAAAACACTTCACTGACGGCAAACCACGTGCTGTTGGCCTAAAGGCCACTGGTAGAAATACGATGAGCATTGTTGGTAGCGCACACCAACGTTGGTTCTACTGGGACGGTCGCAGAGACTCACTGTGGTCGCAGGCGCTTATTCCATTCGAAGCACCAGAAGAGATGGGTAGCAGTCGCACTGAAGTCTTGAAACAAATCATGACTGACCCCCAATTGAGCCAGCACTACCGGCGAGTTTTTGGGGAGTTCCCCAAGGGAATAGACTCCGCAAAACTACCCGATCACGCCGGGCCATACGCTGACAAAAAAGGCAAGGACAGCTGGAATCGTTTGAACCCTATGCGCCAGCGAAAAATAAATAGCGCCTACGCCAATGTCGGTAAAGCCATCGCTGCTTATGAAAGAACCCTTGAATATGCCCCCACCCGATTCGACCGATACCTAGACGAACTAGCAACGGGTAAAAAAGATAGCAATGTGCTGAATTCTGAAGAGAAGTCTGGTGCCCGTTTATTCATTGACGCGGCTAAAACCCAGTGTTTGCAATGTCACAACGGACCAACATTCAGTAACGGAGATTTTCACAATATCGGCACGGGTAACTTCAGCGGCGAACATTTAGATTTTGGGCGTGTATTCGGACTTCAGGCGGTGCTGTTGGACGAGTTCAATTGCTTAGGTCCCTTTAGCGATGCGGCCAAAGGACAGTGCACAGAGTTGCGCTTTTTAAAACGCAATGCCCATGTTCCACTGGAAGGTTCTTTCAAAACACCTAGCTTGCGCAACGTTTCAGAGACTGCTCCCTATTTTCACGACGGCAGTAAAACAACTCTGGAGTCCGTCATAAAGCATTACAACGTACCTCCAGACAGAAAACAGGTTGGTGCTCACGAGTTGCGCAAACTTGAACTCAGTGTTGAAGAAGAAAAACAACTGGAGAGTTTCTTGCGGACATTGTCAGACTGACATCACACAAGAGCAGAAAAGGGGTTAAGTGTTCGGATCAGTGTTATCAAGGAACTCTTTTACGAGTACCGGCGAGACACCGTGAAGCTGCCGAAGTCGCCTATCACCCCATCCCCAGCGAGACCTGCACCAGCGTACAAGCGATCCTACCCAAGCAATCTCGAGAGCTATTAAGGCTGTGCCGATGAGCAGGAATAGCCACCCCAAAGGCAAAGGCAAAGGCACAAACACAAGCCCTAGAAAAAAGCTGCCGATACCAAGCAACAAACGCCCAATGTGGGGCCGTGCTTTTTTGTCCCTTTCAAATGTATTCACGTGATACACATAGCGTTTTAGATTTATAGGATTTTACTTAGCAGAACATCATAATACAGTTGCCATCAAATTAGCTGTTCCCGAGCCTCAAACTGGCGAATGCATCTCAAAATAGCTCCACACAAAAGCACAGCTCGAGTAAGAATCAGAACAGTCAAATCAAGAGACCGTGATTTTGCTCCAGTCTAAGAGACTAATAGAGCAATTTTACAATTATTTATCTATCGATATACATCAAACATCAAGTTGACGTTTACGTAAACGTTAATTAAGCTTAAAGACGCTACTGTAGCGCCAATAAAAAACTCATTCTAAAAGCTCTTGGGAGCTCTCGATGTTACTCAATGAAGAACAACGATTGATGCAAGATACCGTCAAGCAATTTGTGCGTGATCGTGTAACACCCTATGCAGAACAGTGGGCCCATGCCAGGGCTGTATCCGCAGACGTATTAGCGCAAATG
The DNA here is from genome assembly GCA_937965695.1 of uncultured Granulosicoccaceae bacterium. Classification (GTDB taxonomy): domain Bacteria; phylum Pseudomonadota; class Gammaproteobacteria; order CALCKW01; family CALCKW01; genus CALCKW01. The sequence goes on from CALCKW010000030.1 coordinate 26,226, forward strand.
GGCCAGTTAGGCCTGCTCGGCATGACGACGGATCCTGACTGGGGCGGCGCAGGTGCGGACTACGTCAGTTACGCACTTGCTCTGATGGAAGTCGCAGCTGGCGACGGTGGGCTATCAACTATCATGAGCGTTAATAACGCTCCAATGTGCGCAGCACTTGCTCAGCTAGGCAGTGACACTCAGAAAAAACAGTTTTTAGCCCCCCTGGCACGTGGCGAGATGATCGGGGCCTTTTGCTTGACCGAATCTCACGCTGGCTCAGATGCATCAGCTATTCGGACACAGGCAAGTCGCGATGGCGATGAGTATGTCATTAACGGCAACAAGCAATTCATCACTTCAGGCAAACTGGCCGGTTGTGCACTCATTTTTGCAGTCACTGACAAAGGCGCGGGTAAACGCGGACTCTCCGCTTTCATCGTCTCCACGGACACCCCAGGCTACCAGGTGAGCAAAGTTGAAGAAAAACTGGGACAAGCCAGCTCCGACACCTGCTCATTGAACTTTGACAATATGCGTATACCTGCTGACAGCTTACTCGGTGAAGAAGGACAAGGCTACCGCATTGCTCTAGGAAATTTAGAGGCAGGACGCATCGGCATTGCCTCACAAAGTGTGGGAATGGCGCAAGCGGCCTTGGACTACGCCATTGCTTACGCAGGCGAACGTGAGAGCATGGGTGTGCCAATTATTGAGCATCAAGCTGTGGCATTTAGACTGGCAGATATGCAGGCCAAGCTTGAAGCCGCACGCCAGCTAACATTACACGCCGCAGCCATTAAAGACTCGGGAGAACCCTGCCTTCAACAAGCCTGTATGGCAAAGCTGGTAGCTTCTGAGACGGCTGAACAAGTTTGCTCTGCTGCCATCCAAACCCTTGGTGGTTATGGTTATCTTTCTGATTTTCCTGTCGAAAGAATTTACCGAGACGTTAGAGTGTGTCAAATTTACGAAGGCACTTCCGATATCCAAAAATTAATTATCAGCCGCGGGTTTAATCGCTGAGTCGAGAGGCAACAACATGGAAATACAAGGCAATATAGCTGTCGTTACCGGTGGGGCCAGTGGACTGGGCGCAGCAACAGCCGCGCACTTCGCAAGCTTGGGATGCAAAGTTGCAATTTTTGATTTAGACCGAGAGCGCGGTGAGCAACACGCAAAGGATATTGATGGCTTGTTTGTTTCAGTGGATGTTAGCGATGAAGTGAGTGTCAGTGCAGGACTCGATGCTGTAGAGAATTGGGCGGGCTCCTCCGTGCGCGTGCTTGTCAATTGCGCAGGCATCGTTATTGGCAGCAAAACAGTTGGTAAGCATGGTGCGCATCCTCTAGCTGACTTTGAAAAAGTTATAAGAATAAATTTGATTGGAACTTTTAATTGCACTCGGCTAACAGCTGCACGCATGAGCGAAGCGCAGCCCTTGAACTGCGGTGATCGAGGCGTTGTGGTCAGCACTGCAAGTGTGGCTGCGTTTGATGGCCAAGTGGGACAGGCGGCATACAGCGCTTCTAAAGCGGCTGTGGCGGGCATGACTTTGCCTATTGCGCGAGATTTGGCTAACAATGCCATTCGCGTATGCACTATCGCACCCGGAATTTTTATGACCCCAATGATGGCTGGTATGCCTGAATCAGTTAAACAAACTCTGGGAGACTCAGTACCCTACCCAAAACGCATGGGCGATCCCCGTGAGTTTGCCAAAACTGCAGCTCATATTGTCGATAACCAATACCTCAATGGTGAAACGATTCGTATCGACGGCGCTATTCGTCTAGCACCTCGCTGATTCATAGAGACTGTGTAGCCTAATTCTTTGGCAAACAGCCAATAGGAAATGACGCCGATGAATTCACGTTGCTCCACTACAGCTTGTACGCTTGGTCAACGCAAGCCATGATATCTTTTTTAAGACAAGCAGAATCGCTGCTCGCGACTGCGGCAAACAATCGTCATCGCGTATTGATCACTTTTTCTGGTGAACAGCAATGGGCTGAGCAGCAAGCAACCGACCTTTTGGACCAACAGCAAACTACACCCTTATGGGTTAGCGACTCTTTAGAGAAACGACCAGAAGCAATTGATTTCAATAGCAGTCGGCGTTGGCTGGGCCGAGAAGTCGACGCTCTGGTATTTGACGCCCACTCAGGGTTTGATCCGAATATTTTTGCGTTGCTGTGTGGCACTGTTAAGGCGGGAGGAGCACTAATATTACTGACACCTGCTTTAGAACGCTGGGACCTGCATGCCGACCCTGTAAATAATCGATGCAGTATCTGGGGTCAGTCAGTCCAGCGCTCTCGCTACCTCGCTCGTTTGAGCCTACGGATACCAGATACGTCACAACTATTGGTACAGCAGGGTAAAGAACCACGTTGCGTCAAACTGCTTAAAAACGAGTCCACCCCCTCCAGCTTTAACGAGCAAAAAAAGCTCGTGCACCAGCTAGCCGATCAGTTTGAAAATGCGCCTGTCCAGCTAGCGATAATAAGTGGCGATCGAGGGAGAGGTAAGTCAGCTGCCCTTGGGCAATTAGCCGCTGAGTTCGCTCGGCGCGGAGCTCACCGACTGCTGGTTAGCGCACCCCGCAAAGCAGCAGTAGATGTGTTGCTGGTACATGCCCGCAATCATTGGCCAGACGATGCACCCAAACTGGAAACGTGTTTAAATTTTGTATCGCCAGACAGCTTAAGCTTAGAGCCACAAGCTTGTGATGTGTTACTGGTCGACGAAATGGGTGGTATACATTTAGGTCTATTGACCAAGCTCTTAGCGCAGTACCCTAGATTAATCATGGCGGGCACCGTCCACGGTTACGAAGGCGCAGGAAGAGGATTTCATACGCGGCTTCGCAATCACGTTGTGGATCATTACCCGCACGGCTACTGGAGCAATCTACAGCAACCCATTCGCTGGGCCTCAGATGATCCCTTAGAACGTAGTTGTAATGATTTGTTGATGCTAAATGCAGAAAGCAAAGCGATTGATACCGACTGCGCTGCGTTTGACTGGCTGGATCGAAATAGTCTAGCGATTGATGAGCCGCTCTTAAGGCAAATCTACGGGCTGCTCGCCACAGCACACTACCGCACCCGGCCACTGGATTTGCGCCAAATGCTAGATGGTCCAAACTTACGATTGGCCGTTTTGCGTCGCGAGGAAACAGTGCTCGCGGCTTGTTTGGTCGCTCAAGAAGGCCCAATAAACGACGACGAACTCATCGCCGAAATTATGGCAGGGAGACGCAGGCCTTCCGGTCATCTGCTTCCGCAATTACTTTTACAAAAGCGGCAGATCCCACTAGCGGCGACGGGTACCTTTTGGCGTGTGGTGAGAATCGCCGTACAGCCTGAATGCCAGAACCAAGGGTTTGGCAGCGAACTGCTGCAACACCTACAGCGAGAAGCTAGGGCTGCAGGCATAAACTTCATCGGCAGTATTTTCGCAGCAGATGGTCGCGTCATTCGTTTTTGGACGCGAGCTGAGTATCATCCCGTGCTGTTGGGGGATAACTGCGAAGCCACCAGTGGGAGTTACGCGTTGACGGTTCTCAAGCCATTGACTTCAGCCGCTGACTTTATCTTTGCTAGCGCCAAAGATTGCTGGACCAAGTACCCGAATAAGGATTTAAAAAAGAGCCATCCCGCGCTGTCGGCAGAGTTGCGAACAGTTATCAAGCAGTCACAACGAACCGATACTATCCCCGAATAATGGTAATATGACTTGATGATCGAGCCTGCAGATATCACCGTTGTTATACCAAGTTTCAATCGCGCGCACTGCCTGCCACGAGCGCTCGACTCTGTATTAGCCCAAACACTGAAACCACTAGAAATTATCGTCGTAGATGACGGCTCGACAGACACCACAACTCAGCTATTAGCTGATCAGTACCGCGGTATTAAAGCGATCTATCAGGACAATGCTGGTGTAAGTGCAGCAAGGAATACAGGCATTAGTGCTTCAAAAGGTGTTTGGATCGCTCTACTGGATTCAGACGATGCTTGGCACTGCGATAAGTTGAAACAACAACTCGAAGCAGTCCAAGAATTCCCTCAATCGCGCTTGGTACATTGTGACGAACTCTGGATACGCAACGGAGTACGGGTCAATCCTAAAAATCGCCACCGAAAATCTGGCGGTTGGATATTTGAGCAATGCCTGCCGTTGTGTGCCATTTCGCCCAGTGCAGCGCTGATTCGTCGCGATGTGTTTGAAGACATCGGCTTATTCGACGAAAACCTCCCCGCCTGCGAAGACTACGACTACTGGTTGCGTTTTACACATCAAGAGCCGGTGTTGTACATAGATAAAGCGCTGCTGAGTAAATATGGCGGGCATGATGATCAGCTCTCGCGTGCTCACTGGGGAATGGATCGTTTTCGTATACAAGTACTTTTCAAGCTATTGCGTACTGCAACCCTCGACAGCACACAACGCTGTGCTGCCATCGAGGTATTGAGCGGAAAAATCAAAGTATTTGCAGCAGGTGCCCGTAAGCGTGGCCGTGAAGAAGAGGCTCAACAACTAGAGTCAGAACTCTCGATGATTGAATATACCGGTTCGGTGCAATGACCGTTTATGTCGTAGCATTGCCGGCGGAAGCTCGCCCAATCATTGACGCGCTGAAGCTCAAAAGAAAAATCGATAAGCCCTGGTCTACTTATAGCAACGGCGACGATCACTTGCTGGTCACCGGAATTGGTCAATTAAACGCCGCCGCTGCCTGCGGGTGGTTGATTGGACACGCTCCGAGCCTTGCACGTTTACCGTGGCTTAATATCGGCATTGCTGGTCACGCCTCGCATGCACTCGGTGAGCTTTTCTGGGTAGAGAAACTGCAAGGTGTACGTGGAGGTTACTACCCGGCACTGCACTGCACTAACGCTCTACCCGGAGCTGTATTGAAAACGGTGGACGAACCCTGCTCTCTGTATGTCGACGAAAAGCTGGTTGATATGGAAGGCCTCGCCTTCTATTTAACTTGCTCTCGTTTTGTGCCACTGGAACTCGTTCATCTACTCAAGGTCGTTTCGGACAACAGAGAAAATCCGCTTGAGAGTTTCGACAAAAAGTCAGTGCCGGGTCTAATCCAAAACAACATTGATAAAATAATTAGCTTCTCGACAGCACTGACTCAGCTTGCCGATAGCTTGCCTGAGCCGACGCCCGTCGGCCTCGAGGAGTGCATACTAGAATACTCTAGCCGATGGCGCTTTAGTCATAGTCAGACTCAACAGTTATACAAATTGCTCAACCGCTACTACGCGTTGACACAATTATTGTTGAGCCCTAACGACTTAGAAACAAAGGCTAGGGATGCTAAACAAGTTCTCTCGATGCTGGAGGTCGAGATAGAGAAACTTCCGGTGGTGCTGCGATGATAGATACAATTTACATTGAAGAAGCCGTTCAACAACACCCTCGCACGTTGAAGGTTCTGGAGCGTTTTCCAAAAGCACGGCGAATAGTCTGCGAACGCTATGGTGAAATATTCAACAGAGCACAACAAAGTTTCAGGGTTCAAAAACAAAAACCTGCGCTCGTACTGGCTCACAAGTCAGGGAATCGAGTACTGCCTGCTCCAGCAGACTACGGTATCGGCGGCCAACACAATTTCTACTTTTCGCACCTGTACAATTGCCTGTACGATTGCCGTTATTGTTTTTTACAAGGCATGTACAGAAGCGCGAATTACGTCATGTTTGTCAACTACGAAGATTTTTTTGATGACATCAAAGAACAGCAGGACAAACTGGATGCGCCTGGTTGGTATTTTTCTGGTTACGACTGTGACTCACTCGCTTTGGAACCTGTCACTCACTTTGTGTCTGAGGCATTGCAGTGGTTTGCACACCAGCCACAGGCTAATCTCGAGCTTCGCACCAAGAGTACGCAGATAAGATCCCTTCTCAAGTTGGAACCCCTAGACAATGTGGTAGTTGCCTGTAGCTTGTCACCCGACCCTATTGCTAGATCTCTTGAGCATGACGCTCCTTCACTTGATCGTCGAATCGCAGCACTGGAGAAAGTTGCAGAGGCCGGTTGGAGAATAGGCTTACGCTTTGATCCGCTCATCTGGTGTGATGACTACAAAGAGGTGTACGCAAAATTCTTTGACGATGTTTTTTCCCGGTTACCCCAAGCCAGTATCCATTCAGTCAGTACCGGGAGTTTTCGCCTACCTCCTGAGTTTCAGCAAAAGCTAGCTAAGCTCTACCCGCGTGATGCGTTGCTGGCTGGCCCATTAGCACGCAACGATCGATGGGTAGGATTCCCCGTAGAACGCGAGCAAGCGCTATTACAGTTTGCGCAAGACCAAGTCGTGGGTGCTGTGGGCCAAGATAGGTTCTTCCCCTGCCAGTTTTCTGCGGAGAACGTATCTTGAATGGCGCGAGATCACTGCAGATCGGCAAACCAACTGTGCTGAGGCAGCATAATATTTTGCAAATCGCTCAAGAGGTTTTTCTCGCTGAGCAATTCGAGCGCTCCTTGGTGATCAGGAGAGAGCAGCAAAGCTACAACCAAAGCTATATACACCAGAGATGTCACAAACAAGTTTTTACGATCGTAAAACTTCAAGGCCGTGCCAAAGGATCTTTTAATGCGACGGCCCATCAAGTTGACCGAGACCATCTCGTCCAACAGGAGGTGCAGCAGGTACCCAATTGTGACAAAGCTGCCGTAGATCCAACTCAACAATCCGGTCATATTGAAACCATAAGCCATCAAATTTGTGGTCAATACTCCTGCCAGAACCGCAGCTGGAATAGAGTGGAACATACCGCGGTGAACAGTGATCAGCTGAAACGATTTGAGCAACGCCAAACGCACGACCAAATAGACAACGACCCACAGAACCAACATTTCAGCTACCGAGTAAGTCGCGGATTTGCTGAACATGATCACAAACGACACCACGATAGCAACAGCATTAAACGTAATGGTTACCGGCGTAGAGTTTTCGGAATCGATATCGGGCAAAAAGCCACCGATCGTACCCAAACTAAATGCGACCATCGCTTCAGTACTGTCGATATGATTGAGCGCCAACAGCCCGCTAGAGGTTGCTCCGCTGAGCGCCGCCGCCGCCGCGAAGTGAGTTTTGAAGTTTGCCATATGATCTTTTTTTTAACTCGATACCTTGGCGTGATTGTAGTCCCTGAGCGAGCGCCGTGGAAATCAAATTGGTACTGGTGCGAAATATCTTTAACTGAACGTCGGCACAGGAGGACACGCCAGTGGAATATCGGTACACACAAGCCAAAGACCTAACGCGACCAACTCAGGTGTCAGTCAATCTCAGTGCTATCGCTCACAACTATCAACAGTTTTGCGCCCATGTTGGCGACGCGAAAGTCATGCCGGTGGTTAAAGCAAACGCCTATGGTCATGGCTTAGAAGAAGTCGCTCTCTATTTACGCGAACTTGCCCCTCCCTATTTTGGTGTGGCAACCTTCGAGGAGGCACTTAGCCTTCGTGACTGTGGCATCGATACGCCAATTTTAGTGTTTGGAGGTATGTTTGATGAGCAAATACCGTTATATATCAAACGTAAACTGACCCTGACCGCTTCCTCTGTCAGCAAACTAAAATCTATCGATAAGGCAGCGGAAAAACTTGGAATTCGTCCGAATGTACATCTCAAGATAGACACAGGCATGGAACGGGTTGGCGTGCATTATTACAATGCTGACCATCTCCTTACAGCGGCTCGTCATTGCCAGCATGTCACTGTCACAGGCATCTATACACATTTTGCCAGTGCTGACGAGGCCGACAGTTCTTTTTACAACACGCAATTGCTACGATTTAAGCAAGTCTGTGAACGAGCAAAAACTGAGCTTGGGCAATTGATTATTTGCCATGCAGCCAATTCTGCAGCAGCAATTCGTTATCCAGAATCTCATCTGGATATGGTGAGAGTCGGCATCTCCCTATTTGGCGTTTTGCCCGCTTTAAATATTAGACACACGCTGAATCTTCGTCCAGCACTGACTTGGCATTCAAAAGTGGTTTATTTTAAAGTGGTTCGTGCTGGCGACACTGTGAGTTATGGTGGAACATGGGCTCCCAAAACAGACACTCGCATTGTCACCGTTCCTGTTGGTTATGCTGACGGTTATAGCAGACAGCTTTCGAATATAGCGCAAGTCCGGATCCATAATAAATACTATCCAGTCATTGGTAAAATATGCATGGATCAGCTTATGGTCGACATTGGTCAAGACAGCGCATTCAACGGGGATACCGTGACCTTGCTTGGCGAAGGCATAGACGCGCATCAACTAGCCAGCTGGCAGTCAAGCATTGCCTACGAGGTACTCACAACTATTGGATCGAGAGTGCCTCGCGCCTATGTATTCGACAATGAATTAAACGATTCAGAAAAAAACGGACAATCTTATGATGAATGATCCTGTGGTTATTGTTGGCGCTAAACGCACACCTATGGGCGGATTCCAAGGTGATTTAGCAGCATGCAGCGCTAGTGAACTAGGTGCCGTAGCGATACAAGCTGCTGTCGAACAGAGCGGAATCAATGCACAACAAATAGATGAAGTTTATATGGGTTGCGTTTTGCCAGCCGGCCAAGGACAGGCACCAGCGCGCCAAGCAGCATTAGCTGCAGGTCTAGAACTAGGAACAGCCTGTACCACTGTCAATAAGATGTGCGGTTCGGGTATGCGAGCGGCAATGATCGCCTGTGATACTTTAACAGCGCGTTCAGCAGACGTTGTTGTCGCAGGCGGCATGGAAAGCATGAGCAACGCCCCTTATTTACTACAGAAAGCTCGTACGGGTATGCGCATGGGTCATGACAAGGTGATGGATCACATGTTTTTAGATGGTTTAGAAGACGCTTACGACAAAGGAAAATTGATGGGAAGCTTTGCCGACTCTTGTGCTACTCAATTTAAATTCAGTCGAGAATTACAAGATGAATATGCCTTACGCTCTTTGGCTAGAGCAAAATCTGCCATAGAAAACGGTGCATTTAGAGACGAGATTTCAGCCGTCAGTACTATGGCAGGCAGAAAAGAGGTGCACACAGATACCGATGAGCAACCGGGGAAAGCCAGACCAGAAAAAATCCCTCAATTGCGCCCGGCGTTCAACAAAGACGGTACCGTGACAGCGGCAAACGCTAGTTCCATTTCGGACGGTGCCGCAGCCTTAGTGATGATGCGCGAGAGCGATGCAATAGCAAAGGGGTGTGTACCGCTGGCTCGTATTCTAGGTCACTGTAGCCACGCCCAAAAACCGAGTGATTTTGCTTCAGCCCCTATTGGCGCAATTCAGAAGCTTTTTGAGAAAACTCAAACCAATGCAAGCGACTACGATTTGTTTGAGATCAATGAGGCTTTTGCAGTGGTTGCACTCACTGCGATACAAGAACTCTCTCTCGATTCTGAAAAGGTAAATGTCAATGGCGGTGCCTGCGCGCTTGGCCACCCCATTGGCGCATCTGGAGCTCGAATTATCACAACACTCATCTACGCGCTTAAAAATAGAGGCATGAAAACCGGCATTGCCAGTCTTTGCATTGGTGGCGGTGAGGCTACAGCGATAGCTATTGAATTGATACCATAAAAAAACCGCCGCAAGCACAGCTTGGCGGCGGTTATTCGGCTAGAGCCGTCGGACTCTTGCCTAAGCTCTAATGATAATTAGAGCTTGCTGAAGTCATCTGGCTCTTCAATAACTTCACGTTTAACAGCAGCGTTGTCTTCAGAGTAACCGTAGTAATCATAGTAACCCTGATAGTAATGGTCACCACCGTAAGACTGGAGCTTTTCTACGTCTACCTGCGTGACAACTATGCCCTTTATCTTTGCGCCCACTTGCTTCATGCGAGAAACACCACGCTGTGCCAGCGGCATGGGTGTCACTACTGAGCGAACGACATATAGAACTGCATCAGCACTTTGTGAAAGTACTAAGGAATCACTAACGGCCTGGACCGGAGCACAATCGATAATCACTCGATCGTAGTGCTTGCGTAGCTGATCAAGTAGATACGCGAATCGTTTGCTTGATATCAATTCCAGAGGATTGCTAGGCACCCCTCCGGCAGTCATTACATCCAAGTTACCAATCACACCTTTCATAATGCAATCTTGTGCTTTGGCGGTTTTTTCGACCAAGTTGGCCAAGCCTACAGCATCAGCGGGCAAACCCAGCGTCTTATGAACACTTGGTCGACGCATGTCAGCGTCAATCAACAAGACTTTTTCAACCTGCGACATTGAATATGCCAGATTGATCGATAACGTCGATTTACCTTCGTTGGGAACAGATGACGTGATCATGATGACCTTGTCAGACACATCCCCTGAATTGAGCGTGACACCTGTACGAATAGTCCGAATAGATTCAGAAAAAGTACCGCGTTGGTCATCAATTGCCTGCGGACTCAATGGCAAGTCTGTCGCCTTCCCAAAAAGACCTTTTCCGTATTTGAGTTGGGGGATTATCCCTAATAGAGGTAAGCCTAACTTCGCCTCAATGTCCTCTGCACCACGGACAGAGTCATCCATGTATTCCCGCAAAAATGCAAATGCCAATGAACCGATCAAACCGGCCAAAAATGCTAATGCAACGACCAGAGCTTTCTTTGGCTTACTCGCGAAGAATGGCGGTACCGCCTGATCGGAGATATGAGCATTAGTAGAGTTCAAACTGCCGGTCTCGTCTGTCTCTCGGATACGGCTAAAAAATGTATCGTATAAATTTCGGTTTGCATCGACTTCGCGCTGAAGCTGATCCAATTCAAAAGACTTACGACCTATGTTTTGGATCTCAGCTTTACCGCTTGCAACCGAGCGCTGTAAAGTTCTGACATTTGTTCTCGCAAGATCAGCATCTTTTTCGATAGACGACATTATCCGTCGAATTTCCAAATCAAGATTTCTCTCAATAACAGCTAACCGCGATCGAGCATCAACCATCTTCGGATGGCGATCACCATACCTGTTGGCTAGCTCATCCAGTTCACGCTCTACACTTGCTCTCTCAACTTTGTAGGTTTGAACAATTCCACTTCTCTGAACTGCTGGCATATTTTCCAACAACTCGGGTGCCGATTGGCGCAAGCGCTTCACTTCATCGAGAAGTGCATTCTTTTCTGCAGACTCACGTTGCGCATCAATGAGCTTGCCTGAGAAGTTGGCAAGTTCTTGTTCATTATAACTAGTAACACCACCACCAAAGTCTACTAGCTGGTTGTCTTCCTTATACTGCTGAAGCTTGCGTTCCGACTCTTCCAAGGCGACTTTTAAGCCCGACAGCCTCTCCCCCATCCACGCTGACGCAGTCGCAGTCTGTTCTGCTTTGGTGTCGAGATAGTTCTCAATGTATGCCTCGCCAACAGAGTTTGCTGCTCGTGCAGCAAAGACAGGGTCTGGCGATTCAAAACTGATTTTTACCAGTTTGGTTTTTCTTACAGGACTGATCGTCAATCTGCGTAGAAAGGTCTCAGCTGCGACCAAACTCTGTGTTTCAGAATCCATCTGAGCAAAGCGTCGTTCACCCTCTGTTTCACCGGCAGGAACAACTTCTTGCCCAACGCCGATACCTGCCAACATATTGGAAATAATTGAAGGCTGAGGTTTGCCATTAAATTCGGGGTGAGTAGTCAGGTCTAAATTCTGAACAATTTTTTCCGCAAGCTCTCTAGATTTCAATATTTCATACTGAGTCTGAAAGTAATCTGAGCTGGTCTTGTCGATACCATAGAGATCTTCTATGGATACAGCATTTTTCTTTTCGCCTTCAATCAAAAGTGTGCTTGTCGCTTCAAAAATCGGTGTAGCTGTCTGAGCATATAACGCTGCAACACCCGTCAAAATCGACGTACAGGCAATAACAAGCCATTTGTTCTTAACGATTACACGCAAGTATTCGCGAAGGTTGACTTCTCCCTCGTCTCCGCCTTGCCTTGATGAGCCACTGTAGTATTGGTTGTCATCGTTTTGCTGATTAAAGATAGACATTTATATTCTCTAGAATTTTATTGCGCCGATTCGTCAATGATTCGACCACTACTGAAAATTGTTTACTGTAAGTGTTAGAAAAAACCTTCTTCAACAGTGACTATGTCGCCAGGCTCAATGGAGTGCTGAAAGCCGATTTTAGAACGCTTGTCAGAATCACCTCGAAGCAGATATATTTTTCGACGAGAAGCACGGTCTGTAAAACCTCCGGCTATAGAAACCGCTTTCTCGAGAGTCAAACCAGGTTGGTAAGGATAGTCCCCTGGGCTGCTAACCTCTCCATTAATAAAAAACGGACGGTATTCGAGCACCGTGACACTGACACTAGGGTTTAACAAAAAGCCTTCTTTCAGTTTATCTGAAACTAACTCTTCTACTTCCTCAGTCGTTTTCCCTGTTATTTCCAGCTCGCCCAAGTAAGAGTAGTTAATTCTTCCTCGATTATTTAGCCGCGTTTCTACCGTTAAGTCATTTTCGTCAAAAACTTTGATCAGGATCTTGTCACCCGTATCAAGCAAATAGTTATCACCAACGTCTGCACTGTTTCCAAGCAAAGGAAAGCTAAGCATCACTAGAACAACAATACTTTTCAACCATCTAAACATCATGCTCACATCTCCAGAACTCTTTAATACACTATAAATTTTTACAGGCAGCCTATTGGAACCTACAGGTTCCCTTCCAAGCCTAAGTACAACAGTTGCCTCTGCGACTCAACATTATCTGAATCGAGGTCATCGGTCGTTGCACCAACCAACACATTAAGCCAGCGACGCACTGCCAATCGGCCTTCTAAAGAGAAAACACGCCGATCTGAAGACTCAAAATTCGCATCATCCTTGCTCGTCTCACTACTCTTGTAAAATGCGATCGTCGTGTTGAATCGTTCACTCCAACCGTGCTTCCAACGAACACCTACATTGGATGTTTTTACTGAGCCTGCAGATCCACCGTTCGTCGTGTCGTCGATAAACTGGCGAACAAAAAAGTTGGCTGTACTGTATGAGCGGATCGCCCAGTACAAGTTCGCACCTAAGGTTGTGTCATTGCCACTTGTCGCAACATTGTTAGTAGCCTGTCGATTGCTGTACTCCCAATTCGAGGCAGCCACGAAAGCATCTCCGTACCAGAGTCCACCATCGCTCCAGTCGGCACTTAAAACCAGAGTTGTAGCATCTCTGTCACGACGGTCATTGTCGGAATTATCGTCGTCAGTGTATTCATAATTACGCTGACTAACTCTAGCAGACAAGGTGGTTTTTCCAGTCAATTTGTAGGAGAACCTCCCCCACAAAATACTCATATCACGGTTGTTTTCTTTTAGGAATTCTTCATTCTCGACGTATTCCAATGTCCCCAATGAAAAGCCACCTGTAAGCTCGCCCCTTGATCGCGGGTTGCCATACGAATACGTCAGTCCGATTCTGCTCAACGTATAAGTATCTGAAGAGTCAATATCGCTAAAATCGGTTTCCCCACGAGTACGGCCCGTTCCTAATTCCTCGCTCAAAATAGAATGAGAGATTTCTGCATCGACGCGATTACGGTTGTCCAAATCAAAATGAGCAAATCCCCGTAATCGAAAATCAGCGGTGTTGGCATTACTTCCTTCACCATCGTGCTGTCGAATATCACCACGTAACAAGCCCCAAAAAACCGACTTGCTTCCTTCGGCGATTAGATCGAGCTTGGGGATCACACGAACTTGAACAGCGTTAGTCTGCTCCTCGCCTTCTTGGTAATACAAATTGTCTATTGATGTAACGCGGACAGCACCTGATGGGTAGAAGCCTGCTTCCCCTACAGGGACCGCGATTGCGTAGTCACCTGGAAATTCTTCGCTGCCATAATCTTCAGTGGTCAGTCGAGGCGCCAATTCAATGTCTGGCGCTGCTATTGCTGTTTGGCCCAGCCCTAAAAAGGCGCAAGACAAAACCATCAATCTAAAATTTAGATTATTTTTTACGAATTTAGAATACGATGATTTAGACGCAGACACGATTTTTCCTTTAGCAAGCATTTGAGGATCGCCACGACTAGCGATCTTGCACCTAAAGCATCAACCAAAATACGTGCCAACTAGTCCCATTCTTCCAACCCATGTTGAGAAAGCCACTCTCTATACGCATGGACTTCAGGATTGTTTTCAGACCAAGGATAATGCTGAAGACGCCTATTCAACACATAGTCTGGCACAACACCATGTTTCTGCTCAGAATCTATGCGCTCAGACCAGCCAATGACAGCAACTTTCACCGTCTTCGCGCCTTGTAGTATTAGCATGTCGACGGCGGCAGCAATTGACTGCCCGCTTTCTATCGCATCATCGACGAGCAGGATAGACCGATTGTTATGCGGGAGATCTTTTTGGTCTACATCCTCAGTTTCTAGTTTATTGACACCGTCAATTAAAGGCGCCACGAGACGAGCAAAAATTTGAGCACGGAAAAGTAACGAAAACGTTTCTCGTAGAAAAGGAATTTTTGCGGCACGACGCTTCCAGCGACTGCCTTGACGTCTCATTCGAATATATTCAAAAGGTAACTGAAGCTCAGTGGCGACAACATGTGTAGGCAACAAAGCACCATTGGCAATGCCGATCACATAATCTGGTTTGAAATCGCCCTCTTCTACTCTGCTTGCTAGTCCTTTAGAGATATCAATCGCCTCAACAAGGCTCATGTTGACCTTATGATCAATCTCAGCAAACTTTTGAACCACTCTTTCTACGTTGGATTGTTTGCAAACTTCACTCATGATGATTAAGACCTAGATCAATGAATCCAACCGTTAATAAGTAGTATCGCGGCACAGGAAACGTAAAAAAGACAGACATTCACGACTTATTTCGACAGATATTGCAAAGTCTATAATTAAGCTTTGAAAATATGGCTGTTTTTCAAGATCAACCTCTGAACAAGAGATTTTAGCAAGGCATTACACATTAAAGGCTAGTTGCCAGAAAGCAATGTTGGAGCTTTAGATAATAATATGAACAGAGATTGGGCCAATTGGCCTATAGAAATGTCGGAGCAAAATGCAACCGACATTGTTTGAGAGGCTGAGTTCTGATGGAGTTAAAAGATCATCCTCCGTACAGAATTAATCCCAAAAGACACGTCTAGCGGAATTCTGAGCCGCTGCTTGCCCGGCAGCAAACCGATTGACGGCTGGCTGCATCAGAGTAGAACCAATACGTGGGTTGCCCGCACTGCTTTGTAGAGTGATTCCACCAGAATTTCGGTCTTTGACGACTGACTTGATGGTTTCTTCATCCAATCGTTCAATTTGCCGCGCGTATCCATACACCAGCGCCAACTCACAAATTGTATTAATCACTCGAGGAATGCCGCCAGAGTATTCGTGAACAGCATTGAGAGCTTCATCAGAAAACAGTTGCTGCGAACCACCACACTGCTCTAGTCGAAAGCGTACGTAGTGCAATACTTCCTCCTGGGTCAGAGGTGTCAGGTGATAATGTACGGAGATACGTTGCCTAAACTGAACCAGTCTAGGATGTTTTAACAACCGACGAAGCTCCGGTTGTCCAACCAAAACTATCGTCAGGGCAGACTCTAGTTCATCATTCAAGTTGGCCATCAAACGGATGTTTTCCAAATCTCCAACATCTAGATTTTGAGCATCATCGAGCAGTAAAACCAACATCTTTCCGCGTTTTTTCTGTTCTTCGAGATAACTACGTAGATGAGTGACGAACTCGGACAAGCCCACGTTTTTGGAATCAACGCCAAACGCAGCACAGAGTTGAGAAATCAAGTTGGAGCGATCACTGGGCATACAATTGACTTCGGCCACCACCGCGTTGCCTTCCAGTCGGTCAAGCACATAACGCAAAAGCGTCGTTTTACCCGTCCCGATATCCCCCGTAAGCACCGTAAAACCGGGGTTTTCAAGTACTCCATACTCCAACATCGCGGTGGCCACACCGTGCTTGTCACCAAGAAAGACAGAATCCACTCCTGGGTACATTGAAAAAGGCTTGTCGCGAAGATTGTAAAAATCTAAATACACGTGCGTACGCTCCTAGTAGTACTTCGTCTTATAGCTATAGGCTGAATGCTTATCGCGCGATTTATTTAATACGGTACCTAAGAGGTTGTACTCACTGAGCAGATCTCGCGCGCGTTTAACTTCTTCACGATTGGAACCGCTTTCCTCTACAACCATTAACACTGAGTCTAAATGCGGCAATATAGTCAAAGCATCGTCAGTGGCTAAAACAGGTGGCAAATCAAAAACCACAATCCTAGATGAGTATCTGGAAATTACTTCGCGTGTGAGCTGTAAAACTTTGGGGGAAGACAGCAATTCTGAGGAACGTGATGTTGGCTTTCCACCGGGTAAAACAACCAAGCGATCTATTCCTGGATTAAACAGAACATCTTCTAGAGGCACTTGCTTAGTAATGTAGTGCGTTAGACCCATCGGGCCTTTATAGTCGAACAGCTTACGAATAGACGGACGTCGCAAATCGTAATCTACAAGCATGACGCTGTGGTTTACTTTCTGCGCAATACTAATCGCTAAGTTTGCTGCGGTTAAACTTTTACCTTGTCCAGGCCCAGTACTAGTAATACCGACAGAGGTCCAACCGTTTTGATTCAGTTTACGCAGCACACCCGCCCGTAACATGCGATACGAGTCAGCGTATTCATCACGTTCAAGTCCAGCAACCAATCGATGAGCCAGCAACTTTTCTTCCGGCACCTTCACGACAGATGTCTGTGAATATTCGATTTGAAGCTCATCAATCACCTTGTGGCGACGAGAGCCTCGAATTTTGTCTGTCTTGCCAGAAGTCGAAGACTTGTTTACTGCATCTCTAAGAAATTCCATACCACTATCTCAGACGGCTAACCGTCTCTCTGTTAATCAAGCAAGGCGCAAAAACAAAAAAGCTGCGATTAGACAAGGGATCACAACAATTAGCAAAACGCCCATATTGCGAGAAAAAACATCCCCTGCCGAATCAATTCTTCCGATCACACCTAGAGGCGGCTCATTCATAATTTTAAGTAGGTCACTGACATCACGGACGGTACGATCCATCAGATCGGCCAACACTGCAATGGCTAGTCCAACAAACAAGGCAAGCAAAGACCCCAGCACACCAATTGACAGACGAATCGGTTTGTCAGGTTCAACGGGTATGACAGGTTTCTCTATTAACGACAATCGGTCGCCCGTTTCACTGTCGCCTATCGCTACATTGAGCTCAGCGCTCGACACCTTATTTCGGGCATCGTTTAAATTAGAAATCGCTTCGTTGTACTCTCGCTCTAATGCCAAGTATTGTTTTTCAATTGCGGGACTACCAACTGCCAGCTGCTCCATGCGAGACACTCTATTGCGAAGCTCTCCTCGGCTGGTCTGCAGTGAACCCAACCGCGCCTCTATGGAGCGGAGCTTCGAACGCAGGGTTATATACGCAGGGTTGTTAGCTCGCTCTGGTACGATCGGGTCACTGGTCCCGGCCGCAGCCTGCGCTTCACGAAGCTGGCGTTCCAATCGACGGATATCAGGATGCTCGGCAGAATATTTTCGACGAGCTTCAGCCAGTTGAATATTAATCAAGCGGATGTTTTCCGAGTCGTTCAAAACCCGCTCACCAGTACTGGTGACTAAGCCACTGTATCTGTTGGTTGTTGCCAACTCCGCTTCAGCAAAAGCCTTCTCTTGTTGAAGAGAGCGAATTTCCGAATCTACCGAAAGCAACTGCGACTGAGTGCTTTGAATTGTTTGTAAATTTGAGGCTGATTGCTCAGGCAACTTACCTGCATTTACCCGGCGGAACTCAGCTAACTTAGCCTCTAGATCTCCGGCAATTTTTTCCATGCGAGCAGCATTTTTCGACAACACATCTGATGTCGCTGCTGAACTGCGCTGCCGACTTTCCTCTGAAAGCGTCATCACTCTCTCCACGAGTTCCTGAGTGACCTGGTGCGCCATTGCTGGGTCTGGATGACGAAACGCCACATCAAATGCAACGGTTGTTGACGACTCACGCCCCGTTCTACTGTCTACGACCTCTGCATCCACTCGCTCAATCAACATCGATTTACGAAATCGATCCATCACTTTCAATTTATCTGCTTCAGTGAAATCATCACCAAAGACATTGAATTTACGTATGATTTCCTCGACAACGGCATTTGTCTGGATGGTTTGCTGAACGCGGACAAGGCGCTCATCCACTTCGTTAGCTGCGCTTTGACCACTAACAGCCTTGCGCTGAACTTCGATTGTTCCTTTTGATTGGTATTTTGGGGTCGCCAAGGTAATCGCGATGGCGACCAGAGCTAGCAAACCATAGAACGGAAGAAAAAACGCCAGTTTACGGCGCCCTAGGATTTTGAATACTCGCGCCCCTTCGCGCTTGTCATCCATCGAATCCAAATAGTCTAAATCACTCATTGAAAGCCTTTAGTTTTCAATTATTTAATGTCATGCCGCGTCAACAAAACGCAACGTATATTCACCCAACTGGATCTCATCCCCATCAACCAAGGAATGCGAGCTCACTGCTACGCCATTCACGATGGCGCGATTGACGCTGCCCAGATCAATCAGTGTTGCTGACCCTGAATCCATTTCAATGCGCGCGTGATACCTACTGACGTGCGAACTGGCTAACTGCACGTCACAATCGTCAGCACGCCCTATTGAATAGACCCCATTGTCTAAGGCAATTTCAGCACTTTGTTGGCCTGAGCCATCAATGACCTCAAGCGAAGGCTTGCCGGACACCGCATGCCTTGTGACTCGCAGTGGCGCCTGAGTTTCCGGCACGGGTTCACCGCCAAAGCGCGCTAATGCTCTCACGATAATATCGGCACTTAAGTCTTCAGCCTGAGAAGCTGCCGCAACTGACAAGCAAGCGTCGATGATCTGTCCAAATTTGCGGGCGTTGCCGTCACAATGCCTGAATGCAACGCGAACAGCAGAGTCGTCGTACACGAGCTCAGTTTGAGAACCAGCCACACGCCAACGTGTCTTGATGTAAAGGGAGATATCCTCTTCTGATAGTCCACTTAACTTTGACTGAAAGCGTGTTCTGGCTTGGACTGAATCAGGTAGACCACCAATACTCGAGAAGTCACCAGCTAGTACCAAAGTCAAAGGCCGCACGCCTTGAATGACATAGTTGGTCAGCAGAATAAGTTGTTGTAGGGAGCGCTCATCCAACAAATGAGCATCGTCAATTAGCAGTAAGGAACGCTTACCCTGAGCATTTACCTCGTCCAGATACGCTCGAATCGCGAGAACATTGGACACCAGTTCACCACCGTCTGAGCTTGCGTCAAAACCATCGACCACATAGGCCAACACTTGCTCAAAGCTCAACGCACTGAAACTGACGAAGTGGGTATCGTTGCTATCATCTAGCTCTTGCATAAGGCGTTGCAGCAACAAAGTTTTACCACTGCCTGCATCACCGTCCAGAACGACCACCGCGTCTTCACGCATGATCGAATAGACCAAATCCGCGTATACGCTTTCTGCTTCGCGATGAGGGACATACCAGAGCGGGTCAGGAACATCCGCAAACGGGTAGGTTGAGAGATCGAAGTGCTCTAGATACATAGGGTTTGATCACATACAGGCAGTGGTGTGCCTAGCACACCATCTGCGATTTAAATTACTGCCACCAACTGCTTAAGAAGCGTCTATCTGGACAATCAGTTGGCTGTATATACGGACGAGCGATCATATGCCCAATCCGAACGTGGCAGCCACTACTTAGAAATATAGACGTCGAGATCAAGGCTGGAGGTCTAAGCGACGAAAAAGGCGAGCCGATTGATAAAAAATCTCCGTTTTGTAGCTTTCCGCTACAACGAAGCCTTTAATTCACGCAGGCCTAACTCTAAGCTCTTAGGATCTACAGCGCTGTTCAACACACAATGTTCCAATTTGCTCAAACGGTGCTCAAGACCATCAGGGGTTTCGCGGGGAATCGACAAGGCGTTAGAACAGCAATGCAATTGATCTAACCAAACTCGTACTGTGGTTCGGCACACACCCATCGTGTCGTTCTCACCAAGGCCATAAAAAGTAGCTAGAGCAGGGAAATAATCCGTTGCGCTTTCTGGGCTGCCTTGAGCACGTTCGACTGAGGCGACGCCTAGAGGTGTCAGACTGGCCACATGAATTTCAGGTTCCAGCTTGAGTAACCGACTTTCAGTAAGCCAGGCGACTGCACTTTGAATCTGTTGAAAAGAAAGCGCCTCAGCCTCGGGATTTTGCCAATATTTCACAGCAACTGCTGCCTCAGCCCCACTCCGCACATATAAGCGATTAAGCACCAAGAAGCATATTTCCCGTGAAGGATGACACGACATTTTTTAAGATCTCTAAACTTTGGATAGACGGGAATAACCCGACAATTCTACCGTATATTTACACTCAACGATGCATGTTAAGAAAACAAACGTATAGATATAGTTACAAAATCTCAGAATTGACCGAATCTGTAGCCGCATAGCTAAGCGACAGTTCCGCATATCGGAACTCTAACCTGGTTGCGGAGAACGCTAATCCGTTTTTGCCCCTTGCAGCCTAGCTAATAAGCTTGAAGTGTCCCAACGATTGCCGCCCATGCGTTGAACATCGCCATAGAAATTATCGACGACGGTGGTGATCGGTAGCTGGGCGCCATTACTGCGTGCTTCATCCAAAACGATCCCTAAGTCTTTTCGCATCCAATCAACAGCGAAGCCAAAGTCATAACGACCTTCGATCATCGTCTCAGCTCTGTTTTCCATTTGCCAAGATTGCGCAGCACCCTTGCTTATGACATCAAAAACGGCAGCACTGTCCAAACCTGCTTTTTCTGCGAAATGAACCCCTTCAGAAAGACCTTGTAGAAGACCGGCAATGCAAATTTGATTGACCATTTTGGTCAGTTGGCCAGCACCAGCTGGGCCCATCAATCGCACGCGCTGTGCAAATGCACTAATAATCGGCTCAGCACGCTTAAAAACTTCGGGCTCACCACCAACCATCACTGTCAGCACGCCATTTTCAGCCCCAGCTTGACCACCAGACACAGGTGCATCTAAAAACCCAATTTCCCGCTCAGAAGCAGCACTAGAAATTTCGCGAGCCACATCAGCAGAAGCCGTCGTGTGGTCAACTAGAATAGCGCCTTCGGTCAACCCAGCAAGTGCACCGGAATCGCCAAAAACCACACTGCGTAAATCATCGTCGTTGCCCACACAGACAAACACTATTTCGGCATGTTCCGCAGCTTCGCGCGGGGTTGTTGCAGATTGCCCACCGTGCTGCTCTACCCATGCTTGCGCTTTCTCCGCGCTGCGGTTGTAGACTGTGACTTCATGTCCGGTCGATGCTAGATGGCCGGCCATTGGATAGCCCATCACACCCATACCTAAAAAAGCTAGCTTCACTGGATTGTCCTTTGAAAAATATTGGCGCTCAACAAACGGCTAAACGCGGTCCAAGGTATAAAAATCGACGGGCCAAGCAGCACTTTCGCTGATAGCCAAAGATCGCTGTTCTGTGACATGCCAATCTTCGAAATCAAAACTGTCGAGCCAGGTATCACCTTCAAATTCACCATTAACAACGGTCAGATAAAGGCGTTCAGTGCCCTCCATCGCCTCTCGACACAGTTGCGCACCACCAATCACGTAACATTCAGGAGCGTCAGGTAACAACTTGGCGGCAATCTCATAGGCCTGCTCAAGACTATGCGCAACCTCGACACCAGGGTGCCTCCATTCCTTATCACGCGTTACCACGATATTAAGACGCTTAGGTAGGGCTCGTTTAATGTCTTCGCTAAAAGTGCGTCGCCCCATTATAATCGCCTTGTCCAGCGTGGTTCTTTTGAAGTGTTTGGAATCTTCTGGGATACGCCAAGGCAAACCACCGGCTCTACCAATAAGTTTATTACGGTCCATCGCCATGACCATGGCGCGACGTGGCCGGCTGGTCACACGGCCACCGGCGCAGAAATATGCGCCTGAGGTTCGTAATTCTCAAGCGTGAAATCATCAAATTTAAAGGAAAAAAGATCTTCAACCTGAGGGTTAATATGCAAGCGCGGCAATTTACTTGGCTGACGGAGTAACTGTTTTTCCACCTGCTGTAAATGATTACTATACAAATGTGCATCCCCTAGAGTATGCACAAAATCCCCCAGTTCCAATTGGCAGACCTGCGCAACCATCATAGTCAATAGTGCATAGCTTGCAATATTAAAGGGAACGCCTAAGAATATATCTGCACTGCGTTGATACAACTGGCAAGAAAGTTTTCCATCCGCGACATAAAACTGAAATAAGGCGTGGCAGGGAGCCAAAGCCATTTGATCAATCTGCGCAACATTCCAAGCACTGACAATAAGCCGGCGTGAGTCAGGGTTCTGTTTGATCTGCTCAACCAACATTTGCAGCTGATCTATCGATTCACCGCCTGCTGCAGGCCAACTACGCCATTGCACGCCGTACACGGGCCCAAGGTCACCGCTTTCATCGGCCCACTCGTCCCAGATAGATACACCGTTTTCACGCAAGTAATGTACGTTGCTCTCACCTTTTAGAAACCAAAGCAACTCATGCACGATAGAACGCATATGTAACTTCTTCGTCGTCAGAAGTGGAAAGCCTTGCTTTAAGTCAAAGCGCATTTGATGACCAAAGACAGAGCGCGTACCCGTGCCCGTTCTGTCTGACTTATCCACGCCATGATCGCGCACATGACGCATCAATTCCAAATACTGTTGCATCGATTTATACCTCGGCTGCGACGTGATTACGTCTGTAAGACCAGACTAAAACAGCAATACCAATGGCAATCATTGGTAAGCAGAGAACTTGCCCTTTAGTCATCCAATCAAAAGCCACAAAACCCAAATGTTGATCGGGCATACGGAAAAATTCTACAAAAAACCTGAACATTCCGTATAGCAATACCAGCGTTGCGGCTAGCGCTCCCGTTGGCGGATTACGCTTTGAATAAATCAATAAACAGACAAACAACAAAACCCCTTCCAAGGCGAACTCATAGAGCTGCGACGGGTGTCGTGGCAACGGACCACCGTTAGGGAAAACCACTCCCCACGATACATCGGTGGTTCGGCCCCATAACTCGGCATTGATAAAATTACCGATACGACCTGCGCCAAGACCAATAGGTGTTACCAATGCCACGCGATCAGCAACTGCTAAAAACTCGTGGCCTGTTTTTCGAGCAAAAATATACATGGCAGCAGCCACGCCGAGGATGCCACCATGAAAAGACATACCACCCTCCCACAACCGAACAATCATCAACGGATCTTGCAAGAAAGCCGAGAAATTGTAAAAAAAGAGATACCCTAGGCGCCCACCCAAAATCACCCCGAGAGCACAGTAGAAGATCAGATCATCAACTTGCTGCAAGGTCCAGCTGTTATTCGTTTTTTGCGCCCATCGACGAATCAACCACCACGCAGACAGGAAACCCACCATGTACATCAGGCCGTACCAATGAATTTGTACAGGGCCTAATGCAATAGCTACGGGGTCAATATTGGGAAAGTCCATAATAACGGTCAGTGTCCTGAGTGCGGGTTTTGATTATTTTAACGCTTATTGATGACTAACGTGGGCCACAAGAGTTTTCAAGTAGGCTGTTTCGGGCATTGCCAAATTCTCTGGATGGTCCATTCCCTGTTGGCCACGATCTAACAATCGAAGTTCGTGTCCCTGCTGACGCGAGGCTTGCAGTACAACATCTTGCAACTGTGCAGGTGATAAGTGATGTGAGCAGGAACAGCTGATTAAAACACCCGATTTGCCCAACAATCGCATAGCCCATTGATTGAGACTGCGGTAATGATTACTGCCTTGCTTTGCGTCGCGCTTTCGCTTGATAAGCGCCGGAGGATCTAGGATGACCACGTCAAATTGTTCGCCTGCTCCGTGTAATTTTTTGAGTGCTTGTAGCGCATCGCCTTGCTCAGTACGTAACCGTAATCCATTCAGCTCAGCGTTGTTCTCAGCCTGCTGAAGCGCTGATGCCGAAGCATCTACACATAAGACATCGGATGCTCCACCTGCTGCTGCATTGAGGGCCCACCCTCCGACGTAGCTGCAAACGTCCAGAACTCTCGCACCTTTGCAATAGCGCCGAACGCCCAAGCGGTTCTCTCGCTGATCATAAAACCAGCCGGTCTTCTGCCCTTCTATGACATCGACAGCAAAGCGCAGTTCACCTTCTTCTATGACTACGGAGCCATCTACTTGACCATGAATCACTTCAACGCTCTGCGTGAGTCCTTCAAGTTCGCGAGTTGCAAGATCGTTTCGTAAGACAATAACTTCAGGTTTGAAAACAGACACGAGAGCTTCCATCAATTGCTCTCGCAATGCCTCCATACCGGCAGTACCGATCTGCACGACCAAAACTCGGTCATAGCGATCGACAATCAAACCTGGCAACCTATCCCCTTCTCCATGCACTACGCGATAGAAAGGACTCTCATACAAGCGTTCCCGAAGTGATAGTGCTTCTTTGAGACGAGTTATCAGCCAAGACGTGTCGATGGCGGCATTCGATTGACGTGTCAACAAACGAGCGCAGATGAGCGATTGGGGATTGACGTAGACCTTACCAAGTGGTTCACCACCTGCGGTGCACAAGGTCGCGATTTCTCCAGGCTCGAATTCACGAAGAGGAGTTTTATCTACGGCAATTTCATTGCTATAGACCCAGAGATGGCCAGCGCGCAAGCGACGGTCTTCTCTGCTTTTGAGGATGAGTTTTTTTTCCAAAGTACGTGCTCCGAGGTGGGCACGTAGAATATTACAGCAGGCGAGCGGTTACCATGTTTGTAACCACCACTACTTTATAAAGTTAGCTAGCCTTGCAAAGCGCTCAAGATTTTGTCTTCAAAATCGCTGCGCAAGCTGAGGGCCTTACCCACCTTGTTAAGATCGGCACGCAGTGTCTGGCATTCCTCGGAAGTACCATCAAATCGATCATACTTATCGTTAAATTCCACCAAGAATTGCGTTGTCTCGGCAATGGTTGGGTAGAACTGTTGCGCGGCGCGCAAAACACCGTGGCGGCGCTCATGGCCGTCAATAATGCGCTGATATAACTCAAAATGCCCGGACCCCAGGTAGTCCATTAATACTTCACAAAAAGCGGAGAGATCTTTCTCATTCGGCTGAAAGCCGACATCATCGGAATCTTCGTCCACTTCTTCGGTTGCGGTCACACCTGCCAATTGACAGAACAACACCAACACTTCCTGTCGTTCATCAACCAACTTGCGCACCGTGCCACCAATGCTCTTGCGACGATCTACGCGGGGCGCTTCAGTGCTCGTTTTTTCGCTTGCCTGCTCGACACTTACCGGTTCCATAAAGTCCTACTCGAATTACTTAAACTATTTGAAAATGAGGCTAAAGTTTCTAGCTTCTATGACGCTTATGCAAATACTATTCCAAAAAAACAAACATTGCGCCAACTGAACCCTTAACGAATTGACATAAACCAGAGCTAGTCAGAAGGTGTGCTCAGCAGAGTCTCGTAGGCATCCAGTGTATCAAATCGCAAAGCTCGGCGCTCAGACACCGCCAATTCAGTTACAGAGACATTGGCTTGTCGAACGGTATCCGCATCGCCGGAGACCAAAGGATGCCAAGATGCCAACCCTTTTCCTTCTGCCAGTCGCCTATAAGCACAGCTCGCCGGCAGCCACGCATATTGCTTGGCCGGCATCTCGGCAGAAAGAACGAGGCAGTCTGGGACGAGCGTTTGTCGATTTCCATATTGGCTACAGCGGCATGCATCAATGTCCAGCAGCCGACACGCAACACAGGTAAATGCAACAGACTTTGCGGCAACAATCTTGTGTAGGCAACAACGACCACAGCCGTCGCAAAGCGCCTCCCACTGGTCAGAACTCATCTGCGACAGCGACAGCGACTGCCAAAAGGGGAGGCTATCGGCGATAGTAAGCCTCAACTTCTGCTACTTCGTCTCGCGAACCCAGTACAACGGGAACGCGCTGGTGCAGATGCTCTGGGGCTATATCGACTATACGACCTCGCCCAGTACTCGCGGCTCCGCCCGCTTGCTCAACCAACATGGCCATTGGATTAGCTTCATACATTAGCCGCAGTTTGCCACCTTGGTTTTTAGCTGAAAGTTTAGCGTCGATGGGATAGATAAAAATCCCACCGCGGGTCAAGATGCGATGCACGTCAGCAACCATTGACGCAATCCATCGCATATTAAAGTCACGCTCACGCGGGCCTTCCTTGCCAGCCAAGCAATCAGCTATGTAAGCCTGCATCGGCTCTTCCCAGTGTCGCTGGTTAGAAGCGTTAATGGCGAACTCACTAGTCCTCTGTGGCACTTGCAGTGATTCCTTGGAAAGGATGAACTCCCCTACGGCTCGGTCAAGCGTATAGCAATGTGTTCCCTGTCCAGTGGTCAGCACCATCACAGTTGCAGGACCGTAAACCACGTAGCCAGCGGCAACCTGCGTGTTACCCGCTTGCAGGTAGTCCTCAGTGGTGGGGTTGTTAGAAGGTGATTTCAGAACAGAAAATATGCTACCAACGGAGACATTCACGTCAATATTTGAAGAACCATCGAGCGGATCAAACACGAGTAAGTATTCTCCATCACCGACCAACGGATAGATATCCTCCATCTCTTCAGACGCCAAACCGGCTGCAGCACCGCTCGCTTGCGCCGTGCTGATAAATATCTCATTCGAGACAATATCCAACTTCTTCTGTGTTTCACCCTGCACGTTCTCGGTTTCAGCTGTGCCTAGCGCGTCTCCAAGATCCCCTTGTGCAATACCATCGGCGATCACTTTACTAGCAGTAGCTACTCCGTCCATCAATCGCACGAGTGCTTCGTCCGTTCCTCTGACGCGCAAATCTTGCGTCAATGTCGTGCCTGTTTGCATGTCTCACTCCGTAGGGCGCCGCTCGGCTGCCATAAACTCAGGGTTACATTAGCCCACTGAAAATAGTTGTTACTTTAAAAAAACAGGCGAATAACGCGCCACCGCATAGAAAACAAACAAAACAGCTGGATGCTCTCGGTCCAAGCTTGGGCCTATATTTCTACCATTTCAAAATCTTCTTTTGACGCACCGCAATCTGGGCACGTCCAATTCAACGGCACATCTTCCCATTTTGTCCCAGCCTCCAGTCCTTCACCAGGTGCGCCTAACTCCTCGTCGTAGATCCATCCACAGACGATGCACATGTACTTTTTGAATTCCACTGACAATCTGCTCCAACGTAATATTTTAGGTGTTAGCAAGGTAAACATCAGCACAACTTGTGCAGCCATAAAAAAGGCGAGCAGTCGCTGGCAACTGGCACTTAAGCCAACCTACTTAAACAATCAATTCTCACACATGCCGCGCCACCGTTAAACCGCCAATTACTGCCGCTAGTATTATTCGCGAAAATGTAAGTCCTAAATTATTTTTTACTAAGTTTGCGGCAACGAAGACGCCCTTCTAGGCCCACTCACTATTGCTCAGTTACACTAGGGGTTTTAGGACTAGACGGCACATCCTATGGCAACTTCTGCTCAGCTTTTTGAACACGCCCAACAGCACATCCCAGGCGGAGTTAACTCTCCAGTACGTGCATTTCGTTCAGTCGACGGGACACCTGTTTTCATCGACAGAGCCTTCGGTGCACGCATGATAGATGTGGAAGGACGCGAGTATCTCGACTACGTAGGATCTTGGGGCCCTATGATCCTGGGTCATGCCCACCCCGCAGTGATTGACGCCGTCTGCGAAACCGCAACACGCGGACTGAGCTTTGGTGCACCTTGCGTTGCCGAAAACCACATGGCCGACAAAGTCTGCTCGATAGTACCCTCCATGGAAATGGTACGCATGGTCAGCTCAGGTACCGAAGCGACTATGAGCGCCATTCGCTTAGCGAGAGGCTACACAGCTCGCGACAAAATAGTAAAGTTTGAGGGCTGCTATCACGGCCACGCCGATTCCTTGCTGGTTAAAGCAGGGTCGGGAGCGTTGACACTTGGCGTCCCAAACTCTCCAGGTGTCCCTGCAGACCTGGCAGCACATACCCTAACCCTGACGTTCAATGACATCGAAGAGGTTCGCCGAACTTTCGCTGAGATTGGGGAACAAATCGCTTGCATCATCGTGGAACCGATAGCGGGAAATATGAATTGCATTCCGCCAGTTCCCGGATTCTTAGAAGCGCTGCGAGAGGTTTGTGATAACAGTGGCAGCGTGCTGATTTTTGACGAAGTCATGACCGGCTTTCGCGTTGCCTTAGGCGGCGCCCAATCAATTTATGGGATAACCCCTGACTTGACGACTTTGGGTAAAATTATCGGTGGCGGCATGCCAGTTGGTGCTTTTGGTGGCAAACGCGCGATCATGGAACACATTGCCCCACTGGGTCCTGTCTACCAAGCGGGCACTCTATCAGGCAATCCGGTCGCTATGGCGGCAGGACTTAAAACGATGGAGTTAATCAGCGAACCGGGGTTCTACGACAAGCTTAACCAGAATGCAGCGAGGCTTGTTGATGGCATTGCAGCGGCAGCAAAGGAAGCGGGTATACCGCTCGCAACAGCACAAGTAGGTGGAATGTACGGATTGTTCTTCACAGAAGCCAGTTCGGTCACGAGTTTTGCCGAGGCGACCACTTGCGACCTAGATAGCTTTAAACGCTTTTTTCACCTGATGTTAGAGCAAGGTATTTACTTAGCGCCTTCAGCCTTTGAAGCTGGTTTTATTTCTGCGGCGCACAGTTGCGATGATATAGATACCACCATTGCAGCGGCAGCAAGTGCGTTTAAAACAATCTCGGCAGAGAAATAAAAAAGCCCGCCAGCAAGCTGCTGGCGGACTTTTACATAAGGCTGGTTTGTGTACTAAAAAATCAGTAACGCCACCCAAGTGACCACTGCAAGCGTTGTCGCCAAGAATACTGCAGCAGATCCCTGATCTTTAGCGCGACCTGAAAGTTCATGATGTTCAAAACCAATACGATCCACCACAGACTCAACAGCGGTGTTCAACAACTCGACGATCAAAAGTAAAAACACCACACCGATCAACAGCAGCCGCTCTGCGGCTGTATCACCAATCCACAAACCCAACGGCAACGAGAACACCAACAGCACCACTTCTAGACGAAACGCCTCTTCATGCTGCCAAGCTGATTGGAACCCCGCCATGGAGTTTTTGGAGGCTGCCCAAAACCGCGCGAAACCCGAGAGTGAAGTGCCCGCCATCTGGCTTAGCCAGCCGTCACTGAATTTTCGTAATTTGCTGCGGACAACAGCTCTTCTAGCTCAAGCGGATTTCTCGGCTCGATAGAAAACAACCATCCTTCACCGTATACGTCGTCATTGACCAGTTCAGGGCCATCAACCAACGCTTCGTTAACAGCCTTTACAATACCGCTTACTGGGGCGTAAATATCGGAGGCCGTTTTCACTGACTCCACGACTGCAATCGCGTCTCCACTGGCGACCTCAGCGTCGATTTCTGGCACCTCAACAAATACCACATCACCCAATTGCTCTTGTGCGTGATCTGAGATTCCTACGGTGACGCTACCATCGTCTTCCAATCGGACCCACTCGTGGCTAGCGGCGTATTTAAGTTCTTCTGGCAAATTCATGCTTAGCTCCCAAAATTTTGCATTGCTCCAGGGTCATTATCCGTCGCCGCGAATAATACCTGAAGCTGACTCATTCAACCACGCGGCCCGTTCATTTTTTGGCTTTTTGTTTCTGTAACAGCAAGAGCACCATCCAGCACAACACTAGAATAGCGAACATTGGCCTATTAGCTAAACGCACAAAAACAGTCTGCCCTTGGCGAGGTTGCACCATGGAGTCCAATACTGCCGCTTCAAATTGTGGCGCGCTGGCTTGCACTTTTCCATGCCTATCGATAGAAGAAGTGATCCCCGTGTTAGTGGCTCGGAGCAAATGACGATCTGTTTCAACAGCTCTTAGGCGCGCAATCTCTTGATGCTGTAAGGGCGCCCAAGAATTTCCAAACCATGCATCGTTACTGACATTAACCAAATAATGGGCTTTGGGCAGTTGCTTAATTACTTCTGTTCCGAAAGCATCGTCGTAACAAATTGACACGGCGGCAAATGTTGCACCCACGGGCAGCGGCTGAGGCACACCTTGACCTGCGCTGATATCCGACATTGGAATCGCAACCCATCGGCGTAGAAAATTCAAGAGCCAGCGAAATGGCATATATTCGCCAAAGGGCACTAGGTTTCGTTTGTGGTAATCCACTGGTTCGTCGAGCGTCGCGACACGCACCGTATTAAATGTTTCTTGTGTGAGGTCACGCCAGCTAAATCCGCCCATGAGCCAAGTGGTTTCCTGAGCAATCAACTTTTCTCTAAACGGCTGTAAGAAGCCTTGCGCTTGATCAAAATAAATAGGTACTGCCGTTTCAGGCCAGATGATTAAATCAAAGGTTTCGTCGCCTTGCAGCGAAAGATCAACATATTTTTGCAAAGACGGCACCAGGTGCTGTGATTCAAATTTTATACCTTGCTCGACATTGCCTTGAACCATCCTAGTGCGCAAAGCAGGGCCTACATTTTCACCCCACTCTTGGAAACTCGCCAGTATAGAAAGCCCAAAAATTGATCCACCAATCGCCACACCCGCGAAAATTGTAGAAGCACTCCGATGTAGGAACATAGCCGCTAACACCCCAGCAAGCAGTGATGCTGCGAACGTCATCAACAAAACTCCACCCCAAGGCGCCAAATGTTGAAGAGGAGTATCTAAGCCAGCATATCCAGCTTGCAGCCAAGGGAAACCTACAAAAAACCACTCGCGAAACCACTCAAGGCTGAACCATAAAAGAGGAAGAGCGAAAAGCTCGCGCGAAGGACCAGTCCATTTAAATAACAATCGTGCTTGCATCCAAGCAAAAAAACTTGGATAGAGTGCCATCACTGCAACAAATGCAGCTGCGCCCAACAATGCCAGTGGCGCTATCGCTTGACCGAATAAATGCAAGCTGTGGTAAATCCAGTTGACGCCGACACCAAACATGCCAACCCCGAACAACCAACCTCTTTTAGCCGCAACATTTGAATCGACCCCACGAAGGCAGCACCAAAAAACAGCAAGCGCTATGACGGAAAGCGGCCGAATAGATACAGGAGCAAAGGCTAAAGGGTAAATTGCTCCGGCTAGCAATGCGCAAACATGCAGGGGCCAAACCGATCTAAATAGAAATCGCGAAGAGGTCAAAGGCTTTTTACAAGTTCGGCAGGAGCCATCTGCAAGAGATGAATTCGACGCTTATCACCGGCTAATACGGTGACCAAATAGTCGCCCAGGTTCACTGACTCACCAGGACTAGGCAAGTAACCAAAAGCATTAATAACCAACCCACCAACCGTGTCAAATTCGTCATCAGAAAACTCTAGATCAAGTAATTCATTGAGTTCTTCGATGGGAGTCAACGCACGAACAGAAAACCGCCCGTCTTCATGCGGCCTGATATTGGCCACTTCTTCAGAGTCATGCTCATCATCTATGTCGCCGACAATGCGCTCGAGCACATCTTCGATGGTTACCACCCCGGCAACACCGCCGTATTCATCAATGACAATCGCCATGTGCGTACGTCGATTACGAAAGTCACGGAGTAAAACGTTTAAACGCTTACTCTCTGGCGTGAGCTCCGCTTTACGCATATGGTCTTGGATTCTGAAATTTTCCGCATCGGCACCTAGTGCAAGACGCAGGAGGTCTTTCGCGAGAATAACCCCGAGTACTTCATCTCTGCTTTCCCCAACAACAGGGAATCGAGAGTGACCGCTTTGAATGATCACGTCGAGAATTTCTTCTAACGGCGCGTCGACTTCAACACACACCATTTGTGCGCGAGGTATCATGATGTCACGAACTTGCATGTCCGCCACCTCGAAAACACCGTTGATCATCGAAAGAGAATCTGTATCTATCAACGAGCGTTCGTGTGATGCTTCTAGGATTTCTTGCAAATCACCGCGATCACGCGGCTCGCCTCCAAATGCATGGGCGATGCGTTCCACAAAGGAACGCTGACTACTGTCAGGGTTATCGTCAGCCATGGCTGCTCGTGTTATCTCCAGGACAATCTATGTAAGGGCAGTCTATGCCCAGTAAGGCTAGCAACTGTGTTTCCAATTGCTCCATTTTTTTGGCTTCTTCGCTTTCTATATGGTCAAACCCGCGCAGATGTAGTACTCCATGAATCACCATATGCGCAAAGTGTTCATTTCTGGCTTTGTCTTGTGCTATCGCCTCATCGATCACAACGGGTACACAGATGACAATATCACCCAAGAACCCATCCGCAAACTCTGGCGGGATACCAGACTCAAACGACAACACATTGGTTGCTGATTCTTTTTGGCGAAACTGGTGGTTTAATTCTGTAATTTCATGGCGATCAACAAATCGAACGGTGCAATAGATACCATCAGACTGCAACGCTCGCGCAGCCCAATCAGCGACCAATTCAGCGCTTGGTGAAAGCTGTTTGAGCGAGTCATCAGCAAATTGCACGTCAATTGCCATTGACCGCTGATCAAAATTACCAGCGTCTAGCATTACTTTCGCTCTGGCTCGCGGCTCTCTTCAAATTCGTAAGCCCGCACAATACGCTTCACCAGAGGATGACGCACAACATCTCGAGCGCCAAATTTCACAAATCCAATACCTTCTACATCGCCGAGTAAGTCACGTGCGTGACTAAGACCTGACTGGCTTTTGTTTGGTAGGTCTATTTGAGATGTATCCCCGGTAACGATCGCTTTACTGCCGAAACCAATACGCGTTAGAAACATTTTCATCTGTTCGCGGGTGGTGTTTTGCGCCTCATCCATAATGATGCAAGAGTGATTGAGTGTTCGACCTCGCATAAATGCCAAAGGAGCTACTTCTATGACACTGCGATCTATCAGCTTTGCAACGCGCTCGAAGCCCATGAATTCATAGAGCGCATCGTAAATGGGTCGCAGGTACGGATCAATTTTCTGGGTTAAATCACCGGGCAAAAAACCCAATCTTTCGCCTGCCTCTACAGCTGGTCGAACCAGCACTAAGCGGCGCACCTGATCCTTTTCCAGCAATTCTACGGCAGCAGCTACGGCAAGATAAGTCTTTCCAGTGCCAGCCGGCCCTTCCCCAAAGGTTAAGTCATTTGCACGAATCGCACGTAGATAATCGCTTTGATTGTCTCCACGTGCACGCAACTTCATACGACGCAATGAGATTTGAACAGATAAGTCATCAGCAGATGACTCGCCCTGCCCAGCATTGCTCAAATGCAAGTGCACGACCTCATCACTTAAAGCTTGCTCAGCCGCTAAAGCATATAGCTCATGCAGCACGGCTTCAGCTTGCTCTACTGCATCTGCCTCCCCTTGCACAGCAAACAACTCACCTCGGTTGCTAATTTCTACAAGCAATCTAGATTCTATTTGTTTTAGATTGGCATTCAGCTGACCACAGAGTTCTGCCAGTTGATCATTGTCGACAGGATCGAGGCTAAACTCTCGACGTATAACCTCCATTGGCAGGTCTTCGGATAAAACTTCAGTCAAGTTTAATAGCCTCGGCTTTGGGGTCATTGATGCTCACCAACTCACCACGCAGCGAGTTTGGTCGTGCATCTGTAATGCGTACATCGACAAAGTAACCGATCAAACGTTCGCTGCCCGCAAAATTGACTACGCGATTATTTTCAGTGCGGCCTGCAATCTCACCCTCTCCACGTCGTGCAGCACGTTCAACCAGAATGCGCTGACGCGTACCTACCATGGCTTCACTGATGGCTGCCGCTTGCGTCGTAATTAATGCCTGAAGCTTAGCGAGTCGCTCTTTCTTCTCTGACATAGGAGTGTCGTCTTCAAGCGATGCAGCAGGAGTCCCAGGGCGGGAACTAAATATAAAGCTAAACGAATGATCAAAACCGATCTCTTCGATCAGTTTCATTGTGTCGTTAAAGTCTTTATCCGTCTCACCGGGGAATCCGATAATGAAATCCGAGGAGAGGCAAATATCCGGTCGTACTTCACGTAACTTACGAATACGGCTTTTGTATTCGATTCTGGTATGGCCACGCTTCATCGCGGCCAAGATCCGATCTGCTCCACTCTGCACAGGTAAGTGAACAAAGCTAACAAGCTCTGGAACGTCACCATATGCT
Organism: uncultured Granulosicoccaceae bacterium; assembly: GCA_937965695.1. Taxonomy (GTDB): domain Bacteria; phylum Pseudomonadota; class Gammaproteobacteria; order CALCKW01; family CALCKW01; genus CALCKW01. The sequence goes on from CALCKW010000030.1 coordinate 60,471, forward strand.
TCAATCAAACTGTCAGAGAATTCGACGGGGTGCGATGTGGTGTAACGAATGCGTTCGATACCGTCAACCGCAGCAACAAAATGGATGAGGTGTGCTAGATCAGCAATCTCACCATCGTCCATCTCTCCGCGGTAAGCATTGACGTTTTGGCCAAGCAGATTGACTTCTCGAACGCCTTGATCAGCCAGAGACGCGACTTCAGCGATAACATCATCGAAGGGGCGGCTGATTTCTTCGCCTCGGGTGTAAGGCACAACACAAAACGAACAGTACTTAGAACAACCTTCCATAATGGAGACAAACGCCGTTGGCCCTTCCGCACGCGGCTCCGGCAGTCGATCAAATTTTTCTATCTCGGGGAAAGAGATATCCACAACCGACCCACGTTTTGACTGCGCTTCTGCAAGCAAACTCGGCAAACGGTGCAAAGTTTGAGGGCCGAAAACCACATCAACCTGTGGAGCCCGTTGTTGGATAGCGACACCTTCTTGGCTGGCCACACAACCGCCAACACCAATGACCAAATTAGGATTTTTCTCTTTATGCTTTGACCAACGACCCAATTCGGAGAACACCTTCTCCTGTGCTTTCTCTCTGATAGAACAGGTGTTCAGCAGCATAATATCCGCCTCTTCAGGCTGATCGGTCAGCTCCACACCTTCGGAATCATTGAGAACGTCCAGCATCTTGGCCGAATCGTATTCATTCATCTGGCAGCCGTGTGTTTTGATGTATAGCTTGCGGGTCATCTAGGGAAACTCAGTTCGATTAAGGTCATGCAACAAGATCAGTCACCCTTTATTTAACTAAAGTCTAATATCGCCTGTACTGGAGACTCCATGCCTCGGAGCAATCAACTCAATAGACAGAAAAAGGATGTATTGGCTACAAATCTAGACGGATTAAGTCAGGGTGAGAAGCCACAAATCTATTCGAATAACCGACGAAGGATACCTGCTCAAGCGCTCATAGTCATGGAGTTACGGAGCTATTTTCCCGAAAATATGGAAGATATCCGAGATTTCTGGCCTTAACCCGCGTTTTTATGGATTAAACCACGAGTTATGGTGAGGAGAATGATCTTGAAATCAAACAACAGTGACCAGTGCTGAATGTAATAGAGGTCATGTTCAATGCGCTTGTTAAGGTCTGTATCACCGCGCCAACCATTGATCTGAGCCCAGCCGGTTATACCCGCTTTAACGCGATGCTTCTGCATATAGCCTGGAATTTCTTCCTTAAACTGCTTCACGAAAACAGGCCGTTCAGGCCGTGGACCGACAATAGACATATCGCCAAAAAGCACATTAAAGAGCTGCGGGAGCTCGTCTAAGCTAGTGCTTCGCAGAAAATGCCCGAAAGGCGTCGCTCGCACTTCACCTTTTTTATTCCATACGGGGCCGGAGCTACTTTCTGCATCAACTGGCATGGAACGAAATTTGAACATTCGAATTGGCGTACTGCCGACTCCAAGGCGCTCTTGCCGATAGAGTATTGGTCCAGGAGAGCTGACTTTGACGCCAACCGCGATGATAATCATCAATGGCGCTAAAATCAGTAAAAACAGCAGTGCCAGAACCCGATCTTCCACCTCTTTTAAAAAGCGGTTAAAGCCGTCTATTGGAGCTTCCGACAAGTTAAGAACCGGCATACCAGCGATGAATGATACTGATCTACCCAGTAGAACCATTCCGGCGGTGTCAGGCACATAGCGAACGTCTACAACGTAGCGACCAAGCCGTTCTGCATATTTTCTAAGGTGGTACTCGGAACGCAGAGGCACTGTTAGCCAAACCTGATCGACGTGGTTACGATCGAGAAATGCTTGAACATCGGGCCAAACATCTTGAACCTTGCCTTCGAACACCCTCAGCACCTCAAAACCCGCCCATTGCGCTTCTTCGAGCGACAGCTTAACGGGATCAACCATACCAGGTTCACCCACCACAATGACAAACCGACGGTTAAAGCCTGAACTGCGCAGTGAACGCAGTAAAGCCCGGCCTGCTATGCGATAAAAACACAGGGCTGAAAAACTAAAAAACCACCAGAGAAGGAACCAATTGCGATCAAAATGACCATTGCCTTCACTCAAGGCATTGACAAGAGCCATACTGACGAAAACAGCAGACACTGCAAAGAACACCAATCGCAACTCGAGCAGCAAAGATTCGCCTCGTCGGGTTCGATAAAAGGCAGAAGCAGGAAAATAGGCCGCAGCAAGCAGGACTCCTACGCTTAGAGCCTCCCAATGCATGGAGCTGACATTTCTACTAACAAGTCCAAGCACAAGGCCAGACGCGAAAAAAGCTACAATGACGGCCAGCAAATCCACTAGCCACGTGAAAGCTATGACACTGCGTGAATGTTCTCGTAAAAAACCTTCTTTCAACACTTGCTCCGTAGAACGACCATTTCAACCAGTTCCCATATCGGTATCATGGAAGTATAGAAGCAAAAAACACACCTGATAATACAAAAGTGTACACGGCGCATTTAGAAGCCTGCTCCCATTCAAAAAACGCAAATTCTCCGAATCAGAGGACTCAAGTTTCGATAAGCATCGCTCTACTGCCTAAATCTCTACTTGTCCAGCTCTTCGAATATCCAAGAACTCAGCGTTTTAAGCTTGACCTTCCAATCCATTTTTTGTCGGAGTTGTTCTACAACTGTCGCAAAATGGTCAGCGTCTAAATGCTTGCGCCAGCTTAATAAAGGCTCCAAAGCAAACACTTCGCACGTATTAGGCACCAGATAACACAACCGCGAGTCACCGCCGACATCAACATCAGGCGCGGCACTTATCCAAGGTATGCCTGCTTCTAGGTACAGCCTAACTTTGAGCGTTGAGCTCTCACTCATTGCTAACTTATAAGTAGATAAACTATCGATAGCCAAATGGCAACGCGACAATAACTGTAAAAGCTCGGCTTGCTCCAACTCGCCAACCCTAATAATCTGAACCTTTGAGCAAGAGTCTGTTGCAATTCGTACGTCTTCCACTTGTGTGCTATTCAAATGCCCAACTAAAAACACCTCAATATTACTTTCGCCGTCATAGTTTAGTAACGATGCGAGCAAGCGAGGCAGTCCGTGCCAAGGTCTAAAGCGATCGGCAACAAAAACAAAACGAAACACGCTTTCTATCGAATTGAGCTTTATCGGCCTGCTTGAAAACTTAGCGCCATTAGGTAAAACCAACAGTGGCATATTTAAAGGCAAACGAGCACGTTTCTGTTGATGCTCCAAAAATTCATTAGTCACGGCTACTATTCCGGATGCATTTCGCAGTCCACGAGGTGCGAGAAAAATTTCGAAAAGATAAGTGATCAACTTTACCAATGACGGCATTCCACTTCGCCATACCTCTTGCAACTCTTTTGTGTGGTGTTCGAAAAATACTTTTCCCTGATGTTTTCTCATGAAACTCAACATACTCGGATCTGCAAAGCTGTACCTCAGAACCAACGCGTAATATTCATTAGTGGGTACAAGACATGAAATATAGCGGTACTTAAGCCCACGTATTTTGAGCCCGGCAAAACGCCCGATAGAGGTATCGATTTTCACAAAAATCAGATTGCCTTCCCTACCACTTTTTTCTCGGTTAAGAAGATAAAAGTCGATGGACAAGCCTGCAGAATTTGCTGCTTCTGCCATTTCAGTCAGCTTACGAACAACTCCTGACATTCGCCCCTTTGAGAAAATAATACTTATATGTGCGATATTTTTGGAATTTATCGATTCTAAATTTCGGCCGGCCAAATGATTAGGTTTAAGCCTCATTAGAGCAATTCCAGCAATCACTAAGAGTTTGCAATATTTTCATGGCCCTGACATTCCAAGCTCTCTCGATTAAGAAATCCATGAGTAATTTTGTAAGTAGAAAAGCAGCCTTGTCCATTGAGAGCATAGCCACGCTTACAACGCCTTCTTCGTTTCCTGCTGCATTCATCGTAGAGCGCTACCCAACATATTTAATACCTACTTCAACCATTCACTTGCTTAGCCGTGTAGGGCAATCATAGTACGCTTGTCGCTTAGCAAACGTACTCCGGTGCCAATTAGCCCTTTAAAGCACTTAGTTGCCGCTGTAGTATCAGATCTTTTATACGAACGGCAAGATGATGAGAAGTATTAAGGATCGCATTAAAAATCGCTTGAAGTCTGAGCTCGTAGATATTACTCATGCGCTCTCTGACACGAGTGCTGATTGCTTTTTATTTTTACCCATAAACGGAGCCGGCTTAGGACACTTAACGAGGCTATTAGCCATTGCGGACGAATTAAAAATCCAGTATCCGAAAGCTAGGATCGTCTTTTTCACTACTAGTATCGGCGTACATTTAATTCACCAAGCGGGTTATGAGGCTCATCATATTTCACCAATGGCTTTATGCGAGAAAAACATAAGTTTCAGAAGGTGGGAAAAGTTATTTCGAGACCAATTAGAGCTAATCCTAAAGCACGTGCCTGCTTCAACTTTGGTCTTTGATGGCTCAACGCCGTACCCAAGCCTTTTGAAGGTTATATCTGAACACAAGTCGCTCAAGTCAGTTTGGGTTAAAAGGGGCCTCAACAAAGGCTACCAAAGCAATAGGAGAACTGAACAGGAAATTGCTGCGTTTGACCATTGCATAGTACCAGGAGAACTATGTATGCCAGTAACACAAGGCTTGCCAAGTATTACTGAGACTGACCCGATAGTATACAAAGTCGAACGGGAAGCACTAAGCCGGATAGATGCAATTAATAAACTCGGGCTTAGCTCCTGCGAAACGAATATATATATCCAGCTTGGGGCTGGAAACATAAATGATATAGGCCAATTAGAAAAAAAAATAATCGAAATATGCCGTGAACGAAAAAATACACGAATCACTATTGGTGATTCACCTATATCAATGAATAAAGAATACAATACGACAGACATAAAAAGGCTGACCTATTATCCAAACTCAGTCTTCTTTAGTGCTTTCGATATTCTATTTTTGGCAGCAGGATATAATTCTGCTCACGAAGCAGCATACCTTTCCAGGCCAACAGTATTCTTTCCCAATGAAAGTACGGGATCTGACAATCAAACTGCTAGAGCAGAGAACATCAGTTCCTATTCACCCGCTGTCGTTGTCAAAAAAATCGAGGATAGCCGCGAAGATATACTGAAATTCTTGGCCGAGCACAGTAAGGTTGATGAAAACAAAAAAGCAAGAAAGCAATTATTCACCAACGGTGCTCGCCAAGCTGCGACTACAATAATGCAAGTACATAGTGGCGAGAAAATTCCTTGAACTATAGCTGCATGCCTGACCTAGAACTGAAGCTCTCATTCCTGAGGCAAATGAAATAGTTTTTTCTGCAGCGTAAAATTACATTTAGCAGGAGTGTAATCTGACGCAATGCGCTTGTGAAGTTCTTGAGATTTCTTAGCGAATATTCCCCCATTTTCAGGTATGCACGTGTTTATATTCACTCCGTAATTGGGATTGTTCGTTAACCCTAAAAGAATTTCAGAGTTTCACAAACCCATTCACTGCAGATGTTATTATTGTAACCAAACCCTAACTGGCACTAGAATATTCCTCCAAGTACTTTCGATACATTACTCCAGCACTGTAGTCGCTCTCGATTAAGCTGTGTGCTCTACGTGTTATCGCATCGCTATTAAAAGAACTTTTCGAAATTTCTTCCATTAGAAAAATCAATTGACTAGAGCTTTGATAAAGGTAGCCATTCAAATCATTCTCTACCAGATCTCTGTTGCCAGGGCTATCTCGGGCTACCACCAATACACGACGAGCGAATGCTTCTAAAATAGATAGTGGCATGCCCTCTCTTAAACTCGGATGAAGCAGCACATCCGCCAAGGCCAAACGTTGCAATGCATGATCATGTGATAACCAGCCCGTAACCTCTATACCTTCGACCGTTAACTTTTCTTCTTGCTGAGCATCCCCGCCACCTATAACGGTCACGCGATACCTTTCGTAGTTTGATCGTTTTAAAAGAACCAAGTCTTTATAGTTCTTTTCATTACTTATTCGCCCAAGCGCCACAACCTGAAGAGGTGAATTGTCAGGTTTAATTTCAGACTTTAAATTTCCATTCGCCACCTCGATACCATTTGGTATCAATACCACTTTAGCTTTGCCCAAAGATTGAACAAGAATGTCATATTCACTTCGAGAACACGCGACGTTGGTGGCTTTAGAAAACCAAGTAAAAATTCGCTCTAACTGACAGGCAAGTATCAACTTTATCGAAGCTTTTTCTGTGTGCATGAAAACACAACCATGAGGCGTATAAACAATATGAGGTTTTCTAAAAAATGCGACTCTACCGATAGCACCGGCAATTGAGCTGTGTAGATGTGTATAGCGCCATCGTCTATTTTTGCGAAATTTCAGCATTTCAAATAATGCAGATACAAAAGATACGGCGTTTCGTTGACTAAAGCCTTGAATTTCAAAAAGCTCAACCCGGGGGTCAAATCCTTCATTGACAGGACATGGTGTGCCTTCAATGACTCCATGCAAAACGGCCACAGACAGGCCACTAGAAATTTGTTCATTAGCAAGAAGCCGCACAATTTCGCGACTTCCCGCAGAAAAGCTTTCGATAACATGGAGGATATCGAATTCGAAGTTGTTAACTTCTTCGCTTTTCACCGTCTAAAAACTAGTAACGGTAGTGCTCCGCCTTATAAGGTCCATCTACCGGCACACTGATATAGTCCGCTTGTTCTTGGGTCAATTCAGTCAAATTGGCACCGATACGCTCTAGGTGTAAGCGAGCCACTTTTTCATCCAAGTGCTTAGGCAGGACATAAACTTCTTTGCCGTAGTTGTCGCCATTCTGCCAGAGCTCAATTTGCGCTAGGGTTTGATTGGTGAACGAATTTGACATCACAAAACTAGGGTGACCTGTGCCACAGGCCAAGTTAACCAAGCGACCTTCAGCCAACAGGATGATTCGCTTACCATCCGGGAAAATAACGTGATCTACTTGCGGTTTGATGTTGTCCCACTCGTAGTTGCGCAGGCTGGCGACATCGATTTCGTTATCGAAGTGTCCAATGTTGCAAACGATCGCCTGATCTTTCATCCCACGCATGTGATCTTGAGTAATCACATTGGCATTGCCTGTGGTGGTGACGAAAATATCTACCTCGCCAACGACATCGTTTAGACGAACAACACGGTAGCCTTCCATCGCAGCTTGCAATGCGCAAATGGGGTCAACTTCGGTAATCATGACAGAGGCACCAAGTCCACGCAGAGACTGCGCAGAGCCTTTGCCTACATCACCGTAACCACAGACAACCGCTACCTTGCCAGCGATCATGACGTCGGTGGCACGCTTGATCGCGTCTACCAAGGATTCACGGCAGCCATAGAGGTTATCGAATTTTGATTTAGTCACCGAGTCGTTCACATTGATGGCAGGGAACGGCAGCTCGCCAGTCTTTTGCAGCTGGTACAAGCGATGAACTCCAGTAGTGGTCTCTTCTGTCACACCCTGGATTTGTGCCAAACGGGTGGAGTACCAGCTACCGTCTTTTTCGAGGCGAGCTTTGATAGCACCAAAAAGAGCTACGTGCTCTTCCGTTTCAGGGTTGTCCAATACGGTGATATCTTTTTCTGCCTTACTACCAATCATCAATAACATGGTAGCGTCGCCACCATCGTCAAGAATCATATTGGCCTGGTCGCCCTGCCAGTCAAATATAGCGTGCGTGTAATCCCAATACTCTTCTAGCGTTTCACCTTTAAATGCAAAAACTGGCGTACCACCGGCAGCAATAGCAGCAGCAGCGTGGTCTTGCGTTGAGAAAATATTGCAGCTTGCCCAGCGTACTTCTGCACCCAAGGCTTTGAGCGTTTCAATCAAAACGGCTGTTTGGATAGTCATGTGCAAAGAGCCTGCGATACGGGCACCTTTCAGTGGCTGTGCAGTTTTGTACTCTTTTCGAATATCAACCAAACCTGGCATTTCAGTTTCAGCGATGGCTATTTCTTTGCGGCCAAAATCCGCCAATCCGATATCGGCGACTAAGTAGTCCTTGCCCTCGGCAGAACGTTCAACAGTTGTCATGCGGTCTTACTCCAATAAATTAAATCTTAAATACCGGCAGCACTTTTAAGCGCTTCAGCTAAATCTGTTCGCTCCCAAGTAAACTCAGGCTCAGTGCGGCCAAAGTGGCCATAGCTGGCTGTCTTGCGATAAATGGGTCGCTCAAGATCCAGCATTTTCAAAATACCGTAGGGTCGTAAATCAAAGAATTCAGCGACCAGCTGTTCAATACGCTCATCCGAAACCGCACCAGTACCAAAAGTATCAACCGTAATAGACGTTGGACGAGCAACACCTATCGCATAAGAAACCTGAATTTCAGCTTGGCGAGCCAGACCAGCAGCAACGATGTTTTTAGCAACATATCGACCGGCGTAAGCTGCAGATCTATCAACTTTTGATGGATCTTTTCCAGAAAAGGCTCCACCGCCGTGGCGCGCCATTCCACCATAGGTGTCTACTATAATTTTACGACCGGTCAAGCCTGCATCCCCGACAGGGCCGCCAATTTCAAAAATCCCTGTTGGATTAATGTGAATATTCTCTTGCGGACATTTAGCCATCCACTCAGCCGGTAAAACAGGTTTAATAATCTGCTCCATAACGGCTTCCTTAAGATCACTTTGTGTAATCTCAGGTGAGTGCTGAGTCGATAGAACGACCGCTTCAATGCCGCTCGGCACACCGTTTTCGTAGCGTAAAGTCACCTGACTTTTTGCATCAGGGCGCAACCAAGTTAAACCGCCATTGCGGCGCATCTCTGCTTGTTTCTGCACCAATCGATGTGAATAAGTGATCGGTGCCGGCATCAGCACATCGGTTTCATCAGTGGCATAACCGAACATTAAGCCTTGATCACCTGCCCCCTGTTCTTCATCGCGCTCACGATCAACGCCTTGAGCGATGTCGGGCGACTGTTTGCCAATAGCGTTTAGAACCGCACAAGTGTTACCGTCAAAACCGACTTCGGAACAGTCATAGCCAATATCACAGACAACCTCGCGAACGACCGCTTCCATATCAACCCAAGCAGAGGTGGTGACCTCTCCGGCGACGATTATCATGCCGGTTTTTGCCATCGTTTCACAGGCAACACGCGCGTGTTTATCCTGGGCCAATATGCCATCAAGAATCGCATCTGAAACTTGGTCACAAAGTTTATCAGGGTGTCCTTCTGACACAGACTCAGAAGTGAAGATAAAGTCCTTACGCATGTTGTTTTTCTCTTAGCAAACAATTGGTTAATACAGCACACAAGCTAGGCAAATAAGACTAATTGGTGCGTGCTACATAAAAGTCAATTATATCAGGAAGGCGGTAGAACTGCGCATTGAGAGAAGGCAGTGATTCACAAACTAACGAGAAGAAATGACACTTTTAGCAAGGAATGAGAAGGAATCGACGCAAATCGTGTATCCGCGTCAAATCAACAGGGAATCAGCGACAAACTAGAAAGGGATATCGTCGTCAAAATCAGCTTCCGGGCCAGCTGGCATTGGCGCTGGAGAGCTCTGCTGTTGCGGGTAACTACCGCCTGATGCCTGAGCAGTTGGACGATTTTGAGGCTGAGCGTTACCTTGCTGATATTCAGCAGAACCTCCACCACCTCCATTGCGACCGCCAAGCATTTGCATATCGCTGGCAATAATTTCTGTCGAATAGCGCTCTACGCCATCTTTTTCCCACTTACGTGTCTGTAAACGGCCTTCTACATACACCTGAGAACCCTTGCGCAAATACTCTCCAACAATCTCTGCTAATTTGTTAAAGAATACGACCCGGTGCCATTCAGTACGCTCCTGGCGCTGGCCCGAACCTTTATCCATCCATGAGTCGGCCGTGGCCACGCTAACGTTTGCAACGGCTCCACCGTTAGGCATATAGCGCACCTCGGGGTCATTGCCTAAATTGCCCACCAAAATGACCTTATTTATACCTCTCGCCATATCTTTTCTCTCTACCTGTCTTTAGGCACCACTGAATATGATGCAGATTCCGCTATTCTATCAGTCTGATTGGCACAACGCCCGCAAGCCATCTGTGTTAGCCAGGTCCTTATTCAGTTTTAAGTGAAAGACACCCGCCACTGTATCGAAATAGGTATCGAGAACCCCTGGCTGGCTTTGCAGCTGACACTTCAAGTCTTCTGCTGCTGCACCTGTGAAACCGCTGCGTATTAACACGACGACTGTACGTGCTGGCAATTTCATGCCCCAAGCAACACACAACCAAACGACCGCAGCAGCGGCTGAGGCAAAGAACACAGCGGTAGCGCCGTAGCTGCCAAACAATATTCCACCAACCGTACCACCGACAAAGGCACCTAGAAACTGGCCTGAAGAATATACCCCCATTGCCGTCCCTTTGGCCCCTGCAGGTGCCATCTTAGAGACCAAGGACGGCAACATGGCTTCTAACACGCTAAAAAACCCGAAAAACAAACCGATAGCTAACATCAGATGAGAAGAGCTGCTCGCGTAACCAAAGCCCACCTGCACAATCACCAACGCTACGATGCACCCAAGAAATACTTCTCGACCTAAGCCCTTGCTTTCTGCCAAACCCATCAAAGGAACAAGAATAAGCAATGCAATAGCGACCGCAGGTAAGTATGTTCGCCAATGCTCATCTGCGGCGACTCCCACTTCGATCAGCGACAAGGGCAACACGACAAAGCAGGCTGTCATCATTGCATGCAGAAAAAAGATACCGAAATCCAAACGTAAGAGCGATGCATTTCGCACGACACCGTCCAATTGATCCCGATGGCTTTGGGCATCACGGTGACGCCTATTCTCTGCTGGTGTGGGTACTACAAAATAAATGGACAAGATTGCCACTACACCCAACAAGGCTGTCAAGTAGAAAACACCACTCAAACCCCACTGACTCGCTATCCATGGGCCAAGGACCAGCGAAATCACAAACGCCATTCCAATACTCGCGCCAAGAATCGCCATGATTTTAGTGCGTTGCTCTTCGCGCGTAAGGTCTGCAGCTAATGCCAATACTGCTGCAGCGACGGCGCCAGCTCCTTGCAGTGCTCGACCAACGATCAACATTTCAATGGATTCAGCGTAGGCCGCGACCAAACTTCCAAGGATAAAGATCACCAACCCCAGGGTAATTAACGGCTTACGTCCAAAGCGATCGGATGCCATACCGAAAGGTACTTGCAAAAGCGCCTGAAGCAACCCGTATATTCCAAGCGCTAAGCCTAACAGCGCCGGGGTAGCTCCGGCCAAATCTGTCCCATATGCACTTAACACCGGCAGAACCATAAACAGGCCGAGCATCCGACTGACGTAAACCATCATCAATCCACTGGCTGCTTTTCGCTCAGTGTTGGTCATTTTTTGCAGTCTTAAAGGACTACTAAGCTCAACTGAATGGTTAGTATTCTCTACTTTGCTCATGGACTTTGCGGGCCATCTGACAAAGCGCGTATAGTACCAGTTTGGTCGACCTTATCGCAGATCAAAAACGTTGCCCCATATTATTTCAACAACAAATTAGAGACTAAACCACACAGATGGATTCCATCTCGATACGGGGTGCTCGTACCCACAATCTGAAAAACATCGACCTCGACTTGCCCCGCAATAAGCTAATTGTGATCACCGGCCTGTCAGGCTCAGGAAAATCTTCGCTAGCTTTTGATACTATTTTCGCCGAAGGACAGCGTCGTTACGTGGAGTCGCTCTCGGCTTACGCAAGACAGTTTCTGTCGGTTATGGAAAAACCGGATGTAGACCATATCGAAGGTCTATCTCCCGCGATCGCCATTGAGCAAAAAAGCACATCTCACAATCCGCGTTCAACGGTCGGAACGATCACCGAAATTCACGACTATTTAAGATTGCTCTACGCGCGAGTTGGCATCCCGCGCTGCCCTGATCACGGTGCAGCGTTGGCAGCACAGACAATTAGCCAAATGGTTGATGCTACAGCTGCACTTCCTTCGGGCAGTCGCCATATGGTTTTGGCACCGCTGGTCTCCGATCGAAAAGGCGAGCATCAAGGCATACTGGAAACTCTTCAGATCCAAGGGTTTGTCAGGGTCAGAGTCGATGGCGTGGTGCACGACCTTCACGACGACATTAGTCTTGATCCAAAAAAACGTCACCGCATTGAAGTTGTGGTCGACAGGTTTAAAGTTCGGGAAGGCATTCAGCAGCGACTGGCTGAGTCGTTCGAAACGGCCATTGGTTTAAGCGACGGCACTGCACTCGTCGCGCCACTTGATGGCGATGGCGAAGAGCTGGTTTTTTCTTCCCGTTTTGCTTGCCCGCAATGTGGATATGCAATTAGCGAGTTAGAACCACGCATGTTCTCTTTTAACAGTCCGCAAGGAGCCTGTGAGAGCTGCGATGGGATCGGCAACGAGCAGTATTTCGATCCAGAACGCGTTGTCGGTAGCCCTTCTCTTAGCCTTGCAGCGGGGGCTGTTCGCGGCTGGGATCGACGCAACGCCTACTATTTTCAAATGATTGGGGCCCTGTCTGAATATTACGGTTTTGATCTAGAGATGCCTTTCTGCGACTTAAGCGAGGAAGCGCAAAATGTCGTGCTGTACGGCAGTGGCGAGGACCGAATTCATTTTTCTTTTGTCAATGAAAGAGGCAACAAGCGTGAGAGCGAAGGCCCGTTTGAAGGGGTGATTCCTAATTTACGCCGACGCTTTAGAGAAACACAATCAGCAGCAGTACGTGAAGAACTAACCAAACTTTTGTCAGAGCGACCATGCGACACCTGCAAAGGTGAACGCTTAAACACAGCAGCTCGGCATGTGGACATTGGCGACATAACCCTACCAACGCTTGCCAACATGGCCATAATCGAAGCCCAGCACCATCTTGCAAATCTTGAACTCACGGGCAAACGTGCCGAAGTGGCATCTAAGGTTTTAAACGAATTGCATCAGCGGATGCAGTTTTTGATTAACGTCGGCTTGGACTATCTGACTTTTTCGCGAACGGCCAACACCCTGTCGGGTGGCGAAGCTCAGCGAATCCGCCTTGCAAGCCAGATTGGTGCAGGCCTTTCTGGGGTGATGTACGTCCTCGATGAGCCCTCAATAGGTCTCCATCAACGGGACAACGATAGACTGTTATCCACGTTGACCAATCTAAGAGATTTGCAGAACACCGTCATTGTCGTTGAACACGATGAGGATGCAATAAGAGCAGCTGACTACGTAGTAGACATTGGCCCCGGGGCTGGAGCACATGGTGGAAAAATTGTCGCCGCTGGCACACCAGAAGAAATAATCAACCATCCCGAATCAATTACTGGTCGCTATTTACGCGGTGAGTTAAAGATATCTAGACCAGATAAATTACGCGCCGGTAACGGCAAATGTATTTCGATCAAAGGCGCCACTGGCAACAACTTAGAAGCAGTAGACGTTGATATTCCTCTAGCCAAGATGGTTTGTATTACCGGGGTCTCCGGATCAGGCAAATCTACCCTAATAAACGACACACTTTACACGTACGTCGCCAAGGAGATTAACCGCGCGAGTGCACAACACGCACCAGTAAAAAGCATTACAGGCCTAGAAAACATCGACAAGGTTGTTGATATAGATCAAAGCCCAATTGGCAGAACACCACGCTCTAACCCAGCAACTTATACCGGTCTTTTTGCTCCTATAAGAGAGCTTTTTGCAGGTACACAAGAATCAAGAACTCGAGGCTACACATCTGGACGTTTTAGTTTTAATGTCAAAGGTGGCCGATGCGAGGCATGCCAAGGCGACGGTGTTACGCGTGTGGAAATGCATTTTCTTCCTGACGTTTTTGTCCCTTGTGATATTTGCCACGGTGCACGATATAACCGCGAAACTCTTGATATAAAATTCAAAGGCAAGACAATCGCAGACGTATTAAAAATGACAGTGGAAGAGGCTGGAACATTTTTCGATGCGGTTCCTGTCATTAAAAAGAAACTAGACACGCTCATTGGCGTTGGCTTGACTTACATCACACTTGGCCAAAACGCGACAACTCTTTCCGGTGGAGAAGCTCAAAGGGTTAAACTCGCCAAAGAGCTTTCTAAGCGAGATACCGGAAGTACATTATATATACTCGATGAACCTACCACAGGCCTCCACTTCCACGATGTTGAACAACTTATGCAGGTATTAAACACACTTGCAGATCAAGGTAATTCGATCGTGATAATAGAGCACAATTTGGATGTTATTAGAGCCGCCGATTGGATTATAGACTTAGGACCTGAAGGCGGTGCGGGTGGCGGAAAAATTGTTGCTCAAGGTACGCCACAACAGGTCATGGCTATAAAGTCGTCTTACACCGGTCGCTATCTTAAAGACATGCGGCATATCTAAAATACTTAAATACCATAAAAAGCACTATTCAATTAAGGACAATGACAAAAATTCAAGAACAAAAAAAAGGCCGCTAAAGCGGCCTTCTTATAAAGCACAGCAGAGTACGCTATTTACTCCGCTGAGCCTTCAACTAGCTCAATGATAGCCATCGGCGCTTTATCACCCTCTCGAAACCCAGTTTTAAGGATTCGAGTGTATCCACCTGGACGCTCTTTGTTACGAGGTCCAACATCTGTGAACAACTTGCCAACAGTTTCTTTGTTGCGTAAGCGAGAGAAAGCCAATCGACGCTTATGAACACTATCTTCCTTGGCCATAGTGATTAGAGGCTCAACAACCATTCGAAGCTCTTTTGCTTTTGGCAAAGTAGTTCTGATTGTTTCGTGCTCAATCAATGAAGAAGCCATGTTGCGGAACATCGCTTTGCGATGACTGCTATTACGATTGAGCTTACGCCCAGATTTCTGATGTCGCATTTTAAATTACCGTACTCTAATTCGTCGACTACCGGCCAGACTCGCGCTGTTTTAGCAGCTCTGGTGGGGGCCAGTTTTCTAAGCGCATGCCCAAGGTTAAACCCTGCTGTGCAAGCACATCTTTTATTTCGGTCAGAGACTTTTTGCCCAAATTTGGAGTTTTTAACAACTCCACTTCGGTCCGCTGAATCAAATCGCCAATATAATAAATATTTTCTGCTTTGAGACAGTTAGCTGAACGAACAGTTAGCTCTAAGTCATCGACTGGGCGGAGCAAGCTCGGATCCAAGTCAGAAGCTGGAGCGGCTTCTTCCTGTGTTTCTTCACCACTTAGCTCAACAAACACTGACAACTGGTCCTGAAGAATCGTAGCCGCTTTACGGATCGCTTCTTCAGGGTCTAATGTGCCATTTGTTTCTATGTCAATGATCAACTTATCTAGATCGGTACGCTGCTCAACACGCGCACTTTCAACACTATAAGCAACGCGATGAACCGGACTAAAGCTAGCATCAAGCTGCAATGCCCCTACCGGCCGAGACTCGCCATCTGCCAATTCACGCTGAGTCGCTGGTTCATACCCGCGTCCCTTACGAATTTTCAGAACCATGTTGATCTCGCCTGCTTTTGTCAGACTACAGATCTCATGGTTTGGATTAACAATCTCAATATCGTGATCGAGAGAGATATCTGCAGCAGTTACAAGGCCTGGGCCTTTTTTACGCAACTGAAGAGAGACTTCTTCTCGCTGATGCATTTTAATCGCAACGTCTTTTAGGTTGAGCAAGATATCTAAGACATCCTCCTGCACCCCTTCCATCGTTGTGTATTCATGCAAAACACCATCGATCTCTACCTCAGTGATCGAAGCCCCTTGCATTGATGACAGCAGAATACGTCGTAACGCATTGCCCAAAGTGTGCCCGAAACCGCGCTCTAGCGGCTCCAAAGTTACTTTGGCATGACGCGGTGTCAACTGAGTTACATTAACGATCCGCGGTTTTAAGAAATCTTTATAGAAAGCAGCCATATGACTGTTCTCCTTACTTGGAGTAAAGTTCGACGACCAGCGACTCGTTGATCTCAGCAGGTAACTCTGCGCGATCAGGAACAGCTTTGAAAACGCCATCTAGCTTGGTTGCATTCACTTCAATCCAACCGGGAACACCGCCACGCTGCTCAGCAATCTTTAGAGCATCTGCAATACGGGTTTGCTTTTTCGACTTCTCTCGAACAGATATCGACTGCAAAGGCGCTACCTGATACGAAGCAACATTGACAATTTTTCCGTCAACCATGATGCCTTTATGTGAAACAAGCTGACGAGCTTCAGCGCGAGTCGCGGCAAAGCCCATACGGTAAACAACGTTGTCAAGACGACACTCAAGAAACTGCAACAAGTTTTCACCAGTTGAGCCTTTTTTACGAGCAGCCGCTTTATAGTAGTTTCGGAACTGTCTCTCCAATACTCCATACATACGGCGTAGCTTTTGCTTTTCACGCAACTGCAAGGCGTAGTCAGAGGCCCGACCGCGCTTTGCACCGTGCATGCCGGGAGGGGTTTCAGCTTTGCATTTTGAATCAAGAGCACGAAGCCCTGATTTCAGAAACAGATCCGTGCCTTCGCGACGACTCAGTTTACATGTTGGTCCTGTGTAACGTGCCACAGTATTCTCCTAAAAAGTTCTAGACGCGACGACGCTTTGGTGGGCGACATCCGTTATGCGGAATGGGCGTCACATCGACAATGTTTTGGATCTTGAAGCCACAGTTGTTCAACGATCGAACAGCTGAATCACGACCTGGACCTGGACCATTGACTCGAACATCGAGGTTCTTGACACCGTACTCTTTCGCTTTCTCCCCGGCGCGCTCGGCTGCTACCTGCGCTGCGAACGGGGTACTCTTGCGAGAACCACGGAAACCAGAACCACCGGCTGTTGCCCAAGAAAGCGCATTGCCTTGGCGGTCTGTAATCATCACGATGGTGTTATTGAACGATGCATGAACATGTGCAATACCATCCGAAACGGACTTTTTAACTTTTTTCTTAGTTTGCTGAGTAGCCATCTACCGAAGCCTTATCGCTTAATTGGGCGACGCGGCCCTTTACGGGTGCGTGCGTTAGTTTTTGTACGCTGACCGCGCAACGGCAGACCACGACGATGACGAATGCCGCGATTGCAGCCTAAGTCCATCAGACGTTTTATGCTCATTGACACGTCGCGGCGAAGATCACCTTCAACGGTGAATTTGGCCACCTCTGTACGTAACTTCTCTACTTGCTCGTCATCCAACTCTCGGATACGAGTGCTAGGGCTAATACCAGCAGAATCGCAAATTTTAAACGCGCGGGTACGGCCGATACCGTAGATCGCGGTGAGTGCAACCCATGAGTGCTTGTTAACCGGAATATTGATGCCTGCTATGCGGGCCATCTGGCGGAACTCCAAATCAAATGTAACCGCCTATTGTACGGGCAGTTTAACGTGTAATCAAATACGTAGACCAAATAGTCTACGCAACCTTATCAGCCCTGGCGTTGCTTATGACGAGCATCTGTTTTACAGATCACTCGAACAACACCATTGCGCCGTATAACTTTGCAGTTGCGGCATATTGGCTTAACCGAAGCTCGGACTTTCATTCAAATCTCCTCAAGATGCTAGCGAGTACCGCGCGCACCGTAACCTTTCAAATTTGCTTTTTTCATCATGCCTTCGTACTGATGGCTGAGCATGTGCGACTGTACTTGCGCCACAAAATCCATCACTACTACAACAATGATCAACAGCGAAGTGCCACCAAAGTAAAACGGCACACTCCACCAAAGAATCAAGAACTCAGGTAACAAACAAACGGCTGTGATGTATAACGCACCAATTAGAGTGAGCCTCGTCATCACCCCGTCTATATAACGGGCAGTTTGTTCACCGGGTCTAATACCAGGCACAAAAGCACCCGCTTTCTTCAAGTTATCTGCTGTTTCTCTGGCGTTGAAAATCAGCGCAGTGTAAAAGAAACAGAAAAATATTATCGCGGCCGCATACAGCATTATGTACGGTGGTTGGCCAGGAGAAAGCGTGCCAACGATATCCTGCAACCAAGTCATATTACTTGCGCTCCCGGCCATCTCACCAAGAGTAGCTGGAAACAAAATAATGCTGGAGGCAAATATCGGCGGTATAACACCAGCCATGTTTATTTTTAATGGCAAGTGACTTGTCTGGCCTGCAATCATCTTTCGGCCTTGCTGGCGCTTCGCGTAGTTAACCGTTATTCGCCGCTGCCCACGTTCGATGAAAATCACAAACGCTGTAACAGCGATTGCCATCAAAAATAACAGAACGACAGTGATCGAAGACAACTCGCCCGTGCGAGCTAACTCCAAAGTACCGCCGATTGCCTGAGGCAAGCCCGCCACTATACCAGCGAATATAAGGATAGAGATACCGTTACCTATCCCACGCTCAGTGATTTGTTCGCCTAGCCACATCAAAAACATAGTTCCAGTGATTAATGTGATCGCTGCAGTAAGAACAAAGCCCATTCCAGTATGAAAAACTAACGACTGGCCACCCATTGACTGCCCTTGCAGAGCTAAACACACCCCAACTGACTGGACAGTTGCTAGAAGTAACGTACCATAACGAGTTATTCGAGTTAGCTTACGCCTACCGCTCTCGCCTTCCTTGCGCAACTGCTCAAGCGTAGGAAGGACATGACTCATCAGCTGAACGATAATAGACGCTGATATGTAGGGCATTACTCCTAAAGCGAACAGTGACATTCTGCTCAACGCGCCGCCACCAAACATGTTGAACATGTCGAGTAACCCGCCTCGCTGCTGAGCAAACACCTCAGCCATCACTTTCGGGTCTACACCTGGGATGGTGATGTGCGCGCCCATGCGAAAAATAACCATGGCGAACAACACAAACAAAATCCGGTTACGCAACTCGACAGATTTGCCGAGCCCGTCCAAACCCATCCCTGCTGGCTGAGTGCGTGACACTTATTAAACCTCTACCTTGCCGCCAGCAGATTCGATCGCGGCTTTTGCTCCAGCTGAAACACCTACGCCGTCACCGCTAACAGTCAAACCGGAACCTACCTCACCAGAAAGCATTATTTTGGCAAAACGAGTGCGCCTAGGTACAACAGCTGCTTTCAACAAAGACTCAAGAGTGACAGCGCCTTCAACAACAGACAATTCGCTCGTGCGTACTTCTGCGACAAAACGGCCTACTCTTGAAGTAAAGCCGAACTTAGGTAAACGACGTTGCAAAGGCATCTGTCCGCCTTCAAAACCAACTTTATGGTAACCGCCCGAACGAGAATGCTGGCCCTTGTGCCCACGGCCGCAAGTCTTCCCTAGACCGGAACCACCACCGCGACCTACACGCTTAGCCGCGTGTCGACTGCCTTTCGCGGGGGACAATGTATTAAGTTTCATTAAACCGTCTCCTCTACTTTGAGCATGTAGTTTGCGCGATTTATCATACCGCGGTTCTCCGGGGTATCCTTGACAAGCACCGTTTGGTGAATACGACGAATACCCAAGCCACGCACACTAGCGATATGATTTTTAAGTCTTCCGTTAAGGCTCTTAACCAAGGTTACCTTTATATCGCTCATGACCCTACAACCTCATCAACCGACTTACCACGTTTCGCAGCGACACTCTCCGGGGACTGCATGTCAGTCAGACCTTTAACAGTAGCGCGAACAACATTGATCGGGTTTTGAGTTCCGACAATTTTCGCCAGAACGTTACGCACGCCGACCGCCTCAAACACTGCACGCATGGGGCCACCAGCGATCACACCAGTACCTTCGGAGGCTGGTTGCATGTAGACCTTCGCCGCGCCCAAACGGACCATAATTGGGTATTGCAGTGTACCGTCGCTGATGTTGACTTTACGCATGTTTTTACGTGCGCGGTCCATTGCTTTTTGGATGGCTAAAGGTACTTCACGCGCCTTGCCGTAACCAATACCGATACTACCTTCACCGTCACCTACTACCGTAAGTGCAGTAAAACTAAACTGACGACCACCTTTGATTGTTTTAGCTACGCGATTTATCTCGACGAGCTTTTCAATCATACCGTCAGTGTTGTTATCTTGTTGACCTTGTGCCATGACTGCTCCGATTAAAACTTGAGGCCGGCTTCGCGCGCTGAATCAGCAAGCGCTTTAACCCGACCATGGTATTGAAATCCGGCGCGGTCAAAAGCGACCTGATCCACACCAGCAGCCAAAGAACGTTCAGCAATCATTTTACCGACGGCAGTAGCAGATGCTACGTTGCCGGAATAATCGCTGGAGCCACGCAGCTCCTTCTCGACTGTAGAACAAGCGGCCAACACCTTATCGCCTTCCGCACTAATGATCTGTGCATAAATATGGCGTGGTGTTCGAAAGACACATAAACGTGCCTTGCCGCTAGCTCGAACTTTTGCGCGCGTTTTTGCTGCGCGACGGAGTCTTTGATTCTTCTTATCCATGTTTCCGAGCCCTTATTTCTTTTTCGCCTCTTTCAGCGAAATTTGCTCATCGGCGTAACGCACACCCTTGCCTTTATAAGGCTCTGGCGAACGATAGGCGCGCAGTTCAGCAGCTACTTGACCTACTGCTTGTTTGTCTGCACCTTTAACGACGATCTCAGTTTGTGATGGAGTCTCTACTGTTACACCTTGAGGTACGTCAAAGACGACCGGGTGAGAAAAGCCGAGTGTTAAATTTACTTTTGCGCCTTGAGCTTGGGCTCTGTAACCGACACCAACGAGTGTCAATTTCTTTTCCCAACCAGAGCTCACTCCAACAACGAGGTTGTTGACTAACGAACGCATAGTTCCGGCCATCATAAAGCCGTCTTTATTTTCTTTCACTGGGCTGACAGTTAGCTGTCCGTCTTCTTGAACTAACTTAACGCTGCCGTGTAAAACAACCGCTAAGTTACCAATTGGACCTTTGGCTGAGACTTCCTGACCAGAAACAGTAACAGTGACACCTTTCGGCAATGTTACTGGTTGTTTTGCAACTCTAGACATGATTTAGCCCCTGCCCTTAAGCGACATAACAGATGATTTCGCCACCTTCACCAGCGAGGCGAGCGGCTTTATCGCTCATCACACCACGTGAGGTTGAAATCACTGCTATACCAAGACCGCCCATCACCTTAGGCAACTCTTCTTTAGATTTATAGATACGCAAACCAGGTCGCGAAATTCGCTTTATCATATCGATTACTGGTTTGCCCTCGAAGTAACGCAACTTGATTTCCAAAGTGCGCGTGGCTGGTGTGTCACCGGTCATTTTAAATTCACCGATATAGCCTTCTTCAAGCAGTACCTTCGCCACAGACTCCTTCACGGTGGAAGCAGGCATTGCAACATTAGCTTTGCCAGAAGACTGCGCGTTACGGATACGCGTTAACATATCCGCTATAGGATCAGACATACTCATTTTTAATACTCCTACCAGCTCGCCTTAACGAGCCCAGGCACGTCACCGCGCATCGCGGATTCACGCAGCTTATTCCGACCTAAGCCAAACTTCCGGTAAAAACCGTGAGGTCGCCCAGTCACACCACAACGGTTGTGACCACGGCTAGCCGAGGAATCTCGTGGTAGCTTCTGTAATTTCGCAGAAGCTTCCATTTTTTCTTCAAAACCTGCTTCTTCAGAAGCAAGTATTAATTTCAGTTCAGCGCGTTTAGCTGCATAACGCTCAACAAGTTGAGTGCGTTTAGCTTCACGAGCTAGCATTGATTTCTTAGCCATTTATTCGCCCTTTTGTCTGAACGGGAAATTAAATGCTTTCAACAAAGCAGCACCTTCCTCATCAGATTTAGCTGTAGTCGTTACAGTGATATTCATGCCGCGAAGAGCATCTATCTTGTCGTAATCGATCTCTGGAAAGATAATCTGCTCTTTTATACCCATGTTGTAGTTTCCACGCCCGTCAAACGATTTAGCATTTAGGCCACGAAAATCACGTACACGAGGGATAGCGATATTGACGAGACGATCAAGGAATTCATACATTCGCTCACGCCGCAAAGTCACCATACAGCCGATAGCCATATCGTCACGAATTTTGAAGCCGGCGATTGATTTACGTGCAAGAGTTATTACACCCTTTTGACCCGTAATTTTTGTCAAGTCAGCCAACGCATTATCTGCAATCTTTTTATCAGTGACCGCTTCGCTTAAACCGATGTTTAAAGTGATCTTCTGAATGCGAGGCACTTGCATGACGCTCGCGTAGGAAAATTGCTCCATCAGTTGAGGGACAATCTTCTCTTTATAGTGTTCTTGCAACCGTGTCATTACTGCAGCCTCAGGAATCTACTACTTGATCGTTTGATTTAAAAAAGCGCACTTTTTTACCATCTTGCTCTTTAAAACCCACACGATCGCCTTTTCCGGCAGCAGCGTTCCAAAGCAACACATTAGAAGAATCAATAGCTGCTTCCTTCTCAATTATGCCGCCAGGAACACCCGCCATAGGGTTTCCTTTGGTATGACGCTTAACCATGTTGACGCCGTCAACAATAATTTTGCCGTTTGAACGGACTTCGCGGACATTTCCACGACGACCTTTATCTTTTCCAGTTGTGACAACTACTTCGTCACCACTTTTCAACTTATTCATCGCCAATACCTCACAGAACTTCTGGTGCGAGAGAAATAATTTTCATAAATTTCTCGTTGCGCAGTTCGCGGGTTACAGGGCCAAAAATACGTGTACCGATTGGCTCTAACTTGGCATTCAAGATGACCGCAGCATTTCCATCGAAACGAATTGCAGAACCATCTGGGCGTCGAACACCGTGACGGGTTCTAACCACCAAAGCATTATAAACCTCGCCCTTTTTAACCTTCCCGCGTGGGATGGCATCCTTGATGCTAACTTTGATAATGTCGCCGATACCTGCGTAACGTCGCTTAGAACCACCGAGCACCTTGATGCACTGGACTCTCCGAGCACCGCTGTTGTCAGCGGCACTGAGTACTGTTTGCATTTGAATCACTACAAATTCTCCTCAGAACTATGCTGACGACTAGCGTCGAGCGGAATCAATAACTCGAACCAAACGCCAAGACTTTGTCTTCGACAATGGACGACACTCTTCGATTTGAACTTTATCACCGAGCTTGCACTCATTGTTCTCATCATGACAATGCGCCTTACTAGACTTGCGCATATATTTTCCGTAAACAGGGTGCTTCTCTTTACGTTCCAATAGTACAGTCGCAGACTTGTTCATCTTGTCGCTAACAACGATACCTACTGCTGTACGACGCAGATTTTGCTTATCGTCGCTCATGACTGATCACCCGACTGTTGTCTTTCACGCTGGACAGTCTTTATCCGCGCAATATTCTTCTTCGCTTCGCGCCAGATATGAGGACGAACCTCTTGGCCTGCTCCACGCTGCATACGCAAGTTAAATTGCTCTTTTCGAATTGATTCCAATTCAGTCTGCAATTCAGCATCGCTTTTGTTTTTTATTTCTGTAGCTTTCATCACATCACCGTACGAGACACAAAGGTCGTCTTAACAGGTAATTTTGCTGCTGCGAGACGAAAGGCTTCGCGGGCGATTTCTTCGCCGACACCTTCCATTTCGTAGAGCATTGTTCCTGGGACAACCTTTGCAACCCAGTATTCAACATTACCCTTACCCTTACCCATACGAACTTCGATTGGCTTCTTGGAAATAGGAGTATCTGGAAAGATACGAATCCAAATCTTGCCACCACGTTTTATATGACGAGTCATAGCGCGACGTGCTGCTTCGATCTGTCGAGCCGTTACACGACCTCGACCCACGGATTTAAGCCCGTACTCACCAAAGCTTACCTTGTTCCCAGTTTGGGCTAGACCGCGGTTACGGCCCTTAAACATCTTTCTAAATTTTGTTCTTTTTGGCTGAAGCATGATCGCACCTTATTTCCGAGCTGGAGCGCTTTCCGTTTTCACGGCAGCACGCTTTTGCTCAAGATCGAAAACCTCTCCCTTACAGATCCAAACTTTTACGCCAATAATGCCGTAAGTAGTTTTTGCTTCTGCAAAGCCATAATCAATATCAGCACGCAAAGTGTGGAGAGGCACTCGCCCATCGTGATACCACTCGCGACGGGCAATCTCAGCACCGTTCAAACGACCTGAAACCGCTACTTTCACACCTTGTGCACCTAAACGCATGGTGTTACCAATAACCCGCTTCATAGCGCGACGAAACATCACGCGGCGCTCCAACTGCTGTGCTACGCCTTCCGCGACCAATTGAGCATCAAGCTCTGGCTTACGAATCTCAGCGATATTGACCTTAACTGTATTTACGTTAAGACCCATCAAAGGCGCAATTTCGTGCCTAAGCTTTTCTATATCAGCACCCTGTCTGCCTATGACAATTCCAGGCCGAGCAGTGTGAATAGTTACGACAGCCGAACGAGCAGGACGGTTGATCTGTATACGACTGACCGACGCGTGAGCTAGTTTCTTTTTCAGGTACTCTCGAACAACTAAATCATCGTTCAAATACTTGGCGTACCATTGCTTATCGGCATACCAGGTAGAGTTCCAGTCGCTGGAAATACCAAGCCGGATACCGACCGGATGTACTTTGTGTCCCATAAGCCTCTAGCTCTCCGCCACTTCAACAGTGATGTGACTTGTGCGTTTTATGATTCGATTGGCACGACCTTTTGCACGAGCTTTGGTGCGCTTCATGGTTGGGCCCGCGTCTACGAATACTTTCGAGACTTTGAGCTCATCCACATCAGCACCTTCGTTGTGCTCTGCGTTAGAGATCGCTGATTCCAACAGCTTTTTTACAGTAACAGCCGCTTTCTTATTGCTGAACTGAAGGACCTGCAGCGCTTTCGCTACGTGTAGGCCACGAACCTGATCTGCAACTAAGCGCGCTTTTTGCGGCGAAATGCGGACGTGTTCTTGTTTGGCATGGGCTTGCATGTCTGCTTACCTCGACTTCTTGTCAGCCACATGGCCTTTGTAAGTACGCGTTAACGCGAACTCACCCAGCTTGTGTCCAACCATGTTTTCGTTAACCATTACCGGTATGTGCTGACGACCATTGTGAACAGCGATGGTCAAACCCACCATGTCCGGCAATATCATCGAACGACGCGACCAAGTTTTAATCGGTTTACGATTATTATTTTTAACAGCTTCTTCGACCTTCGCTTGCAAGTGATGGTCGACAAACGGTCCCTTTTTTAGCGAACGTGGCATTTACTCGTCCTCCACTTACTTTTTATTGCGACGACGAACGATCAAACGATCAGTTCGCTTATTAGATCGGGTTTTATAACCCTTAGTTGGCACACCCCAAGGCGTCACTGGATGACGGCCGCCTGATGTACGACCCTCACCACCACCGTGCGGGTGATCAACGGGGTTCATAACTACACCACGAACAGTTGGACGAACACCGCGCCAGCGCGTGGCCCCAGCTTTACCCAACTTACGTAGTGAGTGCTCACCGTTACTCACGACACCGACAGTAGCGCGACACTCAGATAACACTTTACGCATCTCACCAGAGCGAAGTCGCAATGTGACGTACTGACCTTCGCGTGCGACTATCTGAACTGAAGCCCCGGCACTACGGGCTACCTGCGCTCCCTTGCCTGGCTTTAGCTCTATACAGTGCACTATCGTACCAACGGGTATGTTGCTCAAAGGCAGGGCATTACCTGGCTTGATCGGAGCATCACGTCCCGAACGAAGTGCATCACCGGTCTTTACTCCAGCGGGCGCAATAATATAGGTGCGCTCACCATCAGCGTAAAGCACAAGTGCGATATGGGCACTGCGGTTTGGATCATATTCAACGCGTTCAACTTTGGCAGGAATGCCATCTTTGATTCGCTTGAAATCGATCACTCGATAATGTTGCTTATGTCCACCACCAATATGACGCGTAGTTATACGGCCATTATTGTTACGACCACCTGACTTGGATTTCTTCTCGAGCAAAGCAGCGTGAGGACGTCCTTTATAGAGGTCTTTGTGAACTACCGAAACGACACCACGACGACCGGGGGACGTTGGTTTAGCTTTTACAATCGCCATTTCTATTTGGCCTCAAAAGCGTTCATGTCGATGTCATGTCCTTCGGAAAGCTTTATAGAAGCTTTCTTCCAGTCATTGCGACGGCCTAGTGACTGGCCGTGACGCTTGACTTTGCCCTTGATCTTTTGGATCCGGACATCTTCGACTTTTACTGAAAACAGTGTCTCAACAGCGCGCTTAACTTCCAACTTATTAGCATCGATAGCTACGCGAAACGTGTGACGATTATTAACTTCGGCATCCAACGTCGCCTTTTCAGAGACGTGTGGAGCAACAAGTACTTGATAGAGTCGTTCGTTATTCACCGAGCATCTCCTCTATAAGCTTGATTGCAGCAGTTGTCACGACAACAGTCTCATGACCGACCAAACTAACAGGATCGATAGAACTGACATCGCTAGCACTCACCTTTGGCAGGTTTCTTGACGCAAGAAAAACCTTCTCATCAAGCCCTTCCAAAAGGATCAAGCAATTGCTGACTCCGAGATCACCAAGCTTCTCATTAAGCATTTTGGTCTTAGGCGCATCTAGCGCGAAAGAATCAACAATCAACAGGCGACCCTGGCGATTCAACTCAGAGAAGATCGAACGCATAGCGCCGCGATACATCTTTTTGTTAAGCTTTTGCTCGTAATTACGAGGACGTGCGGCGAAAGTCACCCCACCCGAACGCCAGATGGGCGAACGACTTGTACCGGCGCGTGCGCGACCAGTACCTTTTTGACGCCATGGTTTAATACCACCACCACTAACATCTGAACGTGTTTTCTGCGCTTTGGTTCCAGCGCGAGCACCTGCCATATAGGCAACTACTGCTTGATGAACCAATGCTTCATTATAATCCCGACCAAAAACAGCTTCCGCTGCTTCTATAGTGCCGGCATCGTTGTGCAGTTTAAGCTCCACTACACACCCCTTTATGACTTAGCCTTGACGGAAGGCGACACAAACACATCGCCACTCTTAGCACCAGGAACGGCGCCACGTACTAGCAGAAGAT
Source organism: uncultured Granulosicoccaceae bacterium (assembly GCA_937965695.1). Classification (GTDB taxonomy): domain Bacteria; phylum Pseudomonadota; class Gammaproteobacteria; order CALCKW01; family CALCKW01; genus CALCKW01. The sequence goes on from CALCKW010000030.1 coordinate 87,485, forward strand.
TGCGGTCAGCATCGACACGCACAACTTCAAGGTTTTGCACGGTTGTACGCGCGTCACCCATATGACCAGCCATCTTCTTACCCTTGAATACACGACCAGGGGTTTGGTTTTGACCGATTGAACCAGGAGCACGATGCGACAATGAGTTGCCGTGTGTAGCGTCCTGCATGCTGAAGTTGTGGCGCTTAACACCACCTTGAAAACCTTTACCCTTAGAGGTGCCGGTTACGTCGATTTTCTGGCCTGCCTCGAAAAGAGAAACACCCAGCTCAGCACCTGCAGAAACCCCGAACTTCTCGAATTCCTCAGCACTAAGGCGAAACTCCCACAAGCCGCGACCGGCGCCAGCGCCAGCTTTAGCAAAATGACCTGCTTCGGCTTTAGATAGGCGAGATGCTTTGACCTCACCTGAAGTGACTTGATAACCCTCATAACCATCCGCATCTTGCGTGCGAACCAATGTTACGCGGTTTGGCTCAACCTGAATTACAGTTACTGGTTGAGAAACGCCGTCTTCTGTGAAGACGCGCGTCATCCCGGCCTTACGACCGACAATTCCGATACTCATTGTTTGCCTCATTACACCGTGCAAATTTCGATTGATCTGCACTGTTAGGAACTAGCATTTAAGCTGGCGCTGTATTGGGGTTGCGTGCTTAAGACACGTCTATATACAGAGCCGACCAAGCTGCGCATTGTAGCAGCTTAAATCGCGCTCCGCTACTCGCGGAGCACTATTTTTTGTCGACTAGTTCAAACAGCGGAAATCGACTAAGAAATCAAACTCAGGTCAAGCGGATTTGGACGTCAACACCGGCAGCCAAATCTAACTTCATCAACGCATCGACAGTTTTGTCAGTGGGGTCGACAATGTCCATCAAACGCTTGTGAGTACGAATTTCATACTGATCACGTGCGTCTTTGTTGACATGCGGTGATGTCAAGACAGTAAAACGCTCTTTACGCGTAGGCAAAGGGATCGGACCCAATACTCTTGCTCCAGTACGTTTAGCAGTCTCGAGAATTTCCGCTGCAGACTTGTCAATCAACTTGTGATCGAAAGCTTTTAGGCGGATTCGAATAACTTGGTTTTGATTTGAAGACATTTTTGTTTACTCGAAAATTTTAGCGACGACGCCGGCGCCAACTGTACGACCACCTTCGCGGATCGCGAATCGCAGCCCTTCTTCCATCGCGATAGGGTTGATCAACTCAACCGATACCTTGACGTTGTCACCAGGCATCACCATCTCA
>CALCKW010000031.1 GCA_937965695.1 uncultured Granulosicoccaceae bacterium
AATCAGCTGCATCTCGTGCTTACGCGCCGCCTCAAAGGCACGCACAATACCCGCCAGCGAACCGTGGTCACAAATTGCCAGCGCACGGTAGCCCAGCGCCTTGGCTGCGGCGAAGAGTTCATCGGCGTTAGAGGCGCCACGTAAAAAGCTGAAAGGGGTGGCGCAGAGGAGTTCTGTATACATACTGATAATATATACAGCATATTAGGTTTTACACAAGTTGTTTGTAAGGAGGCAGCTGTAGCTGCCCGCAAGCCAAAGTACCCCTTCTGCGGTTGAGTTAGCTAAACCTACTCAAACATCGTAGAGACACGCTTTTCTTCCTGACTCTCTTCGGGAAGTTCTTCGGGCTGTCGTTTGCTGGCGTTAAGAATAGGCAGAGGGTCCATGTGTCTCCAAGCGGGTACAGCCGACATGAAACTCGCCAACAACGAGCCGCTCTTTAGCATCCAACTCATCAAACCCGCCGTCAGTCCAATCGTGACACCTGAGGTGATTTCAGTCATTAGCTGATACTGCTGTTCATCTTTTTTGAGCGCGCTTTCTAATTCTTCAGTCAAACGCTTGAGCTCTTCAATGAACGGTTCGTTTTGCAGCGCAGACAATGCACCAGCAGTAGGGGGCGGAACGTCCAGTTGCATGAGGCTCAGGTTTGTCAGGTCTATCAGTTTGAGAGGGACCAACGCTTCATGATCCGGTGATGGAGCAGCCCCTTGAATTTGCTGGCTGTTTAGCTCGGCGCTGATTAGCTCAAGCTCATTGATTTCTATTGGCGCCAGAATAGAATCAATGGCCTGTTGTTGGCTCTCTTCAATTTTTGGCTTGGCAATCGCTTCTTTGGGTCGAGGTTTTTCATCAATGTGTAGTTTCGTCTCTAGAGTTTCCCCTGCCACTTCAACTTCAGTCAAAGGTTCAGTGACTGGGGGTGGTTCTACAACCTCAACGACTGGCGGGGTAAAAATCTCGTGAGGCGCAACTGCGATATTAAACAAACGATCGACTGATGCCCCGTTGGCGTCAGTCACCCGCACGACCAATTCATAGGATGCTTGTAGATTGAAGTTAATGACGCCGTCGTCAATCATTAGAGTGTCTGATTCGTCGCCCGTGATGCTAAACAATGCAACATCAGCACCGCCAACCAAGGAGTAACTAAGCGTATCGATTAAATCCTCGTCGAGCGCACTGAGCTGCCCAAGCACGAATCCCCCCGTGGTATTGATATGCTCATCTATCTGCAAACGGCTAAGGTTGAGATCAAATGGGCTCTCGTTTTGATTAGTTACTGAGACGCTGAGCGCTTGTCGGTCCACGCCACTAAAGGCGTCACTTGCTGTCACTTCAACTTCGTATTGATTGTCCCGGTTGGCATCTTGTGCGTCTTCAAAATTCGGTGCATTGACAAAAATCAATTCGCCGGTGACGCTGTCGATACTAAAAAAGTTAGCGTCAATGCCACCGTCAATGGCGTAATCGACAGTGTTGCCAATGTCCGGGTCGGTCGCGACAACGAAAGCCACTTGTTCTTGGTTTTCTTCAGCTTGCACGTTGGCCGTGTCACCACCACCATTTGATATGATTTCAGGCGCGTCGTTGCGCGGTATAACCGAGATGTTCAACGTGGCAGCGACAATACCGTTGTCGGCGTCGTTGACACTATAGTCGAAACTGGCAGGCAGGTTGCTGTTAAGCCCAGGGTTGAAGGTCAAATCTAGCAATTGAGCTGCGAATATCTGCATGCCATCGGTAACAACGACCGAACCCGCAGTGTGTGTGAGGGAGCCACTGTTGAGTAGAAGGTTAGACACGGTGATCGAGGTCAGGGCATCGCCCTCAATATCACTGTACAGAAATTCGCCTGGGTTAATTAACAGCGGCTCGTCCTCCGTTGCTACTACTGCATTCCCCATGGCGACAGGCACGTCGTTAACAGCATTCACAGTGATATTCATTGCAGCGGATGTCACACCGGTATCCGCGTCATTCACTGTATAGCTGAAGCTAGAGTTTGTGGAGTCATTAAGTGCTGATGTAAACGTTAGATCTGCAAGCTCAGCAGCGGTTACCGTCATGCCATTGGTGACAGTTACAGTACCTGCACTGTGGCTTAGGGTGCCGCCGTTCAAACTGAGGCCAGTGATAGTCACTGATGCAAGGCTGTCGCTTTCTATATCAGTGAAACTGAAGTCTGATAGTCCAATCACTAGTGGCACGTCTTCATCAGCGACAACTGTATTGCCTGTGGCCACCGGCACATCATTGACCGCCGTGATGGAAATACTCGCTGTCTCAATTTCAGTAGAGTACGACGTAGTGCCACCATTAGTACTGGTGTCTTGTAAGCTGCCGTTGGTGCCAGTGCTGCGATCCCATGCTCTAAAACTGATGGTGTCTGACACTGTCCCGTTATAGTCAGGGTTGGGCTGAAAGTAGATAAACGTATTGTTGTCAGCACTTAGCAGCCGGGCTGATGTCTCAGCAACACTTCCCAGGGCATTCCAGTTTGAGCCCGCATCCGTGGAGAACCACCACTGACCATGATTTGTGTCAGTATCGATAATCGCAACACCTTCTACTGAAGCTGCATCGGCATCGCTCACGTTTACGACATCAGAGACCAAGCTGTTGATACTTGTTCCAACCGCGCCCGATGGAGGTCCAGCGTCTTCCAACTCAGGGTTCAGAACTAAGGTGTAGCTGATATCCAACACAGGGGCGTCATTCACCGCATTAACGGTGATGTTCATCAATGCTGAACTCACACCCGCATCTGAATCATTCACTGTGTATGTGAAGTTTGAATCTGTAGAGTCATTAGTAGCCGAGGTAAATGTCAGGTCTGCCAACTCGGCATCACTTACAGTCATGCCGTCAGTCACGGACACGGTGCCAGCGCTGTGGGTAAGTGTGCCGCCGTTGAGCGTTAAGCCAGTGATTGTGACGGATGCGAGCGCATCGCTTTCAATATCACTAAAAATAAAATCACTGGCATCAATCACCCGTGGAACGTCTTCAGACGCCATTATGGTATTGCCAATGGCAACAGGCACGTCATTGACAGCATTGACAGTGATGTTCATTACGGCAGATGTAACACCTGCGTCTACATCATTTACTGTATAGCTGAAGCTCGAATCGGTTGAATCATTGAGTAGCGACGTGAAAGTTAAATCAGCAAGTTCAGCTGCCGTTATTGTCATGCCATTAGTTACTGTAACTGTGCCCGCACTGTGGGTGAGAGTACCACCATTTAAATTCAATCCATTGATGGTGACTGACGTGAGTGCATCGCCCTCAACATCAGTAAAGAGGAAGTTAGCAGCGTCAATTACTAGAGGCACGTCTTCATCTGCAACAAACGTGTTACCTGTTGGCACCGGTACATCATTGACCGCACTGACGGTGATATTCATCAACGCTGATGTAACGCCAACATCCGCATCGTTCACCGTATAAGTGAAATTGGAATTGCTAGAGTCGTTGTTCGCTGAAGTAAATGTTAAGTCTGCCAGGTCAGCAGCGCTTACGGTCATGCCGTCTGTCACGACGACAGCACCTGCACTGTGAGTAAGTGTGCCACCATTGATGTTGAGACTGGTAATAGTCACGGATACAAGAGAGTCGCTTTCGATATCGCTAAAAACGAAATCACTAGCGTCTATCACCAGCGGTACATCTTCAGAGGCAACAATGTTATTGCCGATGGCAACCGGCACATCGTTGACCGCATTTACGGTGATGTTCATCACTGCTGAAGTCACACCAGCATCTGCATCATTTACAGTGTAGCTGAAGCTTGAATTAGTCGAATCATTCAGTAGCGACGTGAAAGTCAAATCGGCCAGTTCTGCTGCAGTGATTGTCATGCCGTTGCTTACGGTCACAGACCCCGCGCTGTGGGTAAGGGTGCCGCCATTGAGTGCCAGCCCAGAAATAGTGACAGACGTCAGGCTGTCGCTTTCAATATCCGTAAAGTTAAAATCACTCGCAGGAATAACTAATGGCACGTCTTCATCAGCCGTCACGGCATTGCCTGTTGCTACAGGTACATCATTGACTGCGTTCACGGTGATATTCATCAGTGCTGAGGTGACACCAGTATCCACATCGTTGACTGTGTAGGTGAAGCTTGAATCAGTGGAATCGTTCAGTGCGGAAGTGAAGGTCAGGTCCGCCAGCTCGGCAGCTGTCACGGTTGTGCCGTTTGTAACCGCCACTGCACCAGCACTGTGGGTGAGGGTGCCTCCGTTGAGGTTTAAACCAGTAATGGTGACAGATGCAAGACTGTCACCCTCTACATCGCTGAAACTAAAATCACTCGGGCCAATCACAAGAGCCACGTCTTCAGTGGTTGAGACTGTGTTGCCCGTCGCTACAGGAGCGTCATTTATCGCTGTGATATTGACCGTTGTGCTACCGAGAACGTTCAGTGCACCGCCAGTTCCCTGCGAACCTGTATTACCATCATCAAACGTCCACTCGATCTGAACGCTAGCGGGTGGGTTTTTGGACAGGTTGCTGTACGCAATCGAACGCATTACTTCGTTGACCTGGTCATTGCTCACGCTTGCGCCGAAAAACAATGCCAAGGTGCCGCCGGTATTCGAGTACGTCCCGATGACACCGGCTGGTGATAGTTCAATGTTTCCTGTTGTTGACCCTGCAAAACTAAGGCTGCCCGTTGCACTGAATACGTCGTCACTGCTAGAGATAGCACTGCGTGTTAACGTCAGCGTCGCGCCGTCGAAATCGTCAATGTCGCTCAGTTCAGAATCGAAGATCCCAACATCCGCGTCTAACGTGACAGCTGATCCGCCTTCGACAAACGTCGGGTTGCCGTCGAGTTCACCAACCGAGTCGAAGAGTGTGTCCAGCGAGCCATCCGGTTTGTAGCGGACGAGTGCGAAATCGAGACCGCTACTGCTGTTGTTGCTGTACCCACTTAAAAGGATTTTCCCGTCCGACTGCAATGCAATGTCGTAGGCGAAGTCAGAGCTGGAACCGACCGGTGTCGTCACGATTCCATTGGTGCCAAAACTGGAATCCAACACACCACCTGAATCGTATTGAGCGAGTGCAAAGTCGCGGTATGAACCGTTGAAACTGGAGCCCGCAATCAGGATCTTACCGTCAGTTAGTACCACGACGTCGTAGCCGATGTCTTGGTCAGATCCAATCGGTGTCGTGACGATTCCGTCTCCGCCACCGAAGCTAGTGTCTAACGTTCCGTCAGTGTTGTACCTGACCAGCGTGAAATCATCGTCTGTTCCGTTGTTACTACTCCCACCCACCAAAATTTTGCCATCCGCTTGCACGGTGACACTGTTGGCTTCGTCGTCCCCTGAACCAATGGCTGTGGTGACGATGCCATCGCCGCCACCAAAAGTGGTATCCAGATCGCCATTGCTGAGATAGCGAGTCAAGGCCAAGTCGTAGTCCGAGCCGTTGTGGATCAATCCGCTCAGGAGAATCTTGCCGTCCGTCTGCAAGGTGACGCTTTCGGCCCGGTCGCGCCCGGTACCAATGGCCGTCGTGACGATGCCATCGCCACCGCCGAAGGTGGAGTCCAGATCGCCGTTGATGTCGTATCGCAGCAAGGCGAAGTCGTCGTTGGATCCGTTGGAACTGTAGCCTCCAATCACGATATGCCCATCGGCTTGGATGGCAATGCTCATGCCCCGGTCGTTTCCGGTTCCGACAGGAGTGGTCACAATCCCGTCGCCGCCTCCGAAGGTTGTGTCGAGTGAGCCGTCGGTATTGTAGCGAGCCAGAGCAAATTCGTAATCGGTGCCGTTGTTGCTGGATCCGCCCACAATGATCTTGCCATCCGCCTGGATGGCCACGCTGCTGCCAATATCGCTACCCACTCCAAAAGAGGTGAGTACAATTCCGTCGTCGTCAAAGGCGGTGTCGAGACTGCCGTCAGTGTTGTAGCGGGTTAACGCGAAGACAAACTTGCTGCCGTTGTAGTGGTACCCAGCAACCAATGCCTTTCCATCAGGCTGCACCAAGACACTGGCACCAACATCCGTACTCGGCCCTAGGACAGTGGTGACGATCCCATCGCCGATACCAAATAGGGGTGCGTCATTGGTACCGGTGATATTGACTGTCGTGCTGCTGACTGCGGATAGCTCTCCGCCGCTGCCTTGTTCGGCTGTTGTGTTGCCATCAGCAAATACCCAGTCGATCTGCACACTGGCTGGGGGCGCATCGCTGGTGTTGCTGTATTGGATTGACTGCAGGGTTTCGTTAACCTGAGCTTCGGTGACCCCCGCATCAAACGTGATCGCCAGTTCACCGTTGCTGTCGGAGTACGTTGCAATACTCGAAAGTGAGAGTTCTAGCGTTCCCTCGTTCTCGTTAAAAACCAGATTGCCAGTGGAACTGAAGACGTCTTCCGGGTTGGATCCACCATTGCGACTCAGTGTGACCGTTGCACCCTCAAAGTCATCGGCGTTCGACAGTTCAGCGTCTGCGACCTCGATACCACTGCTGAGCGTGACCGCACTTCCATCTTCGGTGAATCCTACCGAGTTCAAAATACCGTTGCTTTGGCGAACCGAAATATTATCTAGATAGCCATCGACACCGCCGCTCCATGCGCTCTGTGAGCCAGCGTCATCGGAGGTGTCGTTAAACGTCAGCATTGCTGAAGCTGAATCGGCGATGAAGGAATAGCGATAGCGAACGAATGTTGTTCCGTCGGTGTCTGTCAGGATCTGTTCGGTCGTCAACAGGTTGGATGAACCATCGACGCTAACCTGCAGCTGCTGATTCCATCCACCGTCATCTTTGTAGTCAAATTCAAGGGTGTAAGTCTCGCCTGCAGTTGTTGCAATTGACTGTGACAAACTGTGAGGCCCAGGTACGTTGCCCGACCCAAATCGAACTGCGCTGCTGGATAGCGACACTTGACCTGTCGTAGACCAACCGCTGAGATTCGTTGTGAAATCACCATTCGCTACCAGCTCTGAGCCAACAAATCTCGGGCCGTCATTTACAGCGATGATATTGATCGTCTGCGAAGCCGAATGCTCTTCGCTGCTTCCATCTGCGCTGTTGCCAGGGTCTGAGCCGGAGTTGCCTTGATCATTGATGGTCAGCGCGATGATAGTCGAAGCGGATGGCACATCGCTGTCAGTTGTCTGATCGTGATGATAAATGATCGTGCCGGTGCTGGTGCCAGACAACAACGCATTTAGCTGTGCCTTTGTGCCTGAAAAAGTTACTGTGTCGGTGCTGTTCCCTGACGTGAAGCGATCACCTGAGATCACCGTCACACCTGAGTCACCTGCGTCGATGAGAACTCGGCCTTCACCAACGGAAAAATTCGCCGTAAAGTTACCGGCGTTGTCATCAATATCGGCCAGAGAGAATCCGGCTCCGTGAATATTCAGGCTGCCTTGTTCAGTATAGCCAAATGCTGAACCGGGAGCCGTTACTACAGGTGCGTCATTGACCGGTGCAACCGTAATTGCAATGCTGTCACTCATTTTGGCTTGTTCGGTCGCAAGTGCTGCAACTTCGTCGGTTGATATAGCCCGTGTGTAGATACGTGCATCGTCGATTAGACCGTTAACCTCCATGTTGACTGAAAGATTTCCGTGTTCTCCGATAAACGTGTTTGCGCCAAGGCTGTAGGATATTGAATTGGTAGATGTCCCTGAAGCGATCAATTGTCCATTCAAGTAGATCATCTGAGTGTTGTTTACGTCGTCAAAAGTGGCTGCCACATGGTTCCACCCAGTGCCCGTAACGTTGACGCTGGAACGAATTTGCTCCCAACTTGATCCATTAAAAAAGCTCAGTGTAATACCTGCTCCAGATGATCCACTCGCATCCAAACGCAGAGCAATATTGTCCCCCAATGAGATTACGTCGGCACCGGAGGCGTCGGGCGATGTAAGATCGACCCACGCCGCTAGAGTCACACTCGCAGGATTCCCATACATGCCTGTGATCTGCACGCTATCGTTGTTACCATCAAGGCTCAACACTTCACCGCGCTGGGCGTCCACGACCGTGGTCGCTTGCTGTTGGAAAGTTCCGTTCTCTGCGTTGCCTGCTGCTTGATCGTTCGCGTTGCCACCTTCAAACGTGTAGTGGCCGACAAGATCCACGGCCAACGCCGTTGTCATGTTCAGCGTTACGCTGCCATTGAAATCAGCATCTGGCGTGAACGTCATGCCGTCGAGTGCAGCGTTGATTTCTGACTCAGTGCCATTAAAAGTGATATTGCCGTTTCCATTGGCTCCTTCGACGATTGTGATATTGGCGAGAGCAGCTGGGTTCAGAGCTAACACACCGTCATTGGCTGAGAGTGCAACCTGAAGCGGTGTATCTGCTCCGGCAAAGCTGTCGCTGACAGAAACGAGATTGTTATTAGTTGTATTGAAGGTCAACACTTCATCTTCGTTAACTGATTGAGCACCAGGAATCGATTGAGCCGGTTCACTCATGTCTTGCAAATTGATGGTTATATTTTCAGATGCAGTGTTGGATCCGTCGCTGACCTCGACCACGATGTCGTGTGATGTCGCAGATTCAAAATTTAGCAAACTGCCATTTGCGACGGTGATAACGCCGGTGGAATTATCGATTGCGAATCGGCCGCTCGCATTGTTGGTCAGGCTGTATGTCAGCGCTGCACCGGAGTCAGGATCAATTCCTGTAGCGGTGACAATGGAAGTTCCATCAATAGCATTTTCGTTTACAGTGACACCGGCAGTTGAATAGCTGGTCAATCGCACATCATCAAAATTGACTTGCTGACCACTGACATGGGCTAACTCAATACTCAGGGCTTGTCCGTCTTCGCTGCTGAAGTTGCTGCCGTCGACGAACAGATGCAGTGTTCCCCAAGTGCCGTCGTCACCAGATGAACTTAAGTATTCACCAATGACAGTGCTTCCAGCGTATAACCGAACTTGGTATTCAGAGCCGTTGTCATAAGTTAATCGATTACTCACATCAACTTTCAATTCGTAATCAAAATTTGAATCGAAGTTGGAGGCGAGTGTTTGATTTAGCGAACCCCCTGGGTTGACGAAAGCTATATTCGTCCCGTCAGTACCATCACCACTTGTGAAGTGGCTAGTGGTTGGATTCCAATGGCCTGCATTGCCTATGACTGTCCAGGAGGGCACAGACGCGTTGTTTTGATCTTCAGACAAAGTAGCATCGTCAAAATTGTGATTTGCGATTGTGATAGGCGCTGTGGACGTGTACACAGCCAATGGGGCTTCGTTGACGTCTGTGATACCGACGACTAGATCATCGTCATAGCTTGCACCGTCGATGTCCGTTGCACGAACCGTAATAATGTGTGAATCAAAAACTTCGTGATCCAGCTTTGATGTGTCCGCTACGGTGACTTCACCAGTGTCTGAATCAATTGCAAACCGGCCGCCTGCATCATCGATCATTGTGTAGGTAGCATTGTCGCCCCAGTCGACATCGTTACGACTAACCGAGCCGACAACGGCGCCATTGCTTGAGGTTTCGTCGATGGAAAGGCCAACTGTGCCACCTTCAAAGCGTGCATTCGCCCAAGCAGAATGATCGGAGTTGTTACTGTTGTTAGCATTGTCGACTTCTAAGCGAAGCGTTGTTGCGCCAGAGGTGTCGATGTCGATATCAATTGGAGCGGTTACCGAACTCATAGTGGGGCTGGTGTACGTTAGAACATTGTCGACATAGACACGAAAAATGACCGAGCCAAAAGTGAAATTACCCTGATTGTCGCTGATGCCAATGGTTGATTTGAATGCGTTAGCGCCGTCAATTGTGTAGTCGACATAGCCTACAGCTCCGACACCATTAGGAGCATGTGTGCTGATGGCTTTAGGATAAGAAACGCCGTCAAAAACGAGCGTACCACCGACCTGTGATTCATCATTCTTTAGGCCGAGGTTATCTATCGCGGTTGGAGTTAAGTCAGACAAATATGTCACTGGAACAATCGCTTGGGGCACGTCGTTGGCACCTTGGACTGTAATGGTGATCTGTGTCGTTGATTCGGCTCCACCGGAATCTTGCACGGTGTAACTGAAGGTGTCCGTCAGCGTATCGCTCGCTGATTGCAAGCCTTGAACTGCCGCGTCGTTGTTATCCACTGTGTAAGTATACGAACCGTCGCTGTTAATCGTGATCGAGCCATGCGACCCAGCAACACCAGTAGCGACAGAGCCGCTAGTCGACGCTTGAGTGCCTGCCTGCACTCCGACGATGGCCTTTGTGTCTCCAGTATCAACATCGGTATCGTTGCTCAGTACATTGCCCGTAGGATCGGTTCCCGACGTCGTATTCGCTGCGCCGCCAGCTTCAAGCCCCGTTGCCGTATCGGGGACGGCGACCACACTATCGTTGGTTGCCGTGATGTTGACTGTTGTGCTACCAGTGGTGGTCAGGTTGCCACCGCTGCCCTGATCGGTGACGTTCCCATCGTCAAACGTCCAGTCAATTTCAACATTGGCCGGAGGTGTGTTGTTGCTGTTGCTGTACTGGAACGACTGCATCACTTCATTGACTTGTGCGTTGCTCACGCCAGCCGAAAAGGCCAGCGTCAGCGTTCCACCTGTGTTGGTGTACGTACCAACGTTGGTCGAATCCAGCTCCAGCGTTCCGGCATTGAAGACCAGATTGCCGGTCGCGCTGAAGACATCGTCGCTGTTTGCGCCGCCGTTGCGTTCCAGCGTCAAAGACGATCCGCCGAAGTCATCGACGTAGTCGAAGTTGTTGTTCAGATCGGCGTCGAAGATTTGAACGTTCCCGTCCAGCACAACCGCCGCGCCGTCTTCGATGTAAGTCGGATTGCCGTCCAATAGGCCGGACTGATAGGTGCTGTCGAGCGATCCGTCGGGATTCAGTCGTGCAATAGTGGCACGCGCGAATCCGAACTGTGCCGTGTACCCACCGACGACGATCTTCTCGGTACCACCATCGTCATACAGTGAGATGCCATAACCCTCGCCGTAGTCGTTTGTCAGCCCCGACAGCCAAGCCCCATCACCATCGAATGTCGTGTCCAGCGTTCCATTGGTATTGAAACGCACCACGACAATCTCGTAGCCGAACGCACTGTTGGTCTCCGCCGTTCCGACCACCAGCAACTTGCCATCGGGTTGTTGGATGATCTTATTGCTGTAAGCACTCAGAACAAACGGATCAGTGAACGTCGCCGTTCCGCTGTTGCCGAATCCCATGTCAATGTTGCCGTCGGCATCAAATCGGCTGACCACGATGTTGTCGCCACTGAATCCAGCCACCGCGAGATCACCGTCTGCTTGCACGACCATGCTGAACGCGTTGTGGCCGACATTAAGAATTCCACCGGTGCCGAATGTTCCATCCAACCCACCGGTCGTGGTCAGGCGAGCGATGTGGTCTTCGCCCGCAATCAGGACCCGGCCATCGGATAGGATGGTTACCGACGCGGACAGATCGTTTCCACCCGTGTTCAAGTTGACGATTGCAATTCCATCGGTATCAAAATTGGTATCGAGTACACCGGCACTGGTGTAGAGAGCCACGAACGAATCCGAACCAGCTCGGCCGACCACGACGATGGATCCGTCGGTATGCACGGCGACTTCAAAAGCCTCATCGGTGCCGCTGATGTCAGTAACGACTACCCCCGTTCCACTGCCTCCGAATCCAAGGTCCAGTGTCCCATCAGCGTTGTAACGGGCCAGTCCAATATCGCTGCCGACATCGCCGGTGACCAGAAACTTTCCGTCGGCTTGTTCTTTGATGTCGCGGATGTAGGTGAGCGAAGAGGTCTCGAAGTATCCGTCGTCGCCAAAGGAAGTATCCAGCTGTCCGTCTGGACCAAGCTTCCCAATGACAGTGTTGAAACTGCTGTCATAAGGGGTGAACAGAACGCTGCCGTCTGAGAGTGCCAGCGAAGCCACGTTCTGGTTGTAGCCCGGTTCTCCGTAGCCGACCGCAAAGCCGCTTTCGGAGCCGAACTGAGGAGCATCATTGACGTCTGTTGTGACGATCGAAGCCGTTTCGATGATTTCAGAGAATTCGGTCGATCCGCCGTTGAAGAACGTCGTTGCGTAAGTCCCTGCTGTTCCCGCTGTCTGATCCCACGCTCGGAACTCAATCGTTTCCGATTGCGAAGCAACTTCGTTGGGCACGAGACGAATCAGGTCGGTTGAACGCAGCAGCAACGCATTGAAGGTCCAAACGTTGTCAACCCGTTGCCATGTTGTTCCGCCATCGAGTGAATAGTCAAATGCTGATGAGGCATTTGTGACAGCTATACCTTCGACGGCCCCCGCGTCGGTGTCGGTAACTAGATCACCACTGACACTCGCCAGAATGGAAGCGACTGTATTACCGCTGTTGTTAACATCGTCTTCTGTGACGGCGGCGAAAGTCGGTGCCTCAGTCACTGAGATATTGTTGATGAAACCGTCAACACTGACTGAACTTGCTGACGTGTCAGTGAAGGTTAAGGTGCTGGTAGCCGAATCGGCTGTGAACGTGTAGGTGTAACTGAAATATGATGTGCCGGCGGTCGAAGTGGTTTGCGTTTGGTCCAAATTGTTTGTCGCGCTATCAACGGTGACCTGCATTGACTGACTCGACGAGCTATTGTCATCCCGGTATTCGAATTCCAATGTGTAGATCTGACCGATAACGGTCGTGAATGACTGGGATGCAGTGTGCGGTGCAGCGCTATCAGAGGAACCAAATCGCAATGAGTTCCCAGAATTTAGAGCAGTACCTGTTGTGCTCCATCCGGTCAGATCCCCTGTGTCAAAGTCACCATTGAGCAATAAGTTTGTCGCGTAAATAACGGGAGCATCGTTGGTTGTCGTGATATTGACTATGGTGCTGCCGTTGACTTGTTCTGCCGCGCCACCTTGGGTTTGAACACTGTTGCCGCCGTCGTCAAAGGTCCAATCGATTTGAACTGTCGATGGCGGACTATTACTACTGTTGCTATAGACGATGCTGCGCGATGTTTCGTTAACCAGAGTGTTGGTTGCTGAGCTGTTAAATGACAGAACTAGCGAGCCACCGCTGTTGGTGGTCACTGTGCCGATGGTTGTGCCGTCGTAGATGAGGTTGCCAGATTCGACAAGCGGGCTCAGCAGATCCGTCGTGCTGAAAATGTCTTCGTTGTTTGCTCCACCGTTACGGGTGAATGTTAGTGAACTGCCGTTGAAATTCTCGGCACTACTAAGCTCTCGATCAAAGACAAATACATCGCTGTCTAGCACAACGGCTGTTCCGTCTTCAACGAACGTGGGCGAATCGTTGAGCCGGCCGGAACCTTCGCCCGCGATCAGCGTTCCTGTGCTGTCGTAACGCCAAACCGTCGTGTCGTAATCACTCGAGCCACCGTACGAACCGTATCCAGCGACCAGAATCGTGCTGTCGGATGCAATGTCGACTCCGTAGGTTTCGCTCCAATTGAATCCGCTCGGAGCAATGGCAATTCCATTGTCACCAAAACTTGTATCCAGCGTGCCGTCGGTGTTGTAACGAAAAACGACGCTTTCACCTTGGCTGGTTGGCGTTGCCGTTCCGACAACAATCAGCTTTCCGTCAGACTGCTGAGCCACGTCGTGGCCGTAGTTGTAGATGTTTGAGCCGTTGACCAGTTGCCTGACGACGCCGTCGTCACCAAAACCGCTGTCCAGAATTCCCGCCGAGGTAAACCTTGCGATTCCAATGGCTTCATTCTGGCCGTACGGGAATGAGTAGTCGAAGGAGCTTCCGACGAGGACATAGCTGCTATCGATTTGCACGATGACTTGCCCTACGTCGCTGATGCCAGTACCACCCAAGCCGGTCGTGGCGTACCCATTGGGATTGCCAAAGGATGTGTCCAGCGATCCCGTCGAGGTCAACCGCGCCACAAACGCATCGGCATCTCGGAAGCCGCCAAGGATGATGCGTCCGAATCCATCGACGGCGATTGAAGTTGCATCTTCACTGCCACCCAAATCAATCGTTGCGATTCCATTAACGCCGAAGCCGTTGTCGAAAGACCCATCAGCACCATTGAGTCTTACAACGCGAATGTCCGTGTCCGCATTGGAAGCACCCGTGATCAGGATGTCGCCATCGGACTGGATGGCGATGTCGTTGCCAACATCCGAAGTTCCAAAGTCAGCGTAGACGACGCCCGAGGCACCAAAGTCACTGTCGACACTGCCGTCGGCGTTGAGCCGCATGACAGCAAAATCGCGATCGGTATTCTGAACGTAGCCGCCGATGACCAGTTTTCCGTCGGCTTGTTCCACAATGGACTTGGCGAGGTCATTGCCCGCACCGAATTCGTTGATATAGACGCCGTCGGTGCCGAAGCTGGTATCCAGACTGCCATCAGGCAACCACTTTGCAATCGCCCACGCGCGACTACCATTCACGAAGATATTTCCAGCGGTGATGGTACTCCCGTCGGCCAGTGCGATGATATCTTCAGCGAATTCGTTTGCGCTTGCGCCCGCGAAGTTCTCGTTG
The DNA here is from genome assembly GCA_937965695.1 of uncultured Granulosicoccaceae bacterium. Taxonomy (GTDB): domain Bacteria; phylum Pseudomonadota; class Gammaproteobacteria; order CALCKW01; family CALCKW01; genus CALCKW01. Next base: position 14,488 of record CALCKW010000031.1, read on the forward strand.
CTGATCCCCGGCCCGACGCCAAAGGTCGGCGCGTCGTTTTCAACATTGACGGTGATCGCAACGGTGTCGGTAACGGGTGTTTGATCGGTTGCCAGAGCTGCAATTTCTTCGGATGAAAGGGCTCGCGAGTAGATGCGAGCGTCGTCGATCAGACCGCCGAAGTCAAAGACCGTGACGCCGTTGCCGTGTCTTCCAATGAAAGTGTTCGAGCCACGGTTGTAAACAATGGCTTCCGATTCCGCCTCAGTCACGACCGCTTCACCATTCAGGTAGAGCGTCACGGTGTCGTTGGCGTCATCAAAAGTTGCCGCCACGTAGTGCCATCCGTCACTGAGCGGTTCAGAAAGAGTCACGAAGTGGGAGCCACTGGCCGTGTAATAGAAGAGAGTCAGACCGGCTGACGTCGCTCGAATTCCGATGTTGTCGCCGAGTGAGATCACCTCATCCAGTGATGATGAATCACTACGATTGATCCATGCGGAAAGCGTCACATCTTCTGGTTCATCAAACAACCCGGTAATCTGTACGTAATCGCCGTTGCCATCGAGACTCAGCACATCACCATGATCGCTGTCGGTGAAAATCGTCGCGTTATCGCTCAGCGTTCCATTCTGGGATGATCCAGCACTCTGGTCGTCGGCGCCGACCGCATTTTCAAACGTGTAATGACCCACCAGATCAGCCGCCAATTCCGTCGTCATCGTCAGCGTGACGCTACCACTGAATTCGGCGTCTGGCTGGAACGTCATGCCGTCCAAAGCTGCGTTAATAGCCGATTCGGTTCCGTAGATGACAAATGAACTGTTGCCGTGAACGCCTTCGGCAAACGTGATGCCGGTTGTCTGCGAAAGAATCAGCACGCCATCGCTGACCGATAGCGAGACTTGCATCGGCGTGTCAGTTCCTGCCAGCGTATCGGTAACACTGACTTCCGTCGCGGTTCCCGCGGTAAAGGTCAATGTTGTATCTTCGTCGATCGTCTGATCCACTGGAACGGTCTGCATCGCGTCGAGACCGTTATCGACCGTGATGGTCATCGTTTCGACGTAGCTGTTGCCCGCCGCGTCGGTAACCGTGACGTCCACATCGTGCGAGGTCGCCGATTCGTGATCCAGCGTGTTGGTCGCCGCGACGGTGATCTCGCCAGTGCTGCTGTCGATCGCAAAGCGTCCGCCCGCGTCATCGGTCAGGTTGAACGTGAAGCTGGAAAGAACTTCGTTGGCGTCCCACTCGATGACGTAGTGATGAGTCGCAGTTTCGGCATGGTCATACCACGTTCCGCTTGATTGCATCGCGGCCGAGTAGTCACCAGAGTTCGGTTCGTTGCTGGAATTCCAATTGGCGTATGAACCCGCAGTTGCAGAGCCACTCACACCACCGGTCCAGAATGCATCTCCTTCAACGCCGTCGTCGATCCAACCCCAATCACCGTCGAAATTTGTGTCAAGCGCTCCGATCCAAATGTCGGCACCATTCATCATCGACCGGACGAGCTCGTTCTCATACTGTGATCGAATCGTAACGAGTTGTCCGTTCACTCCATTGATATCAGCTTGTGAAGCATTCGTCTTGGCTATCTCAAATTGCTGGCTTGACTCGATCAGTCGATAGAACTTGCCCGTCGCCGCGTCGTAGGACAGCGTCGGATCGTTGTTCAGGATCGTGCTGATCGCTTGCGGGATTTCGATGACTTGAATATCGGCGACCCAGGGACCATAGTCGATCGCATCAAGCGATGCGAAGCTGAGTTGAGGCGTTGAGTCTTCCGCCGTGAAAGTAAACGATCGTGTATCCCAGACCGGATCGGTTACCGTCCACCCCGCTGGTTCGGACACCGCGAAATCATGCGACTGTCCATCGACGGCGACTCGCAAGTCCTTGACAGTGTCTTGTGATCTGAAATCACCGGAAAAGGCAAACACTACTTGGTATTGGCGACCTGCCTCGGTATTCAAATCTTGGGCAATCGTTCCTGGAACTCCAGCGCCGTTGAGTTCAACATAATTTCCGCCCAAGGGGCTCAATCTCTGATTGTTAGGATCGACTTCTCCGGCGGTGACCGTCCAGCCGCCAAACGTATCCCCAATGTATTGTCGCGCGTTCGCTTCCGCGAACAATCCATCGCTAACGATATCGCCTGGCCCATCCGGATCACTAGGTACAACAAAGCCAACGCTATCGCCATTGTTGGCGTTTTCGCTGATGTGCAGGTCTTCGACGGGGATGCTGCCGGTAAAACCTACTGCTGCGCCACCTGTGCCATCGACGACGTGAAAATTGGAAAGTGAATAGTCATCCTGGTTATTGTACGTTCCGTCTGATGTTCTAAAATAGAATGAGGTGTCGATATACCAATCGGTACTCGCGGTGATGGTGTCAGACGCGAAAGTCATACCGTCATATTGGTACTCCAGCGTTGTGCCGTTAACGTAGAACCCGAACTCGCCGCCCGGCGCAAAGTTGATGTCGAAGGTTCCGACCGACGTGCCGTTGTGCATGATTGACACATCGTTAGGGTCGCCCGTGTAGTCAACGAAGATTGCGTACTCGATGTCTGCGTTCGAAGCGGATGATTCTGTAGCGGATAGACCGACTGACCATGCGAAGTTGGTGGTGTTGTCTAGCGTGAACCGGATCGTGTAATCGTCAATGAAACCCAACGCCGACATATTGGCCGAGTTGATTTGCGAGCCCCAGTTTTCCGGCGATCCGTTATCCACATAAGTCAACGTGTTGCCGGTGGCGGTTACGCCGCCCACTTGATTGCTCCAGTTCCGGATGTCGCCGACTTTTCCAACGCTCAGGTTGTTACTACTGACGATGTTGACGACTTCACCCGATCCATCAAAGCCATCCATCTGCCAATTGGCGATAAGGCCATCGGGCAGGGTGCCGTTGTCAAATTTGCTTTGGTAATTCAGCGCAATCTCGGCAGCGCTGCGAACTTCATCCCAGATGCGGGCATCGTAAATAGTACCCTCAAACGCTTGGTTGCTCTGAAACCCCCCTGCAACGGAGTCTTGCTCTTGACCAAAGATCAATGTACCGTCGCCAGCACCTCCATTTAGTACTTGCCCTGCAGATATACCAGTTTTTGATTCTTTAAGTTCTCCGTTGATGTAAACCGATATATCGCCGCTTGTATTATCCCAACTGACTGCGATCTGATGCAGTTCACCGTTAGCGAGTAGGTCGAAATAATTGGATTCCGAGAAAATGGCAGATGCACTGTTCAACCCTACGTATATTTCGCCGCTGTTTGTCACTTCTACATAAAAGGAATTTGCACTTGACGCGGTTGCGTAACTAATAAGAGTTGCTGCATTTGGTCCGCTAATGTTGACTAATGTCTCAAACGTCAGTGAGCTAAGCCCCCCTAGAATTTCGCCCCCGTCACTTGCAATCAAATAGGCGTCGTTACCACCGTCGGTATTAAGCTCAATGCCGCTAGAAAGATTTGTAGTTGTATTGTTGGCTTCAGTTAGATTGTTGAGCAAAATATCAAAGGTATCATCGTAGATGTTGCCATCAACGTCGGTTGTGCGCACGGTCAGTGAGTGCGTGGCGTTGCTCTCATAATCCAACAGTGACCCGTCAGCGACGGTAATCTTCCCCGTGCTAGCATCGATCTCAAACGCGCCGGCGACAGTTTGGGCATTGAGTGTGTAGGTCTGAGCCTGGTCAACATCCAGAACATCGTCTGCGTTCCATTCGACCAATACAGCATTTGTTTCTCCTGCTGAGGTTCCACGATCGGCCCATTTACCATCCGACACATTTAGAGCGATTTGGTTATTCGTCCCACTGCCATCATTGGGCTGTGTTGGAGCCCAGTTGTTATATCCCTTGGCGTAGCCAGCGCCATCACCTGCCCAGAATTCATCTGTTTCAATACCACCATCAAGCCATCGCCATTCACCCTCAACTGTTGCATCGGTGGCACCCAGCCATATCTCTGTAGCGTCTGCAGCATAATCTTGTACAATTGCCTGCTCGTGTGCCGATCGAATAGTGACCAGTTGGCTAGTGATCCCATTTAGATTGGTGGAAGAAGCAGTCGACTGGGCAGTTGTCCAGTCGACATCTGTAGCGGAAGTCAGCTTATAAAACTTGTCAGTGCTGGAGTTGTATTTAAGGCTTGGATCGCCTGCAAGCAATGAAGCGATCAGTGCTTCGCGATCTGCGTCAATTCCTGAAACTTGGCCAACAACGGTGCCATTAAGAGGTTTTTCATACAGCGAGAATGTAAGTTCTGCATCGCTTGCCGAGAATCCAGATTCACTGGTGTGTTTGAGCTTTATATTGTTGCCGTTGACTGTATCGGTCACAACTCCATCATTGGATAAGCTGTCAAAGCGCCAATTGGCGAGCATACCTGGCTCGTCATAGGGCAGGGAGCTGCGATGGCTAGAAGCTATCTCCTCGCTGGAACGTACATCATCGAAAATGCGAACATCGTACAGGGCACCTTTGAAAACTTGACTTGCCTGGAACCCTCCCTCCAGCGAATCCTGTTCTTGTGCAAAGACCAGTTCGCCGGAGTTACTAATACTTGCGCCCGTCGAATGTCCTGTAAAAACCTGAGCCAAAACGCCGTCGACGTAGATTGCACTCGCCCCGGAGTCTGACCATGTGACAGCTACGCTGTGTTTGTCACCGTCAAAGAGTTGATTGAATGCAGAAGACGTTGAAACGCTTGTATCGTCAATCCAAAAAAATATTTTTCCGCTGGAATTGACGTAAAGCAGCAAGTCATTAGATCCAGCCCCCGTGTCATAGGACAAAAGTGGACTGAAGGCAGCACCGCCCGATAATGAAAACTGCGTCTCGATTGTTAGGTTAGTTAGCCCCCCTACAATGGCGTTTGCATCATCGGCAACAAGGTAGGCGTCATTACCGCCATCTTCATTGAGGCTCAATCCACCGTTGCTTGTATTTGTGGCCGATATTTCATTTGGGGAAGTACCGCCGAAGTCACTGTCGGCGGCGACCATGTAATTAGAAAACTCAGAACTGTTGCCGCTGGCACCAGTAGTGACCAACGTGACGTATTCACCTGTTGCCAGCGTGACCCCGGAGATTGTGCCAGTCACTGAACTAGCTCCGTCGCCTACACCAACTAGTGAACCAAAGTAACGCTTACCTTCGACTTGTCCGGAATCTCGATCGCTGCTCGCGTAAAAATCAACGGTGTAAGTTCCGCTTGTAAGAGTTGTTGTGTCTAGGTTGTAGGTGAAGGTTCCATCATCAGCTATGGATGCTGTACTTAGCACAGCCCAATTTTGCTTGTTGTTGCCACCGGTATCGGCATCGGCAGCGTCATTGGTATCTGCTCCATCATCACCACTTGCACTCAGGTCGATGCCGACGCCGACGTTAGAATAAATACTGTTTCCCCGGATGGTGTTTCCGGTCGAAGTGTCTTGAACCGAAATCCCCGAATCAAAAGGGAGAGTATTATGTCCATTAAAAGCGATGGTGTTGCCTTCGCCTGCAGCAATACTACCGATGGTGTTATTATCAGCGTTGTTGCTGAGAACGATGCCGAATTCGCCGTTGCCCCAGTTCTGCGTTACCGATGCATCGGTTCCAATGATATTGCCTTTCATGACGTTATCAGTCGTCGATCCTCTCAGCTCGATTCCCGCTTGTGAACTGCCTGCAATAACGTTGTCCAGGATTTGGTTGTTGTCACTACCATTCGTGATCAGGATGCCAGCCCCAGAATTTCCGAGATTGCTTGTGCCGTCTGCGGATACACCTATTTTGTTAAATTGAATGGTATTACCGTCTACCGTTTCCTGGTCGAAACGAATGGCATTGCCGGAAACCCCTGCAATGACGTTGCCGTGAGCTGTGGTCGTGCCACCGATCGTCAGATTGGTAACGGTTTCCTGTACATAAAGTCCATAGTCTGTTGATCCAAGCAGCGAGTTGCCTGCGGTGTCTGTGCCGATGTAGTTACCTGACACGCTGGTGCCTGTGCTGGTGCCTCGCACGATCACGCCATAGTCGTTACCAGCAAAGACATTTCGATCGGCTGCAGTGGTGCCACCGATAGTGGTGTTGTCGCCGTAGGTCCGAACACCGAGCCAGTTTCCGTTGGCATCACCCGAATTGGTTCCGTCTGAGTTGAATTGGCCGATCCAGTTACCCACAACGGTGATGTTGTCCGATTCATCAACAATTTCAATGGCAGCATCACTAAAGTCACGTATTACAAGTCCACGCACTAAACTACCATCAGCATTAGCCGTAAAATTCAGCCCGTCAAAGACGCCGTCGATGCCATCCAAAACAATCGGAAGGAAACTGCCTTCAACCCAACCTGTTTGTGTTGTACCGTCAATGGTGACTTGGCTGGTGATTGCATCCAGTGCCGAGGAAAGCGCAATGATCTGCGTTCCACTGCCGGGAATATTGAATTCAATTGTATCGGCGAAGCCAGCGTTGGCATTTGCATCAAGGATTGCTTGGCGCAGTGAGCCGATGCCGCTGTCATTGGTATTGACAACTGTAAAGGTCTGCGGCCCTCCAGACGACAGAACCGTTACGCTGTAGTCTTCGACTTCGCCATAAGCTAAAGTTGCATCGCTTACTGGATCTTGGTTCCAGTTCATTGAGACACGCATTACAGTTGCACCGACTAGAGCGCTGGCTGGGGTGTTGACCGTGATGGTGCCAGGTGTATTGTCGAGTGTCGTTGCTGCGTAGACCTCTTCGCCAGCGTCTAAGAAGTCACCGTCTTGATTCCAGTCTATCCAGGCTTTTACGTGTTCGGGACTCGTGCCGGCACTCGTGTCGAACTGAATGGTTATCGTTAGGTCATTACTGTCGCTTTGGGTAACTGTTGCGATGTCAGTGCTTGTGTTATTTGAGTAACCACCTGCTTCAGCTCCAGTAGTGTTGTTGATACCGGCATAAGTGACGTTGGTGATCCATTCCAGAGTGTTATCGCTACCGTTGGAAAAAGGGTATCCCGCCGGCTGACCGGTGACGTCTCCCAGCGCATACAGCTCGTTGACGTCACCAGTTGTGAGAGCACGGGTGTAGACACGAATGTCGTCTAACTTTCCCTCGTAGTCGCTCACTGTGGTGCTTTCGCCACCAATGGTTAGCGGGGCTGATGGATCAACAGTGCCTAGCGTACCGCCCCCACTGCCTGAACTTGCATTGTCGACGTATAGCCGCAATGAACCAGTTGTCACTGTTGCAACAACGTGGTGCCAATTGCCATCAGCGACCAAACCTGCAGTTTCTGTTTGAAAAAAGGCGTTAGTGCTACCTTGAACAAAAAAGTTTAGTGATCCATCAGAGTCCGCAAAAATCGAAAAACCATCATTGCCATCATGTGAGCCAATAATGCGCGTGTTGTCGGCTTGAGCAACGCTTGAGTTGTACCAAAATGCAATCGAGAAATCACCGCTGAAATCAAGTGATACGTCGTCGGCGACGTCAATTACTCTATTTGAGTTTGGTGTATCACCAGCAAAATCCAATGCGTATGATCCAACAACGCCAGCGTCAGATTGCGGAGCAAATGTCCAAGTGCCATCGTTATTGTTTGGTGTTGAATCGAATGCGGTCGTGCCACCGTTTTCTTCAAACTCAAGGTGAGCTGCTAAATTACTGGTGATGTCTAGAGTGTTAACCCAGCGATCTTGCATTGCTGTAGTAAAAACGGTCCTAGCTTCCACCGCGCCGGTGAAATATTCGAAATCATAATCACCGCCTAGGTTAGCGTGTCCTGTAAGGTCGTCACTAGCGGTTACATCGGCACCGGTTAGTAGGCTAAGTGTGTCAATAAACCGTTCCCCAGCCAGGCTACTAGCCAAGTCACAGCCGTAGAGCAATATATCGGCTTCTTCGGAGAACGCACTTTTCCAGAGTTCAAACTGTGCTTTTTCTCTCAGCAGGTAGGACAGATCCAATTGGTTGTTACCCAACTCTAGGATGCCGTCCGAGCCGTGAGAAATTATGTGTATCGCATCGATATCTTTATAGTTTCCCAGCGTTTCACCAATAGTATCTACACCGTCGGTGGATGCATCTAGAATCACTATTTCAAATGATCGTGACGGATCTATTTGGCTAAGAATGTCGTCTAGTAATTGTTGGTAATCAGGAGTATTTGTATCGACAAAAACTAGCTCGAGTCTTCCAGTGGTTATTTTCTCTGATGTGGGATGGTCTAATCCTGACAGTTCTGAGTAGGGGGTTTGCTGCTCAGATGGATTGGTTACCAAGTTCTGCGGAGATAAATGTTTATCGGTATTGAGCGGATTTACGCGTTCAGCCGTGTCGAGTAAGAACGGGGCAGCGTCGTCTGAAGAATCACTAACAGAAAAATCGAAAAAAGCATTTATCGGATCCGCTGAGTACAGCAGGCGACGTTCTAGTGCTTCGGCAATTGGGCGCTGTTTTTTCTTAGACACTTAATCAAAACTACCCGTGGATGATTGAGACGTTGGTACTAGCCATTCGATTGACGCCTGCAAATACTAATGACCGATTGATGATTATAATTATCATCTAAGACGCTCTTGGCAACTGAGAGTTAGCCGATTGTGGAGTGTTGTTATCTGAGGAATCATTAATCACACTTAGTAGTGCACTCGACATCCTGAAGTTACTGTGTTGTATTTTATTGTTGTTTTTAACTATTAAATTTTGGAGGACGGAGAAGTCTTGTATCAGAGCAGTAGCTTCTGCACAGGGAACAGGGCGGCTCAGAAAATATCCCTGAACTTGGTCGCATTGCATGTCTTGGAGAAATTGCAATTCGTCTAGAGTTTCTACGCCTTCAGCCACAACTTCTAAGCCTAGAGTTTGGCCCATAGCTATTACAGCACTAACAATTGCAGAGTCGTTAGAGTTGCTTAATAGTCCTCTAATAAACGACTGATCAATTTTAATTTTGTTGATTGGGAGCTTTTGCAGGTAACTCAGCGAGGCGTATCCCGTTCCGAAGTCATCCACTGATATTTGTATTCCTGACGCAGAGATTTCTTCCAAGGTGTCAATGGCAACTTGCATGTTGTCTAGCGCGATGGTCTCCGTTATTTCTATTTCTAGACAATGCATGGGAATACCGAATTCCAAGACTGTGCCTATGATGTTTTTTGCCAGCTTTGAATTGCGGAATTCTACTGGCGATAGGTTGATAGAGACATTTACCTCTCCCATACCTTGCTCCCGCCAGTTACGAATCTGGTGGCAGGCGGTTCGCACGACCCATTGGCTTAGTTCTGTAATCAGGCCTGTAGCTTCCGCTATTGGAATGAATTCGTTCGGCGGGATTAGACCACGGCGAGGGTGCTGCCAGCGTATCAGTGCCTCGAACCCAAGTAGTTTGCCATTTCTAAGACTGGCTTTTGGTTGATAAAAAAGTACTAGTTCATCGCGTTCGATAGTTCTAAAAAGTTCTGCTTCTAGGCGAATTTTTCGCTTAGATTGTTTTCCTATTTCATCGCTGAAGAAACAAACAGTGCTGCTTTTGTCAGTGTTTTGAATTGCCTCACTTTTAGCAATATGGGCACTTCTGAGTAGAATCTGTGCATCGACTCCGTCCTGCGGATAGACACTAACACCCATTTTTGCGCTGTAGATATACTCGTTAGCCTCGATTTCGAGTGGGTCTGACTGTGACTTTAAAATTCGCTCTGTTACAGCGTGCAAACTATGAGTATCAGGCAGGTCTGTTAGTAGCAAAACTATCTCTCTGTTACCTGTGCTGGATATACTGAATACAGGTTCATTGTTTTGGCGTGTCAAAATTGAATCCGTATCTCGCAGAGCAGTCTTCAGTCGTGCGCTAATGGCGTTGAGCATTTTCTTTCCGACTGCGGGCCCAAGCGTGTCGTTGATGCGCTGCAGCATCTCGATATCTAAAGCGATAACAGCAAACTGTGTTTTGTATCTGGTACATCGATTGATCGCCTGATCTATCCTATCGAATAGCAACAGGTCGTCGAAGTGCCGTTCTTCATCTGAGCGTTTAGGTTGGTGCAGAATTGGTTTATCTTGTTGCCCTGGATTGCTGTCTGGAATTGCCTGCGTGTTTTTAGTTTCTACTTTTTTGTCTAATGCGGGCAGTATCGACACTTCTTCTTCTAAGAGTGTGGGTTGCGAGGTTGTTATAGGCTGAATTTTGGTGTTCGCACTTAAAGGCCAGCAGACTACTTGATTTCGCCCATTTTCTTTGGCGTGATACAGCGCCTGATCTGCTTCATCGATTAAGGTGCTCACGTCGACCGCCGTATTGGACAGCGTAGAAACACCAAAACTTGCAGTAATTTTTAGTTCTTCTGGGTATTGGTCCTGTTGTCCACTTTCGACTGTGATTCGCATTTGCTCTGCGATTGCTGCTGCTTCCTCGATAGTAGTGTCGGGCAGGGCCACGCAAAACTCTTCTCCACCGAAACGCGCAACTAGATCTAAAGCTCGAGTATGTTTGTTAAGGCTCTGTGCAAGGAAAATAATGACCTTGTCACCGACTCCGTGGCCGTAGTTGTCATTGACAGATTTAAAGTGATCAATATCGACCATTAAAAAGCTTAAACTGTGTTTGTTCCAAGATGCCTCTGACATCATCGACTCTAATCCTGAGTAGAGAGATCTTCGGTTTAACGTGTCGGTTAGGGGGTCTCTTGTTGCCAATATATGCAGTTGACGATTTTGCTCTGTGACTTCGTCTTGGGTTTTTTGCAGCTTACTGAGCGCATAATTTAGCTGCTCATTTTTTGCCTCGATATCCGACATGTCATCGAAGGTGACGAGTACGCCTTGCACTTTTTCCAAATTTTGCCCTATAGCGGTTGCATTGACCGTGAGTGGGTAGTGTTTACCGTTGCGGTTGCTCAGGGTTAAATGCTCACCTTTAATGGTTGTGGTTGAGCTGTTGACTTGCTCCCAAGGTAATAGGCTTGCATCGGTATTTTCTTGTTTGTACCCCCAGGAGAATTCTTCCATTTTAAGGCCGACAATATCTCGAGCCTTCAATCCAGATAGTTCAGCAAATGCACCATTTGAAAAAACGACATAGCCAGACGAATCTATGATAAGTATCCCTTCTGTCAAGGTGTCCAACGCGGTGCTGACTCGTTCGGGAATCACGTCATCAGTGTTAAGCTCATGCACTACTTTCTTCAAAAAAAACATATAACAAAAGAAGCCAAGGCAGGCGATAAAGAATATCAATCCGTAGAATGACTCTTTGCTAAATAGTGAGCTGACATTTCCCTTTATTGGAAGAAAACTAATTTCCAATTTTCCCCATTGCTCATTTTTATCGAATATGTTGACTGACACTTGGTTTGCTGTTGAAACGTTAGATAAGTTGTTTTGCCAATGATGTTCGTGATAACCGGCGACCATTGAGAATTTGTCTTTAGACTTTTGGACTAAGACTGATTGAACTGATTTATTTCTCTTCACGATAGTATCGAGGCTGCTTTGAATACTGTCTTCTTGTTGATTCGCGATTGCTGTCGTTATCTGAATGGCTAGAGATTCTGCAGCCCACTTTCGGTGTTCTAGTTCTTTTTTTTCGTTGTTGGGAACTAAGCCTATAAAATCGGATACCAGCAACAACGAGACTGTCAGCATGGTCAAACCAAAGCTAATTCTGACGAGCGGGGAGAGAATTGGTTTATACATTTTCTAGCCGTGGACAATATTTGTTCGCACCCACAGTCTTACCAATTGATGTTTTAAGGCGCTTTTGGTTGCCTATATATTTAATTGGACTGTGATAAATCATAGCTAGATTGAAGTCTTTACTCCTCTCTCGCAAAGTCGAGTTGGCACAGCACACCGGCGGGAATGTCATAGTTGGGGTTGGGAAGAGATAGCCTGACACCAAAAGTGCCACTCGCAGCGTCCATGACCTTGTCTATTCTTTCAACTGTAGCCGTGTGATTCTTGGCATTCGCGATGCTGGGTGTCACGCTGGCGGTCATGCCTGATGTGACTACAGCTAGATACTCTACCGGCACGATGACTTCGACGTGCAGGGGATCTAGCTGAGCAACCCTCAGGATAGGGTCATCGTTTACTCGCTCACCGACGGACTTATACCTTTCAACAACCACGCCTGTAATTGGGCTGCTGATACTTCTTTGGTTCAGCAGTGACCTTGAACGCTCGTGGGCAATTTGAGCTAATGCTTGTTTTTCTTCTTCGAGTTTTAGATTCAACTCAGCGATTCTGATGTCAGTATCGAGTTTGTCTATCTCTTGCGCCGCTATTAGCGAGTTGTTCATCAATTCAATATTACGTTCTTTGGTCTTATAACCAAGTGTTAGTGCGGCGCTACGAAGCTCAATTGCAGTGCTAGTTCTGGCTTGGCTCGATGCTAGTCTGGCGTCTGCCTTTTGCACTCGGGCATCCAGTTGAATTAATTTATCACCTGCGTTGACGTTGTCTCCGCGATCGAAGTAGATTTTGTCGATGAGTCCTGAAACTGATGCACTGACGTCGATGGTTTCGCTAGGCTGTACAACGCAGTCAAGCGTGCCCAGAGGTGACACCACTGTGTTCGCGGATACTACTGAGCTGTAAGCACTGCTAATGCACAATAGAGTCAGCAGTAACGATGTATCTTTTGGTTTCATTTAAAGCCTCACTCCATTGATGCTTATTTTTTGATCAACCCTACCTATTGCTGATAGAAGGGTAGGGATAGTTGTATTATGGTGAAATACACATACTGTTTCTTACAGCTAGATATCAATTTTTGTCATGACAACTCTTTTCAGCACCTTTGACACCTGTATTGCTATTGGGGAAGCCGCATGTTCAATCCGAATGAAAACTATGCCTCCGATACGTAGAATGTCGTTTGGTTCTTGTAGAGAAAAATCGATCTGAAAATGTTCGTCTTTAGCCACAGGGTTTGCATTCTGTTGAGTCTTAACAATAATGTCACCGCCACCGCTTGCACCCAGTGCTTTGCTAGGCAGGTCAGGACTACTTGCCGGCGTTTCTCGTTGTATGCGTGCCGATACTTGTCTGCTCGCGTCCTCAGCGAATCGGACCTCAATCGTTTTTGTGTTCTCACGAATACTGCCTATATCGGATTGAGTAAATACAGCTTGTACGATGAGATTATCTGAAGAGAATACATACCCGATGAACTCTCCTCTTTTAAGGTGTTTTCCCGTTTTCATCGCTATGTCTGAACTGAAAAATCTACCTGCGACTTTTGCTTTGATTATCAGTGATGCTTTGTCGTCATATAGCTGTTCTAGCTCATAATCAAGCGATACCAGCTGCTCACGATTGAGCGAGGACTTTCCTCCACTTGTGACAAACTCTGTCTGTGATTTGACGGAGAGTTCACGTTTGCTCGCTTCCATTTTTTGGATTCTGGCATCTAGAGTTGGCGCGCTGAGTTTTAGAAGCTCAGTCCCGGCAGCCACATGCGCTCCTGATTCGACCATAATCTCGCTGATAAAGCCGTCTTGGGAACTATAGATCTCAGCTTGTTGGTCTACCCAGACAGTGCCTTTGGCAAACGTTGTATTTGGGAATGGGACAAAGCACATCAAACAAACAACTGATGTCAGCACCAGGCTTGATTTTAATAATGATTGACCACGATGTGGTTGAATATCTGGGCTTCGAAAAAGATACGTTAGCGCTTTAAATGTGGGCCTCAGAACCTGACTGATGACAGCCCATGCGCTTATTAGAAGACCTACTATTAAAAGCTCATTGATGAGAAAAACTATTATGACGCTAAGTATGATTAACCGATACAGAAAGGCTAGAATTCCATAGCCTAACAGCCAGGCCTGTTCGCCTTTGGCATAGACGGGTGACTCGCCGTTCTTTAGTCCCACGACGTGTTTAGTAATTAGGTACGTCAGATAATTTTTTGATCTTTGATAAAGATTTGGGATCTCTATCAGGTCTTGCATCATGTAGTAACCGTCAAACTTGAGTAGAGGGTTAGCATTAAAGGCAAGTGTAGAGACACTTGCGATGATTGCACTGTTAAGCGCTGTAGCCTTAACTAACCCGGGCTCACTCAATGACCAGACTATGATCGAGAGGCTAGCAATTAGAAGCTCAGCAATGATTCCCATCGCGCAGACAACCACACGTTTGTACTTGTCTTGAAATGCCCAAGCACTCGATGCGTCTACATAGGGAACAGGGCTGAACACAAGGAAAGTGATGCCCATTTCGTTGACGTTACCGCCCCAGTTTTTTACCGCAAAAGCGTGTGCGAGCTCGTGGATGAGTTTTATGACGATAAATACCAACGTCATGGAGACGAGGTTTTCGGGTCGGAAAAAATTCGAGTTCAGTGCTGCGCTTATCGCAGCGTTATTGCTCACTGCGATATAAATTCCGAACATCACCATAGCAAGCCAAATAACTAGAGATGATCGAGTAAAGAACGCGGTCATAGGATTTCGAAACCGATCCAAAAACTTGTCTGGGTCCAGAATCGATAGTTTTATTGACAGCGGGTTACTGATCCATGCCGTTAGCTTTTTGCGATTTCTATACTTTGTAATAGCTGCTTGTTGGGTGGCGTTTGCAGGTGTATCCAGCTTTAGGTAGTCTGACGCTACAAGTGAGCGAACTAAAGTGATGGTATCAGCCAACTCCAATTGTTCTTCATCAGATACGGACTTGTTCAGCTTCAGAATGTGTTGATCTAATGTCTGTTTACCATCAAGTCGAGAGATCAGTTTAAAAGCACAAGCGTTTAGCCGTGTGAAGTCCCCTGTGACTTCATTTTTGAGCAAGTACCAGCGCACCGCTCGGAATGTCTGAGGGATAACCTCGATGTGAGAATGAAGGCTAAGTACTAACTCAGCGTACTTCTCCCATTCTGTTGTATTACTCATCATAATCCTAGCGACCAGATGAACAGGGATATTTTATCTATTAAGCGGTGTGTCCATATCCACCAGAGGTCTTTGTCTATGGAGCTGATTTTTGTAACACCGCGCATCCCTGGTAGCAGTAAGGGTGAGTCTTTACCCAAAGTCGCTTCGACTTTGAAGAAGTTTCCACCAGCATCTGAGTTTGCTAATGGACTAATGTTGTCGACGACGAGCTCGAATTTTTTATCCGGTAGTGCCGTTATGATTAAGTGGCCAATCTGGCCGTTCTCTAGGTAACTGATATTGCGCTCAGGGACTTCCAAAACCACTCGATAGCTTTCTAGTGGGGCTACTTCAAAAAGCACTTTGCCGAGCTCTACGGGAGCGCCGAGCGCTTGGCTTAAATCTCCACTGACCACGACGCCATCAAATGGAGCAATAAGGGTTGTTCGACTGAGTTGTATATCAACCAGAGCAATTTCAGAGTCAATCTGAGCGATCTGGGCGTTTAGCTTTGCAATTTCTGTTCGGTCTTGATCTGCCAGTGCATCGTAATATTGCTGCGAGATCTGACGCTTTTGTCCCTCAAACTTCTGGCGCTCTACTTCCAATTTTCGATTGTCTAATATCGCGAGTGTTTGACCCTGCACAACAGTATCGCCAGCTCTAACGCTTGCAGATTTAATATAACCATCCAATGGAGCTGCTATCAATTGGCGAACAGTGCCTTCAATGCGAGAAGGTGCGGCGATGGTGTAGTTGCTTGTCGTTGTTTTTGCGAAATAGACTAGGACGATGGCGACGAGGCAGAATAATTTTAGGACAAGATATTTTTTCCAAAAAGAACCGTTGCTGCGCTATAGCAGCCAGATGCGAGTTTGGATATCAGCGGTCTTTCTAGCTGAATCTTGTGCACGAACGTCGCGCTCAATAGTCTGGCTATCGAACAGAGAAACTTAACCGTAGCTTGGTCAAATGGAAGCTCACCATCGCGCTCGAAAGTTAGAGATCCAATTGCTTGATCAGCTTTAAACAGCGGAACAGTTAGTAGAAATTGATGCCCGTCGCCTTTGCTCAGGGTCGCGTGTGCATTGTCGATTAGCGTGCTGTGTTCGGTTGATGGGAACACAACAACTGCCTGTTGATCGCTTGATTCCTCCATTGCTGTTTCAATCCGACGGACCAAGGGAGATCGTCGTTCGATTTTTGGCGTGTTGGAGATAGCTTTTAACCGAGTCTTCAGTTCTTTTCTAAAGCCTATGCTGACTCTATCGCAGGCTGTGCCTTTTGCGAGTTTGTTGACGGCTTCGATTGCGGCGGTCAATACGTTTGGCTGACTCGCTACGGATGATGACAGTGCAAGTGCATATTCGTGTTGGTGTGCATTACTTTTTTGCTGTCTTTCTGACAGGGTATCAAGCCAAAGGCCTCCCCAACGAATGAGCTGTAATACAGCTTGTTGTTGTGGCTCAGAGCGCACTGAAAATGCTAGAGCTACAAATGCGGTGGCAACGCCATCTGTTAATATTGGGCACGCGATGACATCACAGAGACGTTGATTGTTAGGACCGTATGCGATCTTTGAAAATTGTACGCTAGCATTATTTTTTTCTGCTTGAGTTGCCGCTGCTACCAATAGTGGTTCGGCAAGCCCATCAGCTGGCCAAAGGGCATTGGCTTCGCTGAGTTCTATTTTCCCTAGAGAGTACACTGCACCACGGATGGCGCCAGATACCATTTGGCACTGCCATTCTAGCCACGCGCTAGCGAGTGGCTGTTCGGACGCTTCTTGCGTTTGAGCAAGTGGTCCTTTCTTGTCACTGACAGTAGAGGAATAAGTGGACATGATCCTTCACGAAACTTATTGTTTAGTAGGTGTATGTATTTCATATATTGCAGACAGCTGCTTCATCTTCTATGCCACGTGAGGTATGTGTGGAGTGTTTTATCGATTCTTCTGGACAGTAAGCCCAGTTATGCAACAGAGCGTTTCGATAATTTAGAAAATAGGTGTGCCGGAACTGTTTGTATTCGGGCAAACTCTTTAGGAGAAACCATAAGTAAACAATCAGCTATGTCGGGTAATACAGTCGTTATGGCAAATAATGGCAGCGACAGAATTGCCGCATCAGTTCGTGACCTTACGTTTTTATTGTTACTTAAATTGCTGCAAAGTTGAGAATTCAGTGAAGTGCCTATGCAGAGAGCACAGTCGTTGAAGGACAGTTGAATAGGAGTAAACAGTTGAATTAGGAGTAAGGTTAATACCAATTGATATTCGATGCGTACTAAAAAAATCTCCGCAAGAACATTTATTCGTTGTCAGATGAACTGTCTTTAAGGCGAGCGTAAAAGCTATTTCAGGAAGTGCTTATGCAAATTGAAAATGTTTTTAGCTTGCTCAGAGTGGAAGTGGCCTGTCCTCGGCTATCGCTTCCATGGCGAAGTAGCTGGTGACGGAGTCCAATTCTACTTTTTCAATTAAACGCTGATAAACCGAGTCGTAGTGGCTCATGTCTCGAGTGACAACCTTGAGCATGTAGTCGTAATCGCCACCAATGCGAAAGAAGTCGACGATCTCGGGTAGGGTTTGTACGTGCTCTCTAAAGGTTACTAACCAGTCTGTGTTGTGGTGCCGAGTGCGCAGCATCACAAAGACGACCAGGTCTAATCCCAAGGCCTTGCGGTCTAAACGCATGCGACTGCCTTGCAACATACCGCTGTTATTGAGGTTTTGTAGCCGTCGCCAGCAGGCATTTTGTGACAGCCCAACACGCTCTGCGATCTCGCGTTGTGATAGTGAGGCATCCTCTTGCAGGGCTCGCAGGATGTTCCGATCAATATTATCGATGATATGCTCTTTCATTGGGTCAATTGACAACCTTAATGTGAATTTATAAGTATAAATGACAAAGCTTATTGGCGCTTTATCGGGTTTAATCTCTATAACTGGAGATTAACATGACATTGCAACGCTTTAGAGATGATTTGGTGGAAAGAGACGACTTGCTTGCCGATCTGCGAGAGGGACTTATAGGTGAGGGGGCGATGATTCCCGGGTTCGATGGCGATGTGCCATTGGTCTATGCAGATTTTGTGGCTTCGGGCAGAGCGCTACAGCAGGTGGAAAGTTTTATTTCCTCACAGGTACTGCCTTTCTACGCCAACAGCCACACCGAGGCATCGTATTGTGGTGAGTTGATGACGCGATTGCGGCGCGAGGCGCGGCACGACATAGCACGCCTGTGTGGTGCTTCTGAAGAATGTGCAGTGGTTTTTGCTGGCTCCGGCGCAACCGCGGGTTTGAACCGTTTGGTGTCTCTTTTAGGCGTTGAGCAGGCCTGTGATCCTGTGGTGTTTATTGGCCCTTACGAGCATCATTCCAATATTTTGCCTTGGCGTGAAAGCAGGGCGCGTATTGTTGAGATACCAGAGGCCAGAGGTGGGGGCCCCGATCTGCAGGTATTGCAGTCTGAGCTTGAACGATACGCTGATAGTGATTTAAAAATTGGCAGCTTTTCGGTCGCGTCCAACGTCACCGGCATTGTCACAGATCCAGATCCAGTGACACGCTTGCTAAAATCGCTCGGTGCGCTGGCAGTTTGGGATTATGCTGGTGGTGGGCCATATTTACCTATCGACATGGCCTGCAGCAGTGATGCCGCAAAGGATGCGGTAGTTGTTTCGCCGCATAAGTTCCCCGGTGGGCCTGGTGCATCAGGTGTGTTGCTGGTACGCAAGTCTGCAGTTCAACGCAAAACCCCCAGTTGGCCCGGTGGAGGCACAGTATCTTTTGTATCGCCTTGGGCGCACGAGTATTCAAGCGATATAGCGACGCGAGAAGAGGCAGGCACACCTAATGTCGTCGGGGA
Source organism: uncultured Granulosicoccaceae bacterium (assembly GCA_937965695.1). GTDB lineage: Bacteria > Pseudomonadota > Gammaproteobacteria > CALCKW01 > CALCKW01 > CALCKW01. Next base: position 33,203 of record CALCKW010000031.1, read on the forward strand.
TATTCGTGCAGCGTTAGTTTTTATGGTCAAGGATGCCGTGGGCACAGACGCTATTCATCGGCGAGAAAAACAACTAAATGAAATGGCACTGTCTGCATGGATTGATAATCCAGCTTTGACCCTTTTGGGCTGCGAATATGAAAACCGCTTGCCTATATTTTCAATGTTGATTCGTGATAAAAGTGGTGCGCCGGTGCATCAGCAGTTGTTTACTCGCATGCTCAGCGATATTTACGGTATTCAAGCGCGTGGCGGATGTGCTTGTGCAGGGCCCTACGCCCACCGCTTGCTGGGTATTGATCAAACTGCATCTGATTCCCTACATCAGGCTTTGAGAGACGGGGAGGAGATGCTCAAGCCTGGGTGGGTGCGTTTGAACTTTAGCTACATGATGACTGACGAGAAGGCGCGCTACATCATCGATAGTGTGAACCAGCTGACGGCTAATCTCGATTGCTATCGTGACGCTTATCAGGCCGATACCAGTACAGCGCGATTCAAAGCGCAGCCAGAGCTTTTGATTTGATTTTTTGGCTGGCCCAGAGCTGATACAATTTGCTCTACATTGAGTGGCAATAGGCAACAGGATGCAAGCTGCAAAAACCAAATTGCTACGGAACCGCCAATATCGTTTGTTTTTGCAGGCAGCGGCGGTCAGCAATCTAGGTGATGGTATTGCATTATTGGCACTGCCTTGGCTGGCATCGTTGCTGACGCGTGACGCGGCCATGATCGCTTTGGTAACGGCAGCGCTCCGCTTGCCGTGGTTGCTGTTTTCAATTCCTGCAGGCTTGATGGCCGACCGAATAGACCGTCGCACTTTGGTGCTTTGGGCCGACGCCTTGCGCTTTATTGTATTGCTGCTTTTGGTTTTGGGGCTGAGCCGCCTGCCAAGTTTTGATCAATTTGAAGTTTCACAGGCCAACAGTCTTGTATATGCCCTTGCAGGTGTTGCTTTTTTTCTGGGTGTCGCAGAGGTTTTGCGCGACAACACTGCACAAACTTTGCTGCCAGCTATTGTGGCCGATAAGGACTTGGAAAAAGCCAACGGCCAGTTGTGGAGTGCGGAGCAGGTGGCTGGACAGTTTCTCGGACCCCCGCTTGCTGGGTGGTTAATATTGCAGACAACTACAAGCGCATTTGCGGTTAACGCAATCTGCGTATTTTTGGCGTGGGTGCTCGTTTTTCAAATTCGATTGCCGCGTCAACAAACTCTAAAGGCAAAACATAATATTTGGCAACAGACCAAAGAGGCATTTGGCTGGTTGAATTCGCATGTGCAAATGCTGCGTTTGGCGTTGATGCTTGGTGTACTTAACTTTCTCGCTGTTGGTTCACTAACCGTTCTGATTCTATTTAGCCAAGATGTCTTAGGGTTGAGTGCTGCGCAGCACGGCTTTTTGCTGATCTCTGGCGCAGTTGGAGGCGTTGTAGGTGGATTTTTATGCCCACCGATTATCTCGCGGCTAGGAGGAACACGTAGCGTCAATCTAGCCTTGGTGCTTTTTGCGTTACCTTTTTTAATGATTGCTCTAACGGATCAAGTGCTTTGGGTAGCCTTTGCTTTGTTTATCGAAATGTTCGCTGCGATATTGTGGAATGTAGTGACTGTTTCTTTGCGGCAGCGATTGATACCCAGCGAGTTGCTGGGTCGAGTTAATAGTGTCTACCGACTTATTGGTTGGGGAATGATGCCACTCGGTGCGCTATCAGCTGGCATTTTGGTTGAGGCCGTTGACGGTTGGTTATCACATGAAGACTCATTGAGATTTTATTATGCAATGGCTTTTTTCGTCTCTCTATTGATGATTATTTATGGTTGGCTAAAACTGCGAATAGCATCGACTGTGGATTAATGCGACGCAATGGTCCTTGCGCATGGTGTGAATGCCTTGCAGGTTTTTAGGCACACCTAATGATGCGGTAATACTTCGGCTAGAGTTTTTGTTCCGGTTCTCAAGCACCCAATTGCTCGCTCGAAGCGTATGCATTTCCGTCAATGGACTTGTCCATTCCAAGTGTTTCTTCAAGTGCCTTCACCTTAGGCCGTCGCTTGGCGGCTTTTTTTGATGTCCTGTATTCTCCATTCGGGTATAGGCGTTCGCCGATGGCCGATGCCAGTTGGTCCTAGTGAACAGATAGAACCTGCTGGTTCGAGGATTGTCATAGAGAAAAGCCGCGCTTAGACTGTGTACTACGCGCTTGAACCGCTACCATTAGTGCTTACCTGATTTCTGCTGAGTTTCCATGCGACAGCCATTTGAATTGGCGATTGGCCTGCGGTACACCCGCTCCAAACGCCGTAACCGTTTTGTTTCTTTTATTAGCCTGATTTCCGTTGTAGGCATAGCGCTGGGTATCACCACGCTAATCACTGTTTTGTCGGTGATGAACGGATTTCAAACCGAAGTGCGCGAACGCATCTTGGGCATGGCGTCTCACGCGACAGTCACCAAGCGCGACGAACCCATTGCCGAGTGGCAAAAGCTGGCTGATACCGCGCGAGCGCACCCAGAGGTTTTGGGTGCTGCACCGTACGTCGAGGCGCAGGTGATGTTGGTCAATGGTGGGCAGGTAACCGGCAGTGTTGTGCGGGGGATTATCCCAGAGGAGGAACCGTCGGTCTCTGACATCGTCGAGCAAATGGTTGAAGGTGATTTAGCAGCTTTGGACGAGTCCCGATTCAACATCGTGCTTGGCCGGGCGCTTGCTCGTTTTCTCGGTGTCGGCATGGGGGACAAAGTGACGGTGGTTTCCCCAGAGGCGGGTGTGACGCCCGCTGGCATAACCCCCCGATTAAAGCGATTTGTCGTTGTAGGGATCTTCTCTACGGGCATGAGTGAATACGATCGCAGTATGGCAATCACGAGTGCGCGTGATGCGGCAGCGCTGATGCGCATGAAAGGTTACACCGGTGTGCGTTTAAAGTTGGAAGATATGTTCAACTCCCGTGAGGTGGCCATTGATCTGGCCAATTCGCTCGACGATATATATTGGGTCAGTGATTGGACACAACAGCACCGCAATTTCTTCCGGGCGGTGCAGACAGAAAAAACCATGATGTTTATCATTTTGTCGCTGATCGTTGCGGTGGCGGCCTTTAACATTGTTTCGATGCTGATTATGGTGGTGAACGAGAAACAAGCGGACATCGCTATTCTTCGAACCCTTGGAGCGAGCCCAGGCAGCGTGATGAAAATCTTTTTGGTGCAAGGGACTTTAATTGGTTTGTTTGGCACATTGCTCGGTGTGATAGGCGGCGTCAGTATCGCCAGCAACGTCGAGAGTATCGTTCCTTTTATCGAGAGCGTGCTCGGTGCTAAGTTCCTAGACCCCAGCGTGTATGCGATCAACTATTTCCCATCTGATTTGCAACTCGAGGACGTACTGTGGGTGACCTTAATTGCCTTCTTTTTATCGGTGTTTGCAACCTTGTATCCGGCCTGGCGCGCTGCGCAGACAGACCCTGTAGAGGCGCTTCGCTATGACTGATGTTGTGATTAAAGCCAGCAATCTAAGTCGTCGCTACGATGAAGGCAGTGGCCGAGTCGATGTGCTTAACGGGGTGAGTTTGGATGTTTCTCGTGGTGAGCGTTTGGCTATTATTGGTAGCTCGGGCAGCGGGAAAAGTACCTTGCTACACCTGCTGGGGGCGCTCGATAAACCCACCACGGGTGAGGTGTTGATCCAAGGCGAAAATATCACCGCCATGCGTGCAAAAGCTGCCGGTGATGCACGAAATCGTTTGTTGGGTTTTGTCTACCAATTTCATCACTTACTAGCCGAGTTCAACGCGTTGGAAAATGTGGCTCTGCCTCTGATGATTCGAGGCGCGAAGCCCAGTGAGGCCGAGGCGCGTGCGGAGCATTACCTCAACAGGGTCGGCATGTCGTCGCGATTGTCACATAAACCAGGCCAGCTATCCGGTGGTGAACGTCAACGCGCAGCAATAGCTAGGGCGTTAGTGACAGAGCCATGCTGTGTGCTGGCTGATGAACCCACCGGTAATTTGGATGACACGAACTCGGGCATGATCGATGAGTTATTGACCGAACTCAGTCAGGATTCGGACACGGCGTTTGTGGTTGTCACGCACGACATTGCACTGGCGGCTAAGATGGATAGAACCTTGATGCTATCGGACGGGTTGTTGCAGTTGTTCGAGGGCTAAGGGTTTCAGCAGTACTGGGTGTGTCACTACCAGGGTCAGTTCGCTTTCTACAAAAATGTAGGGCCTTATCTGCTGCGAGTAGCCATTGGGCGGCGCATATTGCGCTTGCGCATCACCGACAGACGCCACAGTAGCTTAACGCCGTAGTATCCAAGTATGGAAGAGATGATGGCCATGATGCCGCAGCCCAAGAATAGCGGCTTCCAAAGGCTTTGCAGTATCTCGCTGATATCGACTAAGTGCCAACCCTCTGTGCTCGGTGCGCTTTCCCCAAGAACACCTAAACCAAGTTTGTAGGCGGCAAAGTACATTGGTGGGATAGTGATCGGGTTAGTGACCCAGACCAGCGCTGCACTAAGCGGCACATTGGCACGCACATATAGAGCGGTGAGGGTCGCGGTGAGTGTTTGCATTGGCAGCGGTAGCCACATCAGTGCAAGGCCGACCGCAAATGCGAGGGCGACAGAACGTCGATTGAAGTGAAAAAGGTATGGGTCTTCCAGCAGCGGTCCAAGGCGTTCGGCCCAACGGTTGCTTTTGAAGTCACTCTGCGAAGGAGCGTATCGTTGGAAGAACTTTCTCACGTAGTCTGAGCCGAGCCCGGTTGAACTGTATTATACCGTTATTGGTAACGCGCTGCCGTCAAAGTGTCACTCTGACGCAGCATCTTTATGGCGGAATAACCACTTTCATATCTAGCGGCTGGTTTCTCTGTCGCTTCAACTGTCTTCAAAGTTCATGATGGAACAATGGGACGCATTGCTATTTTTGCGGCTGGGGTGTGCTTAGGGATAGAGCAGCGAACCCTCTTGCCGCCCGCTGTATTACTGTCGTTGCTGGCACTAGTTGTAGCTCTATTTGTCACTCGCCGCTCGGTTTTTGTGCAATGTTTTTGTTATTTTTTACTGGGGTTTATCTGGTTGAGTGCACACGGACACTGGCGCTTGGCAGAGCGCTTTCCCGCTGAATACCATCGCACCGAGTTGATTTGCGAGGGGCGCCTCATCGACCCCACCGAAATTAAACCCACTCGTTGGCGTTTCGATCTCCAGCTGAAGCAGTGCTATGTTGGAAAGCAGTGGCAGCCCCTGTCCCATAAAGTTCGTGTCTCTTGGTACCGGCCATTGGTGTTACTGCCGCCACAAGGGGGTGAGCTCTGGCAGCTCTCACTCAAATTTAAACTTCCCCGCGGAGGAATCAATCCTCACGGTTTTGATTATGAGACTTGGTTGTTCCAGCAGCATATCAGTGCAACTGCTTACGTTGCGGGCAAGCATTCGCCAAAACGCCTTGATGTTGCACCTTGGTGGTCTTTAGCGGCCGGGCGAGAGCGCCTGCGTGTCCAACTTCAGCGTGTTTTGCCGGCGGTAGAGCACGCGAGTGTTATCCCCGCCATTGTTCTGGCAGACAGAAGCGGTATCGATCCAGATATGTGGGATCGATTTCGTGATGCTGGTACGGGTCATCTGTTGGCGATTAGTGGCTTGCATGTGGGATTGGTTGCCGCCTTTGGGGCGCTCTTCGGGCGTCTGCTTTGGCGTCTGTTAGGTGTTGGACGCGGAGGTCGCGCAATTTGGATGGGTGTGTCGAGTCTTTTGTCAGCCTTTGTGTATGCTGGGCTGGCGGGTTTTGCGCTGCCCACATTGCGTGCCTTGGTCATGCTGGCTCTAGCTATTTGGGCATTGCTAACAGGGCGCCGACGTAAGCTGATTGATACTTTAGCCATCGCATTTTTGGGGTTTCTAATCGTCGATCCGTTGGCCGTCTTGTCCGCTGGATTTTGGCTGTCTTTTTGCTCCGTGGCAGGCATTGTGATGGGGCTGAGCGCTCGACCGCATTGGACACGTTGGCAGCAATTGCTGTGGGTAAATGCTGCGATGGGATTGGTGCTAACACCGCTGAGTCATCTGCTGTTCTCGCAACTTAACTGGTGGAGCAGTCCGGCTAACTTAGTGGTAGTTCCGCTGTTTAGCTTTTTAGTTGTGCCTTTGAGTTTGCTGGGTACTCTGCTATCCGTGCTTGCGATACCTGGTGCGCCAACACTTCTGTCATGGGCCGTTACGGTCGTTGAGGTTTGTGATCGATGGCAAGCATGGCTGTTGTCTCAACCTACGCCCAATCTGCCATTAGTGGGTTTGGCGCCTATGGGGTTGCTGATACTGTCAGCGGCCTTGTTGGTTCCCCGAATGTGGCGCGGGTCTTCTGCCTTGTTGCTCGCTGCGTCTGTTTTATTGTTGAGCCCGCGCAGTGTCGACTTGCCACACCAAGGCTTCGTGGTGACGACACTTGACGTGGGTCATGGCTTGGCCGTACTGGTCGAAACTCAAAATCACTTGTTGGTCTACGACACCGGCACGGGATTCAGTGGGGAGCGTGTAGTAGGCCCGGCTCTGCGCGGACAAGGTTGGTCGAGACCTGATCGGTTAATTATCTCGCATGAGGACAATGATCACGCCGGTGGGCTGCCTGCTCTAGAGCGTACATTCGGCGAATTTGAGATCATGCGCGTTGCAGACGGCAGCTGCGCAGCAGGTCAAAGCTGGCGCTGGGATGGGGTGGACTTCAAAGTACACCATCCAGTAGACCGCCTACCAGGTGATAATAACAATTCATGTGTGTTGCGAATAAGCAGCTCAGTAGGTAGTGCGCTTTTGGCGGGTGATGTTGAAAAGCTCGCTGAAAAGCAGATGCTGCATCGACAAGTTGAGCTCGACAGTGATTTGTTGTTGGTCCCGCATCATGGCAGCAAAACGTCCAGCACATTGGAATGGCTCAAAGCCGTAAGTCCTGATGTGGCGATCGTCTCAGTGGCTAAAGACAGTCGATGGGGGATGCCGCACCAGCCTGTCTTAGAGGGCTTGTCTCATGTGGGAGCGCACGTGATGTCCACGGGAGAATCGGGCGCTATTGTTGCGCGTTTCGAAAGAGCAGGCGGGGAACTCCAGATTGTCGAACTGCGAGAACAGCAGCGACGTTTTTGGCACTTGCCCTAGAGCTCGAGTCAGGTTAATTGCTCAGCCTGTACTAAAATCTTCAGGTGTCCTGCGTGCCTTTTTTGTTAGGGCAATGACCGTACTTCTTCATAACTAAATCAGGAATTTTTCCTTTGTTAGATATTATTCTTGCTGGTGGTTGGCTCATGCTGCCAATAGTGGTGTGTTCAATCGTTGCATTAGGCATTATTTTTGAGCGCTTTTACGCACTAAAAAACGAGCGCGTTGCACCCGCTGAAACCTCAAGTTTGGCCGAACAATGGGCGGTTGCCGGAAAATTTGATGAAGAAAAATTGATTGAATTGCAAGAAGATTCGCCACTTGGGCGCGTGTTGGCGGCGGGCTTGGCGAACAGCGGATGTTCTAGAGAGGTGATGAAAGATGCCATTGAAGAAGTGGGTCGCGTAGAGGTGCACAATCTCGGCCGTTACCTGAACGCTTTAGGCACCATCGCCGCTATTACCCCGCTGCTCGGTTTGCTTGGCACGGTTGTCGGAATGATCTCCGTATTTACCACAATTACTACCTCTGGTGTAGGCAACCCCACCACGTTGGCCGGTGGAATTTCGCAAGCGCTGATGACGACTGCCGCAGGCCTGTCTGTGGCGATTCCCGCTTTGATATTTTCTCGCTATTTTCATCGTCGAGTTGCTGATCTTGTGGTTGATATGGAGCAGGGAGCTTTGCGTTTAGTTGAAATCTTGAGCAGCGGTCGTCGTGCCCCAAATGCCGTCTCTGCCAGACCAGCCCCCGCTAAGAATAGATCTAAGCGAGCTGCACCTTGAAGTTTAGAGAGAGCGAACCCGAACAGACAGAACTCAACCTTACGCCGTTGATTGATGTTGTTTTTTTGCTGTTGATTTTTTTCATGGTGTCTACAACTTTTCAAAAAGAATCAGAACTCAAAATTCAACTGCCTCAGGCTGCAACTGACAAGCCGCCCATAGATGCGGATAAAATTGAAGTGATGGTCGATGCCACAGGGAAAACGCATGTGGGTGGCCGAGAACTGGTGAATTCGAGTTTGGCTACTGTGCGCCAAGCTTTGCAAAAAGCGGCCAACGGTCGGCGTGATATTCCGCTGATTATTCGAGCGGACAAAGGAACGCCTTATCAAGCGATTGTCACTGTGATGGATGCGGGTTCGCAAATAGGTTTACTTCGTATGTCATTGCCAACACTCCGTGTCCAAGAGTAATTCTAAGGGGCGATCCGGGGCGTCCCAGACAGAAGTTCCCACGGGTGGAATCACTTACAGACGTTTGCTTAGCTACGCGATGCCTCATTGGCGGCGTTTGGTATTGGCCAGTGTCTGTATGGTGTGTTTTGCGGTAACCGATGCAGCTTTTGCAGCGTTGATGCAGCCTTTGTTGGATGGCGGCTTTGGTGCAGGTAGCGATCGCGCGCCTTGGGTTGTGCCGCTGGCGGTGTTGGCTTTGTTTATGTTCCGAGGGGTTGCAGGTTTTATTTCTGCCTACCAGATGGAATGGGTCGGTGGCCGTGTTATTGCCAAACTGAGAGCCGCGCTTTTTGACAAATACCTCAGCTTGCCCACATCGCATTACGATCAGACGACAGGCGGCGAACTGATTTCTCGCTTAACCTATAACGTGCAGATGGTTTCCAATGCCGCCAGTCGTGCCATCACCGTTTTGATCCGCGACTCGATCACGGTGATCGCATTGCTCAGTTTGATGGCCTATCACTCCTGGCGTTTAACGTTGGCGTTTATGCTGGTTGGGCCGTTAATCGGTGTGGTCATCGGCTATGTCAGTCGACGGTTCCGCCGTATTAGTCGCAATATTCAAACCGCGATGGGTGACCTAACACATGTGGCGGAAGAGGCTATCGAAGGGCAGCGTGAGGTCAAAGTTTTTGGTGGCCAGGCCCATGAACGGTCACGCTTTGAGATCGTCAATGAACACAACTTTAGGCTTAATCTGAAAGAGACGGCCACCCGTGCAGCAAGCACGCCACTTATTCACTTTCTAGTGGCGATAGCGCTTGCGGTGATTATGTATTACGCCGGGCTAGAGGGCACGCAGTCGCATTTATCTGTCGGTGCCTTTGTTTCTTTTCTGACAGCCATGTTGTTGTTGTTTCAACCACTAAAAGCACTGTCAGATTTAAACTCAGTTATCCAGCGTGGAATTGCTGCAGGTGAGAGCGTATTCAGTCTTTTGGATACACCCTCGGAGCCTGATGTTGGCACACGCGAACTGGGTGGCGTTATCAGTGGCATCAGCTACCGAGATGTGCGTTTTAAATACAGCAGTGCCCCTGGCCCCGTGGTTAAAGGGGTCAGTTTTGACATTGGCGCTGGAGAGACAGTGGCATTGGTTGGACGCTCAGGTAGTGGCAAGACGACTCTGGCTCAACTGTTGGCGCGTCTCTACGAAATGGACGGCGGCGAAATACAGGTCAACGGGGTTGATCTGCGTGAGTACAGTCTAGAAAGCCTGCGAGCACAGATGGCTTACGTTGGACAACAAGTGACACTTTTTAACGACACAGTCGCCGCCAATATTGCCTATGGGTTGGAAGATTGTAGCCATGAAGAAATTGTCGAAGCGGCGAAGGCCGCGAATGCCGATGAGTTTATTTCTCAGATGTCCGATGGTTATAACACGTGGGTCGGTGACAACGGTGTGTTGTTATCTGGTGGTCAACGGCAGCGCATTGCAATCGCCAGAGCGCTTTTGAAACAGTGTCCAATTTTGATTTTGGACGAGGCAACCTCAGCGTTGGACGCTGAATCAGAGCGCTTGGTACAAGATGGTCTAACCAACTTAATGCGTAACCGCACAACAATGGTCATTGCGCATCGCTTATCGACGATAGAAAATGCAAACCGCATTTTAGTACTCGACCAAGGACAATTGTTGGAGTCTGGCACCCATCGCGAGTTGCTCGCTAGCGACGGTCATTACGCTAAGCTGCATGGCCTGCAGTTTTCTGAGAGGCCAGCGGGTAAGTGAAAGCACCTGCGCACTGGAGCAAACGCAATGCGCTAGCTTGGTGTTTGAGGCCAGTGTCTTGGCTGTTTGCGGGGTTAGGATATGTTCGACGTATCGGCTACAACCGTGCCTGGTTGCAATCCACTCACGCCGGTGTCACCACCGTTATTGTTGGGAACATTAATGTTGGGGGTAGTGGCAAGTCTCCATTGCTTATCTCCTTGGTTAAGTTGCTTCGCAAGCAAGGGCTGAGCGTCGGCGTAATATCCAGAGGTTATGGAGGACGTGATATTACAACCCCGAAGTGGGTGTCGCCTGATAGCTCTGCGACTGCTGTCGGTGACGAGGCGGTTATGTTGGTGCGGCGCTGTGAATGCCCTGTTGTGGTCTGTGCTGATCGAGTGGCAGCGGCTGTGACTCTGCTGCAGCGCCAATCGGTGGATGTTTTACTCAGTGACGATGGATTGCAACATTACCGACTTCGTCGCGACATTGAGATAGCGGTTGTGGATGCAGAACGAGGATTGGGCAATGGTTGGTTGATGCCAGCCGGGCCACTGCGAGAACCTGCTTGGAGACTACAAACGGTAGATTTTGTCGTGCGTAACGGGGATCCCGAGGGGTTTATGCTTCACGCCACGGGGTTGAGTGCTCTCAGCGGTGCTCAACGTCAACAGCTCAGTGCTTTCCGTGATCAGCGTGTGCATGCCGTCGCAGGCATAGGTCACCCCCAGCGGTTTTTTAACTCACTCCGTGAACGCGGCATGGAAGTTATCGAGCATGCCTTTGATGATCATCATAAATTCATACCCGATGATTTTCTTTTTCAAGACGATCTGCCAATTTTGATGACAGAAAAAGATGCGGTTAAGTGTTTTGGCTTTGGATTAAAAAACGCCTGGTATGTTCCCGTAGAAGCACTATTGGCTCGCGACTGGAGCGAAGCTTTTAGTCGATTGGTGGTTGATCAGGTAGCGCGATATAACGTTGAAGAAAACAGAGAAACAGAGAATCCATGACCGCCAAATTTAAAATAGTCATCCCGGCACGCTTTGGCGCGAGTCGACTGCCGGGCAAGCCATTACGCGATTTGGCGGGAAAGCCTTTGGTGGAGTGGGTTTGGCGCTGTGCAGCCAAAGTGGGTGCGGAGGAGCTTTTAGTTGCCACGGACGACGAACGAATAAGAGACGTGTGTCTAGGGTTTGGTGCTGAGGTCGTCATGACAAATGCCGATCACCCTAGCGGTACAGACCGGTTGGCGGAGGTTGCGATGTTGCGGCAGTGGCCGGACGACGCGGTCATTGTAAACTTGCAAGGGGATGAACCGCTCACACCAGCTGCAAATATTCATCGCTTAGTGAAAGCCTGTATCGACCACCCTGAAGCCGCAATTTCAACCTTGTGTGAACCGTTGGACAGTGAAAGGTTTGCCAACCCAAATGCCGTCAAGCTGGTGCGCGATAAACAGAATTTCGCACTCTACTTCAGCCGCGCTCCCATTCCGTTTCCGCGTGACGGTGGAGTGCCTAATGCGCTTTTGCACATTGGACTTTATGCGTACAGAGGTAGCTTTTTAAAACGTTTTCGTGAAATGGAAGTCAGTCCTTTGGAAGGCGTAGAGAGCCTAGAGCAATTACGCGCGCTTTGGCACGGGGAGCGAATATATGTTGCTGATGCACCTGAACCAATGGGGCCGGGTATTGATACCGCAGAGGATCTTGCCCGCGTGACAAAATTGCTACAGGAGCTTCATGGATGAAAAAGCATTGGACTGTTCACAGCAAAGAAAGGCTTTACCGCGGCTTTTTTAGTATGTTCAACGTTAAATTCAGTCACTCTCTTTTTGCGGGAGGCGAGAGCCCAGTCATTGAGCGTGAAGTACTTTTGCGTGGAGACGCCGCCGCAGTGCTTATTTGGGATCCTATGCGCGATGAATTTTTATTGGTCGAGCAAATTCGTCCGGGTGCATTCGAAGAAACTAAAGGGCCATGGTTAACCGAAATAGTAGCGGGCATGGTGGCTGAAGGAGAGGTGCCTGAACAAGTTGTGAGGCGCGAAGCCATCGAAGAAGCCGATACAGTGTTGGAAGAGGTTGAGCCCATGTTGCGTTATATGCCGAGCCCCGGTGGATCCGACGAACGGCTGTGGTTATATCTCGGTCGGGCAGATTTAAATAATGCAGGTGGGCTGCATGGTTTGGCGGAAGAGGGAGAAGACATCCGAGCCTTTACCTTGTCCACAAACAAAGCATTAGAAATGCTTGCCAGTGGTGAAATTGATAACAGCATGACAGTCATTGCATTGCAATGGTGGCAGCTGAACCACGAAAAACTTGGCTGGAAAAATAATTAGTTGGATCACTATTTTCAATAGGGATCGTCCATCAGTGCATGTATAAGCCGCCGTTGATATACATATCCGCACCCGTAATATAGCTCGAATCCTTAGACGCCAAAAAGACAGCAACGCGTGCGACTTCCCAGGGCTCTCCCAGCCTGCCAACAGGCACTTCATTTGTGATGTGATCAATGACGTCTGGTCTCATTGCCATGACCATCTCCGTGGCCACATAGCCTGGAGAAATGGAGTTCACCGTCACTCCTTTACGTGCCCCTTCTTGAGCGGCGGCCATGCTAAATCCATGCACACCTGCCTTCGCGGCCGAATAGTTGCCTTGGCCAAATTGTCCTCGCTGTCCATTCACGGATGATATATTGATGATCCGGCCATAGCCGCGGTCCATCATGCCTTCGATAACCTGTTTGGTCATATAGAAGACGCTGTTGAGGTTGGTGGAAATCACTTCATCCCATTTCTGTTTGCTAAGATTTTTGAGCGTCCCATCCCGTGTTATTCCAGCGTTGTTGATCAACACATCTATACAGCCATGCTGATTTTCTATGGCGGCGACGAGTCGAGCACAATCGTCAAAATCTGATACGTCACCTTCGGCAAGCGCAAATTTGTAACCATCGGCAGCTTGCTGCTGCTGCCACTGCATGGCTTGCTCACGGAGCCCTGTAAAGTAGTTGGCGATGACGGTATGACCAGCATCACTCAAGGCTCGACAGATTGCCGTGCCTAAACCACCTGTTCCACCAGTAACCAGCGCGAGTGTGTTCTCCATCGTTAATTCCTTAATTTGAGCGGCGCATAGATAACGTGAACAGCCATTGATTTGTTGTTTTTTGGGATTAGAAAATTCAAAATTTGACCGTCGAGGTAAAGAGGGGCGAAGTTGATTTTTGGCCGCTGACGGGCGGAGTGCCCGTCACCTGGTGACTTGGGTTTTAGGGTTTTTCGACGGTCATCGCTACGCCTTGACCTCCGCCGATACAAAGGGTGGCAAGCCCTTTTTTCACGTCATCTTTTTTGCTCATGCTGTGCAGCAAACTGACCAAAACACGGCAACCTGAGGCACCTATCGGATGGCCAAGTGCAATAGCGCCCCCATTGATGTTGACTTTAGTGGTGTCCCAGCCCAGCTCGCGATTCACCGAAATAGACTGTGCCGCAAATGCTTCGTTGGATTCGATTAAATCTAAGTCCCCGACTGCCCATCCAGCTTTTTCCAGCGCTTTCTGACTAGCGGGAATAGGGCCTGTACCCATTATTGCAGGATCGACCCCAGCAGAAGCGTAGCTTTTGATAGTAACGAGAGGGGTTAAACCCAGTTCTTTGGCCTTTTCAGCACTCATGACCAGCACTGCAGCAGCGCCGTCGTTCAAGCCTGAAGCGTTGCCGGCCGTGACACTGCCTTCTTTGGCAAATGCTGGACGCATTTTAGCCAGTGATTCGTCTGTTGTATCGGCACGCAAGTGCTCATCGGTGTCAAACACCAGCGCATCACCGCGTCGCTGTGGGATTGTGACTGGCGCTATTTCGTCTTTGAACAAGCCAGCCTCGATGGCTGCAGCTGCACGTTGCTGAGAGTTCAAGGCAAATGTATCTTGCTCTGCTCTGTCTATTCCGTACTTTTCAGCAATATTCTCAGCTGTTTGACCCATGTGGTAATTGTTGAAGGCACACCAGAGGCCATCTTGGATCATCGTATCGACCAGCTGCCAGTTGCCCATACGTTGGCCAACGCGCGAACCCGGAAGTACATGAGCAGAGGCCGACATATTCTCTTGCCCTCCAGCAATGATAATGTCTGCGTCACCGCAGCGAATGGCTTGAGCGGCAAGACTGACGGCCTTTAAGCCACTACCGCACACTTTGTTTATGGTCAGTGCTGGGGTGGTCTCAGGCAGCCCAGCTTGGATCGAAGCTTGTCGAGCTGTGTTTTGGCCTTCTCCTGCCGTTAGCACGTGGCCAAAGATGAGTTCGTCCACTTGCGTTGCAGCCAGACCTGTCTCTTCAAGCAGAGATTTGATGACGGTAGCACCCAGAGTCGCGGCAGGAACTGCGGCTAGACTGCCCATATATTTTCCAATTGCCGTGCGTTTTGCAGCAACGATTACAGCGTCTTTCATCTCTACACCCTTTTGCTATAGATTTTATTTGTGGTTGTGCAGTGCAATATATCCAGTGGCAAGCCTGTTTTCAACCGCCGCTACCAAGCCCGTGTGGTCCTTGCTGGTGTGCATCATGCTTGCACTCTTTATTGTAGGTTTTTAACGTTGAAAAAAATGACTAGCGCCGACCATTGAATCAAATTCTCCAACACTGCAAGGTAACCTCGTACAACGCCGTTCAAGCCGCGTTGCTTCTGACTGTGTACGTGTTTTTTCTGCTAGTTGCAGCGGGTGTTTTACAAATTGATGCCGGATTTGGTGCACAGGTCCAGACCCGTGCTATTTCTGGAACTGTACCTTTGTTGTCCTTCAGCTTTGGCTCGGTGAGTATGCTGCCCTATGAGGGTTCGGACGACAGCTTCGGCGGTGGGCTTTGGAGTGTGCAGCTTCTGCTTCTTATTCTTGTGCTGTGCTTACCAGCTTGCAATGTCATTGCTTCTCTCTTGTTATCCGCGCTGATCGCATTGATGGTGGTGGTGTCATCCTGGCAACTGGGTGGCGATATGAGCATGTCCTTAACGTCCTACGGTTGGTTTTCGGTGGTAGTTTTTGTTGGCCTGGCGTTGCTTGTCAATGTTATTGAACAGATGCTCGCTCATGAGCGCATGTGGAAGGCCTTTAAACAGTACGTTCCTCCGGAAGTTGCCAAGCAATACAGTGCTCAACAGGAGAGTCGCCAAATTGGAAATGAATCCCGAGAATTGAGTATTTTATTTTGTGATATTCATGGGTTTTCGAGTTTATCTGAACAGCTGGAGCCCGCTAGGTTAAGCCATTTGCTCAACCGCTACTTTGATCTCGTTTCTGATGTTATCGTCAAGCACAATGGCACGATTGACAAGTTCATGGGTGACGCTGTCATGGCGTTTTGGGGGGCACCAAATGCCATGGACGATCACGCTGAGCGTGCTGTTCTGGCGGCGCTAGAGATACAGCAAAAAATCAACGAGCTGGCGCGAGATTGGCGGTTAGCGCAGTTGCCAAGTATCAAGGTAGGGGTTGGGGTGGCTACAGGACCTAGCTTTGTAGGTCATCTCGGATCTCACCACCGTATGTCTTATACGGTGATTGGAGATACGGTTAATACAGCACAGCGGTTAGAAAAAGCCACTCGAGAGTACAAGGTACCGATCATCATCTCGCAGGCGACGGTTGCGCAGGTGGAGTGTTTTTTATGCAGAAAACTCGACACGATTCAGGTTAGCGGTAAGCATCAATTTTTGACAGTCTTTGAGCCACTGATGGCGCGTGTCGATGTAACAGAAGATCTAGCAGCGGAACTCGAGCGTCATCAACACGCTTTGAAGTTCTTTCAGCAGCGTCGCTGGGATGAGGCCACCAAGTTGTTTATGCAGCTCAGAGATTCATCCGCTAATGCTGAATTTTATGAGGCTTACTTAGGGCGTATTGATTCTGCACGGGAAGCCGACTGCCCAGAAACCTCGATTGTGCTACCCGAAGAGCCTAAGCGCCGCGCTTGATCTGAGCTTAGCGAGGCTGTGGCCGAGTCCAGCAATAGCCCCCATTTGTTGTTTCTAAAAACTTCTAATGGGCGGTATTCCGATTTATACGCCATATTTCCACAGCTTTCGATCCAATACCCCAAATAGAGATAGGGCAATTGACGACTCGCAGCCAAGCGAATTTGTTGAAGGACGCAATAACGACCTAGGTTGCGCTGATTTTCATCAGGATCAAAAAAGGTGTACACCGCTGACAATCCATCCAAGCATTGATCTGTCACAGCTACTGCTAAAAGGCGTTTAGCCTGCCTGATTTCTAAAAATTCCGTGTGACACCATCGGCTGATTAAAAATTCAGAGAATTGCTCAGGTTGGCTGTTCTTCATCTCCGATTCAGCATGTCGAACACTTAAATAACGGGTGAACAGTTCGAAATATTCTTCGGAGTAGTGCGCTTTTTTCACATGCACGCTGAGATCTTGGTTAGCTCGGAGCGTTCGTTTTTGATTTCTATTTAAATGATTTTGCTGTGCGCGTACTCTGGCTGGAACGCATGCATTGCACCCATTGCAGTGGGGTCGATAGACATGATCACCGCTACGTCTGAACCCTTGCTGAATCAGCTGGCCGTAGGTGTTGTTGTCCAGAGGCCACTCAGGGTCAAGCAGTAAGTTCTGTGCAGATCGCTCTGACAAATAACCGCATGGCTGTTCACCTGTTAGGAAGAATCGTGGCGTGTTGTGGGTCATAGTTGTCTGCATAAGCGCTGAAATTTGGCGACAAAGTTTAGTTGTACAGCACAATCATAGTTGAGAGAGAGGTTATAAGTGGGCGCTGTTGGCTACGTTTGCTTGTTGGATATTTGTCGCTACCGAGGTTGGCTGTACTTTTAGATAATCTGGCCGCTATCCCCTTGAAAGCTATCCAAAGTTAAAGGTTGGCAAGTCAGTGTGTTAATGCTGGCATTTTGCGATAGATGTTGTTTTACTGCTTGGCGCGATTCCACTAGTGCCAAACGAGACACGATAGGACATGACAGTAATCATGAATTCTTCAACCGATGAAGACCAGTTAGCCGAAGCGATTGTGGAGATAATGCCCACTGGCAACGTTCGCCGTCGTCGATTTTATGGTTTGGCTGCTGCGGAGCTCTCGCTGTACATGATCACTTGTTATGCAATAGTTATCGCATGGTCTAGATTCGGCGGGCCTTCAGTGTTTTTTGGTTTGATGGTAGCGCTCTCTTTGTTTGCGATGAATACACTCACCGGTGTTTATAAACGCGAAGTCTACGTGGTGCATATCCGTCGTTTGGTTCGCAGTGGCCTCGCGCACACTGCTACGACCATCTTGCTTGGCATTGGCTTTACACTGTATTTCGAACAACAAAAAGCAATTCATTATTTGCTCGGCATGGTATTGCTCAGTTACGTTATCACTAATACGCTTCGGCCTGTATTGGTTGAAATTATTCGTGCTGGTAACGAAAACGAGCAACGACGGCAACCGGCAAAATCAGTCAGTTGATTCTTCTATAGACTCTATGTGGAAAAGGCGATCACGGTAGGCCAGTAGCTTTTTCGCAAGCTCAGCTGTATCGGCGTCTATCACTAAGCGAGCAACCTGTTGCTCAAAATTCTGTCTAGTTGTTGATACCAGAGCGGCGTCTTCTGTTCTGCGCAATATTTCTTGATGCCATTGTGCCGCTTCGTGCTTGCTGAGACTGTTTGGCCAATTGCGTGCGCGATAGCGCTGAACCATCGTAGGCAGCCGAGAATCGTCGAAATCTAATGTCAGCGGAAGTTTCTCTAAAGGAGCAGATGCACAAAGTTCATTCATCCGCCGCCGATCCGCATCACTAAAAAATCCGCCGTTATAAAGTTGTAGATCTGGATCAGCGGGGGCATTGTTTTGTTGTGTTGGTTCAAAAGCAAGCCTGACACGCATTGCAATATCTGATGTTTGTAATATTTGATCGCGATTCGCAAGAGCCTGCTGTTGATCTATCCCCAGCCGACTTGCACTGTCAGCGTCGAGAACATTTGCCGGGGCCAAGACTGGTGTGCGATTAATATGCACAACTTTAATGGGTGGTCTAGACGTGCCTTCGGGTAATTCGTCCATGCGGGTGAATAGTCGAGTTCGTAGTTCCTCAGTGCTCAGTGCTACCCAATCATCGGGGGCGACATTTAGGTCGCAGACAATCACGCCATTCTTGTTGTTAGGGTGCGGCGCTATAGGCAGTACCAAGCTGGCGTGACTCTGACTCGCTGGCAGCATGCCGGATACATGCAGTACAGCTTTTTTATGCTGTGTTGAAAGCAGCGCCGCTGCGGCTTGCTTGCCACGGTTGTCAAAAGCGTACTGATAGAGTTTAGGTTGCGCGCTGCGCAACATTTTAGCGACAGCGATGGTTGCGCGAACATCACTTAAAGCATCATGGGCGTGGCTGTGTTCGAGTTGGTTTGCCGCACTTAAATCTTCTAGTTTATTACTCGCACGTCCGTCTATATGCTCAGGCCACTCGATGCCATCGGGTCGAAGTGCTCGACACAAACGCACTACATCCAGCAGATCCCAGCGACTACAGCGGTTTTGCCATTCTCTGGCGTAGGGATCCCGCAGATTACGATAAAGCAGCTGCCGCACAAACTCGTCATCGAAACGCAGATTGTTGTAGCCGACAACACAGGTGCCAGGCACGGTAAATTCGTCTAGGATTGCGGTGGCAAAATCGTGCTCGCAAAGACCTTGCAGGCAATCCATGGGTGTGACATCTGTAATTTGGCAGGCTACAGGGTCAGGTAGGCTGTCCCATGTCGGGGCACACCGTATATCGATCGGTTCATCGATAACATTGAAATCAAGGTCGGTTCGAATACCGGCAAATTGCCCGATACGATCTCTTGCGGGATCGCGACCAAAAGTTTCTAAGTCATACCAAAACAAACTGTTCGGCGCGGTGGCCATGGTTGTTCCTCAGCAAGATCACTAGCCAATCGGTCGGCTAGTTCGAGATACTAGATGGTCAGTTCGCGTGTTCTACCAGTGCATGTCATCCGGCACTTTGTAGTCAGCGTAGGGATCTTCTTCACCGCTAACTTGGGGTTGCTCTTGGTTCGGATCGTTGACGACGACTAACCACTGTGGATTTAGGTCAATCAGCTGTTGAGCGACATCCGGTGTCACCAAGTGTGTTTGTCTGTTCAAGCGAGTAATCGCGAGGTCTCCAGCGGAGATTTTGTCAAGGTATTCCTGACTAACAAAGACTTGTCGAACACGCTCCCCAACCACATAGTTGAAGGTCAATTCGCCTGTAAATTCAGTAATGCTGTTGTCGTCGATCAGCTTTTTGATCTTCGCTTTCAACTCTCGCTTTTGCGCTAGTTCGGCCTCTGCTGCAGCGTCAATTTCGGCAGCTTTGGCTGCCTTCTTAGCAGCCGGGGACGGCGAGCTGGGTTTTGCAGGTGGTCTTTGTCTGCGCGCAGGCCCCATTTTGGGTTTAGTTTTGTCAGATCCGGATTTGCCACCTTTGGCGGTGGTTGGGCGCTTGCGAGGCGGCTTCTTAGGCTTGGGTTTAGCTAGCTCTTCTGCTCGTTCCTGGCTCACCAGCCCGGCTCTGATCAGTTGCTGTTGTAGCGAATCTGACATCGATCTTTCCAATTACACGATACCGAGCATTATAAGTAACTTTCGCGCGAGTTTCAGCGACATAGCGACATCAAATATTCAATCCATGGACTAAGCTCTTGTTTGTTGCAGTTTTGTTATCTTGCCTGTGTCGCCAAACCAATAGGTTTGCGCTCTTAATTAGCGGGCTATTATCGGAGTTTTGGGTTTTGGCGGAAGTCGTGCTGATGGTGGGTGGAGTCGATATCCAGTCGTTCGAATTACTGGACGGAAGAGCAATGATTGGGCGGTCTTCGCGTGCACATATAAGCCTCAGTGACGATACAGTAAGCGCTAAACACGCGGTGATCGAGATGGTTCGCGACAACCACGAGGCGAGCAATTGTCAGTATTTCATACAAGACCTCTGTTCAACCAACGGCACGCGGTTGGAGAACAAGTTTGTGCGCCGTGAGTTATTGCATGATGGTGATGTTATCGAGATTGGATGGCAGCAATTGCGATTCACCAGCTCTCACGCGTCGCTGATCTAGACACTTTTGTGGGCTAATAAATTCACGCTTTATTAATGAAATCCAACAAGAGCTTGTTAAAAACTGCGGGCTTTTCTGCGTGCGGCCAATGTCCGGTTGCTGCAATGCTTTTGAGTTGGGCCTTAGGAAAGAGCCTCTGGACGACCTCTCTGTCGTCATCGACGAGATAATCCGATTCAGCACCTTTTAAAAACAGCACCGGTCCATCAAAGCTGAGCTGTGATTGAGGCCAATCTGCGATGTGCGGATATTGCTCGGCAAGTGTGTTTAGGTTGAGGCGCCAGCTGGCAATCCCATCTTTGAGTATTAAATTCTTCAGTAAAAAGCTTCTTATTGCGACCTCGGGCACCCAGTTAGCCAAGGCGTTGTCTACGTCTCCACGGCTGTTAAAAGTCTTGCCCTGCATAGCCGCCATGCCCCGCAATATTTCATCGTGATTGGGCTTGTAGCTTCTTGGTGCAATGTCCACAATGATTAGCTTGTGAAGAATATCTGGCCGCGTCAGGGCTAGCATCATTGCAGTTTTTCCACCCATTGAGTGTCCTACCACTATCGATTCCTGCGCAATTTCGCTGTCTATGTATTGGGCCACGTCGCCAGCGAGGGAAGGGTAGTCGTGCTTCGCACTGTGGGGGGATTTGCCGTGATTCCGCAGATCTAAGGCGTGCACTTGATAGTGCTCAGCCACCGAGCGAATGGCTGTACCTAGGTTCTGCCAACTCCCAAACAGTCCATGCAAGAACACGACGGGTTTACCCTTTCCTGAAACATGTGCGTGTAGCTTCAGTGCGGAGACATCTTGGTTTTTCAAGGAAATGTCCTCAGTCAGTCGAGTTGGGCGTTTTCAACACCCTAGTCACGCAATTGTATCCGTGATCCCTCTAGGATGCGAAATCGCCGTGAGCCGTGTTTGATCTTGAAATTTCTTTAGGTAGGTTTGTCGAAGAGGCCCAGACAAACGTTATTTGGTCTATTGGAAGCCTGATTTGCATTGATAAGTTAGCTGCAACTTCTGCGTGGTAAAAGAGGTCTATCGGGAGATATACGTGGGAGCCGATAGTAGGCATTTTCGGTTTTAGAGGAGCCGACTCTTAGTTTTTTGTGCACCTTATTACCCTGATTAAACAGGTTTCTCCTCCGTCGAATGCGCTAAACTTATCCCATAGAATGGCGGCTTTTGCCTCACCCTACTTCTTAAGGTGACAATTGCTGTTTAGATGGCGATTTCTTAGCCACAGTTTGGCTCGGCCCTACTTTTTAACATGGCCCAAATTTGGGTTAGAAACTCTCAAAGGGAGAGCTAGCTAAGTGTTTGATACTTTTTATTCGCGATTGGCAATTATTGACCATCAATGTGAGCAAAATCCGCTGGCAGGGCGACGATTGGGTCTAGAAAAAGAGTCACTCCGGTACGATGCGGATGGTGTAATTTCTCAGCAACTTCATCCGCGCGAGCTCGGGTCTGCCATGACACATCCGAGTATCACAACTGATTACAGCGAAGCATTGATGGAGCTGGTGACACCAGCGTTTGAAAGTGCGACTGAAACACTTGATTACTTACGCGACTTACACACTTTTGTCTATCAGCATATAGGTTCAGAGAACCTCTGGGCGACAAGCATGCCTTGTGTTCTCGATGGAGAAGACAGTGTGAGAATTGCCGAGTTTGGCAGTAGCAACCTTGGCATGATGAAAACCGTCTACCGAAGGGGTTTAGGGCATCGCTACGGCAAGACGATGCAGGTTATCGCTGGTGTTCATTACAATTACTCTTACCCTGAACATTTTTGGAAACGTCTTCACGGGATTTACAACTCCCAAGAGCCGTTACAAGACTTCATCAATGAACAATACATGGGGCAAGTTCGCAATTTGCAGCGCTATGGTTGGTTGATGCTGTATTTGTTTGGTGCTTCACCGGCGGTGTGTAAGAGCTTTGTGGGAGAGGGACCAACTAAATTAAAACCCTTGGATATAGTTACCTTGCACGAGCCCTTTGGCACCAGTCTGCGCATGGGTGATATTGGTTATCGCAATAAAAAAGACGAGAGCGCAATTGCCCGAGCAGACTACAACAGTCTGCAAAAATACGTCGAAAGTCTACGCCTAGCCATCGGAAAACCGCTGCCAGAATACGCAAAAATTGGCCAGGGAATGGCGGAGCCGTGGCAACAGCTCAACAGTAATTTGCTGCAAATTGAAAATGAATATTACAGCACCACACGTCCTAAACAAATCACTCAAGGCTTGGAAAAGCCAAGTACGGCACTTGCGCGTCGTGGCGTTGCTTATGTTGAACTGCGATCCCTTGACGTCAACCCGTACGCGGCTGAAGGAATCGACGAAGACACTATCTTGTTCGTTGAGTGCTTTATGTTATTTTGTCTTTTGTTGGACAGTCCAGCTATTGGCCCTGAAGAGCGCGCCATCATTGATAGCGACTTCCTCGCTGTTGCGCACCAAGGGCGCAATCCAGCGCAATTGTTGTCTTGTGTGATAAACGGCCAACAGCCGCTGCAACAAGCTGCGCGTGCGCTTGTTGATGCCTGTGCCGCGGTAGCATCGACGCTTGATTGCAGTGAGTCTGCTAAAAAATATCAAAGAGCAGTTGAGGCACAGATGGCTTGTGTCGAGGATCCAGAAAAGACCCTTTCAGGGCGAATTCTTGCTGAGATGAGCGAGCGTGATGAAAGCTTTTTTGAATTTGCAGAGCGGCTATCGACTCAGCATCGCGAGACACACATTTCCCGGACCATGGATTCGACGCTCCACGGAGAGTGGGAACAGCTAGCGAAAGACTCGTTGAAAAAGCAGGCTGAAATGGACGCGGAAGATCAGATTCCTTTCGAACAATTTATCGCCCAATACATGGCGAGCGAATAGACTTAATCGGAGCATTAATAGATGGCTTTTGAACGCCAGCCCTCTTGTCAGGATCTGAGTGAGTCGTCGGCGCTCATGCCAGTCGCGCAAGCCAGAGAGCTGTTGCGTCAACGGTTGAATGTCATCGAAGAGACGGAAGTGCTTGCACTGGATCAGTGCCTCGGTCGAGTTCTGGCTTCGGATCTCAGTTCCCCCATGGATGTGCCGGGGCACACCAATGCGGCGATGGACGGTTTTGCCATCCGTGCGGCTGATTTACCAGAAGTAGGTAAGACTGAAGTGCTAGAAGTCGTGGGAGAGTCTTGGGCTGGGCGGCCGTGGACTGGCGCGCTGAAGTCAGGACAGGCGATCAAAATTGCAACGGGTGCGGTTATGCCCCGTGGTAGTGACACCGTCGTCATTGTTGAGCATACACAGCTTAAGGGTGAGCAAGTGACGTTGGGAGATGATACTCAACCCGGTCGTAATGTTCGGCATGCAGGTGAAGATTTGCGCCAAGGTGAGGCAGTGCTCGCAGGTGGAACATTGCTTATGCCGGCTGAAATTGGCCAACTTGCCTCTCTTGGGTTTGCCCAGGCAGAAGTGAGGAAGCGGCTTAAAGTTGCCGTATTCAGCACGGGAGATGAGTTGGTGCCGCTTGCTCAATCCTCAGAAACTGCGTTGCTACCTGGGCAAGTGTTCGACAGTAATCGTTACACCCTGTGCGCGATGCTACAGAGATTAGGCGTTGAGGTCGTCGATTTGGGTGTGATTGGTGATAGTGCACAGGCGACAAGAGATGTATTTGAATTGGCGGCTCGCAGTGCGGATGTCGTTGTATCCTCTGGTGGTGCTTCTGTTTCAGATGCAGATCATGTCAGCCGGACTTTGGGAGAGCTCGGCGAGGTTGCCTTTTGGCGATTAGCCATGCGACCGGGCAGGCCTTTGGCTTGCGGTAATGTTGGTGGGGCCTTATTTTTTGGCCTGCCAGGAAACCCAGTTGCCGTAATGGTAACTTTCTATCAGTTCGTACTGCCGGCGTTGCAGCATATGATGGGTCGCTTAGTACAAGAGCCACTAACGTTCAAAGCAAGGTGCGAACAGCCATTGCGCAAATCGCTCGGGCGTGTGGAATACCAGCGCGGTATTGTGTCGGTAGGTGACGACGGCCAAACAACAGTTACAACAACAGGTAAACAAGGGGCGGGGCGTATTAGCTCGATGACACGAGCCAATTGTTTTATTGTTTTACCAGAAGAGCTGGCCTCGGTTAAAGCTGGTGATCTTGTCGATGTTCAGCCATTTGAGGGTTTGATCTAGTTTCAATTGAGTGCTGACCTATCTTCCTGCACTTGTTCGCAAATGATGTCTACTATTCTAAGTGGTTGTTTATACATCTTTAATATTGATGTCATGGCATGTTAGTTGTTTGCTTTGTGCTAGAGCTGTGCTTTGTCACAATTGCTAATGGCGCGGCGTAAAGCGAATATGGTTGAGAAATACTAGATATGAATGCTCGAATACTTGCCGTCTCTGCGGCAGCGGTACTGTCTACCTTGCTTGTGGCTTGCCAGTCCGGTCCAAAAGTCGGACCAGGGGAAGTTGTTAGTGCTACAGCCGGTGTAAGCGGTATAAATGCAGCTAAAGTGGGTGGAAACCTTTTTCGCGCCGTTGAGGAACATGTACGTTCACAAGGCAGTATTCTCAACGATACACCTCATCAGACAGCCTACACAGACCTCAACAATGATGGTCTTATTGACGTGCTATTGATGTTGAATGCACCTGAGTGGTGTATTGGTGATAGTTGCACACTGATGATTTTTGAGGGCACAGAAACTGGTGCAAAAATGCTGGCTGAGTTGACTTTGATCTCTTCGCCGATTTCCGTCGGTGACGCTAACGAGACTGGCTGGCGAGATATTTTTGTCACGCTACCCGGTTCTGCTGGCAAGTCCACAATGGCAAGGGTTGATCACAATGGCCAAGGTTATCCAGAGAGTCCAAGTCAATGGCGGTTTCTTGCGAATAATGGCACTTTGCCAGGGCGTCCGGTACTTGTGGGTGGCGGTGCCCAAGGCTCGGATTTGGCCGGTTTTGATCAGCTTCTGACTGAGTTGGACACAGGTGGTGAGAGTGGGGATGCTGTCGCGAGTACTGCGCTGACAGGTGTTTCTGGCTCTCAGCAAAATTTTTATGGCCGTTATTCTTGGGGACCGGGTGAGGCTTATTTCCGACCATGCGGTGGCGCTAGTGTTTACTGGGTCATTGCTGGTGAAAGGGTTGGCCAGCAGTTGGATGATGAGTACCGCCAAATTGCTACCCAGCAGTTCGACGATGTTTATCTGGAAATGAAAGCCATATCTCAGCCGACACCGGATGAGGGTGATGCTTCATTTTACGACGGCGTGCTCGAAATAGAACAAGTGATAAGCATGATTCCAGTGGATGAAAACACCTGCAGCCAAGCGCCGAGCTCGTAAAGAGTGACTGAATGCGACTATGTGTCGCTGACGAGGTAAAACGAAAAAAGGAGCCGAGGGCTCCTTTTTTTATGTCTACATCACTGATTAACGTCACCTACTAGCTTTACGCTTTTGACGAGAAGAGTTAGCTTTAACCTCCACCTTTTTGATACGACGTATCAAACAAACGCATGAACGTTTTTTGCTCTTCAGCGTCAACGTTGTCAAATCGGATCGACACATCTACATAAGGCAGGCGCATAGCTGGCGTTATTTGCCTGATTTTTTGAGGGCCCACATGGATGCGGACTTCACCCCCTGGCAATCGAACGACGATGGTGCTGTCTTCGACGTGGTAATCGTGGTTTTTAAAGGTACGCGGGGCCTGTTTGAAAAACTCATTGTGCGTGTAGCCCATTTCACGATCTAGCCCAAACAGCGACACTGATTAACCTCCAGCAACGGGTGGCCAAATAGCGACCACATCGTTTTCTTTTATCAGTCCACTCGTCTCACGCTCGTGAGGTTCTATATAGACACCATTAACCAGAACCAAGTGTGCTAATTCCGGCGCCACTTTGAATCTGGTTATTATGTCTTCAAGAGTCACGCCTTCATCCACTTCTATGTCAATTCTATTGGCTATTTTCTCACCTGGTGGCATCAAGTGAGCGATAGTGGCCATTAACTTAAGTCCTATCTTCATTGGTGTGATCTACGCTTGAGCCTGCGCGCAGGCTAGGTAAGCCTCCATCACACGGGTAGGGTCTTGCATGAGTTTTTCTTTCCATTTTCCCAGTCGGGTGCGAGATTGAATAAGACCTCGCAACACACCGACATGTTGGGTAAGGCCTAAGGAATTTGCACCGACCAGCACGTCGTCTTCGAATTGCAGTTCTAGGTAGCGATAGTTATCGTAGTCTTCAAGTGCTGACCGGTCGCCACCAGAGCCTTCCCAGAGCCCAAAAGACGCTGAGATGAGTCCCATGGTATCGAGTACATTCATGTTGACGCAGCCGCGATGACGTTGTTCTCGACCATCCACCATATTGTTGGCAGCGAGCATTCCGTGATCGGCAGCTGTGGGCTGAATCGCTTGCACCATATAAGACCCGGTTGAAAAGTCCAAACCTTGGCAAACATCACCCGCTGCAAAAATATCAGCTTGGCTTGTTTCTAGGTACGGATTGACCAAAATACCTTCGTCAGTATTGATGCCACTGCCTTCCAAGAAAGCAATATTTGGCCTAACACCGGTGGCACAAATAACGACATCAGCTTCCATCGTGCTGCCGTCATTAAAGCTCAGTTTCAGCGCTTTATCGCCGCCTTCTTCAATGCCATCTACGCGAGTAGAAGTGCGCACATTGACACCTTTCTCTTCGCACCAACGCTTGATCAGGTTGCCTGAGATTTCATTCATCATGCGTGGAACCATGCGGTTCTCTGCTTCGACAACTGTCAGGTCTACACCACGTATAGCCAACGACTCCAAGATAATACAACCAATAAAGCCCGCACCCATCAAGACTACAGTGTTGCCAGGCTTGGCTTTTTCAGCAATAGCTCGGCCGTCTTCAAGCGTCCAGCAGCTGTGTACGTTTTCTAATTCCATTCCAGGAATAGGTGGGCGAACAGGATGCGACCCAGTAGCGATCAGTAATTTGTCGTAATTGACTGTGCTACCGTCCTCGAGGCTGAGTGCTTTTGCTGCTGCGTCAATTTTGTCGACGCGCTGTTGATGCACCTCAATATTCATTAGATCATAGTGCCGATCGTTTTTACGCAGGTGTGTTCCTTGCTCGGGCACATTTTCTATTAAGAAATACGGGATAGCCATTCGCGAATACGGAACTTCTCTTTCAGCCCCATAGATAGATATCTTGGCGGTGGGGTCGAGCTTACGCAAGTTCTCTGCCGCTACGACACCGGCTGGGCCGGCACCAATGATGACGTGGTGCATAATCTTCTCCTACGAATGGGGTTCATTTGTCAGTCCAACAGATTTTGAACGACAGTTTATCGCCTCGAATCATAACAAGGCTGACTCTTTAAAACGATACAAAAACGGCCCCGTAAAGGGGCCGTTTTGTTCGCTAGTGGTGCCTTAGGCAGGTAAGTTCCACTTTTGACGCGTTGCATCGGTCATGCTGCCATCGGTATTCCAGCCACGAAGTTCGTAGTACTGGGGAAGCATTTTATCGAGCTCTGCCACTTTGCCTTGAGCAGGACCAGAACCAGCGCCCTCTGTCAGCAGGCGTTTAGGTAGAGTATCTTGATCTCCACCTATCCCAGCAGCTTGGTTGAACTGACGTTCCAGTTGCCAAACACGCTCGCCAACTTCTAGCATTTTCTCAACACTCCACTCACCTTCACATGCTGCATCAACTTGTGGTGCAATGTCTTCCATGGACCATGCAAACGTGGTGAAAATACACAAGCCCGCAGAATCTACTGCGGCAGTTGCATCTTGGAACGCTTTGACCAAGTCAGCTTTGCCGTCAGTCTCTAGCGGATCGGTCTTGACAGGAACACCAAGTACCTCTGAAGAGACGGTATAGCTGCGCAGATGACAAGCACCGCGATTAGAAGTGGCATAAGTTAGACCCATGCCTTGCATTCCACGTGGATCATAGGCTGGAAATTCTTGGCCTTTGACCGTCATAGATAGCTCAGGACGCCCGTACTTTTCGCAAAGCCTTTTGGAGCCAAGGCCTAAATCGGCACCAAAACCCTCTCCAGTAGCGACAACTTCTGCTGCCCAGCAAAGCGCTTCAGCAGAACCGAACTTGAGTTCCATTCCTCCGGTTTGCTCAGTTGTCAGGTCACCGTCTTCAAACATTTCCATGGCAGCTGCCAAAGTCGCGCCGAAGCTGATGGGATCCATGCCGTCTTCGTTACAGAGGAAGTTGGCGTAGGTTAGAGCGTCGAGGTCATCAACACCGCAATCAGAACCCATGGCCCAAGCTGCTTCGTACTCGAGTCCACCTGAGTTGCCCCAATATTCTGGTTTGTCCTGAACAGAGAAGTGCGTGCGGTCGATGGTAGATATACGACCACAGGCAATGGTGCACCCAAAACAACCGCCATTGCGAGTTAAGTTCGGTTTGCCATCGCTCTTGCGGGGCTCAAGCATTGCTTCGCCAGCGATCTTATGAGCACCTTCGAATTGCGTTTCGCGCATGTTGCGCGTTGGCATGGCTCCGACCTCGTTGATGACATTCATCAAAACCTGCGTGCCTAGTGCGGGCAACCCTTGGCCAGTAACTGGGTTTTCAGCCAAAACAGCTTTGCCAGCGTTGGTTGCATCCATGAACCGAGGCATATCTTTAATGTTGCCAACCCCACGAGTGCCGCGAACGACGACTGCTTTAAGGTTTTTGGAAGCCATAACAGTGCCGACACCTGATCGACCAGCTGCTCTGTGCATATCATTAACGATTGCGGCGTAAAGGCAACCCTGCTCAGCAGATCGCCCAACCGCTGCGACTTTTAGCTGCGGGTCCTGGTGTGTCTTGTGCAAAATAGCATCAGCTTCCCAGACAGATTTACCCCAGAGGGCCTCCGCGGAGAGCAGCTCTGCTTTTTCATTTTGAATGCTCAAATAGACGGGAGATGCTGATTTACCTTCGAAGATAATCATGTCCCAGCCAGCTGATTTTAGCTCGGCGCCGAATAAGCCGCCTGAGTTTGAACAAGCTACAGCACCGGTAAGAGGGCTCTTGCAAACAACCGAATACCGACCACCTGTGGAGGCCATCGTACCTGTCAGCGGGCCAGTGGTCATGATCATTTTGTTTTCTGGGCTGAGTGCATCACATTTCGGATCGATTTCGTCGATCAAGTAGCGAGTTGCTAGGCCACGCTGGCCAAGGTACTCATTCGCCCATGCCATATTAAGGTCTTCGACCTTAATGGTGCCTTCGGTCAAATTGACACGAAGATATTTTTTAGTCCAAGCCATGTGTTTCTCCTCGAGAGATCAAGCCCCGGCAGTCATGCCAGCGTCGGTTTTGGCGGCCCATTCTTTCATGCGTTCGTAGCCAGTAGCATCGGCGTCGACATAAGTAATGGCATCGGTAGGGCAAGCCTTTGCGCAGGCAGGGTCTCCGGCACAAAGATCACATTTGGCTACCTTTCCTGTGTCGCTGTTATAGTTCACCGTGCCAAAAGGGCAGGCGATCGTGCAAACTTTGCAGCCAACACAGGTGTCAGCGTTGACAATTTTAGCGCCGGTTGAAGCGTCTAGGGTGATTGCATCTACAGGGCAAGCGTGGAGACACCATGCCTCGTCGCATTGCGTACAGGTGTAAGGTACAAATCGACCTTCTTCGTGGAAATTAAATACTTTGATGCGGGATTTGGAGGGGTTGAACAAGCCATCTGATTGGTAACTGCAGGCCATTTCGCACTGCAAGCATCCGGTGCACTTTTCCGGATCAATGGTTAAAGACTTTTGCATAGACATGTCTCCTTGAGTCGTCCACGGCGACGCCGTTAGTGATAAATGTATCAAATCACATGCTGCGCAACAATAATTCATCATTGCAAAGTGCTGGAATTCCTTAATTTATTCCGTTTGAGGGACTGAGGATGCTCGCCGGTTGGTTAAAGTGTTCAACAATGGAGCAATCTACTACCAAAAAAGCCGTTCTAATTAGGATTCAGCGTCTTTGTCGTGCGAGATTCCGTACTTTTCCATCTTGCGATAGATTGTATTTCGACTCATATGTATCTTCTTAGCCGTTGCAGAGATGTTCCATCGACTCTGGCGCAGCTCGCGTAGCAAAACTTCGTATTCAGCAGCCTCGAGATCACTCAAATGCTGCGGCGCGCGTGAGCAGTAGTCTGTAGAGTCCTCAGCAACAGGTTCGCAAAAGGAGTGGGGAAGAGCTTGTGCCGTAATTTCTCCACTTCTGCAGAGCGTCATAGACGTGCGAAGTGTGCTTTGCAGCTCTCTGATATTGCCGGGCCAGCTGTAAGTCAGAAGGGCATCTAGCGCGCATTGGCTTAGTCGGATTTGTTTTGTTTGGCGTTGGTTTTCAAGTTCTAGTAGCCGAATGATCAGCGCCTCGAGCTGCTCACGTTCGCGAAGTGGCGGGATTTTGAATTGATATTGCGCCAATCTGTAGTAGAGGTCATTTCGGATCTTGTCTCCAGTGACAAGAGAATTTATCTCATCACGACAGGCAGCAATCAAGTTGAAACCCGGATGCTGCAGATCCGAGCTTCTTTCAAGTTGGTGCATTGATTTAACGAGATGCGCTTGCAGCTCTGGAGACATCAAATTGGCGTCATTCAAGAAGAGAGTACCACCGGCAGGAATGGCGTTCACTGTAGAATCTGTTGCGAAGCCACGAACAGACTTCTCCAATGACCATGATGTTGCTGAACAGCAATCAATCGCTACAAAATCACCCCGACGAAAACGGCTTGCATCGTGCAATGCGCGTGCGACTGTGTCTTTTCCTGCGCCTGTTTCGCCTATCAGTAGAACGGCAATGTTTTGGTCCAACAATTCGACGACATCGACAATTTCTTCGCTCAGTTTTTTATCACCGTGCTCTTGTGAAAGCTCGGGGGCGGCGATAGCTTTAGGCTTCTCGTCTATTACTGAGGCAAAAATTGCATTGCTGCTTCTTGGGGCCGGCACTTGCCAAGTTGCAAAAACCAATTTACCACGGTCAATCATACGAACTTGGTGAATCTGCCCAGCACTGCCTGTATTGACGGGGCAGCTGCGCAGATCTAAAACATGCTGAATTTCTCGACCAAAAAGTGCTTGGCGAGTAGGAGCACCCAGCACCATTAAGGCTCGTTCGTTGGCCCCAGTGATTCGACCATTTGAGGTGATAGCAATCATAGGGTTGCGAGGTTGTGGCACTATGTCCGGGCTACTGCCTAAGTGCACAATGATGTCGCTACGATGTAACCTTAAAAAATAAAGGCCTTCAATAAACGAAGCAGTGTTGCGCACTAAGCCCAGTGTTTGTTGGTCCGCTCTTGGATTAGCCTGTCGCGCCGCTGAGCTGTCTAAGACCGCGAGCAATTCGCCAGATGAGTCTCGAATAGGGGCAGCTGAACAGCTTAGCTGGGTGTGGTTAGTGTGGAAATGATCGTCGAGATGCACAGTGAGTGGTCTTTGTTCCACAATACAAGTGCCTACTCCATTCGTGCCATTGGCTTGCTCACTCCAGTCAGCTCCTAGCCTCAGTCCGGCGCTACGCATGCTTTGCAAATAGCATGGATCGCAAACTTGCTGAAGTACAATACCCGATGCATCGGTTAAAAATATGGAATAACCCGAACCTTGCATCTGGTTGTACAAGTCCACCAGTTCTTGTTGTGCGACACCCATTAAAAAATCGTGACGCTGGGTATGTTCTTTTAAATGCTGAGATTCAAGAACTCGGGTTGAAGGGGGTTTATCTGGGTTGAGGTGGTGCTTGGTCAAACAGCGACGCCAAGAGCCTGCAATGAGCTGCTGCGTGTCACTTTCAGTTACAGCTTGATTTGCCACATGCTCTACGTGTTGCCTGTGCTGTAAAGATGGATTCATTGAGCAAGCGCCTTAGTCGTTCCCACGGTGAAGTCTAAAACTTGGATCTAATTCCAACACGATATACAAGAGTTTCGGTGCTTTGGGCGAAACCAGAAACATTGTGCGTTATTTATGGATCGCTGGCGAGTTTTCGCTTTGGAATAATGGTTTTATCATTGAAATACATGCAAAGACCGAGCATTTAAACCCAAAATTCATCTTGAGGATTTTCAGCTGCGTCGGACTGAGACTGGTCTTCTGTTGCTGGAGCGTGATGAAATCAGTGCTGCGCTTGATAAAGAAGCAGCCTGTGCGCTAATTTTGAATGCGCTGATATGCCACGTTTAAACCGTACTTAAACAGAGTCAAAAACAAGCTTTTTATAATCGAGGCTACCACTGCTTACACCTACCTAGAGTCTAATTAGAACCTATAGATAGACTGTGTATAATATTTTTAACTGTTTGATGTAGTCTTCATAATTAAATGTAGTCAGGCGATTTGCACCCCATAAATTCGGGTCAGTTTTCTGCAATGTATCAAGCACAGGCGGATCGTTGAGGTCGAATGAAACCGCAAAAATTTTGGATGTGTATGCAGCGAGAGATCAACATTGTCAGATAAATAACGTAACGGATTGTACGTCTTTAGCCAAAAGGCGCTTCGCATGAACTGCAAGCCAGGAATCTAAGCCCCTCAGTTTAAATCAAGTCACCGATCGATGGGTTTGGAGCCGACCCTCTTCATTGGAAATGGAAGAGGGCAAATCTTATTTTCCATGCTTGCAATATATTTGCATAGGTGATTGCGAAGTAGGCAG
The DNA here is from genome assembly GCA_937965695.1 of uncultured Granulosicoccaceae bacterium. GTDB lineage: Bacteria > Pseudomonadota > Gammaproteobacteria > CALCKW01 > CALCKW01 > CALCKW01. Next base: position 66,158 of record CALCKW010000031.1, read on the forward strand.
GGTGGCTGATACAAGGTTTTGTATCTTTCCATTTCTCATCAGTCGGCAGATTGCTTCTCGGTATTCATACACTGCTGACTCTTACGCTTCTTTGAGACCACGGTGTAGCCCTTGAAGTGGCGATAGGTGTAAGGACTCTCAAGCGCGTTCTAAACTGGAAACCAAAGGAAGTGGTGTTCGATAACCAGCAGTGGCTTGTCACTGGGCGATCTAAAATGACGCAGTATCTTTCCTAGTCGCGTTGTTCTCAGGTGTGGTCTCCAGCTGCGCAAGTAACCATCGTGCTGATGCAGCCGAAGAGCATCCAAAATAATGAGTACTCCCTTACTTTTTAGACGCAAATTGCTCGATTTTTGGCGTAGAATGGGGTTTCTAGGTGCGTGCAAGATCCTCTTTTAAGTGGTTTCACTTATCCACACCGAAGGGCAAGCTCATATATTATCAATGTAGCATTCAATGGCAACGCACTCATCGATCAACTGCGCTCCGTCGCTTTCTCCGCTGATGAAGCAGGCGAAGCTTTTGTCTGCGCTGCAAAGGACCTGATGTTCACAACATGATCACTACAAGCTTTAGTTTGGCAAACGGCATGCTTTCGGAAGAGCGCAACCGCCCACTGGCGGCCGCTGCTCTCTTCTGCCTAGTAGCGTTAGCGCTCTGGGGTGGATCGAGCATGCAGTTTTCATTAGACAACCTAATGCTGTTGTGGCCCTCTGGTGCTGTTGCCATCGGCGGTCTTTGGCTACTGGGATGGGTTTGGGGAGTACCCGCACTGCTTCTCGGTGCAGTAGCTGGTGGGATTTTGAATGCCTTAGAAACCCCACAGATGATTGCAAGTGTTGTGGCTGTTCTGATTTCAGGAAGTGTCGGCAGTTTCGCCATGTTTAAGCTTCGCGTCGATCCGCGATTGCCTGGGCTTCGCGATATGTTGTTATTTCTTGCGTTTGCGGTTGTTTTTGCGCCCTTGCTAGGGAATTTGGCTGCGGCTGGCATGCATAGAGCCCTCGGTGTCGATGGCCCGGGCCCCGATTTTATTTGGTGGCACTGCGGCGTCGCTGAAATGATTGCTTGTTTGTTGTTGCTGCCTATTGTCTTTGGGCAGAGTGATGAAGACGCAAATCGCCGGAGCAGCATGCTGACTTTTGGGATAGCAACACTGATTGGTGGTTGTGTTATCTATTTTGACTTGTTGCCCACTCAGCTATCGATGACTTTACCGCTCGCCTACATCACTTTTCCTGTGATGCTTGCTGCGGCTTTTCACCTGTCTTCTCGTTTCGTGGCTGGCCTGCTGTTGTGCAATGGGTTGTTAGCGCTCTGGGGAACAGCAAACAGCATGGGGCCGTTTACGCTACTCAGCTCCAGTGAGTCGATCGTTGCTTTACAAGGGCATTTGGCTCTGTTGAGTTGTACGAGTTTGTTGTTATCAGCAGCACTTGCTGACAGACGCCGCTCGCTGGAAGCGCAGAAGCGCAGTGAAGAGCGTTATCGACTGATAGTGGAACATCAATCTGAAGCGCTGCTAAAAACCGATGCCACCGGTGCCGTTCTCTATGCGACACCGAGTGCCAAAGAGTGGTTGCCAGAGGAAGTTGAGGAGAACTTCCTGCGGTGGTTGAGCGAACACTGTGAAGGGTCAAGCTACGTCAGTATGCGGGCGAGCTTAATGTCGGGAGAACGCACGACGCACGATTTTATCAATGGCGACAGCACGCTTCGTTGGATTCTCTCGCCAGTGCGTTCTTCTACGGGGGCTTTGGAAGCGGTTATCGCGGTCGGCCATGACGTGACTGTCGAGTGTGCGGCAGAGCAGCGAGCTCATCAGCACCTTGACGAACTCAGCCATCTTGGTCGACTCAGTGATATGGCCCAAATGGCGGGCGGGCTAGCGCATGAACTCAATCAGCCGTTGACTGCCGTTATGACCTTTGCCCAAGCCGCCGAGCGATTGCTGCCACCAGATGCTGATACTAAGGACACGCGTCAGGCGTTGGCACGTGTTGTTGGAAATACGCAGCGCGCCGCAGACATTGTACGGCAGGCGCGGAATTTCATGGGCAATAAAAATGCAGAACATCAAGTGCAAGACATGTTGCAAGTTGTTCGAGACGGTATTTCTCTGGTCGATTTTGACACCCGCAGACACGGTGTCAAACTGACACTCGCGCCACTAAATCGCATCCCTCACGCGCGAGTGTCTTCAGTGCAGATTCACCAAATATTGGTCAACTTAGTGCGCAACTCAATTCAATCCTTGGCGGCACAAAAAACAGAAAAACTAATCACCATTCGACTCGATCAGGATAGTGAGCGCATGTGGATGGACGTTGTCGACAACGGGCCAGGTATTTCAGCAACAGCAGCCGAGAATGCATTTGACCCATTTTCTGGTACCCGTGGCGACGGTTTAGGGCTGGGGCTTAGTATCTGTAAAGCCATTGCTGAGTCGCACGGTGGATCAATCAGATTTCAGCCAGTCGACAAAGGGGCGTGTGTCAGGCTTATATTGCCGTTAGATGCCCGCGATGATGATGATGACGATGAAGTTGCTGAATTGCTCGCCACGATAGCTTAAGGGATTAGCGATGAACGAAAAAGAAAATACGACCGTCCATGTTGTCGACGACGATGAGGAGATTCGAGCAGCAGTCGCGTTGTTGCTCGGTGCGGATGGTTACCGCGTTCAAGAGCATGCTGATGGCGTTAGTTTTTTAGCTGAATTCAAACCCGACGGATGCTCTGTCGTATTGATGGATGTGCGCATGCCGGGCATGGACGGTTTAGCTGTTCAAGCAGAATTGCAACAGCGTGAGTGGCGACTGCCTTTAGTGTTTATCAGCGGGCACGGTGATATCCCTATGGCTATCGAAGCCGTCAATAGAGGGGCTTTGGATTTTCTTCAAAAGCCATTCACTGATTCTATTTTGCTTAAAGCAGTTCGCTTAGCTATTGATAGTTTGCCGAAATCAGTTGAGCTGAGTTCGGTTGATGAGGCGCTTCAAAGTTTGACTGATCGCGAGAAGGAAGTGATGCATGCGGTTTGTGACGGGCATCCCAACAAAGTGATCGCGCGGCTGTTAGAGGTTAGCCCGCGTACTGTTGAGATTCATCGTTCGCGTGTTTTGGCTAAATTGGATGTGCAAAATGCCCAGCAATTAGTGCGGCGTTTGATGGCTGCGAACAAACTGTAAAGGGCGCGATGTACCGCATTATGCTTGGCTAAACGGTTGTTTCAAGTTACTTCGCTTGGCTTTGTTTAATGCAAATGTGACAAACTGCTTTGTTGCGCTCGAAACCTGTTGATTTAATCAGCAGTCAATTGTGCATATAGAATGGGGAGCTTTTTTTTGCACTAAGGATCTGCGCCATCACCCACATTGTGCATGTTTCTGCACATGTCATGATTTTGCGCACATATTTGATCTAATTCTAAACAAATCATCACAATATAAAGTGGTTTGGCTCGGCTTAAAAAAAGCTAAATGCGTTATCATTCACCGTCACTTGAACTTTTTATCAGCGTTATTGTCTTGTTGACCAGCTGGCCAAACGCAATGTTTTAGTGGAGATAATGTCCCGCTAATCAACTTAGTTTAACTAGTGTGAGCTTATGCGCATCTTTGAGTAAGGGAATCCGCTAAGCTGCGAAAAAATCGCGGATTTCAATTGCACTGCCACTGCAACTGCCACTGCGTGAAAAATAGATACACTGCGAGAGGGAATTAAATGTATATCCCGTCTTCGCTTAGCCTTACCTTGATGGATCCTTGTTGATGAAAATTTTATTTCTTGTAGATGGGCACGTGTTACGGATGGGCGGCGCCGAATTACAAGCTTTTAGCTTGGCAAATCAACTGATATCTATGGGCCATGAAGTTGAAGTAGTCGCTCCTTATCTCGACCGTGAAATGCCTCAAATAACAGAACGTAACGGCGTCAAAGTTCGACAGCTGAACTTCCCGCGGATTCCAAAATTGAGCAGCTTTTTCTACTTGTTACGTTTTGCATGGTATTTGCGCCAGGAAGGGCGTCAATATGACGCAATTCATATTCATATGGTACATAAGATGGCCGCTGTCACAGGCTTGCTTCGAAAGTATGCTCCGTGCCCGGTGGTGGCTAAAGTGTCGGGTGCCTACGAATTTCAAGATGGAGAGCAATCATCTATTTCACGCTTTGGCAGCTTTCAGTATTGGCACTATAAAATGGTGGCGAAGCTCGATTACTTTCAATCGATTAGCTCTGATACGAGTGCGCGTTTAAAGGCGGCAGGTATAGAGACAGGGAAAATTCTGGACATCCCCAACGGAGTTGATATCACTCGCTTCACATCGAGTAAGGCCTTGCATGTGGGAGAAGCCGACAATAAAACTGTAATTGTCTTTAATGGCAGATTAGTGTCCGTCAAGAGTATACATACGCTTGTAGAGGCCGCTGCAATTCTGCAGCAAAAGTATCCAAACCGGTTTGAACTTCGGCTGTTTGGGGATGGCCCGCTCAGAGATGAATTAATGCAACAGGTGGCTAGACTCGGACTAGTTAGTACTGTCATTTTCCGAGGTCAAACAGACAACGTCGCTGAGGCGTTGCAAGGCGCACATATTTATAGCCAAGTTTCTAGTTATGAAGGGCTGTCTAATGCCGTGTTGGAGGCGATGGGCAGTGGGCTCCCACTGGTATTGTCAGCTGTGGGCGGAAACACCGATGTGGTGGAGCATGGAAAAAACGGCTTGTTAGTACAGCCAGGTGACTCAGCGTCCTTAGCGGACAGCTTGGGAACACTCATTGAAGATCGCAAGTTGTGCCAGTTAATGGGTGAAAATTCTCGCAAAAAAGCAGAGACTTCTTACTCGATGCGCAGTGTTGCGAATAGTTTGCTACCGCTCTATCAAGGACCGTTTCAAAAAAAAAATAGTGCACTGAATCGCAAGCGCAGCTTGGCATTTGGTGAGTAGCCAGATCTTTTTCCATTCGAAAGAACAGAATTCTCAATTGAAAATTGAGACTCTCTATCAAAAGTAAGCTCAATACTCAGAGCAATCCCGCGAGTAACTGCGCTAGTCCGAAGTCGAACCACATGGCAATCCTGATCAGTTACCCATTTTTTGTCGCTCGATTTTCTCTTTGCGCCGAGTAAAGGTTACGCGCGTCAGAGAGCTAGGTTCCTTTTTTCTCTCCAATTTAGACGGCAGTTCTGCTGAGATCGATCATCTCCCAATGTTTGAATGACGACTGTTCGTCGTAAATGATTTATCCGCTATTTGGACCAGCTGTAAGTTCACCGGCCCGCACTTTCATACGTTGTTACACTAAAGTCGAATAACGATTAAATAGAGGTGATACCGATGGATCAGGATTTATTTGAAAAAGGTTTAGCGGCGCGTAAAGCAACCCTAGGCGCTGAATATGTGGAAAAAAACTTGGCCGCTGCCGATGAATTCACGCTTGAATTTCAGGAGACAATGACTGCCTGGTGCTGGGGATTCGGTTGGGGGGATGAAACCATCGATGCCAAGACGCGTTCTATGATGAACTTAGCCATGATTGGCGCGTTAGGGAAGATGCACGAGTGGGAAATCCACTGTAAAGGAGCTCTAAACAATGGCGTAACCAAAGCAGAAATTCGATCAATCATTCATGTGATATCTATATATTGTGGAGTACCTCAATCGTTGGAATGCTTCCGTGTCGCGCGTAAAGTGCTCGAAGAAGTTGGTGAGCTTTAAAAAAAGGAGCAATTGATGAAGTGGCTTTATTTACTTTTGTGTGTCGTTGGCATTCTACTGCCGCTAAATACCATCGTGCCTTGGTTCATGAGCCATGGGTTTGACATGCCGGCCTTTGTCTCTGCTATAACCCGTTCTCGGGTGGCCAGTTTTGGTTGGCTGGACTTGCTGATTTCTGCAATGGTCTTTTTTCTGTTTGTACGTTTGGAAGGCAGACGATTGGGTATGCAAAAACTGTGGATACCTGTTGTGGCGACGTGCTTGATTGGCCTGTCGCTGGGTCTGCCACTTTTTTTATTTTTGCGCGAGTGGCGGATGGAGCAAATTGCAGAAAATGAGTCAGAAATCCCCGAGTAATGGTTGGCCCCATGGAGGGGCGCTGAGGTTTTTGGTCAAAACTCAATTATTGGCTACTGCTACAACATCCACTGAGTTGGTCTTGGCCACCAAACCCGTTGGTGTGCAGCTCCAGCTGCCATTCCATGCTTGTGTTGCTACGCTTATCTAAACAGGCCCTATGTAGAAGTGTGCCCCTGATTTTCGAAACAGCAAAAGCGTAAGTGCTTTTATTGCTAATCGACTGGCGCCATTGGGTTGTTGCATAGAGTGAGTTGTCATCAGGGGCATTGAATACCAAAGATCCTTGCCGGTTAAGCGACAATTGCCAATTTGGGCCGTTACCCGTGCAGAATATACTGGGAAACTGGCTACCACCCGAGTCACTTAACGCTGCTGTCTCTGGTACAGATGCGGTCGATGAAGCAATCACTGTGTCGTTTTCCACAGCTGCTAAGGCGAGCTCTTGCTCGCTAAATGCCGGCTGTTCTTGAGCTTTCTGAAGAGCGACGAGTGCCGCAATGTCTGAGGAGGGGGGTTCTGTGCTAGGCGTCTTCGTTTCAAAGGTATCGACAGGGCTTAAAAAACGAACAGACACCCAGCCGAATGATTGCTCCCATTTTACTTTGGCCCAGCCGCCATTAGGGCTGAAGTCCACAACTTGCAGCGGTGTACCGAGCGAGGCGCTTCCGATATCTTGGCTTTTGCTACTGTGCTCAGCTCGAACATTTAATGCACTGCCAGCACGCACATTAATCACTTTGTAGGTGCCTATTTGTTGTGCTTGAGTAGCAACATTAAAAAACGTGCACAAGGCGGCTATAGCCAAACAACTGTATACGCGGCCGCTCAGGCTGAATTTTTTTTTCTGAATCAATGGGCAAATCCTCGAATGCCAAATTGGCGCCGTGTTCGGTACAGAAAACACCGCTTTTATTTTGTATTTTTTTACTTTTCAAATTCACAAGCTATCACAGATAAATGCCTGAATTTTATGTATTAAACAGTGGCAATTGAACCTGCTTTTGGCGGTTTAAAAACTGGTTTTCAATCCGCTATTGCCCGCATTCGCTTCATTGGAATTGCCGAAAATCCGCCAATTGGCCGGCGGATATTTTTTGGCAAAGTCATAAACTAGCATCTATAAAGTAAGGCCCTGTCGAAAGATTAGTAGAGATTGCTGAGATTCGCCAATAAAGTGGCGGCGGATTCGCCCCTAGGGGTTTTTGTAGGTTTTGTAGAGGCCCTAATTTTGGAACCGTCATCTGTCTTTGCTCTTTTGATACCGCTTGTGTCTTTGACAGCGTCGCCCGACAGCAACATGTTTGCAGAAACTGAAATAGACCCGATAGCATTTGGTCGTGTCGTCGAAGTGATCAAGACTAGAGGGCGTGTTGATCAGCTACATGCTAACCGATTGCGCCTTAATGATGATGTATCTGTAGGGGGCGTATTCAATTTATTTGATCTACGCGAAAAACAATCCTATGCGCTAAATATTCGGGTTACGTTCTAAGTAACTGTGCGATTTAGTCTTGAGTTGTCGAAAGATCGCTATTCTGCTTTAGCCGCGATACGGTTATCCTACTGTAAACCTCAACCAGTGTCTGAGAAACTAAAGGAATTATCGTGGACCAACAAACAGTTAACCGAACCGTGGTGATTGGTCTCGCCTTTGCCATCTCAGCTCTTTTCTTGACGATGGTCAGCAGCTTTCTTGTAGCGATTTTCCTCGCTGGGTTGTTCTCGGCTCTCGCTAACCCTGTCTATCAAAGCATTCGACGCTTTATTGGTGGTAGTCAAACCGTTGCTTCATTGTTAACCGTGCTATTAGGTTTGTTATTTGTCTTCGTCCCCATCTTATTGATTGCCATCACTGTCATCGGACAGGCCGTTGATATTGCCACACAGGCCAAGCCTTGGTTGCAGAGTAACTTTTCAGAACCAGGGCAAATAAGTGTTTGGTTAAGCCAACTGCCTTTCTATGAGCAACTGCTGCCGTACCGAGAACTGTTGCTTGAGCATCTAGGCAAAATTATTGGCAAGATCAGCCAGATGGTTGTAGATCTATTCCAGTCTGCAACGGTGGGGACGGTGAATGTAGCTGTGACAGCCTTTGTGGTGTTCTACACGATATTTTTCTTCCTTATCGATGGCGATGGGTTGGTTAAACGTATTCTTTACTACTTGCCGCTTGAAGATCGCGACGAAAAGATGCTTTTGGACCGCTTTACGGCGGTGACGCGTGCGACCTTAAAGGGCACTGCAGTCATCGGTTTTTTGCAGGGAAGTTTGGCCGGTTTGGGATTTTGGGTATTGGGAGTACCGAGTGCGCTGCTCTGGGCAGTTGTCATGATGTTTATGTCGGTAGTTCCGGGCGTGGGTGGTACGCTGATATGGGGGCCAGCGGTTATTTACTTGTTGTCAATAGGCGATATTTGGCAAGGTGTGGCGCTGCTGGTTTATTGCGCGGCTATCGTAGGCTCTATTGATAATGTTTTACGACCTAAGCTTGTTGGCAACGATACTCAACTGCATGAACTGATGATCTTTTTCAGTACCCTCGGTGGATTGATGATGTTTGGTTTCCCAGGCTTTATTATCGGTCCAATTATCGCCGCACTATTTGTCACCGTCTGGGAGATATACGGGTTTGAGTTTAAAGAGTGGCTACCAGATACGGCTTTTAGAACACGCGCTGAACAAGAGCTAGAAACAGAGGAAACGAAACGTTTAGCCGAAAAGCAGTCGGAAAAAAACAGTGAAACGAACAGAGTTTAATCTCAAAAAGCTTAAATTAGACTTAAGCGTTTACTAGCTTATTGCGGTACTCATTGCGTAGCTTGGCGTACCAACTTGGTTCGCTGGGCCATATCCAGAGCTCTTGCAGTGCATCGCCTGGGTAGGCGTCATTAAAGTTTTGCCGAAACTGCTTGTCAGCAAAACGTTCCGCCCCGACAACTGATGAGTTGTAACCATTATGTTTGATGGCTGCACCTGCATTCTCGGTTGTAAAGCAAAAATCTAATAGGGCGTATGCTTGTTCTAAATTTCTAGACTTGGCTGAGAGCGCCAACCCATCTACCCAGGTTAATGCTCCTTCATTTGGGGCTTGATAACTCACCGGCTCGCCACCCGATTTTAAGGCCAATGCAGGCCCATCCCAGCATTGCCCTGAAACTACACCTTCGTTTAGTAACGCGTTTCGCTGCGTATCGGCATCGTTCCAAAACAGCTTTATTTGGTCATTTCTGGCAACACAAAATTTAGCGACAACATCCCATGCGGCGCGCATGCTCACCTCGTCGCGATAAGCGTCTAACATGGCATTCTCACTAAGACGACCGATAGCTTCAAGGTGCAGCCCAGCGCCTAGCATACCTGAGTGGGGTTGTATCATTACCTTGCCGCGCAACTGAGGCTGCCAAAAATCTCCGTAACTGGGCCCTGACTGATCGGGCTGCCACATATCATTGCGCCAAGCCATTGCCTCAGAGCCCCAAAAAAGTGGCAGCCAATGTGTGCCGCGACCATCGAAATTCCAGTCTCGTTCACCGACCTGTAAGAGCTCGCGTTGAATTGTCCCAATCTTAGCAATCTTGGCTAAATCAAACGGTTGCAGAAGGTTTAGCTGTTGCCATTGCGCTGCTCGGGTATTAGTTGGACATATCAGGTCTATGCTTTCTCCACCTGTGCGTTTCATCGCATCGATGATTTCTTCGTTTGAGCCAATCGTGGTTATATTGAGTGCTATACCCGTTTGATCTTTAAAAGCCTTTAAGTGGCCATCCGATAGCGCATCTGACCATGTCAGGAGATTCAATTCCCCACTGGAAGCGAGTGCGGAACGAGAACGCAGGGCAGGTGCTCCAACCACGGCGGCACCCGCAACCGAGTGCAAGAAGCGTCGTCGATTGATCGTTGGAGTAGGGGAAAGCTTGGACAATGGCATCGGGTAACTTCGGTTGATCGATTTCAGTGCTGGATTTAAGCCGACCACGTTACCATATTCTCTAACGACACACCTTCGAACGCTAAAAGATTATGCGCTCGCATGCGCACTGTCTTGTGCTAATTATCCGCGCTATGCTTAAGCGTTCATTCGTTAGCCTATTCAACTATTAGGAGGTCTCAAGTGGCCAGTAAAACAGTGATGCAATTGTTGGAAGAAGCCAATTCAGTAGTACCCGCTGTCGCCGCGAGTGAAGCGGTGCAGTGGATCGGCGATGAGAACACCATTTTGTTGGATGTTCGCCCAGCGGCAGCTATAAAAGAAACGGGCACAGTAGAGGGTGCGTTGCAGATACCTCGCGGATTGCTCGAGTTTAACGCAGACCCCAGCTTCCAGATGCACAACCCTGCAATGGACCCGTCTAAGCGTGTGGTGATTTTTTGCACGGCAGGTGGCCAAGCTGCACTGGCTGGGCAGACGCTTAAATCCATGGGCTATGGTGAGGTTTACAATGGCGGTGGATTGGATGCTTGGAAAGACGCTGGCGCGACTATTGTGAAGGCTTAATAACGTGCGGAAGCCCAGGGCTTGCTCCTGGGCTCTTTAAACCACGTTGAATTTTAGCGCCGAGCTTACTCATTCCAATCAAGTTATTAACGTGCTGCGCATACTGCATTGAAACAGTTTGTTACAGAATTTTGTAACGCTATTGAATAAACTTCTTTATACGGTCGTCTTGTTTGACAGGCCAATTTCCGGTTGCCTTTTCAGAATTGCTTGACGCTGAATTTGGTCAATTTCAACTTGGTTGATACTCTTTAATTATTCTTTATCTACGTGGGTGAATTGTGAAGGGGATAGTCGATTGGCATTCTCTTTAGTTTCTCACAGATTCGTGCAAGTGCTCAGTTTAATATCCATTGCCGGCTTGGTTGCATGTACGAGCTTGCCTTTAGGAAGCATGTATAAGCTCAGAGATTTTGATCCTACAACTACAAATATTCAACACCTGAGATTCGCGGTACGCGTGCCTGACGGCATTAATATTCCAAAAAATGCCGTGCAATTACTGCTTGGCACAGAGCGCCAAACACGCGTGTCTTTAAAAGACACGTTTTATCTAGAACGGATCGACGACCGAACCGCATTGTTAAGCATCGAGCGAGAGAAAACCGCGTTGCACGTTTACGGTATCGCACCCGTGGATGTAAAACGATTCAATAGATTGCGTCGTGCGATATTGCATGAAAAAGCACGTGGAGCAGTGGGTAGCCTAGAAATTAATACGGATGTTTGTCGTCTTTCTCCAGTTTTTCCGGCGCGTATCTTCATCTCAACATTTGTGAGTGCAAAAGAAACTGAAGGGTATGTCGCATTAATGCTGAATATCGATATGCTCAAGAAAATTGACTTGAGCGCCGCACAGGACTTAGTGCCTATCTGTTCGGACTATTAACCGTGAAGCATTCTATGAAATCCACACCTACAGGAAACGCTTTGTATTCAAATTGCTTACAACCAATGGAATCGCAGAATCATTATATATAAATCAACAAACATTCTCTCGGCTTTGGCTTTGTGCTTCCTAGCTATCGAATTGTTGAGTTTTGCATCATCTTATTTGGCTAACTTGGTCGGCCCTGCATTTTTGCAGAGTGACCCTGATGGTGTTTTTCTTTTGCTAATCGCCCATCACACTTTCTTGTTGATTTTGACACTATTAGTGATGAAGTCCTTTCCCCTTACTCGTTTGACTGATTGGGGGGTTAATTTCAAAAAATGGAAAACAAGCCTATTAGTCATTGCAGTGTTCGCCATACTTTTTGGCCTGCTTGAATACTCTTACATGCGTGGGGGGACTTACTCACCTGGCTTTCCGCTGACTACATCAAATAAATTCGGTTGGCAGATCTTTCAGTACTTCTTCAGTGGTTTGGGTGAAGAGCCGCTTTTTCGTGGATTAGTCATTGTGCTTTTACTAAATGTTATGAGAACAACGAGGTTAGCCGTTTACCAGCAACATGTGTTTATTGTTGTCGTATCAACAGCGCTTTTTATGTTTGCACATCTTGATGTGGATTGGCTGAATTTGTCGATTTCCGGTTTTGAATTTGGGCAGCAAACCAAAGCGTTTCAGCTTGGCATTCTTTACGCTATTGTATTTATCCACACCAAGAGTTTATTCGCACCAATTGTGTTGCACGGTTTGTCGAACGGTCTAACAGCAAGCATTGGTTTTTATGTCGTTTAAAAAGATTTTTTTCGAATTGATAACTTGAGTCGCCCAAATAACTAAGCGCAGCGCCTCAGTTTGTATCAACTGCTACCCTTGATATTGCATAATTGTTGAGTGGTGCATTGGAACTTTAGCGGATCGTTAGGTCGAAAAAATTTTCAATTGCCTCCAGAGGAAAAGCTCAGCTCGATAGCCTGTTTGTATGTGTGTGCAATTTGATGTGCAGCTTACTCTTGCCGACGCTATCAAATCGTCGACGAGTGGATCGGCGTTTTAACTGATCGCTCATCGGCAATCATTGATGCGCTTTAAAACTGATGCAAATGTTCAGCTAAAGAGAACGCCACTTAAGCCGATTTTAATCGGACTAGTTTTTGTTCATGAGTTAGTTCAATTTTGTTGGTTATTGAGACTTTGGCCGTGCCAAATTGCATAGAATCAAGTTCGGTTTTTGGGTCTACAATTTTCTGCGAATTACGACAAACTCGCTCGTGAAAAATCGCTTCGCTCCACAATCATGCACCGACTTGAAAAACCATGAGCTTCAATCGAGCACATCTAAGTAATCTAAATGTATTAGCGTCAAAAAACGTTGTAAAAAGTTACGGCATGACTTCGAACATGTTTTTGTTGAAAACGGCACTAGCGAATGCTGAGACCGATTGCGGCGCTATACGTCTTCAATGCCGTCTTTTTACCCCG
>CALCKW010000032.1 GCA_937965695.1 uncultured Granulosicoccaceae bacterium
TCAACCCTGATCCTGCAACAACTCCATCATGTCCTCAACATTCACACTCGCTGCAACTTCCCGCCCTTCCAACAACGAGTCCGCCAAATCGCGTTTCTGCTGGTGCAGGCTTAGTATCTTTTCTTCGATAGAGCCTGCCATGATCAAGCGATAAATTGTCACGGGGCGTAACTGCCCCATTCGGTGTGCACGGTCTGAGGCTTGGTCTTCAACCGCTGGGTTCCACCACGGGTCCATGTGGATGACGTAATCGGCGGCGGTTAGGTTGAGGCCCGAGCCACCGGCTTTTAGGCTGATCAAAAACACATCGCCTTTGCCTGACTGAAAATCATCAACCGCTGATTGGCGCTTTTTGACAGGGGTGCTGCCGTCTAGGTATTGGTACGTTGTGTTTTGTTTGTCTAACGCGGTACGGATCAGTTTTAAGTGATCCACAAACTGGCTGAAGATTAGCGCTTTGTGTCCGTTCTCGACCAGCTCGGCCACAATGCTCAACAGTTCTTTGAGTTTACTGCCTTCAATAGACACCGCAGGTGACACGAGCTGTGGGTGACAGCAAGCACGGCGCAGGCGGGTTATTTCCGCCAGTATTTTAAAGCGCATCTGGCCCGTGTCAGCGCTTGGTTGTGCTAAGTCATCCAAGGCTTGTCGTCGCAGTGCTTCGTAGAAGAGTTTTTCTTCATCCGATGCTTCGATGACGCGGTTGATCTCCGTGCGTGAGGGTAACTCGGTCAGCACTTGGCTTTTGTGTCTGCGCAATATAAATGGTGCAACCAACGCGCGCAGGCGCGGTTTGGCGTGCTGGTCACCGTGCTCGATAGGGCTAATAAATTGTTGTTCGAATTTCTTCTGTGAGCCGAGTAATCCAGGGTTAATGATGTTAAACAGGCTCCACAGTTCGCCCAAGTGATTCTCGATGGGCGTACCCGTGGCAACGATTCTGAAACCCGCTTTTAGGGAAGCAGCTGCTTTACTGCGCAATGCACGTGGGTTCTTCAGGGCTTGGGCTTCGTCAGCGACTAGGGTGCTCCACTCCACGGGCACCAACAGCTGAATTTCGCTGTGCATTAATCCGTAACTGCTGACAACCACGTCTCGCGGACCGAGGTTTTCTACCATGTTGGCACGGTTGCCGTCGCCAAAGCGGTGCATTTTTAGCGTGGGCGCAAAGCGTGCGGCTTCGTTGATCCAGTTCATGCAGACGGAGGTCGGCGCTAATACAAGTGCAGGTCCCTGCTCTGCACGGGCTAACAGCACAGATAGGATTTGTACTGTTTTACCTAAACCCATGTCATCGGCCAAGCAGGCACCGCCACCCCAGTGCGCTAAGCGCATCATCCAATCAAAGCCCGCGTATTGGTAGTCACGCAGTTGGGCCCCTAGGGTAGAAGGCAACTGCAGTTCCAGTTCTCGCGCTTCTTGCAGTTTCTCTTGGTGCAGCCCCCAGCCCTCTGATGACTCACCCAACATGCCTTGGGTCAGCTCAGCGACGGCTCCACTGGCGAGCGGATGAAAGCGCCCCTCGTCGTCGGCAAAGTCGGCGAGGCTTTTTAGTTTTTTGTGTAGACTGGCGGACAGTGCATAAAACTCTGACTCGCCCAATTTAAGAAAACGCCCGTCGGACTGCCGCACTAACTGCAATACTTTTTGCAGCGACATGACATTGTTTTCGTCGAGTTCTAGTTCTCCGTCCAGGGCAAACCACTCGCGCTGGCTGGAGATACTAAAACCCATACTGGTGATACTTTGATTGCCCAGCAATGACAAGCTACGACCCTGTGGCCAACTGAGCACCAATTCCTCTGGGTAGTTTCGCAGGGAATCCAGTGCTTCTAACGCGGCCTCTGGGTCTTCAAGCAGCCAATCCGTGCCGGGATTTAACTGAAAGACAGGCACTGAGTCGGTTAAGTCGCGCAGGCTTGCTTCTTCTCGCGGCAAGGTGCGTTCGCTGCGCACGCGTTTGCCGTCGATCTCGCTGATGACATTTAAACCGCCAACGCCGGGAGAAAATAGCGGCCCTTGCTCACCAAAGGGGCGTACAAAGGCCCCCATGCGCAAGCCATCACCCGCCGGCTGAATCTGAATATGCAAGCGTGGATCACACTCGACAAATTCAGCATTCTGATCAACGCCACCACCGATATCGGATTGAACCGTTAACAACGGCGCTATGGCAGAGATGCTCTGCAGCACTTGATCGCGCGCGGAGCTGGGCACGCGCAAGCCCTCTGGTCCAAGTATGCGCGCAATTTCTATGTGTTGATCACTGAGCGGTGTGACATCCAGTTGATTAAATCCGCGGCGCTCCACCAACAACCGAACTTTTAGATCTGTCACTTTAGGTGTCAGCGACAACAGCAACTGATCACCCTGTTCTAGCACCACCAGTTCCGGTGCGGACTCGCGCACCTCGACGGGTTCGCTGAGTTCTTCCGGCCAGTAGATGGCTGGATGGCCCACCGCTGCAACTAACGCTTTGTCGTTGAGGATGGCGGTTTCTTTGTCGTAGCCATAGCGGTCGGATTGCTGCTCTAACACAATGCAATCGCACAACCGTTCATCGGCGGTGCTGAGAAAGTCGAACTGATCACGCTCAGCGTGCAAGCGCAGTAAAGAGACTTTTCGCCCTTTGCTCCAGCCGCTTTTGCTGCGCTTTTGTTCGCGGGGCTCAAGTTCAAAGTTCTCGTCGAGCAGCCAGACCAAGCGCGATGACTTGTCACCGTGCCGCGTCACATCGCCGCTGTCAGCGGGCGCCACCATACCGACAAGCGCATTGAGTGACATTTGCCACTCTGGCACCGGCTCGACAATTGAAGAGATCAGTTGATACTCAGGGTGTGCTTCCGGTGGTTGCGTGGCCAATACCGCATCCAGTTGCGCGAGGTGCCAACGCAAACCATTTGCTTGCAAGTCATCGCGCATTTCGAGCAATTTTTTGGTGTCTTCGGGTGAGTGCTCCTGAGCAAACCAGCGGCTGTAACTCGCGGCAATTATAGTGCTGAGCGCACCCAGCGCGTCTTCGGCGTGGTCGGCCACTGTGGGTTGGCGAAACAACAAGCGCGAGGCCGCATCGACGAGAAGCAGTCGCTCAGGGGAATCCGAATAGGGATCTTCCGCCTTTTGCAGCTTAGCTATTTTGTCGAGCGATTTTTTGTCACCGAGTTGCAGCAATGCCAGCTGGTAGAAGACCATGTAAGGGTCGTCTAGCGGTTCCATGCGTGGGCCGTGCTCGCGTTTTCTCAGTTTGAGTGCCTGCACAAAGTACCCGGCAGCGGCACTGGGTTTATTTGTGGCAAAGGCGATAAAACCGGCCGCGCTGGCCAACCAGCTTGAGCTCGCCACGTTGAGTGACTCAAGCTCTACTGATTCGCCGCTTAAAAACAACGACACCGCGTGCAAGGCTTGAAAGGCAGGTCGTTGCTCTTTTGCGTGTTCGGCGCAGTGAGCCATCGCCGGCAGATAGGGGCGCAGATCTTCGAGGCCCATAAACGCAAGGGTTTGCAAATAGCCCAGTAACTGCCATTGAATAACGGCTGGCAGCCCCAAAAACCATTTTTCGTCCCACGCTGCCATCGAGCGCTCGAAGCACTCAATAAGCTCATCCGCCCAGATAAACGTATAGGGCTTTTGACACGCATAGTGGAACAGCATGTTGCTTTCGTTGAGATAGAAGGCGTTTCTGACAAGTTCGTCGTTCAGCAACTGGTGCCCAAAACGGTGGAAACGCATTTGGTAGATAGAGTAAATACCGCGAAAAGTCTCGGGTTGGGCCAGTCTGACCAACAGTTCACCCAGTGTTGGCTCTACGCGCAGCTCGGTGCCTGACACCACTTCAACAGCGCCCGCATTTTCCATGCGCTCGCGCCATTCCTTGTTCAACAATGAGGTCAGCGCTATTTGCCCGCCCTCAAGACGCCAAGCGAGCGCCGCGATCATTTGCTTCAGTTCTGCAGGTTTGAGCGGTCGACCGAGCACGGCCAAAACCAGCAAAATATTCTTATCATCAAGCGAAAGCGCGCCCTGCCCATCACCATCAACCGACACTAAACACCACCGGAGCAATTACTCACGAGGAGTAAATTCAAGAAATCACGCAGACAGCAAAAACACCATGCGGCTACACGAGCAAAACCAATCAACCAGTATAAAAGATTGAGGGCCACTGGACTGAGCCAATTGAAGATTTATACTGCAAATGACAAATTTCAGCGCAACAGCCGAATCGATCTATGCAGCAAGATTGTGTCCAGTCAGCTCTCAATATTGAAGTGAATTAATCCAAGCCTCGAAGACCAAAAGATTTGCAAATAGTTCAGCAAAAAAAGCCCTGAACATAAGTTCAGGGCCATTTTTAAAACGAGCTAAGTCTGAAGAAGTTTTGGTGCTTATAGACGCAGCTTCAATCGGCGAGCAAAGCCCAACATTGGCAACAAGATTAACCAGAACGCTGCTCCACCACCGCCGCTTGAACGTGTGCCGGTGTCTGCGTCATCTCCACCACCATCAATCACCGCATCGCTGATAACAACAGGGTTAGCCGCTAGGGTGGGTGTGCTTTCAACCGTCACACCTGCGTCATTGGTGAGATATGCTGTGACCGAGACCAAATAGGTCCCTGCTGCTAAGCTGCTGACATTTGTCATGTTTGTCGTGCCATCGCTTAGCATCTCAGACTGCCAGTTGGCACCGTCGTCATTGGAATATGCAACGATGTAACCTTCCGCATCGCTGACCGCGTCCCAACTAACAAGCATTGCGTTTGCGCCATCAGCTGCAGCACTGACGTTAGTGACTGCCGCAATGCTTGGCGTGATGGTCAAGCCATCAGTGCCGCTGCCGGCAGTGACACCGGTGCCAGCAGTATCGACATTCTCAGCTGCAATTTGTCCTGAGTTTGGCAAATTCAACTCGCCGCCCACACCACTGCCCGCAATGACCAAAAATTGAAGATTCGTGTTGGCGCTGTAGTCAGGGATTTGACCACTGACACTGCTATTAGCAATATTGAGTCTCTTCAGAGAATTTTTGGACGTTTCCAAAATGCTGGTCAAATCTGCGTATAGATTGACGTTGTTGTTCAAATTCAGCACCTCTAACGATGAGCCTCCGATGCCACCAGCAATACCAGTGAGATCGGGATTATCGTTGAGGCCCGCATATCGTAGGTTGCTCATGCCACTTAGGTCGGGAAGCTCACCCGATAATCCAGAGTTGTCGAGGAACAGACCTTCGAGCGACTGCAGCTCTTCTAAGCCCGTGGCAGTGCCTCGTAAATTTTTGTTCCCGACAAGGTTCAACGAAAGCAATGTGCTTTTTATAGGTGACAGTGCCGCCATGAGCTGCGGCATATCGCCGCTCATTTCAGAAAACGGAATTTCTAAGTGGGTAATATCGCCGTTAACACATAGAACTCCCGCCCAGGTATCACAAGCCAGCGCTTCATCTCCGGCTACCCAAGGGTTGCCCGTGAAACTTGTGCGATTGCCATCAACATTGATGTCGGCGACGTAATCTTCGACCCCGTCCCAGAGATTGTCATTGACCCAAAACTCATTAGGGATGTCGACACTCATCACACTTTGCAGAGCTTGCATGCTGCTCGCATTGGTTGCCGCTTGCGCCGCCCCGGTTAATGTCAATGCAACTGCTGTTGCTACGATCGATATTTTTATGTTCAAAGTAATGCCCACCCAAAATTAAAATCTGTTGAGTTAGAGCTATGCGTAACAGCATTGCAGTCACACGGCTTCTAACTAGATTTTCATGGTTCAGCGATTGCAAAAAAAGTTCGCTGAGTTTTCGACTGAAAATCCCGAGAACGTTTTTATATTATTTACAGGTGGTTAAATTTGTGAACTAGCGTGCATATCTTGATTTTGGAATAGCTTTTTGGCGGGTTCTGCCGTATTTAGAGCAGTCGGACACAAATTTACATTTAATTATTAAAGGAAACTAACACCGCCTAAAGAGACCCACAGATTAAGTCCGATCAGTAATGTGAGCGCGAGAAATTTTGACCCAGCAAGGTGCTTATCGACGGTAATAGTGGTGCTATCGGCTAGATTTGCAGCACGGCTGGGCCGAATTTAGCACGTCGACGGTGCGAGCATAGCTTGGTCGGGGGGCACCCTAGTAACGACGGACAAACGTGATCCATGTCACAAACCACAAGCCGCTCTGTGATTCGATGGTGATCGACCCTCTTTGATTTGCCACAACCGGCGCAAGCTTCGCTCATCCGCAAATCCACATCGCTCCGCGACCGCAGTAATCGATAGTTTGGTCTGCTCTAATAATTGGCGGCTTAACTCTAAGCGCGCTAATGCCAGATATTCTTGCACTGTTTCACCCGTCGCTTGCTGAAAGCGCCGACGGAATTGTCGTTCACTTAAACACGCACCTGTAGCCAGTTCTGCTAGTCGCCATGGCTGCCCGGGGGATTGCATGATTTTGTCTTGAACCAAATGAATCTCTTGCAAGACATGATTGCGGTGCTGCGTCCAAAAGCTTTGGGTTTTGGCGTGACCCGCTCGGCGCTGATACACCACCATATCGCGGGCTATTGTTTGTGCCACTGCTGGCCCAAAACAGCGGCTCACAAGATGCAAGCTAAGGTCTATTCCTGTGCTTATCCCAGCGCTGGTTAGCATGCCGCCATCATCAACAAAAAGGCAGTTTTCTACGACTTTAATCTGGGAAGAAATGTCACGCAGGCTGTCGACCAGGTCATGATGTGTCGTGCAACGTAAACCGTTCAACATCTCTGCTTTTGCAAGCAACAAAGACCCCGAACACACCGCTGCAATACATTGATATTGTCCAGCTTGCGACTGAAGCCATTGAATGGTTTGTTTGACGGCTGCCGTATTAAACTGTTCAACCATGTGTTGACTGCCCACGACAAGCAAACAACTCGACTCACCAACAGAATCAGGTAATGGTTCTAGCTTGTTGATAGCCAAGCCCTGCGCTGCGACCAGGTTTTCGAGCGGACTGATGTAATGGATACCAAGTCCAAGACGTTCATTGCCAAACACTTGCGCAGGCCCTGCGAGGTCCATCAAGTGGACCTCAGGCAGCACAAGCAGGTCAACAGTTTCAAATATTGGCTTGCGCAACGGTCTGCCTTGCAATGAGTCTGTCAAAATAGAGTCGGTCCATGCCGCAAGCTTGAGGATCAGCAGCAAAGTTATCACGGCAGTCCTTGTTGCAGAAACCTACTGTCACGGCGCTGTAGCTGGTTAGGGAATCAGGTGACACGGCCCTACCCGATCGAGGGCAACGACAGTTGATACTCGTCAAAGGCAAACTGGCAACGAAGTCAGCAGTATTCCACACGGTTGCAAAGCGGCCATCCAATACCATTGAGGTATGGTTTCTTATTGCCTCTGCTGATGCCTCATCACCGTTGGGCAGCTGCATAGAAAAGGTAAGCGTAGCATCGAGAATGTACTCCACTTCAAAGCCAATATCACTGGCAAACCTGGTTGTTGTCTCACAACATTGCTCGGTACGAATACCGCTAACCACTAAACGACTGATACCTTGCGTTTGTAAGTAAGGGTTCAATCCCGATTCGCTTAAGGCGTTGTGGACGTGCTTGTAAAATACAGGATCATCCGGCTGTCTATCAACCCAATCCATGGGTTCAACCAAGCCGCTCTTTAGCGAAAATGCCCCGCGACTTTGGTGATAAATAAAAATGACTGGCCAAGATAGACTGCGCGCATGAGCAATCAAAGCATTTTGCTTTGTCTGATACTCAGCCAATCCTGACGCACTCCAGAACGGCATGTGCTCAAAAGATTTTTGTACGTCGATCACTAAAAGTGCAGTCGTTTGCATCGCTTTGCTCTCCATCTGATTGATGGCTAAATCTTGCAGCTTTTTGAAAACACCATCCAGACGACATGGGACTTAATGCGGACACATTCGGCCATTCCAACAACCACAATTAGGAGACAGCGCTAAAGAGATTTTCTAGGTTCCACAATCGCGCTGGCTAGAACAAGCCCTGCAACCAGTGACATGAACAACATAAACGATTGCACACCTATGTGATCTATTTGCAGTATTTGTTGGCCACTGACCACAGAGTCGAGACCAACATATACTTTACTGCCCGGTACTAGGATGACTATACCCTGCAGCGTGACCAACACAGCCGGCGCATTGCGCCAACGCGCAAATATATTAGCGTAGACACCCACGGCAAGCGCCCCCAAAAAGGCTCCTAACGTGAGCCCCAACTCAGGGGTAAAGAATGCGCTGATGGCATAGGCTAAAAACCCTGATGCTACACCCCAAGGACTGTCGATCAATCGAATCTTGAAGACGACAGCCAAACTGCAGGACAGCAGTAAGACGGCTAGCCAAACGGCCCAACTGGGCACCTGTGACGCATCGGTGGATAAATCTTGGCCAAACAGGAGTACCCCAACGGCTGCGCCCAGCACAGAGCCAAAATAGAGCTTAAACAAAGTCATTAGCGCATCCATAATGCGCGCTGTCCCAGACAATAACTCTCTAGCAGCCAAGTCTCTCAGCCCGACCGTCAATGACAAGCCTGGAATAAAAACAACGATGCTGGAGAGAACGACTAATGGCTGATTGATACTGGGGTCTAGTTTAACGATGGCTATCGAGAGAAAAGCTGAGACAGTTGCCGCTAAAGGTTCAAGCATATTAGCGATCCGCGGGCTTTTCTCCGCCCAAAGCACCCAACCATACACGGTGGCACCCAGTACACACGACCAGACGACGTCATGCCAGCTGGCTTGCATAAGTGCGGCAAAGGCTCCAGGCAATATTATAAAAGCCAACAACGTCACCAACAATGAGTAAGGCGGCGGCGCAGTCTGAATATCTCGCAGCCCCCTCTCCGCTTCTGGCAGCGAACATTGACCACTGACGAACGACTCAACCAAAGCATCAGTACGCGCGAGAGAGCTGAGATCCAAATCCCCTGGCTTCACGCGTAG
Source organism: uncultured Granulosicoccaceae bacterium (assembly GCA_937965695.1). Classification (GTDB taxonomy): domain Bacteria; phylum Pseudomonadota; class Gammaproteobacteria; order CALCKW01; family CALCKW01; genus CALCKW01. The sequence continues at coordinate 8,982 of CALCKW010000032.1, forward strand.
TGCGTAGTTGTACACCTGTTCCTGGCCCGCGCCTTGTGGCCAGATACAAAAAGTCAGCGTGGTGGGACTGGCCATTATGTGGCCTTGCATCTGTAGATGCGCGGCTACGTTTTGCAGATGCGCCTCGAGCCGATAGGCGGGTGTACCGTAGAGATGAAGCATCTCACCGAGCTGAATCAGAAAACTACACTTTTGTTCAAAATTTGACGGCATGGGGCTCTACACAAGTATTCTTGGTACTAATTGCACCTTTTTGAAGCTCGCGAGTGTCGCAGATATTCGAATGTATTTCACGCATAAAAAAAGGGCGAAGAAGGTAATCTCCGCCCTTTTAATTCAGCCAATGCTGTATCAGCATGCTGTCATCGGTTAAAACTGGTTCATGGTGTTGTCTTTACCCGAAGCCTTAAGAGCCGCTTCGCCAGCAAAGTATTCTTTGTGGTCGTCACCTATGTCAGAACCGGCCATGTTCTGATGCTTGACACAAGCGATACCCTGTCGGATTTCCTTGCGCTGTACACCGGCGACATAACCCAACATGCCCTGCTCACCAAAGTATTCTTTCGCGAGGTTGTCAGTCGACAATGCAGCCGTGTGGTAAGTCGGTAGCGTAATCAAGTGATGGAAGATGCCGGCTTCACGCGCTGCATCCGCTTGGAAAGTACGGATCTTGTCGTCAGCAGCCGCTGACAGTTCAGAATCGTCGTAAGAGACATTCATCAAGTCAGCGCGATCATATGCAGATACGTCTTTGCCCTCTTCAGTCCAAGCGTCGAAGATCTGCTGGCGGAAGTTAAGCGTCCAGTTAAATGAAGGGCTGTTGTTGTAAACGAGCTTGGCATTTGGGACGACTTCACGGACACGGTTCAGCATGCCACCGATCTGATTGACGTGCGGCTTCTCAGTCTCAATCCAGATCATGTCAGCACCGTTCTGCAATGAGGTGATGCTATCCAATACGCAGCGGTCTTCGCCGGTGCCAGCGCGGAATTGGAACAGGTTGCTGGCCAAACGCTTTGGACGAACTAACTTGCCACCTTGCTTAATGACAACATCACCGTTTTTCATGTCGTCAACAGAGACTTCTTCAACGTCGAGGAAACTGTTGTACTGATCACCTAAGTCGCCGGGCTCGTTAGTCACAGCGATTTGCTTGGTCAAGCCAGCACCCAGTGAATCGGTACGCGCTACGATGACACCGTCATCAACGCCCAACTCGAGGAAGGCGTAACGAACAGCCCGGATCTTGGCGAGAAAATCTTCGTGAGGAACCGTGACTTTACCGTCCTGATGACCACACTGCTTCTCGTCAGAAACCTGATTCTCGATTTGGATACAGCAAGCACCCGCTTCGATCATCTGCTTAGCCATCAAATAAGTGGCCTCAGCATTACCAAAACCTGCATCGATATCAGCAATGATGGGCACAACGTGTGTCTGGTGGTTGTCGATCTCTGCCTGAATTGCAGGCTTGTCTGCTGCAGACGCCGCGTCCAACTGGCGAAACAGACCACCTAACTCACGCGCATCCGCTTGGCGCAAGAACGTGTACAGCTCAGCGATCAAGCTAGCGACAGATGTTTTTTCATGCATTGATTGATCGGGGAGCGGACCAAACTCGGAGCGCAATGCAGCGACCATCCAACCAGAGAGATACAAGTATTTCTTATCCGTGGTTCCAAAATGCTTTTTGATAGCAATCAGCTTTTGTTGACCGATAAAGCCGTGCCAGCAACCCAGCGACTGGGTGTACTTGGAGCTATCAGCATCGTATTCATCCATGTCAGCACGCATGATTGACGCCGTGTAACGCGCGATATCTATACCCGTTTGAAAGCGGTTTTGCGCTTTCATGCGCGCGGCGTATTCAGGGTTGATCGCGTCCCAACCTTTACCGGCTGCTGTGCGTGCGCTTGTTAGAGCGTCGATGTCGTTTTGATACTGGGACATACTCGAAATTCTCCAAATCCGTGAAATAGAACTAAAAATCGAGGAACACCACGTGGGCTCCGATGGTGGCAATCATATCGGCAGCAACTGTATAAATATAATAGATAGCGCGCATGTGTATAATTCACCGGGTGAATAGCATAGGGATTTTGCTTTAGCCGAGGCGAAGTTTACCGCCCTCAGGTACTGCAGAAGCTGTGCCCCATAAAGCAGCGCGTCCTGGCTATTCTTTACTTGAGAACAGATCTACAACATTTTTGGCAAAAAATATGGCTATTGCACGCTTCGACCTCAATTTGTTGCGCAATTTGGACGCTCTTTTAAAAGAGCGCAACGTCACCAGCGCCGCCCAGCTGCTGCAACTCAGCCAACCGGCGATGAGTAATAGCCTAAAGCGACTTCGAGAGCTTTTTGACGACCCGATATTAATCCGCACCAGTGACGGCATGGTGCCAACGGAGAGGGCGCTTGCACTTCAGCCGATGGTGCGGGAAGTACTGGCCACTGTAGAAAAGGCTGTGCAACCACAGACTGATTTTGACGCGTCGACGTCAGACAGAGTTTTTCGCATTATGGCCAGCGACTACGCTGAGTCGTCGTTGTTGCCACATGTGTTGCGGCGATTGCGAGCTGAAGCCCCTGATATTTCACTCGACATCATGACGCCAAGCGATGTTAATTTCCCTGATGTGGAACAAGGCAAGGTTGACCTCGTGATGAATCGCTTTGATTCACTGCCGCAGTCTTTTCATCAAAAAATACTGTGGGGTGATAGTTTTTGCTGTCTCTTCAGAAAAGACAATCCCATCAATAAAAATTTCAGTTTAGAAAATTATCTCGCAGCTAAGCATGTTTGGGTCAGTAAGACAGGCATGGGCGTCGGCTTTGGGGTTAACCCCGACAATGTACAACGACTCGGCTGGGTTGACGAAGCGCTGACGCGCATCGAGAAAAAACGGCATATCTCCGTTTTCACCAGGCACTACCACTCCGCGATGTTATTGGCTCAAGAGAGTGATCTAATTGCTACCCTACCCTCTCGTGCCACGAGCTTGCAGCAAGACAATGATCAGGTCGTGATACGCAAGCCACCGTTCGTCATCCCGGAGATGGATCTCACTATGGCTTGGAGTGCCTTGTTACAACACAACCCAGCGCACCAATGGATGCGCAGGCTAATTGTGCAAGTCGCCAAAGAAAACTGCCCCGAGTTTCTTCCTGAAGTTACTCGCTAATATTCGGCAGTTCATTCACCGATGTCATCAGCGACGGCGATGAAAAACATTCTGACTTACGCACTGTTTGCTTGCATTAATCGCAACAGCATCGCTGAAAAATCTCTATCGCCTTGGCCGTCATCCACCATCGCTTGGTAGAGCTGGGTTGCATGTGCCCCTAATGGCGTTTGCGCTGAGACTTGCTCAGCGGCCTGCTGGCTCAAGCCTAAATCTTTGAGCATCAGTGACGCGGCAAATCCAGGTTGGTAGTCGTTATCTGAAGGTGATTGCGGTCCAACGCCAGGCGCAGGGCAATAAGCATTCATGCTCCAACAATAACCCGAAGAAGTGGATACAACGTCGAATAGTTTTTGCCGATCCAAGCCCAATTTATCCCCCAAATTTATCGCCTCGCAACTGCCAATCATGGAAACGGCTAACAGCATGTTGTTGCAAATTTTGGCGCTTTGCCCAGCGCCAGCTTCACCGCAGTGGACGGCTTTTTGCCCCATCACTTCAAACGCTGATTCTGCAAACGCAAACGCAATGTCAGAACCACCGGCCATAAAGGTGAGTGTACCAGCGGTGGCACCGCCTACACCGCCCGACACCGGCGCATCGAGCGACAACAGCCCAGCATCACTCGATTGTTGATGCGCATCACGGGCACTTTGGACATCCACCGTTGAACAATCTAAAAGACAAGCACCTACTTTTGCGACTGGAATGATATCGGCGTAGACACGACGAAGTATTTCGCCATTGGGCAACATGGTTATAACAAGCTCGGCACCTTCTACAGTTTCCGCAATAGTAGGTGCCTGCTGAACACCTGCGACCGCCACGTCGGCTAAATCGAAACCGGTGACGTCATGACCTGCCGCGGCCAAATTTGCCGCCATTGGCGCGCCCATATTTCCCATGCCGATAAATGCAATTTTCATAGTGGTGTGAATCCTAATAGAGCAGATTGCAGCGTTTAGTTTTCTTTCAACTCAAACAGCAAACGCCTTTTTCTGAGAGTTTGAGAAGCATTGTGCACCACTTTTTTTGTACTTTAAATCCTCTTAGGTTATTGAGTCGATTTACACCGCATGAGCTTAGTGCCTCAACGAGTTCAAGAGCCACAGTTAAAAAGCTGAGCGCACAGGAAAGTTCATGGGCAGCCCTCTTTGTTACCTTGATTCGCCACCTAAACAAATCCGCCCAACTTTAGCAACGCAAAATTTGCTGGGTATGCTTTAATGAAAACCAAAGCAGACAAACGCTAAGAGGGCCTGTATATGCACGCATTCGACGTATCGCTACAACGACACCCCAAATTTGGCCCTGATTTCGACACGATCAAAGACGACCCCGTCTTTGACCCGACTAAGCACCTCGCCTTAGAGCAACCAGCCTATACGTTGAGCCTTGCAGACCTCGGATACGGGGATGAGCTGGACGGCACGACGCCCACTTCAGTTGCGGCAACCGCATGTTTTAGGGTGTTAAGCGATGAGGGAGTTGCCGCTATGCAGCACGTGTGCAAACAGTTAGAGGCTTTTACAACCTCTAACCCCCGCATTTCACGCAATACCCGTGGTGGTGTTTATCGTTCAAAGTTTTTGCGTGATTTTAGCCTGTGCCCCGAATACAGCGAGCACCTCTCCAACATCATGCAAACGCCTTTGCTACCTCATGCAATGGGGCATCAGATCGCGCATATAAATTATCAGCCGCTGACATTGGGTGAAAACGTCGATAAGTGGCACTACGATACCCTCCAGGTTGATACAGTGCTGTTTGTGACTGATCCAACGCAGCTGGATGGTGGTGAGTTTCAATATTTCAAAGGCACTCGCGATGAAATGGCGCAGCTCTATAAAGCGGGTGTGCCCTTTCCAGCCGAACGCATCGAGTCACCCAATATGCCTGGCCCGGGATACGCAGTGTTGATGCAGGGTAACTACGTGGTACACCAAGCCTGTGGCCTGCGCACGCAAGCGGATCGCATCACGTTGGTCAATGGCTTTAGCTATGCAGACCAAAATACGCCCGACTTCACCGCTCTGGGACAACTCTTTCATGCTGATCCGGCCCCCATCGCATCGGCTGAGTATGCACGCCACGTGGCATTGCGTTGCTGCCAAAGCCTTGAGCAGACCGTCAACACCCCCGATTACGGCGCGAGCCCGGCGGAACAGTCTCGCAAATTGGCCCTTGTCAGAGCAGAGCTAGACGCAGCCATTAGTCAATTGGACAATGCGGAAGGTACTGAGATTGTGCATTTTGGGGACTGATTGACGCCGTGAGAATGCTGTACGGTCAAAGCATGATTGGTACTACTGGTTAGAGTTGCATCGCGGCTAGGCCAAATTTAGCGCGTCGACGGTGCGAGCATGACCTGATCTAAGGTTGCTTAGTGTCCGAAAGGTCTCTTCACCGTCTACAGCGCTTTATCTTCTCATGCTTGGGGTCGATAGAAACTGTCAGCGCAGAAGAGATTGGCGAGCAATCAAAAGGGATAACCTAGCTCGACAAGAGCCCTGCAATCTATTGCCTTCGGTAGCAACAAATCTCCTAAGATCAAAGGTTTGCGATCACCTTGGCACTATTTCTGTTTAAAATGCGCCAAGCTTACTTTTTTGCGCATAATCACGCAGCATCATAATACTGAATATTAAGGAACAACGATGACAGTCCAGATTTTCGGCCACAAATCTCCCGATACAGATTCCACAGGATCCCCGCTAGTTTGGTCTTGGTACCTCAATGAAATCAAAGGTATCTCTGCTAAACCCATGCTGTTGGGTGAGCCAAATACTGAAGCGCTTTTTGTTTTACAGCGTTGGGGATTAGACAAGCCAGAGATCATGACTGATCTGGCCGACAACGCGGAGTGCATCGTTGTAGATACCAACAATCCGGCTGAGTTGCCGGCCAACATCAACGACGCCAATGTCATCGCGATCATCGACCACCACAAGCTGGTGGGCGGACTAGAGACCAAGGGTCCGATCGACATCACTATTCGACCGTTGGCATGCACGGCCACCATCATGGTCGACATGATCGGCGACGACATGGCAAAAATGCCGGACAGCATCAAAGGTGCAGCCTTGTCATGCATCCTGTCAGACACGCTAGAGTTTCGCTCTCCCACGACCACCGAGCACGACATCGAAGTGACGAAGCGCCTCGCTTCTGAGTTGGGTATCGATATCTCCGCTTATGCGGCCGAAATGTTTGCAGCAAAGTCGGATGTTTCTCGCTTTTCAGATGCTGAACTATTGCGCATGGATTCGAAGGAATACACCATCGAAGGCACTGACTTTCGCGTGTCGGTGTTGGAGACAACCTCTCCCCAGATGGTTCTCGATCGAAAAGACAGCTTGATGAGCAGCATGGATGACGTCGCCAAAGAAGACGGTGCTGATCAGGTCTTGTTATTTGTTATCGACATCCTCAACGAAGAAGCTACTTTGCTAGTGCCCAACGAGCTGGTCAAAGGATTAGCTGAAAAATCTTTTGGCGCGACCGTATCTGGCGACACCGTTGTATTACCAGGCATTATGAGCCGTAAGAAACAAATCATGCCAAACTTGACTCTCTGATAGTCAATCGCTGCGCACAAAAAAGGCAGAGCTTATTGCTCTGCCTTTTTCTTTTAAAGACCATCCACGGCTAAACCACAGCTGCGATCGCTCCAATTAGCCCACCAAAAACCGCCCCCCAAACAACCAACCACCCCAAGTGCTTGGCAATCATATCCTGCACAATCTGTTTGACCATTTGTGGTGTCAGCTCATCTAATCGTTTTTCGATGACAGCATTGATTTTGTCGTGCACCACAGCACCACCTGCGCCTGAGGACAAGCTAGAGCGAAGCGCTCCTTGAAATTCTTCGGTGGACGTAATTTTTATCAGCGAACTTTTCATGCGTTTTATAAAGGGCTCGCGCAATGGTTGAAGTGCCTCTACCCCACCGACCATCGACAACATACCGCCAAACGAAGAGTTCTCGATGACGTTGATAAATCCATCAAAGGCTGGGTTGAGATCAGTTTTCTCTATGACTGGCTCCAGCTCTAGACTTTTTTTATTATCACTAGAACTTAAAAAGCGCTGCATGTTCTCCTGCGTAAAAAACTGTTTCATCAATAAGTCTCGAATGCCAACTTTGAACTCTTCAAAGTGTGTAGGCACAACTCCGGATCCATACAGACAGGGGACTTTTTCAAATAACATATAAATGGCCAACCAATTAGTCAACGCACCCGACAGAGCAAATAGCCCAACGGATTTTAATAACTCATTGTTGCTGACAGTGCCAACGGCTAGAACCGTGGCTGCGAGGATATTACTGACGAGGCTTTTGTTCACAGGGAGAGATTCTGGTAATGATAAAAACAGAATTGTACCTTATGCCATGAGACCTGAAAGAGCTAAGCAAAAGAAGCATTCTAACAGCGGTGAGTTGACTTGTGGCTTGCTGATGAGACCCGCGATAGAGCCCCACCACTATAACGCTATCTCTTAGGTATTTGAGCCAGGTCCTTCAATGCCAACGGCGTCAGCGTCAAATTGTTTGTGGCTGCCATCACAATAAGGCAGGTTAGCCGAATGCTTGCAGGTACACAGAAAGCCTTTGCCATCTTTTTCCGCCGTAAACACTTGCGGTGTAAAGTCACTGCCCTTGTGTGACCCGTCGCAAAATGGCTGTGATTGGGAAAGACCACAACTGCAGAAGAAGTACTTTTTGTCTTTCTCTAGCTCAACGACGGCTGGTTTGTTATCGGCAACAGTAGGTTTAGACATGCTTGCAAGCTCCTCGCTTGGTTTAAAAGCTCTGAAAGCATCCAGTCTAGGCTAAACACGTCCAAATAGCCCTCTCTAGTCCAAGGCTAACGACCTTTGCCGCCAAACGGCCATTTTTATGCAACAGTGAACAAAATCTCATTAAAGCGTGCAAAAGGAATAAAAACCTGTATGTCTTTGTTTATATTATATTTTTATCAATACAACGTCAGTCAATCGATACCTTAGTCAGTAACATTGTGCTTTCACAGCCTGTCATCAATGCCGCAGGGAGGCTAAAGTAAGGTTTTACTCAGTGCACACCGACCGAACCAAGGTCATTGCATCACCATCAAACCCAAGGAGCTCAGCATGAGCGTAAGCACCAAACCCTTAAGTAAGCACCTAGCAACGCTGACATTGAGCGCATTGCTCGTAGCCTGTGGTGGCGGTGAATCTGAGCCTACCGACACCACGGGAGGCAGTGGCGGCGGAGGTGAAGAGCCTATCGAAACGATCATCACGGGCGACAGTGGCATCGCAGATAACCAGTGCCGCACGGGCCGTGGATCGGACCCAGAGTCCAATAACGACATTTGGAGCGACAACTGCTGGATCGAGCGAGATGTCGATGGGGCGATCGGTGCACAGATAAATCAAGACTTCGCCGACAGCAACTACAGCAGAGCAATTCAACGCATTGTGTACTGCGAAGGCTTTGCGGATGTGGCGGATTTTATTGGTGATTTTGACGGCAGCTACGATGATGGCTCTTACGGTCCGAACACAGAAATGGATGTCATTGAGTACCAAACAGACCACGGTTTGGCATTCGCCGACGGCATTGTAAGAACTGAAACTTGGGAAGAGATGCAAACCAGCTCAACAGCTTTCCTAGAGACAAGGACTAACACAATCGATTCGGTTGATATCGACGTCTACAGCATTGCTAGCACATTGGTTGAATGCGAAAACCTTGAAGCTTTTTACCAACAAGTCGACGCGAGTGGCATTCCTGATCGCTGGTCAATGGCTGCTGGTGAACTCGGTATTGAAGAAGAGGCTACTTTCTCAAACGGGTTCTAAGCGAAGCCTAGAACTGCGGTGGCCCCCTCGCGGCCACCGCATCTTATCCAGTAGCTCCCCTTCTCTTTCTAAGTTTGAAATGATGCCCTCCAAAAAACTTGTTTTTTGCTTTGTGCTGCTCAGTCTCGCCGCTGGCGCAGCCTATTACTCTTTGGCCAACCCTCCCCAATCAATGAGCAACCCGACTCAAAATTCTCCGGGTGAGGGACAGCAACCCGTCGAGAAAGCGCCGGATATTGCAACCAGAGAACCTCCTAGTCCAAGTATTGCAAAAACGGTGTCTGAACAACCAGATAAGCAGCCGGCAGAACAAGAGGCGCCGGCTACACAAGAACTATTAATAGAACCGTGGGAAGTGGCGACAACCCGCCCGAGTGATGAAGAGTTCTATCAAATTGTCGAACATATGCGCCAGAACCCTAATTTCTTGGCGGGAGTGATGCACGAGTTTCAAAGTGAGACTGATCCTGAAAGGTTGAAATGGCTGGCTTTCATGCTGGGTGATTTGCGAGACAAGCCTGAACTAACTGCGCTGGCTGGACAAATGCTTTTTTCAGGAGACAAACAGTCGACAATGTCGGCGCTTGCACTACTTTCTCGACTACAAAAATCAGATCCGGCCGCACGAGATTTAGTGCTGCAGTCTCTCAGCGCCAGCCAAGACACAGAAGTGCTAGGCGCTTCCATGAATGCCTTGGCTCGCGCCACATCAGAGGTCAGCTACTCTCAAAAGCAGCAACTTTTGCAACAACTAAGTCCACTGACACAACATCCTGATGTTTTACTTCGTCGACGAAGCTATGCCCTCCTTTTTCGATGGGTGTCCGATGAGCCGCATTTGAACCAGCAACTCATCGCTGGACTTGTTGATCAAGATGCCAAGGTTCGGCGCAGTACAGTCATCGGCTTTATTGACAACCCTCAGTCGGATATCAACGTAAAACTCGCTTTGATGGACATGCTCAACAACACCCAAGAACTGGAACGCAATCGAAAGCTAGCGGCAGGAGCTCTCAAGAAATTGGAGCTCAAGCCAGATGAAGAAAAGCATATCAATGCCATTCTAAAATCATTTCGCTAGGGAGTCCGCTCTAGTTTCCCGCAAACTCGAGAGCTATTTTTTTACAACCTTGGTAGTCCACCTTCCCTGCTCCAAGCGTGGGCAGCATTTCTATCTGCAGCAATTCAGCGGGCCACATCAAAGCAGAGTGACCTGCATCTTTCCATTGCGTACGCAAAGCAAACTTATCGACGGCTTTTTCCACTAGCGCTATCAGGCGCTCACCTTTTTGATCGTCTTGTACTGCAACCACCGCGACGCCGACATCCTCTTGATTGATCACACCAGACAAGGCTAGCTCTACCGCGCTGAGGCTTATCATCTCTCCTGCAATTTTTGCAAAGAGGGAGTAGCGGTCGATTAAGCTTAAATAGCCGTCTTCATCAAGCTTGCCCTTATCGCCCGATTTGTACCAACGCCGACCATCAAGTTCGACAAACACGGCTTCCGTCCGATCAGAATCATCCAGGTATCTGGTCATTTGTTGCGGCCCTGCTAAAAGCACCAAACCAGCATCGCCTTGTGGCAGCGTTTCGAAGGTGTCGGGATCGACGACGCGAACAGCTGTACCTGGAAGAGGCAAGCCTACCGTCCCGGGACGATGTGCACGTTTAGATTTTTTACTGCCTGGGATTTTGTAGTCAGGCAGATTTACAGCGACAACCGGCGCCATTTCAGTGGTGCCATACCCTTCCAAGATTTCTTTATCAAAGCGCTCGGCAAAAGACTCACGTACTGCCGGATTGAGTTTTTCAGCGCCTGCGATTATCCAGCGCAAGGAGGCCAACATTTCAGGCTTAACCTTTTTATTTCTCGCCATCAGTCGCAAAAGAGTCCCAGTCATAAACAGCAAGGTCGCTTTATTTTTATCAATGGCTTTGGCAACACCCAGCACGTCCGTGGGATCCGGCTGCGTCACAATGGGTATGCCCTCTAACAGAGGCATGATCAAAGTAGCTGTCAAACCAAAGGCATGGAAGTACGGCAACGACCCCAATACACGCTCATTCTTCTCGGGTTGCAATACCGCTAAGATCTGCTCTGCATTGGTTTTCAATGCTTGGTGATTGAGCTCCACACCCTTAGGTTTACCTTCCGATCCACTCGAGAACAGTATTGCCGCTGTCTCAGATCTGTCACTCGCCCCCCCTAGCCCTTTGACCAGCAAACTGCTGGGAAGTAATTTTATCGCCGTGAGACAAAGTGCCAAACTGAGATTGCTAAAGCTTTTACGAATCTCTGCTACGTCGACTAGCTCTACTTGATTGCGCAACTCTTCTACATCGAATCCCTTGTCGGACAATCGACTAAGAAACATCTCAGCGGAGTAGACCTTTTTGATTCCGGCAGCATTGATCGCCGCCCGCACACTGGCAGCACTACCGCTGTAATTTAAATTGACGACAGTTTTTCCGCAGACCCAAGCAGCGGCATTGAGCATGACACCTCCGGCACCTGGAGGCAGAAACAACCCGACTCGTTCTGACGGCTCATTTTGCTTTAACCACAATGCCATGCGTATCACACCAGCCCCGAGACGGTGACAGCTAAGCTCACCACTGATGGGGTCGATCACCGCGGATCGTGAGCCACCTTTTGCCAAAGACGCCAGCACCTCTCCGCCCAGACACTGTTGCGATTGCGCACGGTGTGCCCAGCTATCAATAGATGCTTCTATAACAGCGTTTTTCAGGTCTGGTGCAGTTGTATTGTCCGGTAACGCCTGTGCGAACTGAACTTGCAGAGGACGACGACCCAATCCAATCTGCTTGATTCGTTTTGTGCGGCTGAACTCACTGCCCCACAACCCATGAAGATAAAAAGGAACAATACTCGCGCCGGTATCAACAACAGCTTGTTCATAGCCGCGTTTAAAAGTCATCAAGTTGCCCGTTTTTGTCAACGCTCCTTCCGGGAACAAGCACACAACTTCACCGCGCTGCAGTGCGGCACGTACATCAGCCAAACTCTTCTTGTAGTCACCTTCAGCA
>CALCKW010000033.1 GCA_937965695.1 uncultured Granulosicoccaceae bacterium
TGTTGCGCTGATGCTTGGTTTTTGCATAACCGCTCCATTACTGGACGTGGCAGCTAAGCTGGCGTCCTCTAGCGTACCGGTGGGGCAGATTACTGCTGCGCGCTTTGTCATTCAGTGTGCGCTAATGGCGCCGTTTATTAAAGTCATGGGACTATCCTTACACGTGGCGCGCGCGCAATGGTTGCCCCTGATATTACGTGCATTACTATTACTCTTTGCAACCTTTTGTTTCATCTCTGCGATCCGTGTAATGCCGCTTGCCGATGCACTGGCCATTGTGTTCGTGGCACCTTTCATTGTTTTGTTATTCGGTAAATTTTACCTAGGCGAAGAAGTCGGCCCGCGCCGCATTGCGGCGTGCATGGTGGGGTTTGTCGGCGTCTTATTCGTGATCCAACCTAGCTTCGCAGCCTTTGGTGCCGTGGCGCTGATTCCACTGGGTACGGCAGTGGGTTTCGCTTTCTACATTCTTGTGACGCGAGGTCTGTCTCGCCAGATGCACCCAGTAGCTTTGCAATTCCATACCGGCTTGATCGCTAGCGTGTTTTGCATACCTGTCCTACTGCTAGCCCAAGGCACAGGCTCTGATTTATTTGATCCAGTTTGGCCAAATGGAATTGCTTGGCTGTGGCTCTTTGGTGCTGGATTCTTCGCCACACTAAGCCACATGATGATGACTTACGCACTGTCGTTAGCGCCCTCGGCCACACTGGCTCCCTTGCAGTATTTTGAGTTACCCGTAGCGACCTTGTTTGGGTATCTGGTTTTTCAGGACTTCCCTAACGCTCTGAGTCTAACGGGCATTGCCATTATTATCGGTGCTGGTTTGTATATGATCCACCGAGAGAGAGTCACCGCGGGACAGTTGATCACTGAGCGCGCAGCCCCACCGATCTGAAATCTAAAGCACAGAACTAGCAGAAGAATATCGCCCGTCCCCGAATAACTAGAGCCAGCCCCAGTAGGGCTGTAACCAAGATAAGTTCGCGGATTGTCATCAATTGTAAAAGCTGTGTACATTGCCATGCGATTGGCTCAGGAGGTTGGTCTGAGCTCTGCTACAACCGTCTTAAGGTTCACCAATCAATATTCCCCGTAAAAGTACTGTAAACAGGATAAGCGTTAAAATGATTCAAGACTACGTGGAATTTTTTGGGCTTCCTGCTGCAATAATTTCAGCGCCCTTTTTATCAGTTTTATTTTGGTTAATGCTTCGTAGGTTTACTAATACACTGTATAAATTTGTCGCAGTTTTATCGATGGCCATATTGCTAGCGTTTATTGCTGGCATTTCATTTTCTGGTTCCATTGCAGATGAGTTGTTGAAATGCACTATGTACGTCTTGCTCGGTATTTGCGCTTTTCAAATATGCTGGCATCGACACTGGGTTGTAAAAACCATTGGTGTCCTCAGTTGCATACCACTTTTTATTCTGCCGCTGCTGGTGCCGATGTACATAGCCGCTATCAGTCAATCTCCTAGTTCAGAAGACGAATACACTACAGAACTCAAGGATGGTTACCAATGTAGAGTAAGCAATTACAGAGATAGAGACACATCTGACCGTGGTTATACCACCGCTATATATAAAAAATTATTTGTGTTTGAGTATAAAAGTATTTCTTCGGTACGAATTGGAAGAAATCCTTTCTTGTCAAGGTTGGATCTATGTAATGAGCTGTTTTCAGAATTTACTGAGAGCGCTTCTAGCAAATGAAAAAATCAATGGCACTCACAATTTAAGCCTGCATTAAAAATTGAGTAGTGTGCGATCTTATTTAAGGGATGGATGAGGTGCTCTGTGCCAAAGCCAAGGAAAGGGTTTGTATCACTGGGTAGGCAATGAAGCTCAGCTGCAGCAGGTATGTGCAAGTAGGCGTATGCGCAATGTGCGCTGCAGCCAAGTCCGCAGACAGAGGTTTAGCCCATAAAGTTTCTAAAAAAAAATCCTTCGAAAAAAAACAAGGCCGGTTGGTCTTAGCTTTACTTGCCTATCCTTTGAGCACAGTATTGCATGCCTGTTGCGTTGATTGGGAATGCGGGTTTGCTGGCTACATCTCACTGTTTTTAAAGGATACAGATTCGTATCTTTGTGAAATCAAGTGATCTATTTGGTGGATATCTACGCTCTTAACTAAGGGTCTGTCGATTTGATGACGGATTTTAAATCTATACTTAACAAGCCTGAAATTACCCAAAGTATTGGCATAACAAAAAATGAGAATATGCCAGCCCATAAAAATACTCCAAACCCATAAGGGTCGTCGTACATATAGAATGGGCCGATGTATACATAAATCAGCCAAGAAAAATGTGCTAACTGAGCAATCAACAATAACCATTGAGATGCAACACCGATTAACGTTAAAAGTAGTTTATGATTTATGGCGTGTGGTAAAAGTACTAGGAAAATTGTAAACAAAAAAGCAAATATGGAGGGGCTTTCTTGCATAAAAAGCGCGGTAAGAAGCAAGGAAGTGATGGTAAATAGCCAAATGAATATAGCTATGGTTTTGTTGGCTTGGCTAATATTTGGCATTTATTTTTCCTCCGCAGGCTGCACAATTGTAGCGATAAGTTATATGACTATCAGAATAAATTAATGACAACCATAAATTGATAGCTGTATTAAAAATAGCCTTGGGGGTTGGGTTTAGAATAATGTCATCTCTGTGGTAGCTGGCATGCAATCTGGTGATTACATCACCTGTTCGAGCAAAGTGCGAAAAACTACCTGTCTTTAAAATTTGGCTTACGTTTTTCATTAAAAGCCAGCACACCTTCAACACGATCCTCTGTTGGTACGGTTCGATTGTAGGCTTCGATTTCAAAGGTCATGCCGTCAGCGAGCGACATTTGCAAACCACGATGAATCGACTGCTTGGCTTGGCGTACCGCTATTGGTGCATTGTTTGAAATCCGCTTTGCCATTTCTAGGGCCTTTGGCAAAAGTTCTTCTTGCGGGAATACGGCGTTAATCAATCCCCACTGATTTGCTTCTTCGGCTGAAAAAGGTTTTGCTGAAAGTATCAGCTCTTTGCAGCGGCGTTCACCCATGGCTCGGGCCAGCGTTTGCGTGCCGCCTGCGCCGGGGATGATACCTAGTGATGTTTCGGTCAAAGCGAAACGGGCGTTATGTGCTGCATAAGCGAAATCTGTGGCTGCGGCGATCTCACAACCACCGCCATAGGCCGCACCATTTATAGCGCCAATAATTGGTGTTGGGCAGTTAATGATTGCTCGCACCATGCGCTCGTAGACAAGGTGCTGTTTTCCCCAGGCTTCGTCGCTCATGCCTTTGCGTTCTTTCAGATCGCCACCGGCGCAGAATGCTCGTTCGCCACTACCGGTGAGAATCACACAACGGGTGTCAGCTCGGTCAAGCGCTAACGCTTCAAATACCTCGAACAACTCCCGAGCCATTTCTGTGGTGAATGCGTTAGCAGATTCTGGCCGGTTTAAAGTCACCTGCAAAACATGGGTTGCGGGATGATCGATCACGAGTGTATTAAATGCCTTGTTTGAGGTGGTCACTGCTTTTGGCCTCTGTGTTTTTGGTTAAGGAGCCTCAGATTAAGTCCGGTCAGTGGTGTCGGCGTGAAAAACTTGGACCCAGCAAGGTGCGAATCGACGGCAATAGATGCTAAAGCGTAGATAGCTGAGGCCCGTGCTAGGTTAGTTGTGATTCCACAAGACTTAAGACGCTACACGGTCGAAAACTAGAGAGCTCAGCTAAATTATAGGGCTACATGGTAGGGACAACATAACGATGTACGCGTCATTGTCCCGCGCCTATTTTATAAGACAAGTGTATTCCAACGATGATTGTCGTCTAAGGATTTGCCTAAACCGCCAAATATAGCACTCTATCTTGTGGCATCATCCTGTTTAGTCTGGAGATAACGAGGGAAGCTCAGCTTAGGTCAAGTCATGCTCGCACACTCGACCCGTTTGCGCTTTTTGTCAATTTTAAGGGGAATCAATGGGCCTGAACAAAGAACTCGAAGGCTTTCTGGTTGTGTCACTCGAGCAGGCAGTTGCTGCACCTTATTGCGGGCTTTTACTGGCAGACGCTGGCGCCCGCGTGCTGAAGGTAGAACGCCCAGAGGGTGATTTTGCGCGTGGTTACGATTCTGGTGCGGGCGGCCAGAGTTCCATTTTTGCTTGGCTAAATAGAGGTAAAGAGTCCATTTGTCTCAACCTTAAACAAGAGTCGGACATGCAGGTACTGCGCGCAGCGCTGCGTAGCGCGGACGTGTTTGTATCTAACTTGGCGCCTGGTGCAGTTGCCCGTATGGGGCTAACTGGTGATGCGCTGCGATTGGAAAACCCAGGGCTTATCAGTTGCACTATCTCCGGCTACGGCGAGACTGGCTCTGCCAGCAAAAAGAAAGCCTATGATTTTCTGGTTCAGGGCGAAAGCGGAGTTTGTTCTGTAACTGGCAGCGAAGACGCACCTGCGAGGGTTGGTGTTTCATTGACTGATCTGTCTACTGGCCTGACCGCATTCTCGGCAATTTTGCGTGCGTTGATACAGCGGGGTCGTACTGGGCAGGGTGTAGACCTAAGCGTCTCTATGTTCGACGTGATGGCCGATTGGATGAACATGCCTTTGTTAGGGCATCGCTATATGGGCGGCGCTCCAGCACGTACTGGCTTGATGCATTCATTTATCTCGCCTTATGGCGCTTTTGCTTGTGGCGACGGCAGTCAGGTTTTGTTATCAGTTCAAAGTAACCGTGAGTTCGCCGCCTTTTGCACGGTGGTGCTGAAGCAGCCTTTACTCAAAGATGATATGCGCTTTGTTGATAACCCAGATAGATACGCCAACCGTGAAGAGCTAGATCAAATTGTGAATAACTGTTTTTCGGCTCTGGATGCAGCGAGTGTGTTGGCGTTGTTGGACGAGGCGAAAATTGCCAACGCGCGTTTGAACTCAGTTGCGGAGGTATCTGAGCACCCATTTTTGCGCAACGCTACTGCGTCTATAGCGGGTGCAGATATCTCACTTGCCGCGCTGCCGGTGCAAACAGACGGTGGCACACCGTGCAATGTGCCGGCACTTGATCAACACGGGGCAAGCCTGCGAGCTGAGTTTGCACAGGAAAAACCATGAATTACGAACTCAACCACCAAGACATTCGTGACGGAGTAGTGAAGCTCTGCGCCAAATTCCCCGGGGCCTACTGGCAGAAGTGTGATCGTGAACAAGCCTACCCGGTGGAGTTTGTCAATGCTTTGACTGAGGCAGGATATTTGTCTGCGCTTATACCGGAAGAGTATGGAGGCCTTTCGCTGCCAATTTCTGCGGGAGCTGCAATATTGGAAGAAGTGCACCGTGCGGGCTGCAATGCCGCGGCCTGCCATGCGCAAATGTACACCATGGGTACTGTGTTACGGCATGGCTCTTTAGAGCAAAAAAGCCGTTACTTGCCACACATCGCCGATGGCTCTCTACGGTTACAAGCCTTTGGTGTTACCGAGCCAGACAGCGGTACGGACACAACAGCGCTCAAATGCACCGCACGGCTTGAAGGGGACACCTATTTTGTCAAAGGGCAAAAGATCTGGACCAGTCGAGCAGAGCACTCTGATTTGATGGTGTTGTTGGCTCGCACAACACTGCGTGAGCAGGTTCAAAAGAAGACGGATGGCCTGTCCGTGTTTTTGGTCGATATGCGCGACTTGCCGGAAAAAACGCTGAGCATTCGACCCATCCGAACCATGATGAATCACGCCACTACTGAGCTTTTCTTTGATGATATGCCAGTCCCGGCAGCGAACCTGATTGGAGAAGAAGGCAAGGGTTTTCGTTATATTCTTTCTGGTATGAATGCAGAGCGCATGTTGATCGGCGCCGAGTGTATTGGCGACGCCAAGTGGTTTATCGAAAAATCCGCGGCTTACGCCAGTGACCGCTCCGTGTTTGGGCGCCCCATTGGCCAAAACCAAGGTGTGCAATTTCCGATAGCGCGGGCCTACGCGCAAATGCGCGCCGCTGAATTAATGTTGCACGAGGCGATTCGATTGTACGAGGCAGGTGGAAACCCCGGCGAGGAGGCCAACTTAGCAAAGATGTTGGCGGCCGACGCGCAATGGGCTGCGGCGGAGGCATGCTTGCAAACCCACGGGGGTTTTGGATTTGCCGAAGAATACGATGTTGAGCGAAAATTCCGCGAGGCTAGGTTGTATCAGGTGGCGCCAATTTCAACCAATTTAATTCTCAGCTTTGTCGCTGAACATGTGTTAAAAATGCCTCGATCCTACTGATCAAAATTCTGTTTATCGCCTGCGGGTTTTACTATGCAGCATCAGTTTGAAAGTTGCTTCGCGAGTGTACTAAGAAAATCTAATCCTTCAACGAGTTCGTCCCGCTCGATGTACTCGTCTGCTTTATGCGCTCGGTTGATATCTCCAGGGCCAAAGACAACAGTCGACAAACCTGCATCACTGAAATAACCCGCGTCTGTTCCAAAAGAAACCACACCGTGGCTGTTCAGTCCCGTCAGTTGGCAGACAAGCGCTATCGCCTCTTCTGCATTGGCGTCGTTAAGCGCGGGTACAGGTGCTTCCGTGATAGTTTTTATATCTGTTTTTGCACTGATCACTCGCATGGCCGGTAGTAGTTCTTGCATCGCATATTGTTCGATCTCAGCGATAATTTGAGCGCCATTCTCTCCTGGCATTGGGCGAAACTCCCAGTTGAAGTTGCAGTGTCCAGCGGTTGCGTTTCGCGCGTTCCCTCCCTCTATTGTGCCGACGTTGAACGTCCCAAAGGGCGGTTCAAAAGAAGAATCCGTGTAGGGGTCGGCTGCCAGTATTGCGGCAACTTGCTCTATCTTGGTGATGAATTTACAGGCAACTGATATTGCGCTGACGCCCTTGCTCGGGTTGCAGGAATGCACTTCATGTCCGGTAATCTCGGTGCGCATCTCAAAGCCGCCTTTGTGAGCGGTGATAAGACGCATGCCAGTAGGCTCTCCCACAATGACTACCTTTGGCCGATACGATAGATTTGCCATGCTCTCAATGAGCGCAGGCATGCCAAGCCCACCGATTTCTTCGTCGAAAGAGAAGGCGAGGTGAATGGGTCTAGTGAGCTTTGCCGATTTAAAGAGTGGCACTGAGGCCAGTGCGCAGGCGAGAAAACCTTTCATATCAACCGAGCCGCGCCCGTAGAAACGGTCGTCTTTGCGCGTCAAAGTGAAGGGATCGCTTGACCAGTTTTGTCCAGTGACAGGGACTACGTCTGTGTGTCCGTTTAGAACGACGCCACCGTCACTTTCTGGCCCGATGGTCGCGAAGACATTTGCTCGCTCGCCAGACTCGTCGTAGCTCAGAGTGCTCTCGACACCGTGTTGCTTTAAATAGTTAACGATGTAAGTGACTATCTCGTGTGTTGGCTTACCTGAAACGCTGTCGAAGCCTACGAGGTGTTCAAGGATTTCTATTGCACCGTCTAGCGTTTTTCTCATTTTAGTCTCTTGTTCCGGAAATACATCGTGACTAAAAACTGGCTAAAGGTTTCTAGTCTCGCACCAATTTACACCGTTCGAGGCACAGTCGTACATCGGATCAACAGGTTTTTTTATGTGAGACGTTTATCGGAGGCTACGAAAATGTTGCAGCAATTATCAGTCTTGCGTGGCGATTACATCGCCTGAAACAGGTGTCGGTAAAGGCGGCTTACCGTTGGTTGTTTGTCGTGCCCTTTTAGACGTAACGTCACTTTCCCTGAGTCATCGCGTACCGCTGCTTCTACACCCTTCATGTTCACAATTGCGCCTCGGTGAATCTGGGCAAACTGGCTCTGGTCCAGCTGACTAAGCAGTTTGCGCAAAGGTTCTCTGATCAAGGATTCACCTTCTTGGGTGTAGACGGTTATGTACTTGTCGGCGGATTCAAAAAGCAGGACTTCGTCAATGGGAATCATCCGCACAACATCGCCAACGCTTGCACGTATTACCTTGAGCTCAGGCATGTTGTTTGTGGCCGATGGTTGCGTGGCCTCTGCATGAAGAAGTGTTCTGATTTGTTCTCCAAGCTGGTTGATATCAGTTGCTTGTGGTTGAGTCAGTCTCTTCTGCAAGCGTTCGATGGTCTGTGCTAGCCGAGCGGTTTTAACCGGTTTGAGTAAGTAGTCGATAGCCGAAGCACTAAAGGCCTGTATGGCGTAATCATCAAAGGCTGTGACAAAAACAATGAGGGGCGGTGCGCTAGCTTGCGGGTCTTCTGGAGCGTGATCGCTCCAATCTTCAGCGATGGTTTCTGCGACTTCTATTCCTGTGGCGCCAGGCATACGAATATCCAGAAACACAACATCGGGTTTGTACTGATTGATGGCTTCAATTGCCTCGAGGCCATTGGCTGCTGTAGCGACTATCACGAGTTCTGGCCATGCTTTGCCTAATTCGCGTGCCAGAGAATCTGCCAAAATTGGCTCGTCGTCTGCAATAACAGCAGTTAGCTTTTTCACATTTGCGTTTGAAACAATCACGGCTGTTCCTCTTGGGTTGCCGATTTTTTGGTCGCGTTGTAGGGGATTTTTATTTCTATGCGAGTCCCTTGGACAGAATTGTTTGTTTCAGCGGATTCGAGCAGTAGTTGCGCGCCATCGCCAAACGATTGCTGCAGTCGGTCTCTTAGGTTGTTGAGCCCAAAACCTCCCACTTGCGCTTTGTTGTCACCGCCGGGTGGCATTTCGGTTTTTGATGCAAATTGATCTGCAGGAATGCCCACACCCGTATCAGCGACAATTAATATCAGGTGGTCATTGTTGTGATGCGCACTGACATCAATTCGGCCACCGTTAACTTGCGGCTCTATCCCGTGTCTAATTGCATTTTCCACGAGCGGTTGCAGAAGCAGCGGCGGAATCTGCAGTTGATGGCAACTAGCTGGTAGATCCAACTTAAAATCCAATCGCTTGCCGAGTCGAATTTGCATCAAAGCTAAGTAGTCGTCTAAGATTTTAAATTCGTGTTGCAGTGAAACGGTTTTTAGTTGGTCGTTGCTTTGAGAGGAATGCAGGGTTTCGCGTAAAAAACTATCCAGGCGATCCAACATCTCAGTGGCGCGCACGGTGTCTGTGCTGATCAACGCTCTGAGATTTGCCAGTGTGTTGAAAAGCATGTGTGGCTCTAGCTGGGCTTGCAGCATGGCTAGTCGGGCGGTGTCGGCGCGATGGCGTTCTTTTGCTGCGACAAGTTCTAGCCTGACGAGTTTTTCGCGATTACTCAGGTGCCAGTTAAAGGCAATGCTTGCAATCACCGCCGTCAAAGCAGAGATGGCGAGTTGATCGGAGTCTTGGAGAATATCAAAAGGTCCCACCGACAGACCAAGCACCCAGCCGGCAATAAACATACCCCCATATACACCGATGGGTACGGCTAATAGAATAAACAGCAGCCCGTGCTTTTCACGGTCTATACCTCGATGATTCGCCACTCTTGTTATCGTAATCGCTAGCAGACAAATACAGTTGCCGATTGCCTGCGCATGCACGAAATTATTAAAAAAACCGTGCTGTCCAATAGACGGCACGAATTTCCATAAGATGACGGCGATTACGGTACAAAAAAGAAAGTTCTGTAAAAGTACCGCTGGCACGGATAAACGATTTATCATTCTCTCAGTATCTTATTGTCGGTGAGCTTTTGTTCTCAGGGTTCGACGAGTCGATGTTTTATGCCGGAACAAATTGGCCATGTAATCCTAAAGGTAAAGTGTAGGGTAATACAGCCTCTGCAATTGGCCCGTCTTGCACCTGCTGTGCATCAAAAATTGATAGCGATGTTCGGCCGTGATGCCAATTGTAGCTTGTACCAACTAGCCAGCCGTTTCCCTGCGTTGAACCAGGTGCGGCCACAAAAATATGTTCTTCTGCAATGGTATTTGCATCATAGTCAAAAAACGCTTCGGAATCTGTACGGCGATTCATTGCGGTGACGCGATTAAATCCAAAGACCGCGTCGGGCATGTCGTTTGATCGGCCCAGCATGAACAACTGTTCTGTCGGTATACCCGTAAAGCGCTGATCGAATCTAGGAAAATCAGCTCCGCTGGTGGGTAGTTTTTCAATGCTTGCCCTGCGTTTCTGCAGGTCCAGATGTATCTCCGCGGTTTGGGGCTGGACAGGGGAGTCTGTCATGGGTCGGCCAGTTGTGGCTTGCGTGATCTGCTTCATCAAGGGTTTAAACGCAGGAGCAGTCGCGACTTCTATTCGGATCGTGCCGCCGTCTTCCCAAGCATTACCCATGTGGAAGGTGAAAAACGGGGGTAATTCAAACTGATGAGCAATTTGTAGACTCTGTTTGTCGATCACCAAAACCTGCACTGAGCCAGTGTCGTCCCACTGCAAGCGATCTGAGAAGGCGAGTGTTGGTGCTAAGCCCTCTTGCAGGTGCAACGGTTGTAAAACAAAAACGAGATGTCGATCTGTAATTGCAAAATCGTGCACCATGTCTGCGTTGGGTGCATCGATAACGGAAACGCGATTTATGCTGCCATTGGGATCAAGGTCATACAGCACCAGTTTCCCCGTGCCGCTCAAGTAGCCAAAGTTCCATACCCGTCCCTGTGGGTCTACGCGTGGGTGGGCGGAAAACGGCAAGCCATCTGTCTCGGGCGAGAACACCTTTCTGCCTAAAGTCTCAAGGCTTTTGGCGTCGACTCGCCAAGGCGAACCCGATTCCCATAAGGCGAGAACTTCATCGCCGACCGGCAGTACGGAAATGTTGCCTACGTTTACATCATCGGCACTCGTCACTGTTTCGCTGTGGTCAAAACTAGTACCAAATCCGCTCCACAAAAAACGTCCTGCCTTTTCCTCGGCGATGGAGCGATCCGTCTTAACCATGCGACCTCTATGGGTCACGGCGTTCTCTTGCAGGTCGAAAGAATGCACCATTCCGTCGCCATCAAACCAGTGATGGTAACTCGTATCTCCTCGGTGCATGCGCGCTGGCCCGTTTCGAAACAGCGTGCCGCGTAAGTCAGTGGGAAGCGCTTTGTTGAATTGAACTTTGTTGGGACCGAAACTCTCAGGTACGTCCAAAAAACTGCTAGAAAAAGCTTGTTGAGCAGTTGTTTCTGTTGCGGCCATTATTTGCTCTGAAGAGCCGAATCCAATGGCGCCCACGATAGACGCTAGACAAAATTCTCTTCGCGATAAACTCGGGGGATTAAAGTCCATATCCGTCTCCTAGTGCAGGTCGATGGTTATAGTTGTGCCGTCTTCAGACAGGCTGAATTTTGTGTCTTCCCAGGTGGGAGCGCCAAATATTCTTGTTCCCTCTAAAGATGCGCCCCAAGGCTCTTTTGGCATCCCCAGAAGATTGCTATCGAGTTTGCCATTGCCGTTGAGATCATGATAAACCATCACCGCATATTCGCCCGCCGCTAGGTCGGGAAAGCTGAATGACATATCCCCTTTAATAGCCGTTTCGTTAGCGCCAATGAGTACCGTTTCAACGAAGTTCTTTTCGCTGTCGTAGACAGCCATAGAAATAGTGCCCGCGGCTTCTTCAACTGATGGGATCTTGATCATCAAGTCGGCAGCCGAGAGACTAGAAGACAAAGTGGCGGACAGTAGAAGAGCTGAAATTGTTGCTGTGTTTAACAAGGTAGACATGATATTTATTCCTAAGTTTTGTATTAAGTCGAATGTGTGTTGCTTGCTTTTGGTCTTTAAGGCTGAAGTTTTTTGATAAACCATGCGCTCAATTCTTCGCCGAGTTTTGCGTTGAATGCAGTACGGTTGAATCCATCGGGATCAACAGCAACCTCAGCTAACTGAGTTGCCCATGTGTCATTAACTGGTGCGATAAAGCTGAAGTGCCCAGCGCCTTTTTCAACACGCGATTCCGCATGAGGTGCTACCAGTTGTAATTTGCTTAGATGGTATTGGGCCGGTAGAACTTCATCGTGCTCTGCGGTGATTATCAGTACCGGCACATCTTTGTTGATGTGCGAATCGGCGGATACCACACTCCCTAGCGGTGCTAGAAGAACAGCGGCATGAATAGATGGCGCTAACTGTGTTGCTGCTGTCATTGTTTCGGGCATTAAGAAGGGCTTGTCCGTTTCCATCACGATGCCAATCGAGGGGTCCCGGTATCGGCAAGAAGGATCATCACTGACTTCATTGCAGTGACTCACTAAATTTTGTCGATCAGGTTCTGCGCCGATTGCTGCAGCCACGCCATAACCGCCAGCGGAGTGGCCGATCGCACCTATCCGGTTTGTGTCAATCAGGTCTCCCCATTTTTCGTCGGCGGCTATGGAGCGCAACAATGCGTGTACTTGGCGCGGACGTTCTTCAAAGTAGCGTTCGTCAGCGACTAAAGATCTGTCTTGGAAATTGTCACCTGGGTGGGTGAGTGCGGCGACGATAAAGCCCGCTGCCGCCAGCGACTCAGCAATGGGGTGGTGGGCGATATTTGATCCGCCTGTGCCATGGGAAATAATGATGAGCGGGTGCTGACGTTGTTCAATGTCGCCGTTGCTAACGGCTTGCAGGGTGAATGGCCCTGCGGCGATGGGCGTGGTAGTGCCTTTGGCCGGATGCCAAATGGCAACCGGCACTTCGTGGTCGTGGTGGTTAAACGACCACTGTTGTAATCCAGCATTACTCCCATTTGCCAAGGCGGCCGAGCAGGCGAGCACTGTGGCAGCAGTAGCCTTCATTAAGGTAGTCTTCGTTGTGCATGTTGATTTTAGATTTGCGTTCATCAAACTAGCCCGTGGTGCTTTTGTTGTGTCAGGGCTTTATCATCGGCGCAAGAATGGGGGCTCGCGAGCGCTTTGCGACGAACGGTCAGTGGGCGGCGTGAAACGACAGGAGGGTGGGCTGAATTTCTCGCCCGTCAGCGCTTAAGGCGTAGTAATCATCGAGAGAAATGATGGGCCCATAACGAAGAAGAGGGGAAGTAGCGAGTGATGCACACGCGAAGAAGCAGGTCTAGAGATAGTGGGAAAAAGCCCCAAAAGGGGCTTTTTTATTGTCGTAAAAATAAAGAGAGGGATTCATTGAAAACAATTAGGACCAGGGGTTACTCAGTGAGTGGACTGTTGTATCCCCGTTCAGCGTTACCTTCTAATGTTGACCAAAGCGCCTTTGTGAGACACCACTTCATGCGACAAGGTGCAACCGGCTTCCACGGCCTTTATGAGCTTGTCGCCTTTTAGAAAATTTGCCAAGAATCCTGCATTAAACGCATCCCCTGCTGCCGTACTGTCCACAGGTGCAGAATTTACTGTAGGGGCAAATTCCGTATCGGAACCTGATTCGTCTCGAAATAAAACGGTTTTAGGTCCGTCTTTAACTATGACGTGCTTGACACCACACTGCTCGTAACGAGTCTTTGTGGCCTGCTTGTCGGCGTCAACAAAAAATTCTGTTTCATCATCAAAAGACGGCAGAGCGATATCCGCGACAGAGGCGGCTTGCATTATCCAGTGCCGCATTTGATCAAGTGTTTCCCACAGGCGTGGGCGAAGATTCGTATCAAATACGACCGTGACACCAGACTCACGAGCGTTTGCCAAAGTTGATAATAACTTTGTTTTATCTTCGTCCGCCAAAATAGCTAAGGTAATGCCTGAGAAGTAGGCCATGTCACCTTTTTTGAGGGACTCGACAGGGGCCAGATTTTCAGCCAGCGATCGAGCGGCGGACGCGTTGCGCCAATATTGAAAGCTCCGCTCTCCGTTTTGCAGCGATATCAAATAAAGACCGACGGTGCGATCCGCAACCGTGAGCACTTCTGGCACCACGCCGGATGCGCGCATAAAATCTGTCATGCGTTCCGACATCGCGTCGTCACCAACACCTGTCAGGTAGGCTACTTCCAGCTCGACGGGAGCGAGTTGGCGCAAATACCAAGCGGTGTTGAAAGTGTCTCCAGCAAAGTTGAGCGTATAGTCACCTGATGTCTGTGGTGCCATTTCCACCATGCACTCGCCAATGGCCAAAAATCGCTGATTCATTTGTGCGTCTCTAATAAAGTTTTCAGCGTGGCATTGTCGTTGATGATCCAGCGCTTGTGAAAAAATTGGTGCTTCTTTAGCCTGAAAAAGGTGCAATAAATTGTTGTTATATCCGGTGCGCACTGGCGGTGTGAGCCTGTCTAATTTGTTTCGCCGCGGGCACCCGGATCGCTCGGCAAGTGCTCGGTCTTTAGATTGACTTCACCAGTCGATAAAACTAACATATCAGTTCGCTGGAACACAAATTGTCCTCACAGAGACGTGCCATGAAACTGACTGATCCTGACCGTCTTTTCCCTGTTGAGACGCGCACTCGTCAACTCGCCCGAGACCTCTACGAGAGCATTGCGGAACTTCCAATTATTAGCCCGCACGGTCACTGTGATCCACGCTGGTTTGCCGAGAACACTCGGTTTGCGGACCCAGCTCAGTTGTTTGTGGTGCCTGATCACTATGTTTTTAGGATGCTGGTGTCTCAAGGTGTTTCGATGAACGACCTTGGCATATCACGCTTGGACGGCACCAAGGTTGAAGCCGATCCGCGGACAATCTGGCGACGCTTTGCCGAGAACTACCACCTGTTCCGAGGCACTCCATCTTCTCTCTGGCTGAACCATTCTTTTGAGCATGTGTTTGGCATCGACGAAATATTGTCGGCTGATACCGCAGACGCGTATTACGACCACATCGACGCCAAATTGGCTGAAGACGCATTCAGACCCAGAGCCTTGTTTGATCGTTTTGGTATAGAAGCACTTGCCACTACTGAAGGTTCTTTGGATGACCTGCACTGGCATACCACGATTGCGAAGGCCGATTGGAATGGGCGAGTTTTAACTACTTATCGTCCTGATGCGGTTATTGATCCGGAGTTTGAGGGCTTTGTTGATAACGTCGCAAAGCTGGGGGAAATCACCGGCGAAGACACCGCCACGTGGAGCGGGTATTTAAGTGCACACCGTATACGTCGCGCCTTTTTTAAATCGGTTGGTGCGACAGCGACTGATCACGGCCACCCGACAGCGCGCACGGAAGATCTGCCGCTTGCGCAGGTGGAGTCACTTTTTGCCAAGGCGATAGCCGGTGGTTGTAGTGCTGATGAGGCAGATGCTTTTCGCGGACAGATGCTGACTGAAATGGCAAGGATGAGTCTTGAAGACGGATTGGTGATGCAGATTCACCCCGGCTCTTTTAGAAATCACTCAAAGACGGTGTTTAAGGTTTACGGTCGTGATAAGGGTTTCGATATACCCACACGAACCGATTACGTGCATGCACTTAAACCCATGCTGGATGCGGTGGGTATGGAGCCCAATCTGACGATCATATTATT
Source organism: uncultured Granulosicoccaceae bacterium (assembly GCA_937965695.1). GTDB lineage: Bacteria > Pseudomonadota > Gammaproteobacteria > CALCKW01 > CALCKW01 > CALCKW01. The sequence goes on from CALCKW010000033.1 coordinate 15,324, forward strand.
CACTCTTGATGAGACGAGCTATGGCCGTGAGCTGGCACCGTTGGCTGGTGCTTACCCCGCTTTAAGGCTTGGGCCCGCTTGGTGGTTTTTTGATAGCGGTGAAGGCATGAAACGTTATCGCGAGGTGACCACTGAAACCTGCGGTTTTTATAATACGGTTGGTTTCAACGACGATACTCGAGCGTTTTGTTCTATCCCCGCGCGGCACGACGTAGCTCGACGTTCCGATTGTGCCTATCTCGCTAATTTGGTCGCCAGTGGTTTGCTGGACATGTCAGAGGCGCATGAAGTTGCTCGTGACCTCACTTACAATCTTGCCAAGCAAGCATACAAACTCTGAATCAATAGCTCTTAGGAAACACCAGCATGAGTGACCAGCCCACAAAACCACGTTTATCGCGAAGTGAGGGGGCTAAACCACAAGCCGGCATTGTGCACTTAGGTCCCGGAGCCTTCTTTAGGGCTTTCAACGCGGTTTATACCGACGAAGCGATGCGTGCCAAAGGTGGAGATTGGGGAATCAGAGCAGTGAGCTTGCGCAGTACTGATATCCGCGACAAACTTGTTCCACAGGGTTGTGCTTATACGTCGGTAGCGCTAACGCCAGAAGGCTCTGAGCTGAAGGTGATTGAAGTTATCGAAAATGTGTTGGTGGCACCTGAAGACCCTGGTGCCGTGCTTGCAGCGATGGCTGACGCCAATATACGACTGGTCAGCCTCACCATCACAGAAAAAGGCTATTGCCACAATCCATCGACTGGTGAGTTACATCTGCAGCATCCCGATATTCAACATGACTTAAGTCATCCCGAGTCGCCACGTTCAGCGATTGGATTTTTGGTGCATGCACTGGCACTCAGACGCGCGGCTAGATTACCGCCATTTACGGTCTTATCCTGCGACAATCTACCAGACAACGGAGCGCTCACTCGCCGAGTGGTGTTGGGTTTTGCCCGCGCAGTCAATACAGATCTTGCCGAATGGATTGAAACCGGTGCTCGTTTTCCCGGCACAATGGTTGACCGCATCACCCCCGCGACTACGGACGTTGATATTAAAAACCTGGCGGATGCTGCTGGTTATACCGACTTCGCTTGCGTCAATCACGAACCGTTTCGTCAGTGGGTAGTGCAAAATGATTTTGTCGGTGATTGCCGGCCGGATTGGGATGTCAGTGGTGCTCAGTTTGTTAGTGACGTAGCTGCCTTTGAGACCATGAAGCTGCGTTGCTTAAACGGCACGCATTCCACCCTTGCATATTTGGGGTATCTTGCGGGTTACGAAACCATTGCCGAGACAGTTGCCGATCCGGTGTTTGCACAATTGATTGAGAAGCTCTGGGCAAATGAAATTTTGCCGACAGTGCCGCAACCGGAAGGGGAAGATCTCGGCGCTTATTGTGCGGCATTGAAGGCGCGCTATCTCAATCCATTAATCAGACACCGCACTTGGCAAATTGCCATGGACGGGTCGCAAAAGTTGCCTCAAAGGTTGTTGGGCACAGTGGCGGATAATCTAGCAGCAGGCCGCGATGTAACTCTGTTGGCGCTGGCAGTGGCTGGCTGGATGCGTTACGTATCTGGGGTGGATGAAAAAGGGCTCGCTATTGATGTGAGAGACCCGCTCGCAGAAAAACTGCGCCATGCTAGCGACGGTGGCACGAGCCCTGAGCAGAAGGTTGATGCACTGCTGGCCATGGAAGAGGTTTTCGATCCCGAATTACTCAACGACTCGAGTTTCCGCCTATCGCTTGTTGTGGCCTACGACTCACTCATCAAAAACGGTGCTCGGGCAACCGTAGAAGGGGCAGTTTGATGTTAGATAGCTGGCGCTGGTATGGCGATTTAGACAAAATTACGCTCGGTGAAATAGCTCAAACGGGAGCCAGTGGCATTGTCACTTCACTGCATGATATTCCCTACGGCGAAGTGTGGTCTCGTGATGTCATCGCTGCTCGAGTAGAGCAAGTTCAGCAGGCGGGGTTCGTCTGGAATGTTGTCGAGAGTTTACCCATCCATGAAAAAATAAAACGCGGTGATGGAGAGTTAACTCAGTTGTTCGACAACTACCGCCAATCGATGCGAAATTTGGCGGCTCAGGGCGTTTACACCATCTGTTACAACTTCATGCCTTTGTTAGATTGGACTCGAACTGACTTGGCTGAACCTGTCAAAACAGGGGGCAGTTGCCTGCGATTTGAGTCTCGGAAAATGGCGGCTTTTGAAATCTACCTGTTGGATCGAGAGGCTGCGATGGATGACTATTCCTCCGAAGTTTGTCAGCAGGCAAAAGTGTGGTTTGATCACTCCACTACGGCGGATCGAGACCTGCTGCTGCAATCTATTATGGCGGGCCTACCCGGTGCCTATGATCGCTTTGACATCGAAGGCTTGAAACAAGCCTTGATTCCCTACCAGGGCATTGACCGCGACGCACTTAGAGCGAATTATCGTCGCTTTCTCGAAGAGATAATTCCCACCGCTGAAGAGCATGGCATGCGGTTCTGTGTTCATCCGGATGATCCACCTCGAGACATATTAGGCTTGCCGCGCATTGTCTCAAATGCAGATGATATCGATTGGATATTATCGGCGGTTCCAAGCGTCGCAAACGGGTTGACCCTTTGCACGGGGTCTTTGGGTGCTAACCCCGCCAACGATTTACCTGCACTAGCGGCTCGTTTCGCCGAGAAAATTCATTTTGCACATCTGCGCAATGTGCGCAAAGATGAAGACGGCTCTTTTGAAGAAGCGGCACACTTAGAGGGCGACACCGACATGGTGGTGGTCGTTGCTGAATTGTTAAAGGAAGAAGCGCGCAGAAGAGACGTGGGACGTGAAGACCATTCAATTCCTTGGCGACCAGATCATGGTCATGAGTTGCTCAACGATGTTTACTCAGGCACCCATCCTGGCTATCCCCTCATTGGCCGTTTGCGCGGAATGGCAGAGTTGAGAGGAGTGATCCGTGCGCTATCTCAAGCCAATCGGTAATTTCTAGCTTCTCACTTCCGTTCTAACAAAGAAGAACAAACGCTATGGTAATGATCTCAGGTTTTTCGGACGAAATTAGCGACGTTTTTGAAGAACAATTGCGTGTCGTGAAAAGTCTTGGCATGGAATACATCTCCATCAGGGGAGTCAACGGCACGAATTTTAGCGATTTCTCGGAAGAAGATGTCAACGGCTATGTTTTACCAACTTTAAAAGAATATGGAGTGAAGGTGAGCTCTATCGGTTCACCTATCGGCAAAATTTATATTGGCGATCAAGATGCTTATACGCATCAGCTACAGACATTAGAAAAGCTGTGTCACTTCGCAAAGCTGCTCAATTGCCGCTATATCCGAATATTTAGTTTTTATATACCCGAAGGCTCCAACCCGCTTGGCTTTGAAAAAGAGGTCTTCGATAAACTGCTTTCTTTTGTAGAAATTGCTGCACAACACGATATAACTTTGCTGCATGAAAATGAAAAAGACATTTATGGTGACACGGCTGCTCGATGCAAGAACCTCTTTGACAAAGTAGAGTCAGAACATTTTAAAGCCATTTTTGATTTCGCCAATTTTGTGCAGGTAGGCCAAAACCCAACTGAAGCCTATGACATGTTGAAACCCTATGTTGAATATATTCACGTAAAAGACGCTCGCTTTGAAGCGAGCTTCAACGTACTTTGTGGCACAGGCGATGGCAATATAGAAGCGTTGTTAGCTAAATTTTTGCAAGAGAAGTACCAGGGATTTTTAACCCTTGAGCCTCACTTAGCAATGTTTGGCATGTTGGCCCACTTGGAACTCGATGAGGCAGAAAAAGTGATTGGGAATTCCACCTTGAGCGGTTCAGAAGCCTATGAACAAAGTTATCATGCGCTTTGCGAAATTCTACAGCGTCTTGGATCGCCGGTTGGAGAAAATAAATGAGGCCAGAGGTGTTAAAAATTGGCGTCGTGGGGCTTGGTCAGCAGGGCAGTTTTTACACTAAGTTGTTTCAAGGTGCTGAAATTCGTGCGGGTGTGACCTTGCCAAAATTGTTGGGTGGAGAACTTGTTGCGGTAAGCGACATGGATCCACAAAAATTAGAAGAAATATCCGGTGCGTTTCCTCATCTAGCGTGTTTTAACGATTACAAGGACATGCTGGATAACGCAGACGTCGATGCTGTTTTGATAGCAACTCCTCACTATTTTCATCCGAGTATGGCCATTGAAGCCATGCAACGCGACATTCACGTTTTGGTGGATAAACCCGCAGGCGTTTTTACCAATGATGTGCAAAAGATGAATGACTTCTCTTGCGCGAAGCCAGAGTTGCAATTTTCGATGATGTTCAATCAAAGATGCAACCTGCTCTACCGAAAGATGAAGGACATTATAGATTCGGGGGTTATTGGCGCTGTCAGGTATACCGATTGGACGATCACCACGTGGTGGCGGCCGCAGAGTTACTACGACTTGAGTGCTTGGCGAGCAACATGGGCAGGTGAGGGGGGTGGTGTTTTGATTAACCAAGCTCCGCACCAAATAGATCTCTGGCAGTGGATCTGCGGCATGCCTTCAACGGTTTATGCTAAAGCCGGTTATGGCTCGCAACGAGACATTGCGGTAGAGGACGATGTTGTTGCCTTGGTCACCTATGACAACGGGGCGACCGGTGTATTCAGAACATGCACACACGATATGTTAGGTACAGATCGCTTTGAGATCCTCGGTGACAAAGGAAAAATTGTCGTTGAAGGGTCTTCTAAAATAGTGCTCAAAAAACTGGTTGAGTCTGAAAATGTTATTAGTCAGGGTATAGCAAAAGACGAAGTTTCAGCTATCTTGCAAGGTGTGGCCAGTATTGATCAATATTTTAGTGAAGAGACTTTTGAGTTTGAAAGTGAGTGGGGAAAGCAGCACTTTGATGTCATCCAGAACTTTCTCGATGCGATCAACCACGGTTCAGAACTTGTTGCTGAAGGTGCTGAAGGAATCAATGCACTGTCGATAACAAATGCTATTCATCTTTCAAGCTGGCTTGATCGGGAAGTTTCTCTTCCTATTGATGGTGACTTATTTGAAGCCGAGTTAAATAAACGAATTCAGCAAGAAATTGCTACAGCGCCCTAAACTGTATGGCCCATCACGAATGAGTCCGTCGTTTTTGAAAAAATTTGCTATTCCCAGAGCACTATTTGATCATTAGCTGTTGGCTCTCTCGGCGAAATCCGATGGATTTTCAACTGTCTTTTCAACAGAGCAAAGGATGATCCATGAGTGCCCAGCAACCACTGAAAGATGTCACACTGTCGGACAAATTTGAGCTTGATGACGGGCCTGTTCTCATCAGTGGTACTCAGGCATTGGCGCGCATCGCGTTGATTCAGCGTCAGTTAGACCAACAACGCGGTCTCAACACCCGTGGCTTTATCAGTGGTTATCGCGGTTCACCGCTGGGAGGTTTAGATGCTACGCTCTGGCGCGAACAAGAGCGCATGGAGGCAGCAGGCGTTGTCTTCCAACCTGGCGTCAATGAAGACTTGGCAGCCACGGCTGTGTGGGGCACTCAACAACTAGACAGTTTCCCCGATCCGTTGGTCGATGGTGTGTATGCCATGTGGTATGGCAAGGCACCAGGTGTCGACCGGTCTTCAGATCCCATGCGCCACGGCAACCACTTTGGCACCCATAAAAACGGGGGTGTGCTGGTTGTTGTCGGTGATGACCATCCCGGTAAGTCCTCCACTGTCGTCAACCAAAGTGAGCCGTTGCTGCGCGCACTGGATATCCCCACACTCTACCCCGCCGATGTGCAAGAAATCATTGATTTTGGATTATTAGGGTGGGAGATGTCCCGCTATTCGGGCTTGTGGGTTGGTTTAAAAACCACCAATGAAACGGTAGAACAGACGCAAACGGTTGGGCTCAATACCGTTGGCTTCGATGTGCAGCGTCCTGATCGCGATGTTGATGCCAGTGAAGTGAACATTAAGCAAACCGGCTACAACCCTCAGGGCTTGGAGATCACGCTGAAGCGCGTGCGCTTGCCGCAAGTGCACGCCTTTGTCAGGGCGAACAACATTGATAAAACGAAGCTTTCGGGCAGGGGTGGCCTAGGCATTGTCACCGCCGGAAAAAGCTATTCTGACGTCATGCATGCCTTAAGTTTGCTTGGCTTAGATGAAGACGCAGCAGAAGCGATGGGCGTTGCTATTTACAAGGTTGGCTGCCTATGGCCGCTTGAACCTGAAGGCATAAAAGCATTTGCCGCGGGTCGCCCTGAACTGCTCTTCGTGGAAGAAAAAACAGCCATGATTGAGCCACAAGCGGCGTTGGTGTTTGTCAACCAAGAGCAGCGTATTCGCATTGTTGGCAAAAACGATGAGCAAGGCCAGTTGTTGTTTCAAAGCGATGTGCAACTAGAGCCTGTGGCGATAGCCGGGGTCATTATGGCAAGGCTAGAACTGTTGGGTGCCAGTGATGCCACACTAAAAGCAAAACACGATGCATTGCGCCAACGTTTAGCTGACAGTCAGACGATTAACAATATTGCAGTGGCAACGTCGGTTCGCACGCCTTATTTTTGCTCTGGTTGTCCGCACAACACCTCGACCAAAGTGCCCGAGGGCAGTCTGGCAATGGCAGGTATTGGTTGTCACGCAATTGCCATGATGAGTCGCAGCGATACGTTGTTACCCACGCACATGGGCGGCGAGGGGATGAACTGGGCTGGCGCTTCGCATTTTAGCGGTGAGAAGCACCTGTTCCAGAACTTAGGTGATGGCACCTATTTTCATTCAGGCATGATGGCCATCCGAGGTGCCGTTGCAGCGGGCATCAATATCACCTACAAAATCCTCTACAACGATGCAGTCGCAATGACAGGCGGGCAACCGTTAGATGGCTCGCTCTCTGTGGTCGACATGGTTCGGCAAGTCAACGCAGAAAATGTCGAACAGGTTGTTGTGGTATCAGACAATCCAGACAAATTCCGGGGAAAGCTGCCTGCCGGTACAGAGCTATATGGGCGTGAAGCGTTAGACAAAGTGCAAAGGCAACTGCGTGAAATTAGTGGTACCACTGTGCTGATCTACGAGCAAACTTGCGCCACCGAAAAGCGCCGACGTCGTAAGCGTGGTACTTTTCCCAACCCAGCCAAACGGTTGTTCATAAACGATGCTGTGTGTGAAGGGTGCGGTGATTGTTCGGTGCAATCCACTTGCGTATCCATTCAGCCGTTGAAAACAGCTTTGGGTACTAAGCGCCGCATTGATCAATCCAGTTGTAACAAAGACTACAGTTGCGTTAATGGTTTTTGCCCGTCGTTTGTTACG
>CALCKW010000034.1 GCA_937965695.1 uncultured Granulosicoccaceae bacterium
GCACAACGCTTGGGATAGCGAGATGTGGAACGCAGCTGATTGGACTCGCGCCAAGTAAGTTTTGCTGTTCTCGAAAGCGGGCCACACTGGCCCGTTTTCACTTCTGCGTACCTAAGGATTCTTCATGTTCACATATACCTTGCGGCGAACCTTGATCGCAATTCCCACTTTGCTCGTGATCAGTTTTATCATATTCGCATTGCTGGATTTAGCGCCTAACGATCCGACCGGCAATTTGCCTATGACGATTCCCCCGGAAGTGCGTGAAAAAATCCGCCTGTCACTTGGCTTGGGCGAGCCTTTGCCTGTTCGCTACTTTTTGTGGCTAAAACAGTTTTTTGTCAATGAACCACTCAATATCATTGAACAGTGGTTTGGTATTAAATTTGAGGGCAGCGAAGACCGATTGCGTGTGCAGTCTTGGGCCACTCGCAGCCCCGTAGTTGACCTAATCGTCGAACGCATACCACAGACACTTTGGGTAGTCGGCATGTCTTTTGTGCTGGGTATCCTGATCGCAGTACCTATCGGTGTCATTTCAGCTTATAAGCAATACTCTTGGTTTGATCAACTGGGTACCTTCATCTCCATGGTTGGCTTTTCAGTACCCACCTTTTTTACCGGTGTACTTCTGATTATTATTTTCTCTGTAAAGCTGCAATGGTTTCCCTCCATTTACGATACAAACCACGTGGTCGAAGACTGGCCCAGTTTTGTCTTTCAAGTAAAACAAATGTTTTTGCCAGTATTGGTCCTATCACTTTTTAACGCTGCACAGTTAACGCGATTCATGCGCGCTTCGATGCTCGACAACCTAGACCAAGATTATGTGCGTACGGCACGAGCTAAAGGCATGTCTGAAAAGGTAGTGTTGTTGCTTCATGTATTGCGCAACTCTCTTATCCCAATTGTTACTGTCATCACGTTACTCATCCCTCAAGTATTCAGCGGCGCCATTATCACGGAACAAATTTTTCGTGTGAATGGTTTAGGGCAGCTTTTAATAATTGGCATTCAAGGTGCAGATATTCCGCTCGTGCAAACGCTGACGTTCATTTTCGCCGTACTGATTGTGGTGTTTAATCTGGTAGCCGACATTCTATACGGCATTCTCGACCCAAGGATTCGCTATGACTGAATCAACCGAATCTGCATTATCACAAAAAAAGCACCGCTCATTGTGGAGCGATGTTTGGGCACAATATCGCACCCACAAGGGCGCTCTAATTGGTACGGCAGTGTTTTTCTTTATTGTATTAGCGGTGGTCTTTGGCCCTCTAATACACACTATTGATCCTACGCATTTGGATATCCGTGCAAAAAATCAAGGCCCGAGTATGTTACACCCGCTCGGCACTGATCAGCTGGGACGCGATACCTTGGCGCAAGTGCTCGCAGGCGGCCGCGTATCAATGGCGGTAGGCATAACGGCTATGATGTTATCGATGCTTGTAGGGACGGCAATTGGGGTATTAGCAGGCTATTTCAAGAAACTTGACGGTATCTTGATGCGACTAACAGATTTGTTTTTAGCGCTGCCACTATTACCGTTGCTACTGGTGATCATCATGCTGTTTCGCGACACGCTGCGAAACATATTCGGGCCCGAGATGGGGATTTTTTTACTGATTGTATTTGTCATTGGCATCACCAGTTGGATGCAAACCGCGCGTATAGTGCGCGGCGATGTATTGAGTCTAAAAGAACGTGAGTTTGTACTTGCAGCCCGAAGCATAGGCACACCTGATCGTCGTATTATTCGCCGCCACGTTCTACCCAATGTACTCAGCCCAATCATGGTCTCTGCAACGCTCGGCATTGCGACCGCCATTATCACTGAGAGTGCGCTTAGCTTTTTAGGTCTTGGGTTTCCCTCGGATTTTCCGACATGGGGAAGGCTACTGTACGACGGCACTAACTTCATGACCTTAGCACCTGAGCGTGTACTTTGGCCTGGCTTGGCAATATCACTGACCGTTCTGAGTGTTAACTATATGGGTGATGGCTTACGTGATGCACTTGATCCACGCATTCGCGGGAGATAAGTTAAAAATGCAGGCTTGGCATTCAGTCAAGCCTCTCAGGTAACTTAAGAATCAGAAACTAGACCAGCTTGTTCAGCACGCAAGATCTGCTGATAAACACGAAAAGTCTCCGAGGCAATCTGCCCTGGTGAATACACCTGACCAGCCTTGAGGCAACGTTCCTCCATTCCCTGCGCTGAGACGACAGTTTTCATCGCCTCAGCCAATCCTGTCAGATCACCGTCATCAACTAGTACCCCAGTAACCCCACTTTGGATCATGTACTGCATTCCGCACTTTCTGTAACTGATGCTTGGCAACCCACAGCTGAGTGCCTCACTGATCACCATTGGCGCTACTTCGTGATGCGAAGTCAGTATCAACGCACGTGCACTGCGCATATGAGTAGCAATTGTCGCCGGTGGTTGAGAACCTAGAAATTCAATCCGATGCCCCAAACCCTGTTGCTCAATCAGAGCTAAACATTCTTCATGGTACTGCTGATCTGCAACGGGACCATAGACGACCAGTCGCGTGTCACTAGGTAGCTCCGCCTCTACTGCAGCGAAGGCCGATATTGCCGCACCCAAGTTTTTGTTGCGATCCATTTTCGCGATAAATAGAAAATCATTATTACGTTTGACAAGAGGCGTCTTTTCAAAAAAAACGGCATCCAAAGGATTGCCAATATGGTGAAGCACCGCTTTGTCTAATTGACCGTCGAGCATTTCGGCCACATAGGGGTTGATGACAATACAGTCTTTTAGACTACGTCTTGCCTTACCTTCTACCCAGCCAACAATGCGTGCACGCAACTCGCTGAATCGCCCACCTCTGGTGCGGATATCTTGTTCACCAATACCGTGAACAGTGCCAAGAAAAGGTTCTTTATAACCATTACTAAGGGCTAGCATGGCTTGAAAATGCGTAATATCAGGATTGAGATCTGCAAGTAGACGGTGCACCCTGCGGCGCATAATACTCCAATAACTCAGAAAACCCAGTGGCGGTTGCGAGACCCACTGAAGCGTAAATCCATCGCGTTCTTCCGCGTGGTTCTCCCCGCGGTAACTGGGCGCGATGACGGTGATCTTGTGATCACCTAGCTTTGCCAGTTCACGCACTAGATTGCTTGCGGCAGCTTCGACACCACCTTTGGGCTTATCAGCGGGGTAAGGGGTCACCATCGCTATATGCATTGTTTATTCTCAGACTCAGGTTCGGACTGGTTTGAAAACGACAGGTTCGTCAACGACTTCCGAGTCTTCGTCTCGCACGGGTTCAACGCGACTTTGACGCGCTTCTCTCAACGATCGGTGCTTAGTCAAGTCTCTTGCAAAAACTTCTAAACAAGCCGTGATCATGGCGAGAAATAACCAACTAGACTTGGCGTAGTAACTGACGTGCGTAATGTCCATCACCGAATAGGCGATCAAACTCACTAAGACGGCTCTTGGCACAGCATGTCCGTTGCTCTGACTAGTTAGCTGAAAGGCACGCCAGGCGATCATCAAATAAATACCGTAGTACAACAGAAATCCAACAACACCGGTATTAACGCTTATTTCCATGACATTAGAGTGCGCGAACACACCAACATGTGTTGCAAAATTGTCGAGCCCTACGCCAAGCAGATTGCTTTCAATCAATAAATCTGCGCCCGTCGTCAGCAACTCCAATCGTTCGTCGATTGACTCTCCCGATGATTCTGCGCTGGTGTCTAGACCAGAAGCCACGACCGCGATGAAGTCTGTCATACGCACGACAATGGAATCATTGCCCGTTATTAAAGCTTCAACACGATCCTGAACAACAGGCATATCCTTAACCGCGTAGTAGATAGCGCTGCCGACAAACCCCAAAATAAGCAACCCGACCAAGAATTTGACAAAGTACTCTCCACGCCAAAGTCTAAATGCCCAGGTAGCACCTAAAAGAAGTATTGTCATTCCAATAACGGCTGTTCGAGATCCGCTGTTTATAAGCGCAGCGATTAACACCAAGCTGACAACCCAAGTCAGGGTTTTGAGTACAGCGCCTCTGCTGAAGGCTCCACAAATAAGACATAGCCCCAGGCCCATCACCGTTGCGGCGCCGAAAGCATTGGCATCTGCCAGCGTGCTCGCCACTCGCACCACATCGTCTCCATTTTGCTGAGAGCCGGTCACCGCACTCACGCTAAAACTCGTGAAAGTGAGTAGATAAGCCATGCTAACTGAGATCCCAAAGGCGATCAGCAGCCAAGACACCCTGCGTTGCCAAACCATTGTTTGTTGTACAGCGAAAACCACAATCGCAATCTGGCACATGGTGAGCACCTTAAACATCGCTCGTTCCGTGTCCTCGGCCAGCAAGCTGGGCAATATCGAATAAAGCAGCCATACCAACAACAAAAGCCATTCTTTACTCAACCACAATGTTCGACCACCCAGGGTCGCAGCCAGCATCACCGCGCCTAGAAAACCCGCAGTAATCAAATAGTTTGCGTAGTTACCAAAAGGCAAAGACGCCAGCAACATTATCGAAACCGTGGTCAGCGCCAGCATCCAAGTCGCTAATGGCGAAGATTCGTTCAATCCCGCTGCAGCTATGGACATGCTTCTATTTCTCATACAGTCACTCTTCGCGGCCTTGTCGATATAACTATCGCTGCCACTTAAAATTTGTTTTAGCCCTACAGTTTAGTGCTTAGAGAAAAAAATGGATGCTATTAATGGTAGGCACATGCCAAAAAAACACCTCGAAACCACCGCACTTTGACCGTGGCACAGCAGTTGCTCCAAATCATTGACATACACCCATATATAAGAAAACTTGCTGCTCTTGCCTAACTCTGCTGCTATTAAATAGTGTCCAGTGTTACGACCAGCACTTTCTTCGTATAAAGTTCAGCGCTGATCTCTGAGCGGATTGCACGCTCAAAAAGTGTAGTGATGCGACTATTGGTTGGATCTAGCTCAAAAACAATGACTTTATAACCTAATTAGCGCCTGTGTAAGCTGGAAGTAAAGGCAGCTTCATACGTCAACATTTCGCCTAATAATTAACTAAGGAACCACCATGAGCCGCGGCAGTACCACCAAAAGATTTATTGACGGTGTGCTTTTTGGGTACGTCCACATGTTCATCGATGGCGCGATCAGACTGCTGACCATGCCATTGTTATTGACCTGGCTCGGCCCTCAAGCCATGGGCTTTCGTGCCGCGGTTCTGGAGTTGATCGGCTACTTTCAGAAGATCAATCCCGGCACCTCACAAACGATGCAGGCTCTGATCGAACGCGAGATTCGACCAGACGCAGATCCACAAAAGGTCGAGGAAACCAAAGGGCTGCTTTCTCTCGGTGTTGTTATCCAGACAGTGCTCGCGATACTTTCCATGGTGGCCGTCACTGTGCTGGCTTTCAACATGGATTTCATCACTAAAGAGCTACCTGCAGAAGATCTCTACGGTTCCATTTTCTTCGTCGTTTGCATGGGAATCACACTGACCATCACGCTGTGGGGCTCACATCACTCGGCTATTCTCACCGGTCAGCAGTACCACAAAGAACTGGAAGTCGCTTTTCTACTAATGAAGATCGCGCAAGCTGTTCTGACTATGTTGCTGGTGTGGATAGGCTACAGACTTTGGGGCATGGCAGCAGCAGTGGTACTTGGATCAGTAGTCTTCTTCGTGGTGCGTAAAATTTACGCAGATAAAACAGGCTTGATCATTCAGCGGTCAAACCTGAAACACGAGAAAGCCGACGTGGTGATGATGCTCGGTACGAGTGGCTGGATGTTGTTAGCAACTATTGGCGATGCAATGGGCCTACAGAGCTATCGCTTACTGGCAGCCATTCTCCCGGGTATGGGGCTTACAACAGCCAATCAAGTCGCCATTTTATTTGTGTTGCCCTTGTTGGCAGCGCAGATGCTCGCATTCGCTGGCGACTTGGTCCGCCCTGCCTTGAAACAAAAATACCATGCAGGTGATTTCGGCGATGACATCTGGCCTACAGCAAAACTGTACCTTCAAGTCACCGCAATGCTGGCGGCTGTAATATTCATCTCGAGCACAGCATTGAATAAATCGTTCATAACGCTTTGGGTTGGTGCTGAATACTACGGTGGCGATATTGCCAACCAAGCGTTGAGCGGCATGTTGGCTTTATGGGTTTGGACGGCTGGCTTAAAGAATATGCTTTATGTTCGCCATGAAATGCGATTGCGTGGCATCTGTTCAGCCGCAGAAGGCGCCTTGGTGGTCGTTCTTTCGGTTTATCTAGGAATTAAATGGGGTGTCGCTGCGATGTTTACCGGTGGCGCCATCGCCATCGCGATTTTTTCTACACCTGTCTACGCTTGGTTTTTGGCCGATCGCTTTAAGTTTAACTTCGGTGCAGTTTCGCTGGTTTTACAAGTAGCGTGGTATCCCGCACTGATCTCGGCAATTTTCTACTACTTTCGAGACTACACCATTTTAGAAACCGATAGTTGGTTGACACTAATAGGCTACGCGGCCATCGTCGGCATTACCTGCCTTGTGGTTTCTGCCGCTTGGCTCTGGCGGCCAATGGCTCCTTTTGTACTTAAAGCGATTAAGCGCACTTAAAACCAAAATACAAATTTAGACACGTCATTTTCATTAATCCAATTATTTGGAATTGAAAGGCAAAAAATGTATGCAAAAAAAACCGGGCTTACGCCCGGTTTTTCTTTTAGGTGTATTGCACCTTTGACGTTGTGACTTAACGCAACAGTGACAGTACACTCTGCGGCGCTTGGTTGGCTTGAGCCAACATCGCCATGCTAGCCTGCTGTAGCACCTGAGACTTAGACAATTTCGCTGTTTCCATCGCGAAATCAGCGTCCGTGATTCGAGAACGTGCTGACTCAGTTTTCTCAACAACGTTCGTCAAGTTGCTGATGGTGTTCTCAAAGCGATTCATCAAAGCACCCATATCGGCACGTTGATCCGTCACGAATGCAAGTGCACCGTCAATCACGTTCAACGCAGCATTTGCACCTGCTTGTGAGCTGATATCCACTGACCCGATGTCGTTAAGCGTAGAAGCCTTAGCACCCGCTGTCGCCATCGTCACATCATCTGCTGTCACGGTGAACGACTTGCTGGCGTCAAATTCTATTGTGCCCGTCACCGTCGCGAATCCACCAGCAGCGGCAGCTGTTACTGTAGCACCGAGCGTTGAAGCGGCAGAGAATACATCGTCGCCATCGGCGATGTCTCCCGACACTTCAGCCATTGCTAAATCAACAGTTGTTGCACCTTGATTTTCTACTGTTATGTCATAACCTTCCTGGTTTTCTAACATAATTTGAGTTTTATCACCACTCAATACAGCTCTGACGCCTGTTTTACCAGCAACATCGTTGATGCTTTTCGCCAAATTAGTCAAGTCATTTGCATCACTTAATTGCGCAGATACACGAACACCTTCATCTTCGTTCTGGCCGAATAAGTCAAACGTGACAGCACCGGCAGCCGAAACTCCATCCATGATAGCAACAGTCTGCGCCGAGGCATCAACACCTGTCTGATCAGAAGTCTGGTTCACTGCTGCAGCAACATCACGTGCTGAGTCCGCAGCATTTACCGCTATTGCAGCCGTCCCCAAAGATCCGGCTATCTCCACGTTTGTTGTGGCAGCCGTCAATGAGTTGTCTTCCGTTGCTACCGCAGTTAGATAACCACCACCTGATTCCCCAAGCGATACGCGGTTTGAACCCATATTGGTTGCTCGTGAATCACCAACTGAAACATTGATTGTCTGATTTGCCTCGTAGCCCACATGAAACTTGGCATTGTTCAGCGAACCATCCAGCAGTGTATGGCCATTGAACGTCGTTTGATTAGCAATTCGGTTCAATTCAGATTGCAACTGCGACACTTCCTTTTGGAGGTTCGCGCGATCAGCAGCAGAGTTAGTGTCGTTTGCTGATTGCACGGAGAGCTCTCGCATCCGCTGCATAATGTTGGTCGACTCTTGCAGCGCCCCTTCTGCTGTTTGAGTCATTGAAATGCCGTCGTTAGCGTTTCTAACAGCTTGCGACAAACCTCGAATTTGCGAAGTCATGCGATCAGAAATCGCGAGACCTGCAGCATCGTCTTTGGCACTGTTAATGCGTAACCCGGAAGACAAACGCTCCATGGAAGTCGCAAGGCCAGAATCAGCGTTACCAACGCTTCGTTGCGCTGAAAGCGACAACATATTAGTGTTTATAACAGTCATGTTACATCTCCATCAAAAAATGGTAGGTGTGGGCTATTGCTCACACGTCACGTCCATGTTCGATCCACAGACTCAGCAACAGATAGCTGCTTAAAACAAAGTCCGTAAAACTACTGACAATTAAGAAGATCGCTAGAATCACAATGTGACAAGTTCGCAACGCTTCCTACAAACTGGGTTACGGCACGGATAGCTTCTTCCTTTAACGAAATTACTACATCCAGGCAATAAATATTGTTTGCTTACAATCAGTTAGAGATATATTGGGTCGTATTCCTAGTGAGAGAAGCCGGCAACGAAATGCTGCCGGTCCAATTAAGAGCTGTCTACTCCGCTATTATCGGAGTAGCGACAAGACGCTTTGCGGCGCTTGGTTGGCCTGAGCCAACATCGCCATACTTGCCTGTTGCAGCACCTGAGCTTTCGACAGAGCCGCCGTCTCTTTTGCAAAGTCAGCATCGGTAATTCGTGATCGCGCAGCTTCGGTATTTTCAACAACGTTACTGAGGTTACTGATGGTGTTTTCAAATCGATTCATCACGGCACCCATATCAGCGCGTTGATCCGCTACAAAAGCCAACGCACCGTCGATGACATTGAGTGCCGAGTTAGCACCAGCCTGGCTGCTGACGTCGACGGAACCAATATCTTCAAGAGAAGAAGCTTCTGCGTTACCGGATGACACCAATGCCGCGCTTGATTCGATGGTAAACGACTTACTGGAATCAAACTCTACATTACCAGTTGCTGTGGCAAAGCCAGTGAGAGTGGCCAAAGTCTGCGCCGCACCTTGTAATGAAGCTGCAGAGAACACGTCGTCCCCATCTGCTATATCACCAGACACTTTGGCCATAGCAAGATCAACAGTTGCAGCACCTTTGTTCTCTAGAGTGATGTCGTAACCTTCATTGTTCTCCAGCATGACCTGAGATTTATCACCGCTTAGAACAGCGCGTACCCCGGTCTTACCAGCGACATCATTGATGCTTTTTGCCAAATTGGTTAAATCGGTAGCATCTGCCAACTGAGCAGAAACCCGTACTCCATCTGTTTCATTTTGGCCGAACAAATCGAAAGTCACAGCACCGGCAGCAGAGACGTTGTCAATAATGGCGACTGTCTGAGCCGAAGCACTAACACCAGTATCATCAGTACTGAGATTAACCGCAGCAGCTATATCGCGAGCCGAGTCAGCGGCGGCAATGCCTATGTCGGCGCTGCCTAGTGAACCCGACACACTTAATGTTGAAGCAGCAGTGATAGAGTTATCTTCTGTTCCAACAGCTGCGAGAAACGACCCACCCGTTGCGCCTAGGGAAACACGATTCGATCCCATGTTAGTAGCACGAGCATCGCCAACAGTTACGTTGATTGTCTGGTCAGCTTCAAATCCAACATGAAATTTGGCGTTACTTAAGGAGCCATCCAGTAATGTTTTACCATTAAAGGAAGTTGTATTGGCGATCCTATTCAGCTCTGATTGCAACTGCGAAACTTCTTTTTGCAGATTACCTCGATCGGATGCAGAGTTGGTATCATTCGCTGACTGTACGGCTAGTTCGCGCATTCTTTGCATGATGTTAGTTGATTCCTGCAAAGCGCCTTCTGCTGTTTGCGTCATCGAAATACCATCGTTAGAGTTTCGAATTGCCTGTGACAATCCTCTGACTTGCGATGTCATCCGATCGGATATTGCTAAACCAGCAGCATCGTCTTTCGCGCTGTTTATACGCATTCCCGAAGATAAGCGCTCCATAGATGTTGCAAGTGAGCCGTTTGCTTGACCCACGCTTCGCTGTGCATTTAGCGACAGCAAGTTTGTATTAATAGTACTCATGGTCTACTCCAAATATTCAAGGGCTTCTTGCCCTTATCATCTTTCCGTCAGAGTTCGAGTGACCTTGTTTACAAGGCCGGTGCACAACAATAGAGGTTCAGATAACAACCAAAGTCTTCGCGTATTTTTGAACTTAACGGTTCCAGTTTTTTGCTAGCCAGCAATTGATTCTATGATCACTTTGCCAACACCTTTCTCAACGGCAAGGTTTGTTTGTTCTTTAACAACAGACCACGAACAACGACAGGACAATGCTGAAACAGCACTAATTAGGAGTGTGTAGTTGTATTATTCTTATAAGAATGAGTATATTTTTTGAATAGAACGTCATACTTCAACGTTGGCCAAACAGAATTATCAAACTAATTCATGAAATTTGGACGAAAGGAACATGGAGAGGGATTCGTTAAACCTACTCTAGAATTCTATTAACAGGTTTATTGTTTTTTAGTCCAATGGACAGAACTGGAAGACGCGGCAATTTGCCAAAGAAACGAGAGGGAAAGCTAGAACACCGTTTATGGCGAGGAGAAAAAAGGCGTTAACTATAGCCTTTCACCTATTAGTTTCACACGGAATAGATAGGCGACTCACTGGATCAAACATACCAGGGAACCACATTGAATAGCTGAAATATTTACGGCCTAAATCAGATGTGATCAAACAAAGAGCTCTGTTGAATTTTGGCAAACGTCGCTTGTGCAGCGTCAAAGATAGTCATCTCCTGTTGCAGCTGCGAAATAGCTGTTACATAGTCTGTATCACGGAGAGCTGACAAAGACTTTGTTAGATATAAATTCATATCAGCGTTATTGCTCTTTTGTTGTTCAAGAGAGTTCAATTTCGAACCAGCCTCAACTTGGGCAACCGAGAGTTTTTCTTGAAGACTGTTAATATCTGTCAGACTTTGATCGACCATTGCGCTCAGTTGATCACCGGTGCCACTGCGCAACACACCAATCAGCTGATTAATCACGGTGAAGGCATCCTTAGTCGTCGCAGATTCAATCACAAAAGAATCTCCAACAGATGGACTGCCATCTATTGCGGTTCGTATACCACCATATTCGATGGTCTCTCCAGGACGATAGTCTTGGTCGGCAAGCAGAATTGAGCCGTCATCGGCAAGCACATCATATGTGTTGCTGGTGTCAAAACTAATGGTTATATTCTGCCCACTAAAAACGGTGGAATCGCTTACAAAGGCAGACATCGCCCGAGCGCTTCCTGTGTTGCTTAGCTCTCCGCGCGTTCGCAGCGCGTTGTTACTTTCTGTGCGCAAAAAATCACTGGCGACATTGTCACCTAGTTTCATCACGCGCCCTTCAGCGATTTCGATGTTACGTGCCGTGTTATCTCCATTGATACTCGCAGCGACCATACCGCTCACTTCAAAGGTATCTATGGGTTTCTGATCTCCTTGAGCACCAGCAAAAGAATAGTGTCCTTGCGAATTAATTGTATTGCCTAAAGCTGCCAGCGATTGCAAGCCTTCGCGCATCTCAGCAGCAAGGGCCAAGCGACTTTCTTGAGGAAGTGCAGTATTTCCCGCTTGAACAGCTAATTCACGCATACGCTGGTATACATTAGACATATCACTCATGGAGGTGTCTTCCAGCGACAAGCGTTCATTCATCGTGTCTACATTACGTTGATAGGTCTCCATCCGCCCTTCTAAGCTCTGTAGTCTGTCGATGTTGACAGCAGCGCTTGGGTCTTGGTGGGGGCTCGCAATTTTTAACCCTGTTGAAATTTGCTGCTGTGCTTCGTAAATTCGTTTTTGCTGCGTGGCAAATGACGAAACAGCATGGTCATACATCAATGATGTTGCAACTCGCATAACAATGCTCCTAGTTAGAATGACCTAATCATGGTGTCAAAAGTCGCTTGCACAGTTTGTATCACACGCGCTGATGCTTGAAAAAGCTGCTGATACTGCATCATTCGCGTTGCTTCCTCATCCAGGCTGACACCAACGGTGTTTTGCAATCGGTCGGTTAATATTTGATGGATACGCCCCTGCGCTTCGGCATTATTAGCGGCGGAACTGACTCTTGTTCCTACGTCACTGATAAGTGCGCCGTACATTTCTTCAACCGATGCATTCCCACCTGCCATAATTTTTTCGGTCTGCAAATTGGCGATACGATCAAGATTTTGATTAGCAAGACCATCAGCATTGCCTTCTACGGTGATACGATCGCCTGCAGCAGGATTACCTGTAACAGTAAGCTCCCAACCGTTGTGCGCTATGACGTCCCCACTGACATAAGCGGCCGGTGCTACCAATACAGTGCCATCAGCAGGATCTATCACGCTGTATTGCGTCGGCGGGTCTGTAAATTCAATCATCACGGGTGTTTGCAATGCCGCATTGTTGGCATCAGCAACGGTTATATTTTGGGCGATCGCACTGCCACTGTTGTCCGTTTGCTCAACGGCGCGCACTGCCTGGGCCAGCGCCAATTGTCTGGGATCGTCAATGCTCAAAGACATGCCGCTAGCAGCGCCCAAAGAAGGTGAAACATAAAAACTATCACCAGCATTTGCGGCGCCAGCATTCAGAGTAATATCAATTCCGTCAATATTTAAAGGCAACGTAGCACCGGTCACTAGCGAATTACCTTCACTATCATCAACCGACCAATTAGCGCCGTCATATTCAATCGTATACGCTTTAGCCTGCAACGCGGTGCCATCAACAATGACCGTATTTAGTTCAGCTGTGCCCGTATTGTTGTGGTTGGAAATCGTATCGGTGATGATAGGGTCAAAAAAATTCTGTCCTCTATTACCGTCTAAATCAACAGACTCTGTGTGTATTGCATTAACTTCCGTCACAACACTTGCGGCCAACTGCCCCAGGCTCTCGCGCGTATCGCGCAACAGTTCACGCGACTCGCTTAATATTCCACCCAATGCTCCACCCTCAATCGCATCAGTAATATCTACGCCCGCACCTTGGTTATCAAATTCAACTCGAAGCAATTGCGCATTCTGAGGGTCTACGACTGTCCTTAGTGGGTGACTATGAGCCGCATCGACTATCGTCTGACCTTTGGCTATCCCAACACTCACTTCGCCATCGTTACCAAAGCGTGCATCTATTGTGACCTTAGACGCCAACTGATCCAACAGCAGATCTCGACGATCTAATAAATCATTGTCGTTGCCATAGTGCGTGGTTAGCTGTTTGTTTATATCCGCAAGTTGTTCCGAAATTGTATTGATTTCCTGCACTTCAAGCGCGATTTGCGGCGCCATGTCAGATTCCATGCGCGCTAATCTGTCATCCAATCCACTGAATCGGTTGGCCATCTCGTCTGCGCGTTGGAGCACGATGGTTCGCAAGGGAATTGAACTGGGATTATCTGCCGACGCACGGACCGCATTAAAGTACTGCCCCATAGCTTCGTCTAGGTGATAACCCGACTCGCCAAACATTTCTGATATCTGCGTGCCGAGTGATTCAAACTGGCTAAAAGAAGCGGCTTGGGATTCTACATCGCGTCGCTGACGCAGAGTAATTTCGTCCTGCAAACGCGTGACGTCTCCTACACTGACTCCCAAACCGAAACGATTTGCGCCATGGCGCGCAGGGCCTATTGCGTTCAGGTCCACACGCTGTTTGTGATAGCCGTCGTTATTTGCGTTAGCTATATTGTGGCCAGTCGTTTGCAGACCTGCATTTGCCGCCACTATGCCCGTGCGGGCAACACTGAGTAAATCAGCCACAGCAGAACCTCGTTTTCAGTTTTTCAGAAACATGATATGCAGCCAGTTACGCAATAGCGTTACGGGGCATGAGATCGTATACAGACGATTTCCTAAATCTGCACAAGTTTAAGTACCTAAGCACTTTGCCAATTTTGCTATCGGCGCCTTCTTTTTGTATCGACACTGATAATCAGAGTCTTTACTTTGCCCAGCCTTGCATGGACTCACTGTTTATTAATTGCATAATTTTTTTTGCATAGTTTGGGTCGGTTGCGTAGCCGGCTAAACCCAGTTCTTGAGCGAAGGCTTCAGCACCCTGTGATGCGGCTTTGAGCGCATTTTCATATCGAGGGTTTTGTTGCAAAAAGCTTACGTAATCATCTACCGATTGGCCCAAATTGTTATAGCGTCTAAACGGTTCGCGCGAACTCTCAAATTGTCCTTCGCTAAACTCGAGCGTATTCTTCCACACCCGCTCTCCAGACCAACCCGACTGCGCTTTAATACCAAACACATTAAAACTACTACCCCTACCATCAGCGGGAACGTGTTCACCCCAGCCAGTTTCCAACGCCGCTTGCGCCAGTAAAAATTGAGGATCTAAACCTAGCGCTTCAGCCCCTCTTTGAGCGTGCGGATATAGCTGTTGAATAAACTCTTGGGGCTTACTCCAGCTTTGTTCCTGCCGCTGTGTCGGTGCCGGTGCTAAAGCAACAGGAGATGAAAAATACCCTTGTAGTCCGGTATCGGCAGCCGTCTTTGTGTGCTGTTTATCGTGGCTTAACTGCGCCACGATCATGTCGGCGAGCCCCACACCACCGTTTTCAGCCATATGAACGGACAGCTGTTTGTCGTGCATATCCCGGTAAAACTCCATTGCGCTAGAGTCGAAAATAGGGTCACCAAAACCTGCTTCACGTTGCGCTTTTAACAACATGTTGGTGAACATGCTCTCAAACTGCGAAGCTACCTTTCTAAGCGTTGCTTCATCGTCGGGGTTTTTTCCAGCCTGCGCTTTTAGTTCAGCCAGACCTTGTAAATCAACGTATGATGCGCCCTTCGCGGAGATGTCCATTAGTTGCTTTTCATCAGATGACTATCAGCTCTGCCTGCAGAGCTCCGGCTTGTTTTAAAGCTTCTAGTATCGCCACCAAATCACTGGGTGCCGCCCCGACCTGATTAACAGCGCGAACAATTTCCGCCAATGTCGCACCCGCATCAAAGAGAAACATACGATTGTTTTCTTCATCGATATTAATTTGAGTGTTTTCAACTTGTGCGGTCTCTCCATCTGCCAGTTGGTTAGGCTGTGATATCGCAGGGCTTTCACGCACAGCAACGGTCATGCTGCCATGTGTAACTGCCGCAGGACGCACTTGCACATGAGAACCTATAACAATGGTGCCAGTTCGTGAATTAATGATTATTTTTGCAGCGGCCTCGCCGGGTTCTACGCGTATGTTTTCTAGATACGACAAAAATCCCACACGCTGAGAGTAGTCTTGAGGTGCTTGCACCCTCACCGTTACAGCATCTTCTGCCGTTGCACTGCCTGTACCCAATGCAGCGTTCAATACGTCTTGCATGTGCTTCGCCGTTGTAAAGTCAGGTGTATGTAGGTTCAAATAAATGGCATCAGCTGTGCCAAACGGAGAGACGACTCCACGCTCCACCGTCGCACCATTGGGAATACGAGCGGCACTTGGCACATTAACGGTTAACTTAGACCCATCTAAGCCTTCTACACCAAAACCACTGACCGTTAGGTTGCCTTGTGCTATGGCATAGGTACTCCCATCAACCCCTTTTAGCGGGGTTAATAATAAAGTCCCTCCACGCAGATTAGTCGCATCACCCAGGGACGATACGGTCACATCCAGTTTCTGCCCAGGCTTTGAAAAAGCCGGCAAATTTGTGGAGACCATTACCGCCGCGATATTATTGGAGTCTGGAGAAACCCCGCCAGGCAGCGTAATACCATACTTGGTCAAAAGTGCAGACAAACTGTGCGACGTGAATCGCGTTTTATTGAGGCTGTCCCCACTGCCCGCGAGTCCTACAACCAGTCCGTAGCCGAGCAAATGGTTGTCACGAACGCCCGCTACACCGGCGAGATCCTTTATACGCGTACCTGCTTCTTCAGCCGTCGCTGATCCAAGCGCGCAACAAAGCGCAATAGCCCAAAGAATTCTCAAAATGGCCACCACTCACTGTTGAAGAATCTAGAGGCCCAACCAGCACGGTTGCTGTCACGAATAACTCCGCGACCACCATAGCTGACATGGGCATTGGCAATGCGTGTAGACAACACTTCATTGCTATCACTCACATCTTCCGGCCTTACAATGCCTGAGAGTCGCAAGAACTCCATGCCTTGATTAATGGTTGTTCGCTTTTCGCCTCTTATCACGAGATTTCCGTTTGCAAGTACCTCATGAACGGTGACCGATAGTTCACCATCCAAACGATTGCTTTGTGCGCTATTGCCGCTGCCAGAAAAAGCTCTGTTGTTCGAGGCTTGCATCTGTAGTGGATTAGAGCTGGGTAAAACAGTTTGCCCAAGTAATGTACTGACACCCAATGATGTATTGTCATCCTTACTGGTATTGGTAACAGAACTCATTTCTGCATTTGTGTTTTCTTCCAGGCTTACTGTCAAAACATCACCCACACGATATGCCTTTATATCTCTAAACAGTTCTTGTGCTGTAGCAGAGTTGTATATCGAACCCGTCGGGGTCGAATCAACACGCGGCATCGGCGGTGCCGGCACAGGCTCATATTCAGGTTCCGATGGGTGTGGTTGCGGTATCGGTGCACAGGCAGATAATAAAATAGGCCCTAGGCACACAACAATAAATCGCTTCACAGAGACAATCACTGTTTCACCTATACATTGTTATTGAGATATTGCAGCATCTCATCGGTGGTAGAAATTGCTTTAGAATTCATTTCATAGGCTCTTTGTGTTTCTATCATTGCCACCATCTCTTCAACGATGTTGACGTTTGAAGTCTCCAAAAAACCTTGCCTAATCTGGCCAAAACCTGCCTGCCCCCCAGTACCAACTGAAGCAGCACCGCTAGCACCAGTTTCCGTGAATAGGTTTTCACCGATAGGTTGCAGGCCCAGCGGATTTGCAAAGTCTGTGACAGATATCTGTCCTACATTTACCATATTGGTTGCACCATCGAGCTTTACCGAGACACTGCCGTCGTCTCCGATCACAATCTGTTGGGCATTGGCTGGAATAGAAATAGCAGGTTGTACTGGATATCCACTCGACGTTACCATCGTCCCCGAGCTATCGAGTTTAAAACTACCGTCACGGGTATAAGCAGACGCACCATTGGGTGTGACTACTGAGAAGAAACCACGTCCGTTGATCGCGACATCAAGCGGCGCCTCAGTCTGCGACATATTGCCTTGCGTATGCAGCTTGTCCGTTGACACTACCCTGACACCGGTACCACGATTGAGGCCCGTCGGTAGCTCGGTGTTCTGAGAAGACAATCCACCGGCAGCTCTATACGTTTGGTAGAACAAGTCTTCGAAATTGGCGCGATCACGCTTGAAACCAGTCGTTCCCACGTTTGCTAAATTGTTTGCGACAACTGACATGCGCATTTGCTGCGCATCCAGTCCTGTCTTTGAAATCCATAACGCCGGATTCATGCTATTTCCTTATATCTGGTGCCGCTCTTAAGAGGAGACACTCATCAAACGCGTTGACGCGCTATCCATTTTTTCTATCTCATCAAAAAACTTCACCATACTTTCGAAATTTCTTGAGTATTCAATCATGTTGACCATCGACTCGATACCGTTGACGTTGCTAGATTCAAGCGAACCCGCATTGACCGAGACTGCAGCATTTGCTGCTAGATCTTCACCATCATTGGCTCGGAACAAACCATCTTTTCCCTTATACATTTCACTGGCCTCGCCTTTGACGAGCTTTATTTGATCGATGATCGCCAGTTCCCCTTCAGCAGCGCCCAACGGCTTTATGGTTACCGTGCCATCCTGGCCAAGAATTAGTTCTTCAAAGGGCGGCAGCGTGATTGGGCCAGAGTTGCCATTAATGGGTTGCCCTGCTCCATTCATCAGCAAACCGTTGGCATCGGTCCTTAAATCCCCACGACGTGAGTATGCTTCACTGCCATCTTCAGCAGACACTGCGAACCAACCTTCACCTGCAATACCTAGGTCCATATTGCGGCCAGTTTGCATCAATGAGCCCACTTCACTATTGAAACCAACCGCGTCATCGAGAGCATAAACTCGAGATGGATGACCCGGGCCATACACAGGCATTGAAGAAAAGCGCTCTATATCTGCTCTAAATCCCGAGGTCGACGCATTCGCTAAGTTATTTGCATTGGTGGCTTGCGCCGCCAGTGAACTCTTCGCTCCTGTCATTGACAAATAAAGTGCCTTATCCATGCCTGTGTATGATCCTATTTATTAGATATTTATTATTGTCTGCGTCAGAGTATTTGACGTTTCAATAGTCTTTGCATTTGCTTGGAAATTTCGTTGAGCAGTTATCAACTCGACTAACTGAGTCGTCAAATCAACATTAGACGCTTCTAAGGCTCCTCCTTGCACGTTGCCATATCGTTCGGTACCAAATTGCCCTATTAGCGCGGGTCCCGACTCAAATGTTTCTGTCCAAGAAGTATTTCCTCCCTGCCTCAAGCCTGTTGTATTTTCAAAGTCTGCTGCAATTATTCGACCCAGAGAGATCGTTCTACCATTGCTGTACTTAGCTTCTAGGTTTCCGTCAGATTGAACGGACAATCCACTCAAACGGCCAACAGCAGTTCCGTCTTGTTCGACGTAGGGTACAAAAAACGGAGTCGCTTGTTGCGTCGTGGAACTCGCGGCTAAATTGGGAGAATAGTCAATCATTAGTTCAATCGGGTTAGAGCCATTTCCAACTAACTCAGGGTCATACTGAACCTCACCATTGGCAGGTGCAGTCATTACACCCGCTCCGTTAAAATTGAGTTCAGTGCTCACACCGGCAGAGGGAGTCATGGCATTCCCATTAAAGTATGCGCGTGTATCCCAAATATTATTTGCTACATCAGTGTGTATAAAGAATGTTTCCATCGTGTGCGTTTGACCTAATGAGTCATAGACAGTCGATGTTGTCGAAGCCGTGTAAGTGTCAACATTAGTGGGGTCAAAAAAAGCGGGATCCAACGCACCTGTCGCCGCTGGGAGATTGGCCGAAATTCCAACAGTGGTAGTCGGGTTAGCAGTGCCAAATGTCTCTGTTACCTTCACCGAAGTAGCAGCGTTTTTACTCGTCGCTATAACGTCAGTTGTTTCTGGGTCGGTAGGAAATACTTGCAAGTATTTACCTACACCATCGACAAGGTAACCATTGGCGTCAGTACCAAACGCACCATTTCGAGTGAAAGACGGAACTAGTGTATTCGGATCATTGGAGGTCATGAAAAAACCCTGACCATTTATCGCTAAATCCAGTGCATTATCTGTATATTCCAAGCTCCCCTGTGATTGTATTTGGCGTACGTTTCCTAATAGCGCGCCATCACCGACAGCGGTGTTAGCAGAAGCCGTGACACTGACAGCGTATACATCATAAAACTCACCCCGAGAGTACTTAAATCCAGTCGTGCCCACATTCGCAATATTGTTCGCCGTCACATTTAGCTCTGACGACGCTGCGTTTAAACCACTCAATCCCAAACCGAAAGACATACCTATTCCTCAAAATACTACTTGTTTCAACAATCTCCACCAAAGTGGTGGTTCCGACTTTTTTACCTTTTTTTAAAAGGCTACAAACCCAACTGACTTACCTCGGACAAAGGTTTAGCACCAATGCCCGATAGATTTAGAACAAAGCTTTTACCTTCACTACTCATTGTCACGCTATCTACCCTGCTTCCAACAAAAGTCTTCAGTGTCTCTGGACCTTGAGAACCAGCGCCTGTTGCTTTAAGGACATAACTACCTGGCGGTGACTGAGTTCCATCAGCCAACTTACCGTCCCATTTAAACGACGCCATTCCTGCCGATTGATTAGCAATCTCAAAGCTGTCAACCAAAACCCCACCCATGCTCTCTATCTGGACTTGCATATTGCTGACATTTTCTGGAACCTCCACCGCTCCAGTCATGGCTACATCCTCCGCAAGTCGACCAACGCTGCTCTCTGTTAGCACGCTCTTACCCACCAATGAGGCTGCGTCCGTAGCATCAGAAGCTGTCATTGCGGCACTAAGCGAATCAACACTTGCTTGCAAATCACCGATACCCGAAACTGTTCCAAATTGCGCCAACTGTGCGATGAAGTCGCCATTCTCCATCGGTGCTAGAGGATCTTGATTTTGCAATTGAGTTGTCATAAGAGACAAGAATTCTTCTTGACCTAATTCAGTGTTTGCACCCACCTCCTGTTTGAACTTATTGCTCGCACTTATTTCGTTCAAGATGGATGATTCACCGACACCTGCCACATCTGCCATGATCTAAATTCCTTGTATTTTTACTGACCTAAACTCAAGGTTCGTTGAAGCATTTGTTTGGTCGTATTGAGTACTTCGACATTCGCTTGGAAGCTTCTAGAAGCGGACATCATGTTAACCATCTCTTCCACCACACTAATATTGGGGGAATAGATAAAACCGTCTGCGTCAGCCATCGGATGACCAGGAGAAAATTGCGATTGCGCCTCGGTTTGATCCTCGACGATACCCGCCATTTCTACTCCCATGGTGTGCTCCTGAGCCTCGAGCATGACTGCTTTAAATACAGGGTGACGTGCCTTAAAAACCTCCTCTTTACTGCCCGCTGTTGTATTGGCATTTGCCATATTAGATGCAGTGATATTAAGTCGAAGAGACTGCGCGGACATCGCAGAGCCTGCCAGATCAAAGTTGTCGAAAAGCGCCATAGTTATTGACCTTTAATGGCGTAGCTGATGCCTTTGAACTTACTGCTCAAAAAGCTCAGACTCGCCTGATACATAAATGTGTTTTCAGCAAAACGTGTGTGCTCTGCTTGTGTGTCAACCGTGTTACCGTCCAACGCTGGTTGCGTCGGGGTGCGATACATCATTTCGCCATCTATAGAATGGCCGCCACCACCCAAGTGAGAAGAGTTGGTGGTCTGAAGAGTGACACTGTTCGATTGCTGCTGATTCGCAGCGTGAGAAAGCAATTGCTTAAAATCCAGATCACGCGCCTTGTAATTTGGCGTATCTGAGTTCGCAATATTTGAGGCGATCACACTGGATCGTTGACTGCGCAATTTTAATGCGTTGTCGTGTATG
Organism: uncultured Granulosicoccaceae bacterium; assembly: GCA_937965695.1. Taxonomy (GTDB): domain Bacteria; phylum Pseudomonadota; class Gammaproteobacteria; order CALCKW01; family CALCKW01; genus CALCKW01. The sequence goes on from CALCKW010000034.1 coordinate 21,126, forward strand.
CCCAGTGCTTTGTCGAGTGCTGCGTCCATGCATCTGCTCGGTAGTAGAGATACAAGGCTCAGTGCAGATGACATGCCAGCCATGTTTATGACTGTGCTCGTTCTAGTACATTCACTCCCAGAAAAGTCTAAAAGCAAGCTGTGACTACACGAAAAGGAAGCTAAAGTTTTTTAGCTTTAGGTAAAAAGCAACTTTATTTTAATAAAACTGCGGCAAGCAACGTCATATTTTGCCGCTTTTTAAAACCCTGAGAGGAAAAAATATCCTCCTGTTCATCGGTGCATAGCTGTTCTAGTTTTTATATTAAGGAATAACAATTGCTTGAACAAATACAAGATCAATGTCACGGACGACAAGATGTTAAAACCCCACACAGCTACTTTGGCTGCACTTATTTTTATAGGTGCTCACCACTCAGCTTCTGCCGCGATGAAACTACATCCACCAGAAGATATTTCTGCAGCCGCAGAAGACTTTCTACGTGCCCATCCGTTTGAATCAAACCACCCCGTCGACTTCACTCTTAATAAAATATCTAGCCGCCTAGCATTAAAACAATGCGATGAACCTCTGGAAATTGGTTTCAGCCCTAACGCAAAGCAATACGGCAACACCCATTTGCGAGTCAAATGCCCCAGCGGCAAAAAATGGCGAATCAATATAGGTGTAGCGTTAAATGTTTATCACGATGCTGTTGTGATGAAACATGCGCTTGGCAGAGACGTCGTTATTGATAGTAGCGATTTACTACTAATGAAACTTCCACGTGCCAAAATATATACGGACTTCTATAGTCAGGTCAGTGATATTGTCGGTTTAGTGACGACAATGCCGCTTCGCGATGGCCAGATTGTTAGCAGCCGACTGGTTAGTGCTGCTAATTTAGTAAAAAAAGGGCAATCCGTTATATTAGTCGCGCGAGCTGGTGGAATTAACATCACAACTCGGGGTAAAGCACTAAATAACGCCCAACGAGGAGAAACTGTTCGTGTGCAGAATAAAGATTCAGGTCGAATTGTGGAAGGTATTGCCGTAGATATGGCTAAAGTAGAAATACCCTTGTGACTTTAATGACAATTTGTAAAGTTTATTTTTTTGCGGTCGCCAAAATGCGAGAAGATAAATCTAAGTTGGAGATAATTTGATGGCAAATAGTATCGATGGCCTCTCGGGCAATCGCGGTGTTGCCATAGACAACAACCTAAAGCCGGGCGCTGAAAAAAGCGGTCAAGCCAAAGGTTCTGTCTCACCGGCAGCCGTTAAAACAGATACCGTGGTTTTGACTGCTGAGGCTAAAACACTGCAGCAGCTCGGGAACGATGTGACCAGTCAAACAGAGTACTTTGATCAAGAACGCGTGGACTCTATCAAGCAATCCATTGCCGAAGGTCAGTACGCTGTAGATCCACAACGGGTTGCTGAAAAATTCATGGAAACTGAACAGCTTCTCGGCAAGATATAACAAAGGATTGTTATGAACATCGAAGCTGTAAGTAAGGATACGATCAGCGAGCGATTGGCCACACTGGCCGGCGCAATCAGCGCACTAGAAGCTGCTATAGATGCGACAGATAAAGCACTTCAAGCAACTTCCGCAGATGATCTAGCTGCTGCTATTTCTGATCAAAACAAGGCGGCGAATAGCACGCTGGAGTTAAAACAAAAGCTGCAAAAAAGCTTTCCTCTCGGCTCGCAATCGGAAGAAACACCGACACTTTACTCTTTGCTGAGTACGCACCCAGAAGCAGATGAACTGCTGCCACAATACGTGCAAATCGAGAATCGCCTAAAGTCAGGTCAGCTCAATCTCTCGCAACAAGCTCTGGTTGTAAATAAAATGCAAGCGATCAACCGCCAGCTACTGGGTGTGCTCACCGATGTAGATAACCACGGCTACGATCAACAAGGTGTACATAGCGAAACCGACAGCGCCAGAACCATCGCGCAAGCCTAGCCCTCTATCAAACTATCGTCCCTGATCGCATCTCAAATATCAGTAGTTTCACGCCATTCCAATAAAGGGTAGTTCATCGGCGTTGCGTCCTTCTTATACTTAACAGTTGTTGCCAAGCAGTATCGATTTAGCTCGCACGCGAGACACCCAAACTCTCAGCGGTTCGATAATCTCTGGCCATAAAAACGAACACCACCCGTGCGTCCTTTCAAAAATTAAGTGGGTAGAGCCAGGCACGATCGACCGGGCTGGTGTACCAGACGCCGACACTGTCGGCGGTTCGATTAACTCTACCCACAAAAAAGGACGCAGCAAGTGCGTCCTTTCTAGGATTAGATTGGTGGAGCCAGGCTCCACAAACATAGAGTAAATTGTATATGCTTTTCAATAAGATACACCATTCACATACCTTAATGTCCCGCCATATGCCCCATAAATAACAACGCTAAGCCATTTTATCAGCCAGTCATTTTGGCGGTCACACTACCCAAAAAAGAACCATAGCTAAGGCAGGCGTTTGATACAGATTGGTAGATATATTCTAGTCTCCGAACTCTGCCCAAGACGAAAGCCATCGCTCCTCACTTACAATACTAACCTTGGCTGCTCTAGCGTTTGCATTAATTCTCAGTGCGTCTTTAATTTTATTCCCATAACTAGAGTGCGACCAGGCTTTACTCCCTCCAGTGCCAACGATGACGTAGTCGGTTTTGTTGGTGACTTGCCTTGCCACACTGCCACCTAGTGAGATGATTTGGCCTTCGACTTCACTGCGAGTACCACAGACGCATCGACCAGTTACTACAAACTCTCTCTCCGCGTGAAAGATTTTTACAGGTTCTGTAAACGGTGTTGCTGACGCGCTTTCCCACGTATCGACCTCATGCTCGTCTTTTCTTGGCGGAATTGGTTCTCCTGATACCTGCACTAGCAGCTCAATCAATTCTCTTTCTTCATCTTGATCTAACTGGTTATCCTCCAGCATCGCCGTAATTCTTGGGAAAAGCACAGTATAGGGAAACTCTTTTGCGAGACGCTTGTGGCGAACCATCCAATCTAATAGAAACTGCGCTTCCTCAATTACTACTGCACCGTCCGCTAGCACACCTCGGCAAATACCGATCAACTCGTCAATGTCTCGTTTTTGAAGTCGGTTCATACTTTCGTAAGACATAACTAGCTTCCTTTCTTTACGTTGCTGAAACAGATGGTCAAATTTAAAAAAAAGTTAGGCGAAAACGAAATGAGCCTAAGGGTAAAAGAATAGCTCTAGTCTTTAATAGCACGATTGATTAGATAAAATTTCCGCTCTGCTGCTATCCTATCGACCACTTCCTCATGGTGCACGGGCACAACCTTTGGCGCTGTGCGGCTATTCTGTGACTGGGTGGGTGTTGTACGATGTGCAACAAGTCAGCATCTGCTGCCGGGGGTACCGGAACGACATTCCGGTGGGTGCGGAAACTCATTCCAGCGTGACACTAGAGCACTACCGTTCGGCTCTGGATAAAGCGCGATTTATCTCGATCACTGGCAACGACCGTTCAACGTTCGTTAAACATCTGTTGCACGGGTGCTAATGATCACGCACGTACACGGTGCGTTGGGAAGCGTTCACGGTGCGTATTGATCCAAACAGACAAACCCACAATTAACCGGCTGGGTTATTCTGGGTTTGGTGTTGGTTTGCTTGGTGCGAATCCGGCCTAGCTAGAGCTTGCCGCTTTTTCGGCCTCGATACGCAACGCAACCTCTTGCCTATGCACGGCTACATCTTTCGGTGCATCAATACCAAGACGAATATGACCGCCCTTTGTACCTAACACGGTAACAGTCACGTTATCGCCAATTCTCAGGCTTTCGCCCTGCCGTCTGGTTAATATCAACATTTGCATTTCCTTTGCGGATTAGTTCGCACAAAGCATCGCAATTGCTGAGCCATTACACTGCGTACTGGTTGGTTTTACCGGCAAGCAACCTGTTACATCTTGTGACACAAAAAAGCCCGCACGGTTGGCGGGCTAGAGTCCTCGAATCACTTGTCAGATTGACTCAGGCGACCGCGGTTAGTCGGTGATAGTTATACACATCTTCATCAACAGCTTTTGCTTGATCAATCACAAGCTGTATTGCCGGTTCGGTGATTGAAGCGGGAAACTCTTCATCTAGGTCGTCGTTTATTATCCTGGTCAAGCCCAAACACGCCTCAGCAAGTAAATCACAAGCACTCGCAATATTATTGGCACCAGATCTCAAGGCAATCTTTTGCGCGGCCTCACACTGATAGAGCGCAGTGCTAACCCCACCAAATCGAGTGCTTATATTGACGCCGCCCGCGCCCTCTGCTGCGAGAACGAGCAGAAGCGAATCAATGGCAGACAGCAACAAACTACTTACGGCATCGGCTGGGAACGCCCCATAGGAGGTATCAGTGCAAATTAGTTCTGGCCAGTGACAAGGCCGCTGCTTATTGTTTTTTCTTCCCTTCTGGCTGTTGGTTGCATCGTTGACATCCTCAATCAACGAATCGAAAGACTCACGTTCGTATTTCTTTACAGCAGCAAATGGCGAATCTACATGATCTACGAGCAGCCTCTCGATGGATCTAAAAAAGCCACCCCTTACGCCTGCAGGCGCTTCCAATACAATATCCAGCAATCTATCAGATAGCCATAAAAAACCACTTTCATCTTTTGTGTCTTGCGCATACTGGACATAGTGCGCTGCAAGCTCAGCGCCCAACTGGCAATGATCATCATAGCCTTTGCACTTGCTGTTAAAAGCGAAGTGAAATTGCGGGGAAGCCCAAAAAAGAGGCACTTCGTTTAGCAACGAACCGGGTTGGTATTCACGCGCTGGCATGAATTTAGGAAAACTGAAATCTGTTGCAGATAGGTTTTCTGGTGAATTTTCGCCTGTGCAGGCGCGCGCAGTGGTAGGCTTGTCGGTAGCCATCTTGGAACTCCTAGTTAGTTCTGATTTGGTTAGGGCTGGTTGGGTGGTAGGACACCTTTCCGGCCTGTCTCTTAGGATACACCTAAACCCGTAAAACGTGTCAACAGATAAAATAAACCTGCCGAATCTTTAAAACACCGTAATGCAAGCAGTGGTGTTTTAACGAGCGAATTCGTGACATAGCGTGACAAGTCGTGACGGTCACTGTGACGCTTCGTGACCGTTACAGTAACGCCGTTGTAACTTCGCGATTTTACTAGAGCACTCTGGTAGTCCTCGGGTAAAAAACCGAGCGCTTCCGATTAGATCCGTAGTAGCTACCGTAGTTAATTCGTAGTAGCTACAATGCCGCTACAAACTGCTTTGCATATGGCTGACAAATGAAACGCGTGTTAAGCAATGACGAACAGCAAGCCGAAGTATTAATTAGTCAGTGGGCGGAATGGGTTAGGCATGAAAACCGTGCCATTGCTGGCGGCTATGGGTCAATGTTTAAAGATATTTCCAACGGCGGGTTTGAAGAACAGCTTCCATCATGGGTTTGTATTAATGACGTGCTGGAAGTTAACAAGACTTATCTCCGCTACGCTACGCCCGTGAAGCGAGCGGTTATTGCTATGGCTTGGTCGATAGACAGGAAGTCGCTAGAGCGCTGCCGAGAAACACAAGGAGGCATCAAGACAAGACACCAAGCCGCACACCTTAAAATCTCAGTGTCGAGTTACAACCGGTGCTTGTCGGGTTTCCGTGCTGCTGTTGTCGGGCAGTTTGTAGCTTGAATCTCTGGGACGAATAAAGCCCGTTGTTTAACCGTTAAGCAACCGTTAAGCAACGGGCAAAAGCCAACCTATGCCGCTCGCCTAACCTGGCCGCCTGCCGTGCGTCTTGCTAGACCTAGATCGACTAGATCAACTTGCAAGCTTTCCGCTACTTGGTCGCCACACTCTGCAAACCTTTTGATTGATCCACGACCGAGACTGGCAAGCTTCCCCGCTTCCACGGCTGCCCGAACCTTTGCCAATTGTTGCTGGTATTTCTTGCCACGCTTCTT
>CALCKW010000035.1 GCA_937965695.1 uncultured Granulosicoccaceae bacterium
ATTTGGCGGAGAGAGAGGGATTCGAACCCTCGAAACGTTTGACCGTTTACACACTTTCCAGGCGTGCTCCTTCAGCCACTCGGACACCTCTCCACAGGCCACATGACGTGCAGTGCGACCAAGCGCGCAAGTGTAGCTTGATTTCTAAGCACAGATCAAGACCATAGATTGATGCTTGGCTGCTTGACGAATGGACAGTGCTGCTCTTGTCGGATCTGTCCGGCAGCGCTACATTTTTCAAAAATCGAGATCGACGGCACAACAAATCCTTCGCCCTATCTAAAGTTTTGCGCGTAATTTGCCACCGTTCGGGATGATTCGTCGCTTCGCTCCTCACCCTAAAGGGTCGTGCTACGCACGATGCGGCGCTCGTGCCTCGCTGGTCGAACCCTCGAAACGTTTGACCGTTTACACACTTTCCAGGCGTGCTCCTTCAGCCACTCGGACACCTCTCCACAGGCCACATGACATTCAGCGCCACCAAGTGCGCGCGTGTAGTTTGATTTTGTAGTGCAGATCAAGGCTAGTAATCGATGCCTGGGTGCTTCAGCAAATTTCGGGGCCGCTTTCGCCCCTCTTGTGGATCTGTCCAACAAAGCTACATCTCTCAAAAAGTCGAGACTGAAGAGACAATACATCGCTCTCACTGGCCGGGTTGAAGTCAAGACACGCTGTTTAAGGGCAGCTGATAATCGGGCAGTCGTTCAGCTAAGAAGGCGTAGTCACGCCTTGCTGTGTCCATCACCGATCGTTCCAGTTGATAAACCTGAAAGGCCTCGGCGTGCGCAGGGAAAGTGCTGGGTTTGATATGCTCGTCTATCCACGGAGGCACAAATAACGAGTCACCGTAGTGCTGCCCTGCGCGGTTGAGGCTGAGAAAGTAGATTTGATTTTCCACCGCTCGCGTTTGCGCAAAAGCATGCCAGCTGCTGAAGCTCGGATCACGATAATAAGCACCGGTGTGCAAGATCACATCGACTTGGTGCTCAACCACCAATTGTCGGCACAGCTCAGGTGGGCGAATATCAAAACAGATGATGGGTGCCAGTCTGAAGCCGTTGACCTCAAACACGAACAGTTGCTCACCGGGGCTGAAGTACTCTTGCTCCATCGAGGCACCAAACTGCGCCAAATGCAGTTTGTCGTATGAACCAATCAGCTGACCATCAGGCCCTGCAGCCGCTGCGCAAATTCGGTACTCGCCTTCGGTCGTTCGCCGCGGAAAGCCAAACACAATAATGGTATTAAATTCTTTGGCGACGCTTGACCACGCCTGAAACGAAGGTCCGAGTAACGGCTCAGCCAAGTGCGACAACTCGGCGAAACACGCACGCGCATAATCAACACTGCTGAGCTCGGGCAGCACCACTAAATCGGTGTGCTGTTGCAGTAACTGCTGTCTGACGCGTTCTGACGAACATCTCAGATGCTCATCGCGCGCTCCAACTGTTGTCGTCGGTGGAATATTTATCTGACAGGCAAGAAGTTGCAATGTTTGCGCGCTCATCAACTCGCCTCAGTTTTTTAGTTGTCTTTACGTGGGGTGTAAATACTGCTGGGGAAGGCTGTCACCACGCCATCACCTTTGGCTTCAGTCACTTTTGGAGTGCCTTGTTGTTTAACTTCGTCGATGCGAATCACTGCATGCATAGGCACCATCGTCTGCTCTACCCCATCAAACTCAGATTTGAGTTTTTCTTCTGACGGGTCAACCAACAACGCGCTGCCTTTGTTAAACACCAATCCGCGTAACACCACAAAGCCGTACAGCTCACCTTGAAAAACTTCTTCGGCGTAAACGTCGTACTGACGCTGGTTCTCGCCCATAAAGCGAACGTGGAATAAAGTCTCTTTGCTCATGCTTTTCTTCTATCTTTTTTCGTTTCTAGTCGCGGCGGCGACGTTTATTATTGGGTTTCAGTGGCCTGCGCCCTGGTTTTTGCTTGACCAAATTCAGCTCATCGCTCGGGCGATATCCCAAGGCTTTAAGGAAGCTCTTAAGATCGTCGCCATCCAAAAAACGATGACGTCCACGCCCCAAACCACGTGGCAATGTCACGGGGCCATATTGCAGTCGAATCAATCGGCTAACTTCTACCCCTTGGGATTCCCACAGCCGACGCACTTCTCGGTTGCGACCCTCACGAAGTGTGACGTGATACCACGTGTTACTTTGTTCGCCACCGGCTTCGTTTAGGGTTTCAAAGTTGGCGAGGCCGTCTTCAAGCTCCACCCCATCAATCAGCCGCTGCATCATTGCCTGGTCAACCTGACCACGCACGCGCACCGCGTATTTACGCTGAATTTCAAAGGACGGGTGCATCAAACGATTGGCCAGTTCACCGTCGTCGGTAAAAATCAGCAAGCCGCTGGTGTTGACGTCAAGTCGACCTACCGAGACCCAGCGAGCCCCCTGCACACGAGGCAAGTGGTCGAACACGGAATCACCGTCGCGTTCAGCTTTGCGGCTACACACTTGACCCACCGGCTTGTGGTAGAGCAAAACACGTGTTCGCGGAGGCCCTTCTGCAGCCATCACACGATAGTGGATACCCTCTAAAGTGATCTGATCGCCCTCGCCTGCTTGGTCTCCCAAACTCGCCAGCTTGCCGTTGACAGAGACTTTGCCTGCGCCAATAGCCGCTTCAAGTCCTCGGCGCGAACCGAGTCCAGATGCCGCCATCAATTTTTGTAGTCGTTGCGCCATGTGGAACCCGAGTAAAAGCCGAGTATAGTAACAGCACTTGTGCAACCTCCCTACGATCAGAGTCACTATGTCCGAACAAACACGCCCATTCCTGCCCCTGAATATCGCTGTACTGACCGCGTCTGACTCCAGAACTGAAGCGGATGACATCTCCGGCAAGCTGTTGGTGGAACGCCTCGAAGGTGTCGGCCACAGCTGTATCGAGAAAATTGTCGTGCCCGATGACATCTACCAACTCCGCGCCGCTATTTCGCGCTGGATAGCCGACCCCAACGTCGACGCGGTCTTGACGACCGGCGGTACCGGAATCACCGGACGCGATGGCACGCCAGAAGCGGTGCAGCCACTATTAGACAAAGAGATCAGCGGTTTCGGTGAAATGTTTCGCTACCTCTCATACCAAGACATTGGCAGCTCTACGCTTCAATCTAGGGCACTCTGTGGGGTCGCCAACGGCACTTATCTGTTTGTGCTGCCTGGCTCCAGCAGTGCCTGCGCCACAGCATGGGACAAGCTGGTTGTGGCTCAACTGGATAACCGCACACTGCCCTGCAACTTGGTGATGCTGATGCCTCGATTGAAAGAGAAATAAAGCAACTTTTAGTCGATATCTGACAAGGGGTTTGCACACCGTGAACTCCGGCAAAAAGGCTAAACCAGCAGCGCAATGCTGTTGAGCAAAAAACAACTGTTGATGAAAAGCCTGTCAAGGCGGCAAACGGCTTAGTTTTTGCAGTTTGGTGGGCATGAAGTCATCAATTCGCCTGTTTTTAGCCAGCTTAATTGCAACGAGTAGTTTGCCTACAGCACACGCTGGGCAAGACAGTTCTAGGCGCCTTATTGGTGTTCCTTCTGATATTCCACAGTTGATCGAATCGCGAGCAACCAGCCAACCGATCATCTCAAACAGTTCTACTAGCCGTGTGTTTCCCGCTGGACTTAGCAGCGATGAACTCAACGATCCCTTGATTGACCAACAATGGCATTTACTCGCGCCTCCAGAAGAGATTGCGGGTACCGGCTTGCTGGCATCACTCGCCACACCGCTGCAACTCGATAGCGTTGTTGTTGCTGTGGTGGATACGGGCATTTTGGCGACGCATTTGGACATTGGCAAACTGCTGCCCGGCTATGATTTTGTCAGCAACATCGTCGCTGCTAACGACGGTGACGGTCGCGACTCAGACCCGATGGATCCAGGCGACTGGGTCTCAATGATTGATATCAATAATGGGTCGCTGGCGACTGATTGCGCGGTGAGCAGCAGCACGTGGCATGGCACGGCAGTGGCCGGAATTTTGGCAGCAGACACCAACAACGCATTGGGTATAACAGGCGCAGCACCACACGTTCAGATTTTACCCGTGCGGGTCATGGGGCGCTGCGGTGGCACTGTGGCGGATTTGATCGACGGTATTCGCTGGGCTGCAGGACTAGACGTCCAAGGCACAGATATCAACCCCAACCCAGCCCAAGTGATCAATCTCAGTCTGGGGTATTCCGGTCGTTGTGATAGCCCCATGCAGAACGCGATTAATGAAGTGCGTGCCGCAGGAGCCGTTGTGGTTACAGCCATCGGCAACGGTGCTAATGCGCTGCGCCAACACGCCTACTCACCCGCCTCTTGCGACAACGTTATAGCTGTTGCCGCAGCAGACCGAGAGGGCAACTTCGCCAGCTACAACAATTACGGCAGTGATGTCGATATTCTCGCGCCGGGCGGTGTGCCAGGTGCCGGCCTTACAACGCTGGATGACGGCGGCAGCCAACGAGCACGCAATGACAGCGTCTACACCGCTCGTTACGGATCAAGTATCGCAACGCCTCTAGTCAGCGCATCAGCAGCACTCATGATTGCTGCCAATCCGCTGTTGGAGCCTCACCACATCGAGAGCTTACTTTTTAACAATGGGCGCGATGTGAGCAACTCAAGCTTATGCAAAGAAAACACGTGCGGCGCTGGATTGTTGGATGCCCGATTGGCCGTCCATGCGGCAGCTACTACTGATGTGCGCGATCTACCTGAAGAAGATGCGCTCAGCAGCAGCGGTGGCGGAGGTGCATTGCACCCCTTGGCGCTGCTATTGCTGATGATATTGCGCCAAGGACGCGTCCTTAAAGTCGCCAAGTTCATGCAACACAGCTGTGGCAAACTGACCCGGCGGTAGCGCAAAACTCAGCTTTAAAGTGCTTTGATCGGCCGACCATTGCCACTGCAAATCTTCCGGTATCATCCGCAACGCACGACGTTCAGCTCGCAACCCATTAGCCAGTAAGCCCTCACCCAGTGCCCGTTCCATCTCTCCGAGCCAGGCCGACTCCCTTGTCTGCGTTGGCACGTCTTTTACCGCCTCACCCTTCCCCCATAAAGGCCCGGTGATGTGAATGTCCTGTTCGGTCAAACGCTTCGCAATTAGCGCATCCGATACATCAAAGGGAAACACACTGCCACTGCCAGCTAGGTTGAGTAGATCACCTTCAATGGCTGTGCACCACGTGCCATCCGACACACGACGCGCCAGCACCGCGTTAAAAATGGCCGAGCGAGCCGCAGACAGATAATGCCCTTTTTGATGGCGCTTTGGCTTCTTGCCACCGGCAAACCAAGCCTGAGCAGCGTTTAAGTTCCCGCCGTCGCGTCCAAAACGCTGCAAGCCATACCCATTGGGACAACCACCAGCTTTTACCGCCTCTAACTGCCGCTCAATCACATCTGCCCCGTCTATGTCGCGCAAGACCAATTCAAAGGCATTTGCCGAATGGCTGCCGGGGCGCAATTTGCGCCCGTGCCTGTTTTTTTGCAAAATCAACGTACCGTCAGGCGGCTCACTTAAGTCGGGTTCTCCGCGAGTGATAGGCACACTAAACCATTGATAAGAAACAGAATGTCGATCTTTTAGGCCGCAATATCCCACGTCGCGTCGTTCGACCTTTGCCGAGCGCGCCAGCCACTTGGCAATCCAGTCCGTGTTTTGGTCAGTCTTTTGAATCTCTATCAGGAGGTGCTCTCCTGCGCCATCGGGCTCAAAGGGAAGCCGCTCGCGGACGATAAAGTCTTGAGCTGACTGACGAAAGCTGCCGCTGCCACCCGTGTTGGGATAGGCGCGCGGGGAAGAGTCTGAGGAGATATACACGGTGTGAGCTGTCGACTTTAAGGTTAGAATGGATTGGCAGCAGCCAGTTTGGTGAGGCCGTCACGACTTTGCAAGTAAGACGCAGCAATCGATGGACAGATTGCTTCTACGAATAACCCGGGCGGGATGCCCTGAATTGAGGCTTAGGATGGACAACACCAAACGCGAACAACTACAACTGCTAGTGACTGAGCTGCTACATGAACACCGCGATTTGGATATGGTGATCAACACACTATCTGCTCAACCACAGTCTGATCAACTGCAAATTCGTCGCTTAAAAAAGCGAAAATTGCTGATAAAAGATCGCATAGACCTAATTGAAAGCGAGTTGATCCCCGACCTCAACGCCTGATCGCCCCACACTAGAATCAACAGTCTCACTGAGGAATCCCATGCGTTACCAAATCGTCCCCGTGACTCCTTTTTCCCAAAACTGCACATTGTTGTGGTGCGAAAAAACCATGCAGGCGGCGATCGTCGATCCAGGTGGAGATTTACCTCAGATATACGCTGCGGTTGAAGCCGCAGGCATTGACGTTAAAATGGTGTTGCTAACGCACGGACATATCGACCACGCCGCTGCCTCGCGCGATTGTGCCGACCACTACAGTGTAAAAATTATCGGCCCGCACAAAGACGATGCTCCTCTGTTGGCTGGGTTACCTAAACAAGCACAAATGTTTGGCATGCCTGAAACCCAACCCGTCGAGCCTGATCAGTGGTTGACTGAAGGCGACAAGGTGCAGGTGGGTGACATTGAGTTGCAGGTCTATCACACACCGGGCCACGCACCCGGGCACGTCATTTTCTTTGATGAGAGTTCACGCATAGGGCAGATGGGCGATGTGCTGTTTGCCGGTTCAATTGGCCGAACTGACTTGCCCGGCGGCAATCACCAACAGCTGCTCGACACCATCGCTAATAAAATTTGGCGGCTCGGCGACGATGTTACTTTTATACCGGGTCATGGTCCCACTGGCACACTGGGCCAAGAACGCGCCACCAACCCATTTGTCGGCCAAGGTGCTCAGGGCTAAGCGGTGCCTCCGCGAACCGTCAAATCAAAAGCCCTACAATCAGCGCTGTGTTTTGCGCTGTTTTTCTACGGTAGCAGGCTTGCTTTATCCGCTGAAGTAAAACCACTACACGTTTTTGCAGCGGCTAGTCTGGCCGCTGTTATGCAGCCCATTAGCCAAGCTTACCAAGACGCTACCGGTCAGGAAGTCAAACTGAGCTTTGGTGCCAGCTCCACTTTGGCTAGGCAAATCAGTTTTGGCGCACCCGCTCATGTATTTATCAGTGCGAATCCTCTATGGATGCAATCGCTCATTGACAGCGGTGTTGTAGAGACGGGAAAAAGCCAAGATCTGCTTCACAATTCGCTCGTCTTGGTGGCACCTGCTGGCTCAACAATAAATAGCAATAAAACCCTGCCAACCGCTTCAGAACTCACTCACTGGTTGCAGGAAAAAAGACTAGCCGTTGGCGACCCACAACACGTCCCCATCGGCTTATACGCAGAACAAGCACTCAGTGCCGCTGGCCTTTGGCGGAGTGTGGAAAACCGACTCGCTCCAACAGAAGACGCTCGCGCCAGTCTTGCGTTATTGCAGCGAGGAGAGGTTGCACTCGGTATTGTCTACCACAGCGACCTTAAGGCTATTCCGGATCTGCACTTAGTCGCTGAACTGCCGATGCCTGACGGCATGAAGATTAGCTACCCTGTAGCCGTGATAGGAGAAAAATCACACAAAAGTGGCACTCGCTTCGTCAACTTTTTGCAATCATCAGCGGCGACCCATTTTTTTATTGAGATGGGTTTCTCCCCGGCGAGCTAACAGTGTTGCAACTATCACCACAAGATTGGCAAGCACTACATCTCAGTCTAAAAGTAGCTGCTTGGAGTACCGCGATCACTTTGCCCATTGCCTTGTTGTTGTCGATGGCACTGGCTAATCGTCGCTATGTGGGCCGCAATCTACTCAACGCTTTGGTTCATCTCCCCTTGGTTTTACCCCCTGTAGTGACAGGTTATGGGCTGCTCATTACTTTTGGACGGCACGGTACAGTTGGATCGTGGTTGGCTGACACCTTTGGTTTAGTGCTGGCGTTTCAGTGGACGGGTGCAGTGTTGGCTGCATCCGTAATGAGCCTACCACTGATGGTACGGCCAATTGTTTTGTCATTAGAAGCCAGTGATGCTCGCTTACACAAAGCGGCCGCCACGCTGGGAGCTTCTCCGCTGATCATTTTTCTCACCGTCACATTGCCGATGGCGGCTCCAGGATTGATCGCCGCCATTGTGTTGGGGTTCGCAAAAAGCCTCGGCGAGTTCGGCGCTACTGTCACTTTCGTGGCCAGTATTCCGGGCGAAACCCGCACGCTGCCAAGTGCCATTTATACCCAGCTGCAAATTCCCGGCGCCGAGAACACGGTGTTGCAACTGGCGCTACTGTCAGTGGTACTATCGATTGTCGCATTGCTACTGGCAGAATGGCTTGGTGCTCGCCTTAACCGTCGGGTGCACGGCCAATGACATTGCAAGTACAGTTACGCAAAAAACTTGAACCCTTCGAGCTTGAGGTAGATTTTGAATGCAAGCCCGGGGTGACGGCCCTATTTGGCCGATCAGGCTGTGGCAAAACCAGTTTAATCGAACAGATAGCTGGGTTAATGGCCCCCGACAGCGGGCGAATCCAAGTGGATGACCGCGTTTTGTTTGACAGCACAACGGCGACGAATGTAGCTGTTCGCAAACGCCGTATCGGATACGTGTTCCAAGACGCGAGACTCTTCCCGCACCTGAGTGTGGCCAACAACCTGCGCTACGGTGAGTGGCTAACCCCAAAAACAGAACGCTATGTCAGCTCAGCTAATGTGCTGGAACTTTTAGCACTAGGGCCGCTGCTGCAAAGACGACCCGCTACTTTATCCGGTGGAGAGCGTCAGCGAGTCGCTATAGGCAGAGCGCTGTTATGCTCTCCCCGTATTTTGCTGATGGACGAGCCACTCTCCGCGTTGGACGGAGCTCGTAAGCGCGACATCATTCCCTACCTTGAGCGATTGCGCGACGAAATGCGCATCCCCATCGTCTATGTGAGTCATGCGTTGGAAGAAGTGGCAAGGCTCGCCGACACCGTCGTATTGCTGCACGATGGCCAACAACAAGCGGTGGGTTCGCCACAAACCGTTTTAACGCGACTAGATTTGCGCGCTCACACCGGTCGCTATGAGGCAAGCTCGATCGTACCGGCAACCGTGCAATCTCACCAACCCGAATTCGCTGTTTCAATTTTGCAAACATCAGCAGGCCGCCTCATTGCCGCTCAACTTGATAGGCCTGTTGGTTCTAACGTCCGTTTGCGTCTTCGCGCACGGGATATATCGATAACAAAGCAACCCGTGCAACACAGCAGTGTTCGCAATCAGCTTCGCGGTGTCATTGTCGATATAGCAGAGGAAGAAGGTGCTTTCGCAGAAGTGTTGTTGGAGCTACCAGACAACACCCGATTGCTGGTACGAGTGGCACGGATCAACTTGAAAGTACTGCAGCTCAGCATCGGCGACTCCGCTTTTGCCTCAATCAAAACTGCCGCTTTAGACCGAGCATCCGTGTTATAAAACACTTTCGAGAAAGCACTCAGACCGTCAACGGGCTGAAGATTAAAATCACTCTCTACACCGTGTATCCAATTACGCAGTACCCCTCAATTGGCGCCATGAAATAGTCTGGACCAGTGTTATTGGATAGGTGAATCAGCTCTTGGTAGTTCAACAACATCAGACCACGATATTTACTGTCGTTTCTAACTCACCGTTTGATGGGGTAAACACCATGGAAACCATGTCGGACTGTTCAGCTGACAATCGTCGAAACAATCCGTCACGACTATTGTTCTCATCGCCTTGAACGTACAACTGTGTCGTTAATATCGCCTGTTCTCCCTCAAAGACTTTGACGTGAATGTGCGGTGTTCGACCGGGATACTGCGTCGGTTTGATGGTGCGAAAACTATAACTGCCATCCTCAGCAGTGACGTCATGACCGAAGCCTTGAAAGCCTTGGTCGTATGGCAAGTCGCGGTTATCACCGGGATGCAGGTACTTGCCATTTAGATCGCACTGCCATATCTCAATACGATGACCCACTCGTGCAGTACCGTCCTTGGCCATAATTTTGCCCTTGAGCCTAATCACTTCCCCACCAGCCTCCTGAACTAAACCCGCAACCTTGACCAAGTCGTTATCCACATCGCTCATGCGCTGGCTCGATGTAGGATAAAACGGCCCCTCAGCAGCCTTGGGTGTCATGCCTGCTGCACCAGCTTTACAGGCCGAGATCAAGCTGCTCGCCAATGCAAGGGTACTGGTGAGCACCGCACGCCGTGTTTTTTTTAAACCTGCCATGTTAATTCCTCTATTGAACCGAGCTGCACTGTAGTAATAAGAGACATTTTGAGCGCCAACAACCAAAAAATAAGCGCTGGGATACACAAAACTTAGCTTCAGCAAAATGTCCCAATGAGCTGCACGAAATAAAAGTCATTGGCTAATGTTTAAATCATGCCGCCAATTCAGCTTCGCATCGGTGCGCGAATCATCAGTACAAACACTTATCCCCTTTGCTTAACGGGAACCAAGAAGCCGCATAAATGCTCAGATGTCATACACAAACTAGCCATGAGCATGCAAATTTCAGCTCTTTGGTAGCGCAAGTCATTCTTGGCAGTGTAAAATTGCATAACCGCGAGACGTGCTCTCGATTTAATCGCAGAACCTGAAGTCATTCAACATGCACATCACTATTATCCTCATATTGACCTATATTGCATGCTGCTTCCGAGTGGGCACTGTTCCATGGAAATACTTCCAGCTCAATGCACGGTACTTTTCTAAAGATCAGGGCATTTTCTCTAAGCTTTCGATTGACGCTCTTATTCCCGATCGATGGCGTCTGTACCAAGTACCCGACGAACCCTCGCTTGAGCCTTCAAAGTATCCGGTGTTTCTGAAGCCTGAATGGGGACAGAACGCAAGCGGTATCTACAGAGCAGACAGCCTCGAAGACTTACACAGTATTCGGCATCAATTGAAAGCGCTAGACGGTGAAGAGCGCTACATATTGCAACAAGGTGCGCCTGGCAAACGTGAGTTTGAAATATTCAGCATTGACGTGAATAAAAATGACGGTAACCACGATGTTGTCACAGTTACTGAAGCCGTCAATGACACTGAAGCCTTTCCGATCAACAGTAAAAACAACAGCAACACCCGTTACGTCGACATCTCCACAGGATTCAACAAAGAGCAACTCGCTACTCTCAGCCATTTTCTGGATGAAGTAGGTCACTTTGCCATTTCGCGCATGAGTGTCAGAGCCGACTCACTGGAAGAGCTAGTCGCCGGCAACTTCCACGTCATAGAAGTGAACCTGTTCTTGCCAATGCCCATCAACCTGCTTGATGAAAGTTATGGCTGGAAGTTTAAACTCAACTTTATTCGTCGCGCCATGATGAGCCTTGCACAGGCGACAAAAGCGATCAAGCCCGCGGACCAACCAGAAGCCATCTTCACCCGCATGATGCTATACGGTCATAAGCGCTCACCGGCCCGCAGAATGAACAACCTGGCCACTAGACGAAGCATAACGTGATCAAATTAAAGACCCTGATCTACCAGTGGATCAGCAAGCGATTCATGGATGGGTGTAGTAACTACAACTCGTTACAAGTCCGTCAAAGCAGCCGCTCTAAAGAGCAAGGCCGCGCCATGTTTGCAAAGCACGACGTGCCGCACGCCAAAGGACTGATCTTTATCAACCCGTTCACGGCGCACAAGTTTGCCAAAGAGCACGGGTTTCCGTTGGTAATCAAACCCAATGTGAGCGGTTATTCGCGCGGCAGCCACTTTCCCATCACCAATTATAAAGAACTGTGGAAAGCCTCGTTGATGGTCAAGGTGTGGTGGCCGAGCAGTGTGATAGAACAATACCTATTGGGTGCCAACTACCGCGTATTGGCAACGCCTGAAAAAATTGTTTCAGTCATTCGCCGCTACCCGCCGTTTGTTGATGGCAACGGCACTGACAACATCGACACCCTGATCGACAGTGAAAATGCAGTTCGCCAGTCAATGAATTTGCACCCCACTATTTACCCAATCGCGAAATCACCAGCGGTTAAAAAATACCTCGCCAAACAGAAGCTGAGCTTGAATAGCGTACCAGCAGATGGTGAACGGATATTATTGTTCAATCGCGTGGCACTGGCGCCCGGTGGCGTGGTCGAAACCATTGACCAAGACACCGTACCGCAGATCAACAAAGCGTTGTTTTGCGATGTTGTAAAACACTTCGACGCCAACCTGTTTGGCATCGATGTGATTTTGGAGCACGGTATTGAACAGGACTACACGACGCAAAAATGCATCTTCCTAGAGGTTAACTCACGCCCCTACACGCGCATGCATGAAAAACCACGCTACGGTGAAGTCGACGACCTAGAGCCTTTCTATGCCTACATGGATAGCTTGGCTATTGTCGATACCGACACTTTCTAGGATTGAACAACACCCGCCCACCCCTCCTGTTTTATCAGTTCCTTGGCAGCCACTCGCTATTAATAGGCTTGCTGCCTTTTTACTTGCCGGTCTATTTGTGGGGAACAGGCTTTAATCTGGCCCACGTCAGCTTGCTGATAGGCATCTCTGGGCTCACCTTTACAGCAGCACTCTCTTGGTGGCAACGGCTAAGCCGACGCGTCAGCTTAAAGCAGTTGCTCGGTGTCACCTTCGTTTTTGAAATCCTGTTGGTGACCAGTACCTTCTTTACTGACAACATACTGCTCGCCGCGCTACTAATCGGCGTATTCAACGGGCTCTATAACGGCTTTTTCTGGACAACACAGCGCACGCTTTTCCTGCAATTGCTTGGAAGTAACGACACCGGTAAACGCTACGGTAATTTCCAAATATTTGTCACTGTCTTTTTAAAGATTGGCATATTGATAGGCGGCTGGCTGCTCAATGTAGGCGGCCTTCCTTGGTTGCTGGCTTTGTCTGCCGTCACAGGCGCACTGTGCAGCTGGTGGTTTTAT
>CALCKW010000036.1 GCA_937965695.1 uncultured Granulosicoccaceae bacterium
CGATGTGTTGGCTGGATATACGCAGGGTGGCGCAATCTTCCATCAGGAATACATTGTTGATGTCTGGCACTTTGGAACAGCCCAGACCTTGTCCTACCCAACGTGCCACATAACCGAGTAGGCCCTGTGCGTTGTTTTCTAGTTCGCGCTGGCGTTCTTTATCCGTCAACTCGCGACCAGCTTCCATCAGTGGTGGAATTAGCATCGGGTCAACCGATGTGCGCTCCCGTGCTTTCAGATCTTCTTGACGTGCTCGGACTTCGAGTAGGTGATAGTGCATGGCGTGCAGGGTGCCGACGGTCGGCGAGGGCACCCAGGCGGTATTAGCACCTGATTTTGGATGACCAATTTTGGTCTCCAACATGTCTGCCATGTTGTCTGGTACTGCCCACATGCCTTTGCCAATTTGTGCTTTGCCCATAAAGCCGCAAGCAATACCGGTGTCCACGTTGGAGTTCTCGTAGGCGGCTAGCCAAGCGGTGGATTTCATTTCTTCTTTGGGTAGCACGGGGCCAGCATGCATCGACGTGTGAATCTCATCGCCGGTGCGGTCTAGGAAACCGGTGTTTATAAAGAACACGCGCTCGGGCACTTCGGCGATACAGACTTGTAAATTTACAGACGTGCGGCGCTCTTCGTCCATGATGCCCATTTTTAAGGTAAAGCGTTCAAGGCCAAGCGCATCTTCAACACGGCCAAACAGCTCACCTGCAAGCGCGACTTCTTTAGGGCCGTGCATTTTGGGTTTTACAATATACGTAGAGCCTGCTGCACTGTTTTGGTATTTGCTGTTGCCCAGTGCATTTTGTTTGGCAGCGACTGCCGTGATCATGGCGTCGATAAATGTTTCGGTTACGGGCTGGCCGTTGTAGGTGACCATATCGGTGTCTAGGTGTGGGCCTACGTTGCGCACCAACATGACCACGCGACCGGGCAGGGTGAATTTGTTGCCCTTAGGATCGAGAAACTCGCGATCATCAACCAGCTTACGCTCTATGGTTTCGCCGCCCTTAGTGAAGGTCTCGTTGAGCTCGCCATTCATTAGGCCTAGCCAGTTGCGGTAGACGAGCAATTTGTCTTCAACGTCTACGGCGGCTACCGAGTCTTCGCAATCCATGATGGTGCTGAGCGCTGACTCCAAATGCACATCATAAATATTGGCGTGATCGCGACGGCCGATAAAAAAGCCTTCGCCAAATTTTAGTTCGACGTGTAAGTCGTTTTTGCGCAGCAGGAGTGAATCAGGAGACGCTGCGTCGCCGGTGTACCCTACAAAACGTTCGGGCGCGAGTAGGCCGGGAGTTTTGCCGTTGCCTAAACGTACCTGCAGTTGGCCGTTAACCACGCTGTATTTAGTGGCGTGATTGTGTGAGCCTTGATCCATCGCAAAGTGACGGTCAAGGAACTCGCGCGCGTAGTTGATGACTCTGTCACCGCGAATTGGGTTGTACTTTTTTGTGGGCTCACAGCCACCTGACTGGGGGATCGCATCCGTGCCGTAGAGTGCATCGTACAGGCTGCCCCAGCGCGCGTTGGCAGCGTTGAGTACATAACGGGCATTGTCCAGCGGAACCACCAGCTGTGGACCCGCAAAAGTGCTGATCTCTGGGTCTACGTTGCTGGTGGTGAGCTGCACGGATTCAGGGGCTTCGAGCAAGTAGCCAATGGACGTCAAAAAATCTTTGTAGGTTTTGGCATCTGGCTGGCCCGGATTGGCGAGGTGCCAAGCGTCAATCTGCGCTTGCAGACTGTCGCGCTCTTCCAATAAGGCTTGGTTACGCGGTTGCAGGTCTTTGATAATAGATTGCAGTGAGTCCCAGAAAGCGTCCGCCTCAATACCGCTGCCCGGCAGTAGTTCGTCGCGTACAAAGTCGTGCAAGGCTGAGGCGACCGTGAGCTCGCCGCAGCTAATCGTTGAATCTGTTGTCGTGCCCATGCGGTGGATTTCCTGGGTTGTTTGATATCGGGATCGTGGTGGGGCCTTAGCCGTGCTTTGGGCTGAGGTTCCCTAGAGATATCGGCCGTCAAATGACTGAATGAAATCAAGTGATTACAGTCACGGCCAATGCTCCATCATCAAAATGGAATCCTATACCATTTTGCGTAATTCTTCAGTATCTGCGCCAAATGATCACTATTGACTGCATGAATTAATTTTTCAGCACCATTAGTTGGCTGACTAGCGGCGTGTTGATAGTGTCTAAGTCTATGATTTAAAAGGAGGAACTATAAATCGGCGGTGCTTAGAGAAAAACATCTCAGAGCATAAAAAGCGGCTCAATCCGAAGAGCCCTGGAAATTGCTCAACGGGACCAAGGCAGGGAAGACCAAGGCATCACACTCATGCAAATGGAGATTTAGTTCGGCGCTGTTGGGCTGAGCTCAAACACGGTGATTTCCCCCCGCGTGCCAAACCGGAAGATAGGCCCCCAGGTGCCGGTGCCTTGGTTCACGTACAGGTGATTGTCTTGTTGGCTATACAAACCTAAATATTCAGGGTGGCGCTTTTTAACCCCGTACATAAAAGGCCAAATTTGCCCACCGTGCGTATGGCCACTGAGCATTAGCGCAACGTGGTGATCAATGGCGTGCTGCCAGCCATCAGGCTTGTGGTAGAGCAAAATGTTGAACGTGTCCGAGTCGGGCTTTAACCGTGTCAGCTGCTGGGCAACTTGATCCTGCGGCTCTTCATCGTCGACACCGATCAGCCGTAGCTCTTCGTGCTCAACGCTTTGATTGCGCAGAACCGTCACCCCGTGGCTTTGTATATCCGCCAGCACACGCTCCATATCGATGTAGCGCTCGTGGTTGCCGGTGATCATGTAGCTAGGGGGGCTCAGATCATAAAGCGCACAGAGATCGTCGCGGGTGACGTCGCTGCCATCCACCAGGTCACCGGTGATGAAAACCAGATCCGCCTCTTGCTGATTGACTTGCGCGACGACTTTTTGCAAAAACTTGCCACTTCTTGAGCCGACATGCACATCGCTTATCTGCACAGCCCGCCAGCTGCGCTTTAGTAGAGGAGATTGTATTTTAACGTGCACTACCTTCGGCATCAGGGCGCAATACAGGCCATAGCCAAAAATTGAAAACCAAAGCAACACCGTGACGGCGGACAACACCGTGTGGTCCACCGAGAAAAACAGCAGGGGTGTCACCACAAGCAAGGCCAAACCCAGTGCATAACCAAACCCTAGCCACTGCAACACGGCAAAGCGTGTTTTGGGCAGTGGCACTGATATCGCTTGCCACGCAAACCAGGCCACAGCGGGGGCCGCGGCCAGGCTTGTCCATATCAAGGTGTTTTGCTCAGCTTGTATTAGTCGCTGCAGCAGGATTGAAAATGGCAGCAGCATCAGCAGCCAAATCATCAAAGCAAGTATCAGGAATCGGTGCATAGTTTGTGGGTCGTTGTCAGCTGGGAGTGATCAGGACAGATCACGTAGTTTGCCTGAGTTCGGTTGTTGTGTCTTTGTCGCTTGTGTCGAAAAGGCATGAGAGCTGTGCATGCCAAAGCGTTAGAATCCAAGCGGTCATCATGGAGGTCCAACAATGCGAAATCAAGGCACGCTGAATGGGGCGTTTTGTGCGCTGGGTGCTGCGGCGTTCTTTTCGCTCAATGATCTCGTCATCAAAACCTTAAGTAAGACCTACCCCCTGCACGAGCTCACGTTGGCCCGATCAGTGATCGCGATTGCGTTGCTTATGATGGTGCTTGTTTTTTGGCAAAAAGAGTATTCAGCGCTACGAACAGCTCGGCCTTTTGTTCATCTGGTGCGTGGCTTATTTGTGGTGTTGGCCAATATGTTTTTCTTTCTTGGACTGGCCGAGATGAAACTCGCGGATGCGGTGGCGATATTTTTTATCAGCCCTCTGTTGATCACAATTATGTCGGTGTTTTTGCTGGGCGAGCAGGTGGGGCCTCGTCGTTGGGCGGCGGTTCTGGTGGGCTTGCTCGGTGTGATGATCATGGTCAAACCCGGCACCAGTGCTTTTACGCCTGTTTCTCTGTTGCCCATGTTGGCGGCTTTTTGTTACGCCATGCTGCACATGTTGACCCGCAAAATCGGCCGCACCGAGTCTGCGATGACGATGACTTTGTACATCCAGATGACTTTCGTTGTCACCTCTTGTGCGGTGGGGCTGTCTGTCGGCGATGGTCGCTTTGCCGACACCGAGCACGCATCGCTTCAGTTTTTATTGCGCGAATGGGTGGTGCCTTCTTTCGCGGATTACCCTTTTTTGTTGTTATTAGGCGTCGCCAGTGGTTTGGGAGGTTTTTTAATTTCGCAGGCTTACAGGATCAGCGAAGCCGCTTTTGTCGCTCCCTTTGAATACCTAATGCTGCCGTTGGCGATTTTGTGGGGCGTTGTCTTTTTTGATGAATTTCCCGGGCGGGATGATTGGATAGGGATGTGTTTAATACTGGGGTCGGGGCTTTACATGGTGTATCGCGAAACCCGCGTGCAGTCTGATATTCGATTGCAGCCTAAAACGCGCCGCTAAGACTTGGCTGTTAACTACCCAACTATCCAATGGCGGGCTACGCTGGCGATAAGCGCCCGCTATGGTGGCTGGCCAAGCCAGCGCAGATTGTTCAAAGTTGCCGTTCTTAGAGCTTGTTAACCGGAACCTTTAAAACGAGGTCGCCTTCGTCGTCGGTGGGTATATTGCCCGCGCGCATATTCACCTGCAACGAGGGGATGATCAAACGTGGCATCGACAACCCCTCGTCGGCTTTGTTGCGCAGCGCGACAAA
>CALCKW010000037.1 GCA_937965695.1 uncultured Granulosicoccaceae bacterium
CCTTGTTCGTCACTGTTGTCCTACTAAGCACTTGGCTTACCGGGCCTGCTTCTAACAGTTGACACACGCGTAAGACATAGTTGTTAAGCCGCAGTGACTCAACCCACAATTATCTGGCTAACTAGTGCTTACTTTTTGCCACCCCGCAACTGAGTGGGCGCCTGGCCATAACGCAACCGAAATGCCCTAGAGAAACTGCCGCTGCTGTTGTACCCACAGCGCTGTGCAATATCAGCCACTGGCCAGTCTGTCTCCAGCAGTAATTGTCGCCCTCGACCCATGCGGAACTGCAAATAACACAACTGTGGCGAGATACCCAGCTCTCGCACAAAGCGAGCGTGCAAACTGCGAACTGGCCTCTCGACTACGGCGGCTAGCTGCTCTACGGATAATGGGTCTTGCAGGTGCTCGTTCATGGTGCGCATCGCCAGCGCAACAAGGTCATCGCGGGTGTCGACTGGCCGTAGCGGGTTTGCCTCATCGCCTACCGCATCACTGAGCGGATAGTCGAACAACCTTGCGACAGCTTCCGCAAGAGCGCGGTCGTGCCAACGGGCAATCAGCGCCAATACCATCTCCAGAGCTGGCGCTGCTCCACGCGCGGTGGCGCGGTCTCCGTCTATGACCCAACGCGCCACACTGAGATCCACTTCCGCATACTTTGGCGATAGGCTCTCGACGTCTTCTGCATGGAAGGCTGCTCTGCGCCCTTTCAACAAACCCGCCTCGGCCAATACAACAACCCCACCATCTGCAGCGCCAATCAGTGGCCTATGCATCGCCGCAACGGCCAACTGCCTGCGCAGGGCCGGCGTACACAACGCGGCGCCACCATAACTGGAGGCCAGCAACAGAGGGATATCCAATTTGGGTTCAAAACGACCATCCGTGGCTAACACCACCCCGCTAGTCGTGGTGACAGATTCACCGTCTAGAGAACTCAAACGCCAGTCGAATAGATGTTCTCCCAGTATGCGGTTGGCGGCACGCAATGGCTCTATAAGATTGCTTGCCAAAATCAGCGTAGTCTGTGGAAGCAGTAGAATTTCAACCGTGTGCACTGGATGGCCCTAATAAAAATAGCCTGCCGATTTTGCCACAAAGTCGTACCGATGAGGCACATTAGTTAACGGTCCGGCGCTGCTCTTGCATCGGGCGCCGCTGCAAGGATAAGCTTGTACTGTAATTTTACCGTTAAGGCCCCACCCCTATGAAACAGTTACTTGTGCTTGCCTCTTTGCTGCTTGGTACGGTCGCAGTTGCCGCCGATGCACTGCCCGATTTGCAGGGCCGCGAAATCGTCGTCGTCACCGAGAATGCCTATCCGCCATTGCAGTTTGTTGACCCAAAAAGCGGAGACGCCATCGGCTGGGAATACGACGCCATGGTTGAAGTAGCCAGCCGCGTTAACGCCAAAATCACCTACGAAAACATCAGCTGGGACGCGATGATCGCCGCCGTTGCCGAAGGTCAGTTTGACATGGGCATGACCGGCATCACCATTCGAGACGATCGCAAAGAAGTAGTAGATTTTTCAGACGCCTATATGCGCTCAGAAATGGTCATGCTGGTGCGTGGTGACGAGCAGCGTTTTACAGATGCCAAGAGCTTTGCTGCCGACGACGATCTGTTGATTGCAGCTCAGGCGGGCACCACACCCTTTTATGTTGGTGTTTACGATGTATTGGACGGCAACGAAGCCAACCCTCGCATCAAGCTTTTTGAAACCTTTGGTGCAGGCGTGCAAGCGCTGCGCAACAACGATGTGGACTTAGTCTTAACCGATGGCACTGCCGGCGCAGGCTACGTCGCCGCCAGCGAAGGCTCGTTAAAGATCGTTGGCGAGACACTAGGTACAGAAGACTTCGGATTTATCTTCCCCAAGGGCTCTGACCTCGTCGCACCGATGAACGCTGCTATAGCATCTATGCGCGCAGACGGCACCATAGACGCCTTGAATAAAAAGTGGTTTCTCGACTTCAAGATGGGTGAGTAAGCACACCTGATCCCGATGTCCAGCCAATCCAACGAGCGGGATTTCCCGTGGTGGCTGTTGGTACTAGGGCTGTTAGGCGCATGGACGGCCTACAGCTTCTCCTCCAGCCCACTTTACCTGCAACTTTTTGACACCCTAAGCAAAGGCTTGTTGATCACCGCTTACGTCAGCCTGATAGGTTTTGCCTTTGCATCCCTGATCGGTCTTGGCCTGGCCTTGGCATCCTTGTCCAGCTCTTTACTCATGCGCCAAATAGCCCGGTTCACTATCGAAGTGATACGCGGCTTGCCCATGATGGTACTGCTGCTCTATGTAGCGTTTGTGTTGGCACCCGCGTTGGTATTGGCATGGAATGCACTCGCTGAGCCCTTGGGATTGAGCACCGTGAGAAGCCGCGGTTTCTCAATGTTATGGCGCGCCGTACTTGCCTTGTGTATTGGCTATTCGGCTTTTATCGCCGAAGTGTTTAGAGCCGGTTTGCAGTCTGTCGATAAAGGCCAGATTGAAGCCGCCCAGTCACTGGGGCTCAACCGTTGGCAGCGTTTTCGTCATATCATTTTTCCGCAAGCCATACGCACCATCCTGCCCCCACTCGGCAACGATTTCGTCGCCATGATCAAAGACAGCTCACTGGTTTCAGTTTTAGGAGTAGCGGATATCACGCAGCTGGGCAAAATTACCGCTGCGGGTAATTTTAGATACTTCGAAACCTACAACATGGTGGCGATATTGTATTTAAGCATGACAGTCGTGCTGTCTATTCTACTGAAGCGACTGGAAAACCGCATGCGCGGTGCTATCAAAACGCATTGAGTCGCTAAGCTTTTGATAATAAGCTGACTACTGGTTTTCTTTCCAATAGTTTGAGAGCACCGACTTTTCGTGACCGGCATACACTTTACTGACAGTGTAAGTGCCAGTCGTCAGAGTACTCTCATTTCTGAAATGCACTATTTTAATTTTGGCGATCGCGTTTCTATTCGGATCAATGAGATCGATAGGCGTATCGAGGGGGAAAACCCGATTCCCTGATTTTTCAAATGGAAATTCTCTACCAGCTTGCAAATCGGCTGCAGGCTCGCATTGCAAAACCCAGTTGAACTTAACGGTAAATCCCATAGATAGTCCTGTTATGTTGCCAAAATATTTAGCGCGTCAACAGCGCAAGCATGACTTGATCTGCTTTTAGCCACCTTCTAGCGGCCACTCATCAAACTGGCTGATTCCCTCTGGCATGACTTCCCAGTGTGCTTTTGAGCCAACAAAAATGTGTTGAAGTGTTCCTATATCTGGCTCACCGTTGACGCACCCTAAGGTAAGCTGCAGCACGCGATCTTTGTACACCGTGCAAAGTGTTGAACCACAAATTTTGCAAAACTGCACTCCATACCCGTGCGAACCTACATAAGTAGTCAGGTGCTCGGAGCCTGTGCGCCACTCAAACTCCTGGTGCTCAACAAATGCGGCGGCAGATGCCTGCGCATTAAATGCCTTTCGGCAATCAGAACAATGACAGGATTTTGCGTTTCGCAATAACCCGTTTACTTGATACGTCACCGACCCGCAAAAACACCCGCCTGTGATTGGCACTAAACTCTCCATGACTTATTCCGTACCCCTTTATCGTCAAACGTGCGTTACCTTGGGAGCCTCTGATAAAGTCCGGTCAGTGACGTCGACGTGAAAAAATTGGACCCAGCAAGGCGCAAATCGACGGCAATAGTGGTGTTATTGGCTAGATTTGCAACGCGGCTGGGCCGAATTTGGCGCGTCGACGGCGCGAGCATGACTTGATTTGAGGTTCCCGAGCACATGCTAGACTACATAATTTGGACGACCAATGGTAACCGCTGAACGTCCTTCTAAGTTGAGTTTACCGCAGAGCAACCCCGGCGTCGCCACGGTGCTGGAATACCTGATTCTCAAGTTCCCCACTATCGGAGCAGGCGTTTGGCGACAGCGATTCATCGCCGGTAAAGTGCATTGTCACGACGGGACACTGTTAACCGTACAATCGCCTTTCCAGCCGCAGCAAAGAGTTTATTACTACCGAGAAGTTGAAAACGAGCCGGTAATTCCGTTTAAGGAATCAGTTCTATTTCAGGACGAACATATTCTTGTGGCTTATAAACCGCATTTTCTACCCGTCACACCCGGTGGAAACTACGTGAATGAATGCCTGCAAGTTCGATTACGAGTAAGCACTGGACTGGAAGCGTTACAGTCTCTGCACCGTTTAGACAGAGTCACTGCGGGATTAGTGATGTTCTCAGTGAATCCCGACACACGACACCAATACCACCGTCTGTTTGAAACCCAGAAAATTTCAAAGACCTATCAAGCTATTTCGGCCATTGAGAAAGGTGAAGAACTTTCAGGCCTTGAATGGGAAGTCAGAAATCGTCTAGTTCAATCGGAACCGCGTTTTCGAATGGGTATTACTGCGGGTGAGCCAAACAGTCACTCCCTGATACGGTGCTTACAACAAACACCAACGAGAGCACTCTTTGAATTAAACCCTGTCACGGGGAAAACACATCAACTTCGTGTTCACATGCAAGCCTTGGGTTGGCCCATTCTGAACGACAAGTATTATCCCAGCTTGCAGCCAGAATCGGCAGACAACTGGGATATACCTTTGCAATTGTTAGCGAAGAAGATTCAATTCAAAGACCCTATAACACAGCAAAACCGATGTTTTAGCCATGAAAGAGAACTTGCGTTAAATTAGATTCAGAGGGACAAATCACATAGCCTTTGCATGCTTTAGGGTGGCTTGCCATCCCTGAGAAATTTCCGCCACGACACGTTTGCTGCAGCTTCATTTTTTGGGATCAAACACTGATCGCGTTGGTAAAAACCAAGCGGTTGCCAAACGGGTCAGCAATTGCCATGTCTCGACTTCCCCAAGGCATTTCCTGAACTCCAGGCCGTGCATTTTGATAAATTTTATCATTGAGTTCTTGACTAAATGCATCAATGTTATCTGTTTCTATTCTCATCGCCGCACCGGGACAGCAATCACCGTGGTGCTCAGATAAATGCAAGACACAATCGCCTTTAGAAATCTGCATATACAGAGGCAGCCCGTCATCAAAACGATGCTCCCAATCGACACTGAAGCCAAGAAAATCTAAATAAAACTCTCTTGTTTTGACTTCATCAAAAACACGTAGAATCGGTGTTACCTTGCACAAATGCATATTAGTCCTTCATCGACAAGCCATGTACGTAAGTGCCTCATTTCTCGCACAAACTGCCTACTTCAATGTTTTTTTGTAACATCGTGCATTCATGTCGACAATATCAATACTGATGCTCTGTACTTTCTCGAAGGCTTGCACAAACGCATCTCTTAATGATGTCGATATCTGAGTTTTCATTTCATCCGTGCGCCCTTCCAAAATTCGTACAGTGATGTGAATAAAACTGCTTCGACCATCAAGGGCCAAAAAATGCGTAAACGGAAGCACGCGCACCTTTACATTTTTTGCTTCCATAAAATTATAATCTTGCACGCAGTTGGCCACAGTCTGCATCGCCTTTTGCAACTCCGCTTCCGATCCCAATGCGTTCCCGTGTTCTATGATGAAATGTGGCATATCAATATAAGCCGAAGTATTCAGCTTGCTCCCATTGTGACACCGTCTGGTGATAGCGATCCCATTCCGCCTGCTTTATGTTGACCAGGTAATCGACGAATTGATTGCCCAGTTCTTGGCGATAAAAATCAGATGCATTAAAAGCATGAATGGCGTGGTACAAACTCTTCGGCAGTTTTTTTGCGTCATTGTCGTAAGGTGTTTCGACAGCTGCGGGCAGCTCTAGTCCGGACTGCACTCCGTGTAAGCCAGACAATATCTGACTCGTAAAAAAGTAGTAAGGATTCGCCGTGGTTTCCGCAACGCGGTTTTCCACCCGCGACGCCGCATCTCCGGGTGACATCAGCGCTCTGACCATTGCACCGCGATTATCGCGTCCCCATTGCACGCTATCGGGTGCTAGTTGATGGGGTTGGTAACGTTTGTAGCCGTTGACTGTGGGCGTTGTCAGAAGACAACTCTCCTCCGCGTGAGTAAGCAATCCAGCAATCCATCCGGCGGCGATATCGCTGATGGCTCCCGTAGCATCAGGGACCATTAGATTTGTTCCGGTCTTACGGCTAGTCACTGACTGATGCAAGTGCCATCCACTTGCACAGGTGTTTTCAACATTTGGCTTGCACATAAAGGTCGCGTGCAAACCCTGCTGCGCGCAAACTTCTTTGACCATCGTTCGGAACATCATCATATTGTCCGCATGCGTCAAAGGATCCGCTGGGTCAAACGTGAATTCGAACTGGCTCGGCCCCATCTCAACTTCCATGGATCGGATGGGTAAGTCCAGCGCCTGACAATGCCGTCGCAGATCATCCATCACTGGTTCAAGTGCAGCGTAATGCGTTTCGGTCAGAAATTGATAACCCGGTGATAAGTTTTGTGTCTTGGCGGGCTGACCAGGCATTGAGCAGTCGGCATGTGCAAGCATGGGGTCCTCTAGCTGGAAGACGTGAAACTCTACTTCCAGACCAACCATCAGCGCCATGTTTTGATCGGCCAGTTTGGCAATGGCTGTTTTCAATAGGTCACGCGGCGAGTAAGGGATCAGTTCTCCAGACTTATAGCGAGGGTCACAAAATATCCATGCAGAATGTGGAGACCACGGCAGAACCCTAAAGGTGCTTGGATCAGGTACAAGCA
Organism: uncultured Granulosicoccaceae bacterium; assembly: GCA_937965695.1. Lineage (GTDB taxonomy): Bacteria > Pseudomonadota > Gammaproteobacteria > CALCKW01 > CALCKW01 > CALCKW01. The sequence goes on from CALCKW010000037.1 coordinate 6,736, forward strand.
ATAAGTCTCCAGCGCCAGCCATGCCTGCAATACCTGGTTCCTCTGACCAAATCGGAAAAACCGTCTTGTGCGCCGTGTCCTTCAACATCAGCGTAGACGGTGCGCCCAAGCCCTCCAAAAACAGAGACTCAAGCGCACTGACCACGATTGTCTTACCACGTAAAACGCCATGTTGATCGGCGAATAACACACGCACCGTCTCGATCTCACGGGTGACAAGCTGTTGCAGGAGCTCAGCGGCCTTATCCAAAGCTTCTGCATCCAACAAGCCTTTTTGCGCGAGTGTACCTACGGCAATCCTGTTTCGATGATTAATCACAACTCGTATCCCCCTACTTCGCACAACATTGTCGGTCTCAAACGTTGGCATCCCAGTCATGACAACCCGAACGTCGCTCCCGATCACTCACTTCGAAGGCTTCATGCCAAGCAGATTTATTACCGATAGTGTCATTGGATATTGGTCCATAAACCGATTTAGGGTCTACTCCGTTGAGCATGGGGAGATCATCCGTATTTTCAGCTTTTAAACTGGCAATGGCCGCACGCAACATCTTGCGGTATTTGATAATAGCCACATCGGTTTTCCCCAGATGTTCTTTGGTTCGATCTGTGATTCGACCAGGACTTTCTACAGCCCACTGGTCATGCACATTTATATCGAGGCCCATGCCTGTGTAAGTCTCGTTCTTTTGTTCTTTGGGATTAAAACCGTAGTTGTTGCTCTTGTTTTTAAGAGGAGCATAATCGGGCAATCGGTGTTCTTTGAGACGTTGATCTCGCATCAGTTTTTTATCGACAGGTTTATCAAAACTGGTAAACATCGAATACCAATAGCAGGTGTGGTCGTCAACGGGAACATGCCACTGCGTGATGATCATCTCCCGACTCATGGGGATGGAAATCGCACAGGGGAAAATCTGATTCGTTATCCGCACATGCGTCTGCTCGTCGTCCAGATGGCGCAGTGCGATGATCCGCATGCCATATTCCATCTGCTCAACAGAAATTTCTGGGCGTGGGTTATCTCGCAAGAGTTTGGTCATGGGTATTTCAGTATTCGCCGCCTTATCACGAAACTGTTTGCCGTAGCTGTCTGCCGGGTCTTCGTCTTGTAAAAATCGATGCAAGAAAGACGCATGCGCTGGATCAATACCGACTTCCATCGCCTGCAGCCAGTTGCATTCCCATAAACCTTTAAACGCAAACACATGCGTCTCCGGCGCTCTAAAACAATCGAAATTAGGAAATTCTGGAGGCTCGCCGGGCCCTAGATAAGCGAACACAATGCCATTTTTTTCGACGACGGGGTATGCCGTGTTTTTGATCCGCTCATGCATTGTGGAGCCCTCGGGCTCACCGGGTTGCTCAACGCATTGGCCATCACGATTAAAGTGCCAACCATGAAACGGACAGCGAAGACCGTTGTCTTCTAAACGCCCAAAACATAGATCAGCGCCGCGATGCGGGCAAGCTCTGCCGATCAGGCCAAGCTTATTTTCACTGTCTCTAAACAGCACAAGATCCTCACCCAGCAGCTTGACGGGCACGACTGGACGATCGCCAACCAGCTCATCACTCAGCGCGGCAGGCTGCCAATAGCGGCGCATAACGCCTCCAGCTTCAGACCCTGGCCCTGTCAGAGTGAGCGTGTCATTTAGCGCTTGGCTAATCATCTATCGTCTCCTTGGGTTCTAACTGTGGCTTTTGTCGCCAAGTCTCTCAAGAGTAATGGATTACAACCAAAATATCCAAGCGACGCCCTCGAGGAAAATGACCGAGAGACACTTGCAGCGTTAACTGTTGTTGGGGCTTAGTTAAATCAACTTCTAACAAAAGAGCGGATAACTTGGCGAGACTATATGGAATAGCAGAATGATTGCTGGTCCAAGACGATCGTGCCGATTACACGGGTGGATAAAGCATGGAATCAGACACAGCATGTGTCATCACCACACAAAAACCGAGATGCTCAGTTTTAGCTCAGTAAGGGGGATTGAAGTGGCTAACTTGGAGCCAGAAAAACGCGCGTCGACGTGATCAGATGGTGTTATGGACTGTATTTACAACGCGGCCGGGCCGCATTTGTTGCGCCCGCCACACATGTACGATTTGAGGTTAACTAGTGATTCAATGATTCGTCAATCAATTTAGCCTTTTTGTCAGCAGCATCCTGCATGAGTTTATTCATATCCACTTCAAATCTTTTGACGTCATTGAGTGAGGTCGGCACCTTAGGCACTGAAATGCCCTCTTTGCTCAGCGTATCTTGCAGTGCAGAGTTTGCTGAAGTCGAAGCCAGCTGCTGTTGCGCCAAATACCCGACGAGTAATAACGCAAGCAACATAGAAATCATTTTCATCACACAGTCTCTTTAGTTTTTATAGCTGACTTCATTCGACATAAACGGCGTAATTGACACTATCTAAAAACGCTTTATCGAAAATTAATATTGGGTAACTCACTCGAGCAACCCATTGTTAAACTATTGGGTTAGTTGTTGTGCAGACTCAATATCGATCGGCTAGCAGACATCTCGCCACCAGCAAACTATGCAATTGGTATTCCAGCGGCAATGACCGGATAGTTAACAAAGATACGCGGCCGAGTAAACAACCAAGATGACAACCTTAGAACTTGCTTGAGCGATGATCGCTAACCAAAGGGAGACTTAGACGTCACTAGACAATCAGCTAGAAAAATTGATCTAAGGCCGAACTAACAAAAGCTTGTACAGAAAATAACCCGACACAATCGCAAGGCCAAACTCCAGCGTTCCTGATATCTCGTAGAACCAGAAATTGAGGTTATCTGATGGAAACAGTGTCATTAGTTTAGTTGCATCACTGTCTATTCTGAGAAACGCCAGTACTTTCACTAGGTGGTCCCAACCCCCATGATAAATACCCGGAACGAGTGTCGCCAACAACGCAATGGCCGCGAAACCCCAGAGCAATAGTCGATTGCCGATTCGAACAAATAAAACCACCGTAATAACGGCACTAGGAACAAGCACCACACCCGCCCAGACAGCGTGCATCGCAGCGTTGTGCCCAAGAGCCAACGCAGCATGTAGGTGATGAATTGTGTCCACACATCCCAATATCAGATAAGACAGCAGCGATTGAAGAAGATAAGGGTACTGCTTGATGCGCTCAATCAAACAAATTCATGCTGCGACCTTTTATTGAATGAAATCGGGCCAGCCACGTAAAAGCAATTTAATGTAGCTTTGGCGAAGCATCAAATGTCAGACTGCGTCTGTCAGTCTACTCGGCACCACTAGGCGAATTTTCTTTTCCAGATGAAGTAGACAGCGATATTGCAAATACCCAGTGTCACGATTGACGGCAATATTGCAGCTTGCCCTATTTCACCACCAAAGAAAATACTCCAAATCACTTTACATAAAGTGCCGGTATTCAAAACAACTAACCCGAGAGCCACGCTTCTCTTCCAGAATGTCAAAGCAAGCAACCAGAGGAAGACGACAACGGCCACGACCAGCGATACTTGCTGCCACACCACGCCATTTACCAAAAAATCGAATTCCCAAGCCAAATACTTAATGACTTGCTCGGACGGATTGTCAGGCGCAGGAAACCAAAACAAAGTAGTAGGTAATAGCAACAATGTCAGAATTAAACCTGAGAGGCTTCGCTGATAAGCAAAGTAGCAGTAAGGCAAAATGAACAAAGGGCGCACGTACCAACTGAGAATATTGTGATGTCTGAGCCAAACCCAATCAAGAAGCTCTTCCAATGTCTCGTCTCCCGTTTGTTCCTAGATGGATTTGCTAAACGTCCTTTGCCCAAACATTTGCGTATCGACGGAAGAAACGCACAAAAATACGGTCAGAACAATTTAATGGTGCTGCCACACGATGCGATAAGTCATACCCTAATACATTTTCCACAATGCGATAGAGCCGCACTGATCTTTTACCTGAATCATAGCGGAATTGCTCCAGACTAAGTGGACAGTCGGTTTTTCATCATTGAATCAAAAATAATAAAAGGCGAAAAACGAACGCCTTACTGTCAGAGTAAGGCCCACGTGCGCTAGTAAAGATTGGGGAGTTTCAGCTTAAGTCTAGTCAGTGACGTCGGCGTGAATAATTTGCACCCAGCAAGGCGCGAATCGGCGGCAAGTGTGGAGTCACTAACTAGACTTTTAACGCTGCTGGGCCAAATTTAGCGCATCGACTGCGCGTGCAGTATTTTAACAGAGGCTCCCTAATCGATTTCCGTACAGCCACAACTGACTTCTTTCTCACTTGAGCACAGTTTGTAGTTCCAGAAATGTGCTATTGCTATGATACTAGCCGCTAACACGGTGGCTATCTTCTCGCCAGACTCACCGAGGATATCGTGACCGAACAATGCCGTTGCTCCGAGAGCCAATAAACCAAACACACCAACGATAACAACACGCCAAGTGCGGTGGTGACGACAGCCCATGAACAACGTGAGTGTGCTCAGTGGAATAACTACTGCCGCAAGAAACAGGTGAAACTCTTCACCGGCAAGCGGTAGAGCAGATATTGTTGGCAACACGACAAACAACACAGGCATGGCTAGGCAGTGGACCACACAAAGCATGGACAAACTTATTGATAATTTGTCACCCAGGGACTGGATTTTCGACATTATTTTCTCCGTAGAAAGTAGTGAATTAAACGTCAAGCAGCAGCACAGCTACCACAAAGGCAGTTGAGCTCAATCTGCTCACTGACAAGTTGAAAACGGGCCTGCTCCACCTGTCTTTTAATAGAACCCAACGTTGAACGACTGATGCTGAACTCTTTCACTCGCTGGCAGTCGGTGCAAATAAGAAACTGCGGTACCTCGTGCTGATGATCGCAAGCGATGTGCACGCAGGCGACATAACGGTTGGCCAAGTTGAGTTTATGCACCAACTGCTCCTGCTCGAGAAACTCCAGAATGCGGTAAACCGACATGGCGGCGAAGGTTTCGTCGTAGGTCTTGTTGCAGTAATCCACGAGCTCATAAGCTGACAACGCGCGGTCTGATTGCAGCAAACCGCTCAGTACTTTTTTGCGCTTTTCTGTCAGCCTACTGCCATTGGCATGACATTGCCGCTCAGCATGGCTGAGTATTTTTTGTAAATTAGACACTGTTCAGCTCTTGAAAAATAAGTTCCAGTTGTTATGTTACAACATATCATTTCTAAAGTGTATGCGTTTCTCAACCGTGCTTTACTGACGGGCTAAAACGCTTGAAGCGATTTCATCGGGGATAGAGGTTTTACCGTGCTAACGGCCAGCGCTGGCAAATCTTTTCAGACCACGGCGAATTATTTTTTTGGAGAAAAAGCTCTACATAAAGGAAGAGAAATTTCTGTCAGCCTTGGAGGTGGCGCACAATACAAAGCATAAAGCTTGTGTTCATTATTGGCTTTTAGAGTGACCAAGTGAAGGATTGATTCGCCCATCGAGCTCAACGAGCAATGCCAGCAAACCCACAAATACTAGTGTTACAACAGTGACAAGGATATTGCCCGACAAGAAGAGAACCACTGCCGAAATGAGAAACGTGAGCGCCACAATCCCTGCCCCAATCAACCTTGTTTTTGGAAAGAGCAAACCTATTCCTCCAACCAGTTGAAACAAGCCAAAAGCCATTAATAAGGGGTTAGCAAACCCATATTGGCTAAAAAAATCCACCTCTCGAGGCATGAGTACAACTTTGCTTAGGCCAGATGAGACCGCCAAGAAAACGAGTACAAGCAACAGGATATAAAACAAAACTTTCATGCTTTTTCTCCTAGGTTTGACCAGCCACCTAAAACGCCAAACCAAAAAAAAAAAGCGTATAAAGCCTACACTGCCTATTTACTTACTTTTTTAACGGGCCCGTCGACGACCCGATAGTGAGCGGTGCATCCAGTAACTCTGTCAGTGGTGCCTGATTGGGGTCATCAATAATATCGAGCAACATACCAGCCGCTCGCTCACCGGCATCCCTCACCGATGAGCGTGTCGCTGTGAATTGCGGAATGTCTCCATCGTTTTGAAAGTACGAGAGTTCATCGTCATGAATGATGACTGAAATATCGCTTCCAATTTCAAGCCCGGCCTCATGGATAGCTCGGCGTACACCCAACGCACCCACATAGGAAGAAACCAAGAAAGCCGTAGGGGCGTCTGATTGGCCCAAGGCGGTGGCGGCCGCACTGTAGCCATTGGCTTCGTTGAGATCACCCGAATACATTAAGTCGGGGTTCGCTCCGGTCTGGTCGTCACAGAGCGCATCTACATACCCCTGTCGTCTGCGTCGAGCAAAATTTAAAGTTTCACTGCCATTGACCAAGCAGATATTTTTATGCCCCAAATCGATAAGTAGTTTGGTGGCTTGGTAGAAGGCTCGGCGATTATTCATGTCAATCCATGAATAATCCGAGGTGTTGCTATGGTCGCGACCGTGCACGACAAATGGCAGCTGCAGTTGTTGCAGTAATTTGATCCGCGAATCATTGACCCGAGGAGCATGGATGATAACGCCGTCAACAGAGCCTTTAGACGCAATCCCTCTATATATTGACTCTTCCATGTCTTCGTCTGCCATAGTCAATAAGAGTTCGTAGCCCCTTCTGGAATAAGCTTGGCTTGCACCGGCTATAAACTCCCCAAAAATGGGATTGAACACTTCCGTGGAATTCATCGGAATGACATGACCAACAGTCATCGCTCGACCTGTTGCAAGCCTGGTGGCGCGTGTATTTGGATGATAATTGTACTCGCGCGCGGCTAGCTTGACGCGCTGACGCGTGTGTTCATTGACCTCAGGGTAATTATTTAAAGCGCGGCTGACCGTGGTTTGAGACAGTCCAAGTTGGTCTGACAGCTGTTTTAGATTCATAATTGCAAGGATATTTTAAAGCGCTTTGGTTAGACTGATTTAACCACGCAAACACAACTATGGCAAGTTAAACACCGTGGAATACAACCTATTCCCCGATAGACTGTTTGCTGTTGACACTAGTTGCTGCGTCGTTGATACTTAATACTCCAAGGCGCTTTGATGCCTAAAACAAACTTCGGAGAAGACTCATGAAACAAACATTTGGAGCAGTAGCCAGCACTTTGGCTCTTGCGGCAACAATGTTCGCCACGCCTGCGTCGGCAGACGTCTGCGAAACCCCTTCTGCACTGGGTGATCTAGGCAAATTCGAAGGCGAAACAGTCACCATCATGGGTTCGATGGAAGGCAACGACGAAGAAATGCTAACCAACGCCGTTAGCTGCTTTGAAAAAGCCACTGGTGCTGTTGTTAAGTATTCGGGTTCACGTGATTTCGCAGCACTTATCGTTGCCGATTTACGTTCAAACAATGCACCTAACGTTGCAATTTTCCCGCAGCCAGGGCTAGCAGCCGACATGGCAAAAGAAGGCCACCTAACACCTTTGGGTCAGGAGTCTGCTGACTGGATGACTGAGAACTACGGCGCTGGCTCATCATGGGCTGCACTGGGTACTTACGCAGATGCTGACGGCAAAGAAGATTTCTACGGCTTTGCTTATAAAATGGATCTCAAATCACTGGTCTGGTACTCACCTGAGCAGTTCGAAGACAACGGCTATGAAATCCCTGACACCATGGAAGGCCTGCTAGCCCTGTCGGACCAAATGGTTGAAGACGGCAACACACCTTGGTGTATTGGTGTTGAGTCTGGTAACGCCACAGGTTGGACTGCCACTGACTGGATGGAAGACTTGATGCTTCGTACCACCACACCAGAAAACTACGACCGCTGGGTATCTAACGACCTTCCGTTTAACAGCCCAGAAGTTGTCAACGCGATGGAAGTGTATGGTCAGTTCTCACGCAACGATGACTATGTCGCCGGTGGCGCATCATCTGTAGCAACTACCTTTTTCGGCGACGCACCAAAAGGCCTTTTCTCTAGTCCAGCGTCTTGCATGATGCACCGTCAAGCATCGTTCATTCCTTCTTTCTTCCCTAAGAAAGGCGAAGAAGTGGCGAATGGCGAGGCAGACTTCTTCTACTTCCCTCCTTATGAAGCAGCTGACTTGGGCAACCCAGTTCTCGGCGCTGGCACACTTTGGACAATGACTAAAGACAGCCCTGCTACTCGTGCATTCTTTGAGTACTTAAAAGAAGCATCAGCACATGAAGCTTGGATGAGCCAAGGCAGCTTCTTGACTGCTCACAAAGGTGTCAACTTAGACGCTTACGCAACACCTGCACTTCGCAAGCAAGGTGAGATTCTGTCTAACGCAACAACGTTCCGCTTTGACGCTTCTGACCTAATGCCAGGTGCAATTGGCGCGGGCGCATTCTGGTCAGAAATGACTGCATTTGCAAACGGCCAAGATACAAAAACCACTGCAGACAACATCCAGTCAGCATGGGATGCCATCAAGTAAAACCTTTAAGCTAGGTTCAGACACGCTGAACCTAGTTAGGTTGCAGTTTCAGGCGCGCAAGCATACTTGCGCGTCTTTTACCCCCTCTACGATCCTTTTCAAATTCGGTACATGATATGGGTTCATACAAGCCTATTATTGCAGGCAATGGACTTGCCATTGCACTCACGGTGATCTTTGTTTTACCGATCACTGCTATCTTGGCATATGCCGTCACCTCCCCTCTTGACGACGGCATGGTGCAGTTCGGCAACTGGCTTCACGAGTCTCGTGGCTGGACCTCTTCATTATTAGAAACAAAAGAACGCTTTGCAAAAATAGGATTTGCCTTGCGATCAATCGTGATCGCTGTCGGGGTATCATTTTTGTATTTCGGGCTGAGCAACTGGCTAAACCAAGGTTTGGCTCGGCGCGCATCAAAAGGGGCTTGGGGTAAAGAGTCCTACATCATCGAAGCTATTCAGCCTTGGATATTCGTAGGTCCTGCTTTAGTCCTGTTATTACTCTTTTTGTTTGTGCCTGCTTTTTCAACCATTAGTCTGTCGTTCCAGGAAGCGGATGGAACACGCACCGTGCGCAACTACGCCTTTCTCTGGGACCCATCGTCGCTGGGATATGAGCAATTTCGTTACGCGATGCGCAACAGTATTATGTGGCTTGTTTTAGTGCCAACCGTTTGTATCTCACTTGGCCTGTTAATCGCCGTACTGGCAGATTCGGTCAATTGGGGAATTTTTGCAAAGACCCTAATTTTTATTCCAATGGCTATTTCATTCGTTGGAGCAGCCATTATATGGCGAAATATTTTTGCCGGTGGTGGCATTCAACCTCAAGACGCCATCAATGGCCTCACACCCTCTTACCAAATTGGCTTACTCAAGGCGATGCTCGGTCACACCGCCGCCTACAACGAGCCGTTGTACAGCCTTAAATTTTGGGGCAACTTTTTCTTGATGTGGATCCTGGTTTGGGTACAAACGGGCTTTGCTATGGTTATATTTTCTGCAGCTCTTCGCGGCGTGCCTGAAGACACCATCGAAGCCGCAAAAATTGATGGCGCCAATCCCTTTCAGATGTTTTTTCGCATCAAGCTGCCACAAATTTATTCTACAGTCGTCGTCGTGTGGACCACGCTTGTGATACTTGTTTTAAAGATGTTCGACATCCCCTACGCCTTATCGGCCAATGATGACGACAAACTGCTGCTCGCCACCATGATGGAAAATGCTCGCAACAACTGGTCCGTTGGCGGTGACAATGTAGAGAACCTATTTGCCGCTATTGCCGTCATGCTAATGGTTACGGTATTACCCAATATGATTTTTAACGCACGGCGATTACGGCGTGAGCAAAAAGAGCTGGGACACTAAGATGACACGCACATTCAAACATATTGTTCTCGCGCTTATCGTCTTCATCTGGGTGCTTCCGTTTATCGCCTTAGTAACCACCTCGCTACGGTCTGAAACAGCCTCTAAAACTTCAGGCTTTTGGACGGCGTTCACACCCACAGAGCTGGGCCACCGCTTTAGCACACACGATAAAACCGAGAAAGAACCTTTTGTCACCATGAGTGGCAATATTTTTGAGCGACTAAACAAAGACCGTGACAGCTTCAAAATTGAAGGCGACGTCAGCTCTATCTTGTTTAAAGGCCGCCTGCCCGATCCGGATAAACCCGGCAAAACAAAACTACTGCGTCAGCTGATCTACGCGGGCGAAGTGATGGACGTGCGCGGTGGAGACTTTGTCTTTCAACCCAACGGGGATTTCACCTGGTCCTTTCCAGAGGGCACCGCACCTAAACCCAAAAACTTGGTGACCTTCATTAATCAGGAGCCCGTGTTCGGTGCTGACGCTTATGTCGAAGTTCTGTTTGAGAATAAAAACGTCACCAACGCGCTCATCTCCTCTTTTATCGTCACCATCCCAGCGACCATCATCCCGATAACCATTGCGGCGTTCGCGGCGTATGCCTTTGCCTGGATGCGGTTTCCCGGGCGTGACTGGTTATTTGTTCTCGTGGTCTCGTTGATGGTGGTGCCCACTCAACTTGCCTTTTTACCGGTGCTGCAAGGCTTCAGTGGCATTGCGTCATGGGCCTCTTCGCTCAACGCTTGGATGACAGACTGCGAGGCCACCAAGACCTGCCAAGTCGCCTCAAAATCGTTTGCCAGTCTGTGGGTCACGCACACGGCTTTTGGCCTGCCGTTGGCCATTTATTTACTGCGCAATTACATCGTTGGCCTACCCAAAGAGCTGCTCGAAAGTGCGCGTATTGATGGCGCCAGCCACTTACAGATTTTCACCAAGCTCATTATTCCCTTGTCGGTACCCGCATTGGCTTCGTTTGGTATTTTTCAGTTTCTGTGGGTATGGAACGATCTGATCGTCGCGTTGTATATTGGATCAGCTGACTCCTCTGATCTTGTATTCCCTATCCGTTTGCAAAAACAACTAGGCACCTTTAAAGACCAACTGCATTTGCTCAATGCCTCGGCCGTTATTTCAATCATCGTGCCTGTCATCGTGTTTCTAGCGATGCAACGCTACTTTATTCGCGGTTTGCTCGCAGGCTCTGTCAAAGGTGGATGATCAATGACCAGCGATAAATTACAGTGGTGGGAAACGGCGGTTATCTATCAGATCTACCCGCGCTCGTTTCAAGACTCCAACAATGACGGCATCGGTGATTTACCCGGCATCACCTCACGGCTTGATTACATTGCTAATCTTGGCGTGGATGCGATTTGGATCAGCCCGTTTTTTAAGAGCCCTCAAAAAGACTTTGGTTACGACGTTTCAGACTATTGCGATGTAAACCCTGAATATGGAACGCTGAGCGATTTTGATGCATTGCTGGCCAAGGCACACAGCCTTGACCTTAAGGTGATGGTGGATGTCGTACCGGCACACTGCTCCGATCAACACGCTTGGTTTGTGGAGAGCAGCCAATCGAGAGATAACGACAAAGCCGATTGGTTTCATTGGGTTGAACCGCAAGCTGACGGCAGCCCTCCGACGAACTGGCTTTCATTTTTTGGCGGCCCGGCCTGGACCTGGGAACCCCGCAGGCAGCAGTACTATTTACACAATTTTCTCAGCAGCCAGCCCAACTTGAATCACGCTAATCCAGCGGTCCGCGAGGCGTACACCGATATAGCGCGTTTTTGGTTTGATCGCGGCGTCGACGGCTTTAGATTAGACGCCGTGCATACCATTAATGCCGATAGTGCGCCCTACAAGAACAACCTCGCCAACCTTGATTTTACGCCGGGCCCGCTACCGCAGCAGCAACAGCCGTTTTTTCGTCAGTTACATGACAGCGCGCAGCTAAATCAGCCGGCCATCCAATCGTTCAGTGAATCGTATCGGGCGGTTGCAGACGAATACGGTGACCGTTTTCTGATGGGTGAACTGCACGGTGACGACCCTATAAAAGCCAGCCAGGCATTCACCGCGCCTGGGCGACTGCACGCCACTTATAACTTCAACCTGTTAGCCTGGAGCGGCTTAAATGTCGATGAGCTCAAGGGTGCTATTGCCCAAGCGATAGAGGCGTTTAATGGCACTGGCCGCTTAAGTTTTGCGTTTTCTAACCACGACGTGCCTCGCAGTGTGACACGGCAGTTGCTGGCGATGGATTTGCGAGCAGATCAACAACAAGCACTTCAATTATTACTGCTTAAATTGGAAACGTGCTTAATCGGTTCGGCCTGTATTTACCAAGGCGAAGAACTGGCGCTAGAAGACTCACAAGACATACCAGTGGAGCAAATGCAGGATCCATGGGGCATTGAATTCGCACCGGTTTTTTTAGGTCGAGACACGTGCAGAACACCAATGGCATGGAGCGGAGACTGCACTAACGGAGGCTTTTCCAAGGCCAACAGCACCTGGCTGCCCATCGATCAAAAGCATCTGGGGCGTGCCGCCTTGGATGAAGTAGCTAGGCCAGAATCCATTTACAACGCCTTTGCAGAATTTTTAAAGTGGCGTAAGAATCAGCCTGCCATTATGGGTGCGAACACCATGAGTGAGTTGTCAGGTGACGCTAACAGCATTGTCTTTAATCGGTTATCTGAGCAACAAAACCTGCGTTGTTGCTTTGATTTTGAATCTCTTACAGCCACCTTTGAGGAAATATAAATGGCTCAGGTTGCACTCCAAAAGGTGAACAAATCATTCGGCAACGTGCATGTTATTCGCGATGTTGATCTACACATTGACGACGGCGAATTTGTCGTGTTTGTCGGCCCCTCTGGCTGCGGCAAATCGACACTTCTGCGCCTTATCGCCGGACTAGAAAACCTATCCAGCGGCGAAATAACCATCGCGGAACGGTCTGTTACAGACCTGCCGCCCTCCAAGCGAGGCATTGCGATGGTGTTTCAGTCTTATGCGCTTTATCCGCACATGACAGTGTTTAACAACATGGCTTTTTCATTGGATCTGCAAGGGTTCAGCAAGGCAGAAATCAACGATCGAGTAGAATCTGCCGCTAAAATTTTACAGATGGAACACCTACTTGACCGCCGGCCTGCCGCGTTATCGGGTGGTCAACGTCAGCGCGTCGCTATCGGGCGCGCGATCGTAAGAAACCCCGATGTATTTCTGTTTGACGAACCGCTTTCAAACCTTGATGCAGCGTTGCGACATGACACGCGCGTGGAGATATCCAAGCTGCACAATCAGCTTGGGGCCACCACCATCTATGTCACCCATGATCAAGTCGAAGCAATGACGCTTGCTGACAAAATTGTTGTGCTAAAAGACGGCGAAGTCATGCAGGTTGGCTCCCCGATGGAATTGTTTAACTACCCAGACAATGAATTTGTAGCTGGGTTTCTCGGCTCGCCAAAAATGAATTTTTTCGACGGCGTTTTAGTCGACGGAGCCGGTAGCGACAAAGGACAATTCGAGGGCGAAGGGTTAAACGTCGATGGCGTGCGTTTAGTGAGTAGCGACAAAGCTAAAGGTGATTCGGTTAGGCTGGGTGTTCGACCTCAACACCTCGTTCTGGACCCTAATGGACAACTGAAAGGCACAGTGACATTGGTCGAGCGTCTCGGTACCGAGACAGTGGTTGAGCTCATTAGCGAATCAGGCACATCATTTCGTTGCGCATCACCGTTAAGCCTCGATATTGAGACGGGTCAAGAAGCACGCTTCTCATTGACCCCTGCAGAGGCGCACTTGTTTTAGTGATAGCAAGGAAAAAGGACAAGCTTGTCCTCACCTGCTAGGGGAAATTCCCACACTTTGTCTTCAAAAAAACCTAGGGCAACTTCTCAGGTTGGTGCGTATCGAGCTTGCCACGGAGGGTCAAGCACCCAACTCGAAAAGACAAATTCTCTTCTCCGGCGTTAATATTTTTACCGCCCAAAAAAGATGGAGTAGATAACTTCATCTTTTGGTAATCCTAATGAAGGCTGTAGTAACAGCCGCTACAAATCCAGTACTAAACGCTCATTAGATTTTGCGGGAACAGCACAGCAGATTAAAACTTCGCCCTCTTGGGTTTGTATCTTTGGTGCTGTTTTATACCCGGTCTTGCCAGACAGAACACGTACAGAGCAGCTACCGCAAGCACCACTACGACAACCGTAGTTAGGTGTTAAACCATGCGCCTCTGCCAGTTCCAACAAAGTACCGTCAGCAGTGGTCCAAGCTTGCTCAACACCTGTTTTTTCGAAAGCGACCACAGCCTCATCTACGGCATCAAACAGCGAGTTTTCAGAGTTAGAACTATCGAGATTGATGCGGGTCAGCGACGCCGGGCCAAAACTCTCGGCATATATATTGGCGTCCTTCACCCCCAACTCAATGAGCAAATCATAGACTGACTGCATGAAAGGTGGTGGACCACACAGATAACAGTCGTAATCGGCCAACGGCAGCACCGCTTGCACAATGGACGCACTCAGCCTGCCAACCGCATGAAAATCCTGTCCGGCCTCCTCATCAGGCATGGGGTTTTCGATAAGTGAGACATATCGAAGCTCGCCATTACTGGCTTTTCGGAGATCTGAAAACTCGCCTAAAAATGCACGTTCTGATGTTGAACGGGCAGCATGAAAAACGGTAATTGGCCGAAGATGCCGTAGACGAAGGCTGTCACTGATGGCTTGCCGAGACATAGATACCATTGGCGTAACGCCCACCCCCGCAGCAAAGAGAGCGACTGGGCGAGTCTCTGCGGTGTCCAACCAAAAATCACCACGGGGTGCTTTGGCTTCAATCAGATCACCGACTTTAATAGTGTCGTACAGAAAGTTTGAGACCAGTCCAGCGGGTGCATCACGGGTTGTTTCTCGCTTAACTGAAATGCGGTACTGCGCATCCGAAGGCGCGGAAGACAGCGTATAGGTTCGCACTTGTTGCTCAGCCCCGGTGGGTGAGACACGTATCGTCAAATACTGACCAGGCTTGTAATTGAGTAGAACGTCACCGTCAATCGGTTGAAAACTAAAAGAACGGATGACTGAACTCTCGTCAACAATGCTGACCACTTTCAGTGGCTTCCAGGCGTCGCGATTTGTTTCAGCCACGAGCGTGCGTTTAGCTTCATCCCAATCACCGGTGAGTTGGTTATTGGGTGACTGCTCTTTAAATGTCCAACGTATCGGCGCAGCTTTTTTTAACCTTGCACCGTGATGCAAATGAAACTTCCATGCTCGCTCTGCGCCTCGAAACGCGCTGATCTCTTCATTTTTTTCCCAAATGGTTTCTACGGTACCCGTGACCTGCCACAAATCACCCGAGTCAAAGTCTACAAATAGCAGCCCTGCTTTGGGATTAACCTGAAAATTGCCTAATGTGTTGAAGGCGAAGTTACCGATATAATCGGGTATCGTCAGCGTATTGCCCTCAACCTTGATAAAACCTGGTTTACCGCCACGATGGTTTACATCTGCACCACCATTGTCAAACTTTTCATCTCGGTCATTGTAACTAGCGACAAAAAAAGTATCCGCGGCTTTGAGCATATTCTTAGCCACGTCATCGAATTGCGTGAAGTATTCGATCTCAGGAGTCACAGATTCACGGGGATCACGAATAAAATCCATGTCCCGAGTTTGAATATACTGTGGACAGTTTCCATAAGACTGCACGACATCAATCAAAATCGACTTGTCATCCGCTCGGTTGAGAACCCCGTTCATACGGTTACGTCGGCGTGTTGCCAGTTCAACACCAACAAACCCTAGAGGAGCACCGGGTATCAGGTTGTCCAGCAGTGGATCTCCGGGCACCGGGGCTGCATTGATCAATAATGACTTTTCATTGGGACTTTCGATAAAACCTGGGTTGCCAAACAAAACAGAGGCCCACGGCCAACCATTTTTATCGACACTGCCCACCATGAAGAAAGGTAAGTGACTGAAAAACTCTCGATGCTGGTCTGGCATAAACGGGCGATGGATTTGTTTGCCCATCCTCGTTTGATGCTCTAAACGCCCAAGCCGCGCATGCAGCTCCTGTTCGCCTGGATGGTAGGGAGATGAATCACGATTCCAGCCTGAGAGTTCCATTGATTAAATTCCTAGTGGCCTATGTCATTGTCTAAATCTAGCTGAAATTAACCCAAGTCGGATGCTTTCATCATAGGGGAAAACCCTTCTATTCCCTCAATTCGAGCGAGCCATGCTTGAATATTAGGGTAAGCATCTAAGCTAAAGTCACCATCTGTCACCCGAGCAACGTAGCTGTAACAGGCTATATCGGCAAGCGTTGGTGTATCGGCCGCAAGCCACTGGTTTGTGGCAAGATGGGGTTCAAACAAATCCCCAAATAGGTTCTCTGTTTTTTGTTTTACCGCGTCAAAATCTCCAGGCATAGCAAACAGTTTCATTGCACGAATAACAAACGGACCTGACTGAACGTCATGCACCGCCGTGCTTAACCATTGCTGTACTCGAGCTTGTTGCGCTGGGTCTGTGGGTAACCAGCGATTGTCTTTATCGAACTTGCGCGCCAGATAAACCAAGATTGCTGCAGAATCGCGTAACACCAGATCACCGTCTTCAAGAACAGGTACTTGGCCTAAGGGATTGAGCGCCAAAAACTCAGCAGCTTTGTGAGCGCCCTGCTTAAGATCCACAACAACAAATTCGAAGTCCACACCTAGAATACTCAAGAAAGTGCTTACTCTGTGCGTATTGCCCGATATCGGATGTCCGTATAACGTGATCATTTATCTAGTACCCCTATTGGTGGTTTAACTGGTGAATCCACTTCAAAACTAGCCACCACATAACAGTGGCGCGCATCCTGTTTTTATTGCCTGCCTTTAGCTGCTCTACTTTCGCCGGTTATCTATCATCACTCGCGTTTTTAACATGAATAACTCGAGTGGGTTTGCCCTTTGATTTGCTTAGCCAAATGGCCAATCTGGTCAGGCGCTTCATAGTAAGCAGCATGATCAACAATCTGGTATCCACCCTCCACGATGTTGAGAACAGCAGGAATACTGGTTACTCCGACCGTTTCCATCAGTTGCTTTGCACGTAAGGCATTGCCAGCCGCTTTTAGCTCAAGCGCTGGAGTGCCAATGCATTCGGCGCTCGTTGAGGAGATACCTTCCTCCACGAGGGACGCCACGACAGCCTGCCTATCACTGGCTGAAACACCGTCAATATAGCGAGCTGTTTCTAGTCGATGACGCACAGCAAACTCTTTATGTGCGCCAAGCCCATGCACCAGCGCAGCAGCTTGGGCAGTAAATGTCGAATCTAAAACCTCTGTTTCTGACAGCACCACGTGGTCGATGTAGCGCTGGCTAAAAGGCTGCCCTGTGAGCGCTGAGATGCGCGCGTCGGCAGCTAACACCAAGTCGCCTTTACCCTCAGACATTTTGTGCGCTTGATTACCTTGGAAAAGCTGGCGATGCAAAACTTCTACATCCGCACCCGAATTGAGTAAGGCATCAAAAACAGGGGCAGCGCCATAACACCAGCCACAGTACGTGTCGTAGATAACGATAAATTCCGGTACTTTCACCCGTTCATCCTATTGTGCGTCTATGAACCAATCACAGCGACGAAAGATCGCTTTGTTGCAAAACAATATACGGCTGATTGATTATCTTATAAATAGTGATACTGTTAATTCACTGTCAACTATTAGCGAACAACTAGTTATGGACAATAGATACAACCTCAATCGGCTCGCCTACTTTGTCGCGACGGTTGAAGAAGGCACCATCACAGCCGCCGCCGAGCGCTTAGGATTGAGCAAGGCCGTTGTGAGCAAGCAATTACAACTGTTGGAAGAAGATGTTGGTATTGCCCTACTGCACCGCAATACACGTAGCATGAAACCTACGGACGCAGGCGCTGCCTTTTATACAAAGAGCAAAGCGGTGCTTATCCAAGCGACAGAAGCCTTTGATCTCGTGCTCGAGCGAGCACAAGTTCCAACCGGTCGACTGCGCGTGGCCGCACCCGTGGATTATGGCGTGGCCCATGTTGCACCGCTGGTGGCGAAGTTTCGCGACAGATACCCACGAGTGGACGTCGAATTGATTCTGGGTGACGATGTTGTGGATTTGATCGACCAACGCTACGACCTCGCCTTTAGAGTGGGATGGTTAACCGACTCCAGCAATTTAGCGCGCAAACTCAAAGACTTCGAAGAGCTAGTCGTTTGTTCCCCTGAAACACTAAAAAACCATCAAATAACGAAACCTGAAGACCTCGCCACTCTGCCGTTTATCGCTAACCTGGCCATTGGAGGCCAGACTAAATGGACATTCAATCGCGGCCGATCCGCAAAAACCGTGGAGATGCAGCAGGCTATCTCGATGAATATCACACTCGCCATTCGCAATACAGTCCTAGCCGGTTCAGCTTTCACTATCCTGCCAGACTTGTTAGTCAATCAAGATATCGCCGAAGGTAAATTGATCAGATTACTGCCTGATTGGTCTCTTAGAACTGGTGGCGTCTATATCGTCAGTCCACCGAGTCGTCTTCGATCTAGCGCAGTACAGGCATTTCTTGATACGGTGTAGCACGTGTCTTAACCCTGCTAGGTTGTGTAGCCAAAGACGGAGAAACTTATATTCTGCGGGGCACTTACCGTCAGGAGGCATAAAAATGCAGGCGCGAATAATTAACGACGAGAATGCTGAGTCCATAGGCAGACCTTTTCTGGTAAAAGCTCTCGACCTCGTTACACAATCAAACCAGACAAAGTTTCACGAATGCTTTCCAGGCCTGAGACTTTATAATGGCCTAGAGAAATTTGATGATGCAGCCGATCACCTTAGACTTCTAGGTAATGCGCCCACCGTTGAGTATTTGGACCAACTGATTAAACCCGATTGGAACGTGTTGCTGTGGCGATTAGAAAGCCAGTACTCTGACAATGCTCTTATGGTTCGACAGGAACTCACCGAGACTAAAGACGAACTCAAACTTTCCCATTTGTCGTTCAAGCAACTAATAGCAGACGAAAAAACGAATTCTGTGTCGAAAAATGTAAGCGAACACGTCGACGATATAGGGTGTGGAATCACTCGCAACAGCACTCTTCGAAGAAATTCTCACTGCCTTACTAACTTCTGACTTTGAGCTGTATTATCAAAATATTCCAATTACTGCCCGAAACAACGTAGAACACCTGCGAGAGGTTTTCGACGAAGCAGTAGGCGTCCTAAAGCCGATGGGCGATATAAAATCAATCAAATATTTAACCCACGAAAAAATGACCGCTCTGCACAAGCACAGGTGGAAAGTGCGCTACCAAAAAGAAAACGAAGACCTTCTTTTTGAAGTACTGGTTACCAACGAAAACGATGACCTACAATTTAAAGGCTTTGCGTTTGACAAATAACGCTTAGGCTTTCCCGCAATTCAGGTTATTCCAATCGCTGCCCTACACTAAATCGCTACAACAATTCAGGCAACGCGATAGTACGGAATACACGACCCCCGCAAAGCATTCTGGATACCACTCTAAAACTAAAAATAACAGTGACATCGGCTGAGTGTCTCTGACACGAGAAGACGATTGGGATCGACAGCACATCCGGCACATTGTTTCATGGCGAGTCACCGCTTCACTTCAATGCAGAGGCAAACCAAGAAGCACACTTTCGCCTGCCGCAGAAGAAATGTATTAGTTATAGATAAGGCAAGCATGTTCAAATCTAATGTGTCTGTGGCGCTACGCAGGGGCAGTTTCGCGTGCAAACCAATTGTAAGCCATGCCCACTTTAGAACAACGTGCTCGCGTTTGTTTCATGAGGTTGAGGAGTGTGTCGAGCAAGACATGTTATTGCGTCACAGCGCTATTGCTGTCCCTTCGATGACGACGGATACGAGCGTGCTTTTTAAAGCGCTTTTTTCTTTAAACGTCACGCGGAGTTCTGTGTCTGCCAAGGTGTATAAATAGGCTGTATAAGTATCGGGATGGTTAACGGGTTGGTCAACTTGCCTATCGGCGAGGCTACCAAGACATTCGCTCACACCGTTGGCGAATTGTTCATACAACGTATCGGCTTCAGCGGCTCCAAAAGCAAAAACCCAAGTACACTTATAGGATCGCTTCTTGGGGTCTTCAAAAATCACACAATACTCAGCATTTTCTAAGACTTTGCTGGCATTAAACCCTCTATGTTCAGAGCGTTTATCTGACTGGATGGCATAAAAACCAGACTTAGACTGTTCTAATAAATAGGTCAAATCTGCGCAAAACGTCGAGCCTGCTGTTGCAGAACTCCCGCAAACCGAGGCCAACAAACACACCGAAAAAACTGACGGTCGCAGAACCACCCTGGAGAAAACACTCTGATGAAGCATATGCGGGAACCTAAAGAAGGACCAACACTTATTCTTACACACTACCGGTTATTAAAGTAATTGAATACGCGCTAAGTTTATAAACGTGCATGGTATTCCTAATTCGGCACAGTGCTCAGCTACCACCATACTCCAAATACCCTACGCAGGAATTCAAGCGTGGCGGCGATAGTTCCAAGTTATCTATTCAAAAAAGCCAAATCATGAAGCGACAGGCAATTTGTAAAGTAAGGCTGGTAGTTTTTCTTCATTATCGCAGTCACCTTGAGCAATGACTTCGAAGCCGTGTTTCTCATAGAACGATTGCGCCTTCTCATTGATCTCAAAGGTATACAATTGAACAGGACCGGACATCTCTTGTAGCGCTAATCGTAGCAACCGACTTCCAATCCCAGAATTTTGATAGTGAACATCGACATACAACTGATTGATCCACTGCGAGTCGAACGCAATAATACCAACAACCGCGTTTTCTCGCTCTTCGAGGGCAAAAACTATTTGATCCGAATGAGATAATTTCTGGGTGACGTAATTGAGGTGCGCATCAAAGGAATGCAACGCATCCTTCAAGCCCAGTGCTTTCTCCTTGCTCAAGCGCCACATTCTTACTGCAGCTGCTGCATATTTTTCGTCATACCCCACAAGGCGAATATTGTTCAATATGCTCTCCTTTCAGTAAAAGGGCCAGCTCAGGTGTTGAATTCAACCCCGGTTAATCGCCGGCGACGCAACATCAATTCAGCAAACGCAGTAAGAAATATTTGACCTACATGCTGGGCATATCGTTTTGCTTGTTAAGCTGCCACGCCAGAACCAACAGGTACATCTATTATACCGTCTACTGCGCCACAAAACTCAGGCCACCACAACGGTGAGCCGTGATTAACAAATAAAGAGTCATGCGCAAAATCGTAAACGGCGTGTCCAATATACCCAATCGCAAGCACTAGCAGGCCAATCGAGTTTCTTTTTTTATAAGCATAAATAGCGATCAAAACAAACAAGACACTGACCAAAGCTTCATTTCCCAACGCCGAATAATCATTGGCGTAAATTGCAAAAACAAAATAATAGACGGAAAAGGAAGCCAGCAGCAAAGGGTAAGGCAGAGGTTTTTGTTCAGCCTGTGTGATTCGAAAACGTACGATTATAAGGGCTGCTATGACACAACCCAAGATTAACGCTATAGAATTCATATGTTCCTATTAATTGGCTCAGCCGCAGTACGGCAAGCATACAGCTTGTCGTCGTGTTAGGAAGATACCATGCATAAGACGCACACAGTGCGAGTAATGGGAAGAACTTTGTCAGACTAATGACCCACTAAAAAATACCCGATTTTTTGGTGCCTAGATACTAAAGCTCAGGAAACACCTCTTAGAGACCTGTCCAGAGCACATCGCCTAAGATGAATAAAAAAAGGTGTAATACGCTAGCCCAGAACAGATCGGCTTTATAATTGTTTTGCCTTTGACAAGGCCCACCAACCAACCAACACACTCACTACAATCCTAACAGGGAAATACAACAATGCAGGCAAACTAAACAACCACATAGCCAAGCCTTCAGGTAAAACGTAAAAAGCAACTTGCTTAACCCAATAAATAAATGGAACGTACTCTTTTAGAAAATCATCAAGCGAGATACCCACCAAAGACCATTCGTTTTGATAATTAACCCATACCGTATATAAACCGAGCGCTCCATCACCGACGCTCCCAATCATGGAAGACCAACCAAAGAGTAATAAAAACATCTTCATAGCACCTCCTAATTGATCACACCAGTAGCACTTCTTACAGAGACTTTTAGAATGTCCAGCGTACGACATGAGCGCAGTCGCTGCACTGATTACACTTTACGTTGCCAAAGCTCCTCTGACCTATAGGCATACGCCCAAAGCGCGTAAACAATAGGGTCTTGGAACGCAAACACTGCGCCGAATCTTACTGCAAGATCGAAATCAAAATTACGCGCTAGGCTTTATCTGCAAGAGAGCCCATTCCACGGAGAATTTTTTCAGCATGATCACCTGGGTTTGAGCAATTAAAGAACAATATCGCTCCAGAGGTGTTTTGTTCGCGAAACCCCATATAAGTAGAGACACCTGGATCACTGCCACTATGTTGGAAAACACGGCCACCGTTCAACGATGTATCAATGGACCAACAAAGCCCCCTGCCGGCATGGTGTTCAGTGAACATTTGCTGGACAGACTCCTCTCTTAATATGCGTTTTCCAGACAGTTGACCTCCACCAATGTAAGCACGAAGAAACGAGGAAAGTTCAGAAGGATTAGTACGTAGCAACCCATCTGGGTAATTGTAGAAGCTATAAAGACAGTGCGGAAATACATCCCCCTTTTTAATATCAGATGCCTCTGTTGATTCAGTAAAAAGGTAGTCTGCTATGCTTTCGTCTTTATCCAGCTCAAATTTTTTATTGGCATAGTAATGAGGCAGAGCATGCTGCGCTCTGTCACCAATCATCCAGCGAGTTTCACTCATTCCGAGAACGTCGAAAATCTCAGATTTACAATAAACCCCAAATTCCTGACCTGAAGTTTCCTCCACCAGGTGCCCGAGTAGGCCATAAGCTACGTTACTGTAGGTTCTCGGAGACGTCGGTGGATTCGTCGCGCCAGGTGCCCATTCGTGAAAGTTCTCTTTCTCGTTGTAAAATTGACCACCAGATTTTAAATACTCCTTTACCCACACACCAAGTTCCAAAGCTGGGTCTCCGCAGGCGTAACTCTTAGCATAGGCAGAGCCGTCAGCAATAGAGGATCGATGAATCAACAATTGCCTAGTGGTTATAGGAGTACCAGGGAATTTTGGATTCCTAACTGGAAAACTCAGATAGTCATTCACGTCCCGGTCAATTTCAAGCTTTCCCATTTCGACTTGCTGCATGACTGCTGTTGCGGTTACCGTTTTAGAGATCGAGGCAATGTTCAACACATGATTGACCGTCATCTCAACACCGCCTTCCAGATCAGCAAAACCAGCCGCTCCACGCCAAAGCAAGCGCTCCCCCTGAACGAGTGCGGCAGATACGCCTGGAATTTTCGGATCTGCTACAGCGCTATCTAAAAGTGCCTGCAGATCAGAAACCGTCTGCACGAGCTGTTCTTCCTCACGACAGCCTGTAAAAAGGCCAGACGCAAATAAAGGCACGAGAGAGAGTAACCGGCGACGAGTCAACGAACCTACAGCGGATTTCATAGATGGACAGTGCTTAAAAAAGAGATTTTCTCATCACTTGCAATTATATTCTTACTTTGTAAATCGTTCATAGGTATAGCGACTTTTAAAACACCAGCGGACGACGCCGAGGGCCGAAAATCGGCAGCACAAAATTCCCGCTGACCAATCTTACCGAAAGTACAACGGATACCGAAGAGCGCCAGCAAGTTGAATTTCTCGGGAGCCAAATTGTTATGCTCCAATTTCACGACCATTTTTAAGCTCGTTTTGATCTGGTGCTTCAAACCTTGGCTCCATAAAATTAAACATCATTTCCGTGACCTCAAATGAATAGACGGATGGGTCTTTTTCTACATTTTCTTGTTTACACGTTGCTTACGGATCTCTTGAGGCGCGTTTAAGTAATGTATCTCAGAGATTATATTCATATCTTTAGCACAATTAGAAAATATATTTCTTTGTTCTTTTGTAGTAAACCCGAAGTCTAAAACTACATTCCCATTGAAAGCCAAGATTTGTTCATTTACTTGCCATATTTGCTCATAGCACCCATGAACTCACTCGATCATCCAATCATACTCTAGTGAAGTCATGTCTTTAGCAAATAGAGTTTGCATCCAAGAGTTAATAGCAATACGAATTGCTTCGATTTCCTTGGAAAAGGATAATGAATAATTTGTTTTGCCAACTCCTGTTGGTCCGCAAACTAGAATTAATCTCGCCATATAACTAAAGTTCCTTCTTCAATCTGCATATCGACTGCCCTTGGGGTAGCTTTGGTGCGTGGAACGCGGAAAATACCTCCTGCGCAGGCATTTGTTCCTTTCTGATCTTGCACAGACGCTAGATTTTTTTTCATGCTCTTTACCCACCAAGCCAGCATCTTGGTGAAAACTAAAACCAGACTTTTTTACTTCCGCTGCTTCAATTGCCTTTGATGCTTCATCACCATCATGACTGATTAATGCTCTGGATGCATACCACTTGAATTAATCTAGGGGAAACGTGATCCTATCATAATGGTCTGTTACCACTTCAAGAGCATTGACATACTCACTTTCTATTACGTGAGTTGCCACCAAATATGGATAATCAAGGTACACGCCTGTTTGGTAGTTGGGAAATACGCTTTCTCACTCAAGTATCTCTTTATAAGAATCTACATATCTTTCGAGATCGGCTAGCGCTTTAAAAGCTTACGCCTTTGCCAGCAAGGCTCGAACATCGTCGAACTCGTCTTTTCTTGATACGAAGTATTCATCGAGCAAACGAAGTGATGTGCGCGGATGATCATCAGCCAAAGTGAGTGCTTGGATTGCCAGATACTGATCTCTTTGACTTCTAGCTCGTTTTAACTTCGAGTAAAAGTTCTCTTCGATTGATTCATTCATTCCAAACTTTGTTTCTGTACCAGTCGGCAGAAAAACAAAGGCTCCATTGCATGTAACGCCGTGTTCAGTCGCTATTAAGCGGGAGCTGCCTTGTGCTAATGTGGAGCGAAAACGACAATACATGGCTGTCTCCGCGTAAATTGTCAGCTTACACCTTCTTGTTATGCACTTTTAGCTGACTATTTTTTGATAGTCATTGATTACCAAAGCGAGGTTTTGTAGGCATCATCGAGAATATTGTCAAACTCGCTAGCCGTCTCCGCTAGCTGTGCTTGATCTTTAAGCATTTGACCGAGTGACGGCATATCAGACCGTGGTGCCCAGTTGTCATGTGACCAGAGCTTAGAACGGATAAAGGCTTTTGCACAATGCATGTAAACTTGGCGTACTTTAACAATCAAGACCGCTTTTGCCGGTCGACTATTAACCTGCATTGTTGAGCAAAGCTGCGCATCAATTGTCAAACGAGCCTCGCCATTGATCCTAAGCGTTTCATTCATACCCGGAATAAAAAAAATGAGACCTACGCCTGGATTCTCAATTATGTTCTCCCACGTGTCTAGTCGATTGTTTCCTGGCCGATCTGGAATTGCAAGAGTTGTGTTATCTAAACATTTGACGAAGCCTGGCTGATCGCCTTTAGGTGAGACATCCCCGTTACCCGATGCGTCCTGAGATCCAATTAGCGCAAAAGGGGAATTCGCGATGAAGCGCCGGGAATGCTCATCCATTGATTTGAGTTCTTTTCGAATTGCAACATCGTGCGTTGCTTCAAAAACGCTACGAAGCTCTTCGAGTGAAGTAACGTAGTCCATGATTCTATTCCTATATTTATAGTTTTAAAAATAGGCATGCAATACAACTGATAATTTGACGTATTATCCTTTTTGCATGACGCCTCGGTCACCAGCGCCGTATGTGATGGCCGATTGCAAGTTAAAGTGTGAGGCACGAACATTCATGCAAACGGATAGCGCGTACAGCGTCCGTTGCACCGAATTGTTAGATCATCTCACGCTTTACACAAGTTGAGTTTAACATTATTCTGCAACAGAATTTACCACTCAGAATACTATACGACCATATTTCTTCAGCTAATAGTTGGTTCCAAAAGTGCCATGCCCAATAAACTAACGGCTCGTATTGAGGTAAAATTACTCCGCTCTACTAGCTTGGAATTTCCCGAGCTCACTCCTGTACTCAAGCCATTTACAATTCGGCGAAGCCAAATAGAGGAGTCTGAATCTTTGGCCGCACTCTGCGGACGAGCGTATCCAGATGAAGCGTGGGACCTGGAGAACACTAAGCTTGAGCTTTTTCAAAGCGACACAGTCAAGGCTGTTTTGGTTGTTGCGGATACAAATCAGTTGCTAGCAACAGCTTCTTTGCAAGTACATTCACATGCACCATACTCAGCTCAAGTGCGTTGGGTTGCTACAGAGCATAAGTGGCGGCGTCACGGGTTTGCTCGTGCTTTAGTTGTTAGCCTTTTGAAGATAGCCAAAAAAGAGGGTTGCAAGGAAACATACCTTCATACCACTACGAATTTATTGGGCGCTATTTCATTATAAATACAACTGGGCTTTGAGCCGGTGGTGAGAAA
This sequence comes from uncultured Granulosicoccaceae bacterium, assembly GCA_937965695.1. Taxonomy (GTDB): domain Bacteria; phylum Pseudomonadota; class Gammaproteobacteria; order CALCKW01; family CALCKW01; genus CALCKW01. Next base: position 33,153 of record CALCKW010000037.1, read on the forward strand.
CAAAAAAGAACGGGACGCATGGAAAGACGTGTTTAATGCGCTAGGAATTAATTCACGTTTTTAATCTAACGCCTTGCTCTGCGGGATAATGCGAGCGCGAGCGAGTAGTTTTCCCAATGAAGCAACTTGTTATACATTTATTTACTAATTCTTTTTTTACGTATGTATTCTCTGATTGTTAACACAAAACCGATAACAAATATTACGCCTCCAAAAATCAAAAACAATACTACTTTATCTCCATCAGAACCATTAATTCCTTTGTTTCCTAAGGTTGTTGCACCTAACAATATTGAAGCAAAAAAACCTCTTTTTATGAATAGTATCAGACCAATAAAAGATAATATTACATAAATGATAATTTTGTTGTTAGATTTAAACGCTTTAGATAAATCTATTATAGATAGCACGTTCTCAACTGAAGCATCTGGTATGGTTTTTAAAAACTCTTCAACTGCCTCATGTTGATCTAGGCTTTTTATATTTATAGTTTCCTTAGCTGAATTAAGGATATAAGTTATTTTATATTCCTTCATATAGCGAATGTCTCTTTTTGATTTGTATAACGCCTTACTCTGTGGAAGTCCGCGAGCAAAAGCGAGTTGGATTTCCGCAGAAGCATCTGGTTATTTGCTGGACTAACCGAAGAAACACGCATTTTCGTCTTCACTTACAACCACCAAAAAATCTTCGAAATACTTTACTGTTGGAACCGGAGCATAGCTATGCCACTTTAGATCTTGGCGTTGCCAGTAAACCTTCCAGAGCTTTTCCTTTTTTACATACGTCGCTTTTGCTAACGGAAGCTCTAATATTTTTTCAGGATTATTCCACTGCGGTCTAACCTCGAACAACTCAACGCTTTGGTTCTCTATTCGATACCCAAAATCTAATTGACTTCGTATATGAGCGGGCGGCCTACGCTTTTCGAGAAACTTTTCAACCTCTCGTTCACATCTTTTTAGCTCAAACTCACTTATTGCCATCTGCGGTATTTAATCCTTGAGTCCAATTAACACTTTTCTCTGCGAAAGTCCGCGAGCAACAGCGAGTTGGATTTCCGCAGAAGCATTCTGTTATGCCCGCGACATCCAGTGGCTGGGAATTTTCCAAGCATGCACAACACCTATCACAGAAACCTTATTGCCCTTAATCACGTAAAAAATCCCATAAGGAAACCGTTTTACAAGCGCTCTGTGAACCGTTTTGTGTATCGGCTTATATTGGTTCGGATTCTTCTCGATAAGTGAAAACGAAGCCTCAATGCATAGCAGTAAATCGTATCCCAAACCGGCGCGGCAC
>CALCKW010000038.1 GCA_937965695.1 uncultured Granulosicoccaceae bacterium
TGTTGTTCAACGGATGGATTACGATACCTTTGGCAATATCACGCTTGATACGAATCCTGGCTTTCAGCCGTTTGCTTTTGCAGGTGGCATCTATGATCACCATACTGAGCTGACACGGTTTGGGGCTCGGGATTATGATGCGTCAGTGGGACGTTGGACGGCTAAGGATCCGATAGGGTTTGCTGGTGGGGATAGTAATCTTTATGGGTATGTGGCGGTTGATCCGGTTAATTGGATTGATCCTAGTGGGCTGGCGTGGTTTAGGCCCGAAGGGCATGAGCATGTAGTAGGGCGAGAATCTGTGGAACATTTTGGCCCAGGTGATCCCATTACTGGCTTTGCAGAAGACAACATACCGGCTATGCATGATATGGGGCTACTGCACGATGCACTAGTAGATGGCTTAGCCCACTCCGGAGTTTCAGATAGCGTGGCAAATGTTCCAACAATGTTCTATTCATACGTAGCGGTTTTTCTTTGGAACGTATACGGTGATGGTATTTCGAAAACCGATCTAGTCTGTAATTAGAAATGACAAACAAAAACCCGGACACACACCAAAACAATCTGAACTAAACGAACCTATAGGGAAACCGGGGTCTATTTTCAATGCATTCTAGATATCCCTAGGTGCTGTTCTTGCAAGAACAGCACATGACTTTCTACACCTACACCCGAGACAATCTCGGACGCATCACCAGCCACAGGAACGAAAACCCGGAGGAACGAAAACCCGGAAACGAAAACCCGAACGAAAACCCGGACACACACCAAATAAATCTGAACTAAACAACGAAATAATCTGGACACACACCGAAATAATCTGAACTAGCTGAGCGTATTTCGGGACAACGCAATTATCCCTGCGAAGAATCGAGCTGATTTTGGCGAATGTTAAAAACTGTATTGCGATTGAATCGCTGAGTGTGAACTGAGGGCGTGGGGAGGCTTTGCGGGTAGGAATTCAGAAGGTCTTTCGATAGAAATTAAGTGCCGTAGAGTTTTTCGCAACCATCTGAACAGCAGATCCAATGCTTCTCAGTGTTTTCGCAAACTTGTTGCAGTTGAGGTGTTGTACCAATCCATGGACCAAAGCTGTCTTCAAAGGTCGTTGCGATGTAGAGCCAGGTTTCAGTATCGATGTTGAGACGTTTAAGAATTGGCGGGAAGCTGTTGTCGATGTAACCACGTTTGTCTTCTCGGATCGCACGGCCTGTAACATCAACTAGCTCAATGTAGTCCTGTAAGGCAAACGGGATACCGTCTGCTTTGTCCTTTCTCTCATTGCCTTGAAATGGCGCGAGAGTGTCGGGAATGCCTTTCGCCTTGGCTGATTCGATCCGTGTTTTGATGCTGGTGAAGTCACTGGTTTCGGGCGTGGAGGCCATCTTGGCACGGATTGGATTTAAGTCTACGTACACCATACAAGCGAGAATCGCTTGCTCATCTAGCAGTGCTTGAGACTTAAACCGTCCTTCATAAAAACGGCCAGTACACTTGTCTTCTGCGTTTGCCATACGCGCGATAGGCTCGTTTAGGGCTTTCATAAACCATGAGATATCACACAATCTTTTGCGCCAAGTTTCTACGCTCTCGTGAAGTATCAGTGATTGAGCGAGGGGAAGCTTGCCTTCATTGATGTACTGCTGACTGATGAACGTACCGTGGTAGATCTTGTGCCACTGTTGAATGACCTCATCGAGAGACCAATTGTCGGCTTTTTCGGTGTCTACTCTGAGCACGACGTGGTGGTGATTGGACATTACAGAAAATGCCGCCACGTCGATGGCAAAGACTTGCCCGAGTAGATTGATGCGATCGACAACCCAGTCGCGGCGGTGATTGTAGTTTTGTCCGGTGAATTGATCGACGCCGAACAAAAAGGCACGTCTAGTGCATCTGCTGACACAGTGATAATAATTTGTATCAGATAGAGAGATCTGTTGTTTTCTGGGTGTTGGCATAGCGAACGTCCTGTTCATAGCTGATTTAAAACACAGTATTACTCGGGTAGCTACATGTCAAATTACGAATGGTGTGTGTCCAAGTTCTCTGTCACTCTGTCCGAATGGTGTGTGTCCAAGTTCTATCTCGCTGATTTAAAACACAGTATTACTCGGGTAGCTACATGTCAAATTACGAATGGTGTGTGTCCAAGTTCTACTCCCGTGGTATGCGGCAACTCAATGGGCAATTCACGCAACAAGTCAATCGCCGATACAACCTATCCGGCCATCTGTACCAAGGGCGGTTCAAAGCTATCCTTGTTCAGAAAAAAACTTATCTGCTTGAGCTATCTCGCTACGTGGTTCTAAACCCAGTAGCGCAAGAATGGTGAAAAAAGCTGAGAACTGGAAATGGAGCAGCCACCCCTCACACCTTGACCGAACACGACGAATACTCTTTTACGTGGGCTACCTGGCACTAAATCAACACGACTTCAGGACGCTTTGAAAGAGAATGTGCAGCCATCTGCAATGTTGAAAAAATAGCTAATTAATCTCATTTATAAAGCCGTGCAGTGGCCGTTCAGTGGGTACGGTCGAAAGACCTACACCTACAGGAAGTATTATGAACGTCAATCCAAATGCCGGTATGCAAGGGCAAATGCCCGGCGGCCCACCTAAAAGCGAAGACCTCGCTAATCGTATGGCACAGTCTGTTGCCAATGGCGACGTGAGTGTCGAGCAGCTGCAAAAGAACATAAGCGATCGACTGAAAATTGAAGACACCAGCTCGATAGTGGCTGAAGACGGAAGTCTGGATGTCGAAGCGTTGACAGAACTGCTCGAAATCAACAAACCCAGTGGTGCGGGTGGTCCTCCGCCCGGTGGCCCACCACCTGGCGGTCCTCCTCCTGGGGGCACAAATTCTGCTGACGGATCTAACTTAACTGAGTTGCTCAGTGGCATTCTGGGTGACGATGCATTAGAGGAAGTGACAGAAGACGATGGCAGCTACGATGTCGAGTCTCTACTCGTCGCTCTGCAGGAGAAACTAGAAGCCACCGACCAAAGCAGCACTGGCAACTTAGTAGACATGCTTGCTTAAGAAGCCCCAGATTAAGCGATAAGACAGGACTTGTATTTCTACAAGTTTAGGTAATTGCTTAACAATGACAGCGTACAACTAAAGCCTTGCCGGGCTGGGCTGGGCTTTAGTTTTATGTTTTTTTCTATCTATTATTGGGCGAGAAACGCCGACTCATCCACTGTTGGCAATAAGTTATGACACGATTTATTACGGTTCACGATTTTTTTGAAAATTGTCTGTGCGAGTTTTGATGCGCCACCCGTGTTAGCTGACGCCCAAATACCCAACCCTATTTTTGCTGTTTCCATGGCATTCACTTGCAATTTTGGCCGACTCAGGTGTCCACCAATTTTGACGGCACCGGTAAACTCATTCAAATTCACACCCACCCCACCCTTGGCCGATGGGCTGAAGGTCAGTGAAATTTCTTCATTGTGAAAATCGACGTCGATATTACCCAGCACATCTGCTCGACCGGTTTGGAATATAATTTTTTTTCGACCGGACATTTTGCCGTCGTTGATCACCAAGTTTACGGCGCCACAATGAAATTCCATATATTCAGCATCATCGGTATCGGGTTTAAGGCGATCAAGAATGGTTAATAAGATGTCTCCACCTACAGCATCCATGACCTTACTTTCCATTAAAAACTCACCGAGTTCTATCTGAATTTTGCCTTGGCTGGTCGCCATGAACTCGCGGCTGGAACGACCAAATCCTTGTAGCTCTAATAACATCGCACTTCTAGCGGCAGATCGGACACCCATGTCTGCCAAACCTGTTAGTTCTGACAGGCGCGACTTACGCACGTCAATGGCGGCTTTCCAACTCGCTCGTATTCCTTCAGCGTAGTCTATTTCAAGGGCAGCAAGTAACTGACCTTCTGCAAAGTCAGCAGACGCATTACCTGCCTTAAGAACCCCATTTTTAGCTTTAATAGGCAACCGCAAGTTCTCTAAAACTAAGACACCTGACGAGAATTTCTTAACCTCAATTTCAATATTCGCGTCGAAATCACGGAGAAGATCTAAGGGTAATAAATCATCGCTGAGTAGCAAAGGGCTGGAATTTGGATCTTCGGGTTTATCGGCTGACGCCACCTGCAACTCTTCTGCATAGATCTTCATGTCGATGCTAGGCAACCGACCCCGAGCGTCGTATTCAGCTGACCCATCGAGTTCAAGGTTTTCGCCCAGCAAAACCCAATTAGGCATGTTTACCGTATTGGCGTCTATGACTAGATCACTGACAAAATTGAATTCAGACCCAGCAACAGCGCCCGAAAGCTTAAGCTTTTCGGAGCGAGATAAAGAGAGTTCATCAATCCGTATTTTAGTCGGTGCTTCGAGCGAGTTTTCGCTGTAGAGAATATCAACAGATTTAAATCCCAGCTCGCGTATTACCGGAAAACTCCAAGGAGATTCCGATGATGATGACTGAAAACGCTCGTTGTCTTCGGCGCTAAAGCTCGCTTTTATCTGCTCCCCTTCCACAAGTGTGATTTCGGGCCTCCCGCCCAAGAGGGAGCCGAGGGTCGATACCAGTTTGAATTGCTCTGCGGTGATTAATGGGTCTTCGTTAGGATCTCTTTTATTGTCTATAACTTTTAACTGATGAAAGCTCAATGCGGGTGTGGGTAACAGGTCTATGTCAAACGCTTCGTATTGAATATCAATTTGATTGGAATATTCGACCCAACGGATAGCAGCTTTAGAAAATCCAAAGAGTGTTATAACGCACAAAAAAACAAATCCGATCAGCAACCATTTCGACTTAAGGACATTCATCAATTTGAATCCGGTAATATCTGAGCTAACAATGGAGATCCCCACCAACTTAGTTTTACTGAAGGCACCAATTAGACGACAAGCCTGCCACAAAGGCGATTAAATCGCATCTAATCCTACATCGTTCCGAATTTGGCAATGGCGTGTTGCAGTAGAGCGTTAGCACGCTCTGAACCCGTGACCTCCATGAATTATAAGGGAGTTAGCAACTCATCGTAATAGTTTCGTCGAGTCATTGTCAGTGAGACCGCCTTCTCTCCACCATGGCTCGCACCGTATTCAGCTTTTTGTTATTCTGGCATCAAATAATGTGGCGAAAAGTCCTAGTTATTTACTGACGCCAATACACTTTATTCAGCATCACCGCATGTCGTCTTGCCTAAGCTCGGTTTTCTGACGACTTCTAACATCTAGGGAAATGATTCAACATGATCGTACCAGCACGACTTCCCTTATTGGCCATATCGCTTGCGTTTGTGTCTGTCTTCACATCAAATAACGCCGACGCTGGGAAGTTAACCGACACCTTTTCTGGTTTACTCAAAAAAGAACAGTACGAACATATTCCTAAAGATGAAATCCCACATACCCTGTTAACCAAACCTTTGGCAGATGGGGAGTTGAGTTCAGAATTTGGCTTAAAAATAAAAGTCAAAGGCTCTTATTTACCCAAAAAACACAATGGCATTGACTACAGCGCGCCGACGGGGACAAAAGTGTTCGCCGCTGGAGAAGGCCTTGTCATCTCAAAACGAAGAAGCAAGAGCCTTGGAAACACGCTTAAAGTAAGTCACGCCAATCGATTCGCCACTGTTTATGCGCACTTAGATAAATTTGCTGAAAACATTGAAGAAGGAACCGAAGTGAGTCGCGGAGACCTAATTGGCTATGTCGGAAGCACCGGACAAAGTAGTCACTCTCACTTGCACTATGAGCTAATCTACAGAGGAAAAAGAGTCGATCCTCTTTTTGAAAAAAACACATCTAGATTTAACTTTCCTCTCAGGCGCGCACCAAAAACGGATACGCCTGACGACTAAAGCGACCTCGCCATTAGTGCCAATACATTTTGTAGGTTGCTGCAACACAGCTATCAGAATCACTGCTAATTTAGATACAAGGCGTGGGATCATCAGATTAAATACCGCCAGTGATATCGGCGTGAGCATGATTCGATCTGCGGCGCCCTAGACAGTCACACTGACGAGCTCTAATCACCGCGAATGCAAATCACGATGACGCCACATTCGATACCTTGTGGTGCTGCACTCACCATGAACCTTTGTCCTACTATTTGTAGCGTTTTGACAGTCCCGTCCAGATCAAGCAAAAACCCTTTTGCTCGCACCAGCTCCGGTGTATTTGTTATCAACTCGCTGGCAAACTTTTTCGGGTCAACGGCTTCTTCCATGTCTAACTTGTAGCTTTCAAACTGACTGGTATCGTGCGGTTTGCCACTCGCAGGTTTTAATGCTGATCGCTCAAAATCTTGCAACACCACAGAGATAGGCGCTGTCGAATGTACGGTGTCGACCACGCTAGCATTGTTCGAACATTGTTTAAGCCACTCGCGTGTCTGCAATAAGCGGTCGGCCGAGACAAGATCCGTTTTATTGAGAAGCACAATGTCAGCATCTGATAACTGGCGCGAGATGGTATCACCCATGTATTTGTCTTGGGATTTTTTTTGAACGGTCTCTGCATCCGCCAGCACCACGATGCCGTCGAGCGTGCAGTTGTTGAGCAACGACAGTGAGCTGGCAATAGCGCCTGGCAACGCAACACCACTTGCCTCGAGCACAATGTGGTCGGGCGCCGGTCGCATCTGCGCAACATCAATGATGGCACTAGTGAGGTCATTGCCGTAACTGCAACAGACACACCCGCCCGAGAGGCTAATGATATCGCCCTCTTCCGCTTCAATCAGGTCCGCGTCAATCGGTAGCTCGCCAAACTCGTTGACGAGTACCGCGAGTTTTTTACCGTTGGCGTTGCGCAACAGGTGGTTGACTAACGTGGTTTTGCCTGAACCCAAATAACCGCCAATGATGGTGACGGGAATATTCTGTTCTGGGAACATTAATTAAAGCTCAGCGGCAGAAAAGATACGTCCGTCTTGCACGGTGCCCCAAACGCGCACGTCTTTTAACTTCTCGGGTGGCATGCTCTCAGGGTCATCAACCAGAATGGCAAAATCAGCTCTCTTGCCCGTTTCAATAGATCCGATCTCCCCGTCTAGCTTCAGCGTGTAGGCAGCTCCCAGGGTTATCGCGTATAAGGCCGCAGCCACGTCTATTTTTTCACTCTCGCCTTGGGTCCGGCCCGAGGCGGTCAATCGATTTACCGCACACCACGCGGTAAAGAGAGGCCCCAACGGCGTAATGGGTGCGTCTGAATGAATGGCCATGGGCACGTTGTTTTCAAGCGCGGTGGCACAGGCATTCATGCGCAGCGCTCGCTCTGGCCCAACCGTTAGGTTGTAATGCTCGTCTCCCCAGTAAAAATGGTGATTGGCAAACAAGTTGACGCACATGCCAAGTTTGGCCATACGTCTAAATTGGGCTCGATCTGCTAGTTGACAGTGCTGAAGGGTAAAGCGGTGGTCTCTGGAAGGGTGTTGGCGCAAACCCTCCTCCATACAATCTAGCACTAGTTCAGTGGCCTCGTCGCCGTTTGTGTGGGTATGGATGTGAATGCCTTTTTCAAGCGACATATTGATGATTTCGCTCAGCTGCTCCGGCGAGATATACCACAAACCGTTGTCGGCACCGTTGTAATACCCAGGCCATCGCACTCTTGCAGAGAAACCCTGAATGGAACCATCAACAACCACTTTGATCATGCCCAATCGCAATCGATCACTGCTTTGCTCTTTAAGCTGCAGCACATGTTCGATCAAATCTTTGGGCGTGACGCCGTGATGAAAACGCAAGGGAACGATGCGAGCGGGATAATCATCTCGGGCCGTGACTTCGCTCATCATCGCGACAGCTTCCTCGGGTAGGCGCGCAGCCAAATCGGTGGCAGTTGTCACACCTGTGCGCACGCAGAGCTTTGCAAAGTCCACCAAGCCGTCTTCGTCGCAGGACAACATATCGCGATCAAAACCCACATGCACTCCCACGGGAGTCATGACATCTGGGCCCTTTAATTCACCTGTCGGTAATCCGTCATCACCCAAAGGCACACCTGGGTGATCAATGCCGGTTTTTAACAGGCCCGCCAGCTCTAGCGCTTTAGAATTGACGTTGAGGATATGTCCAGAAGCGTGCATGACACCAATTGCACGGGTGCTGGATACCTTGTCCAAATCGTGGCGATTAACCCGTTCATTGTTGAAATAAATCGGATCCAGAGACCAGCCTGGCAGCGGCGCATCGGGGTCACTCAATTTTGCCTCGCTCTCCTTGAGGCGCGCCAAAACGGCGTCTATGCCTTTTACGCCACCCCATACCTTGCCGTGCGGATCCATGCGGTCAAAAAAGCCAACGTAGGTGTATTTCCACAAGGTGCCTTCCATTGCATGACTGTGACCCTCCACCAGACCCGGCATGATCACCTTGTCTTTAAAGGTCTCATCAAGTACGTAATCGCCCCAACCAGAGAGCTCTTCTAGCGTGCCTGCTCCGAGCACTCGGCCCTCACGCACGGCCACATGGGTGACGTGTGGGCGCGCTGGATTCATCGTGATAATTTTTTTTGCACTGAAAATGGTATTGGTCATATTGAAATTCACCCGCTTAGCTACTTGTCCATATTACATGAGCATGATTTACTGTACACGTTAAGCAAGATAATTCTCACCCAGAAACGCAAGCACGTTAATCAGTGATGGAGTCTTAAATGAAGAGAGTTCTAGCGAGTTTGATCGGCGCCTCGGTCATGGCCATGGCCATGGCACCCGTTGTTCAAGCAGATGACCATAAAATGGGCGGCACGTTGACAATGGCTATTCAACAGACCCCGCGCCACCTCAACCCAGCCGTGCAGTCCGGAACAGCCACGGGTGCACCAGGCGCGCAGCTTTTTGCAGCGCCATTGCGTTATGACGAAAATTGGGACCCGCAGCCCTATCTCGCCGAGAGCTGGGAGCTCTCAGAAGATTCCTTGTCGATGACACTCAACCTCGTCAAAAATGCGACTTTCCACGACGGTGCACCAATCACCTCTGAGGACGTTAAATTCTCGGTTGAGACAATACAAGCTAACCACCCCTTTAAAACCATGTTTGCACCGGTCGAATCCGTCGAGACACCCGATGCACACACAGCCATTTTAAAGTTGTCGCAACCGCACCCGGCGCTCATGCTTGCGATGTCTTCGCAATTGATGCCGATTATCCCCAAGCACGTTTATGGTGATGGACAAGACCCGAAAGCGCACCCCCAAAATTCCGAGAATGTTGTCGGCTCCGGGCCTTTCAAACTGGTTGAGTTTGTCCGAGATCAACATGTGATCCTAGAGCGCAACGATGACTTTTTTATGGAAGGCCGCCCTTTTCTCGATAAGATTGTTATGCGGATCATCAAAGATGCTTCAGCCCGAACCATTGGCCTTGAAAATGGCGAATTACACATGGTCGCGTTTGAAAACAACGTGCGTAACATCAACCGCCTAAAGAAAGTCGATACCCTGGACGTAAGTCCCGATGGCTACGCCGCTATTGGCCCCATCGACTGGTTGGCGTTTAATACCAAAAAAGGCAAAACAGCTGACAAGGCCGTTCGCCAAGCGATAGCCTACGCCGTTGACAAGGATTTCATCCTCAAAGCGATCATGCTCGGAGCGGCTGAACAAGCCAACGCCCCGATACACCCCGGCAGCCCATTGAGTGACAACGCTGTCAATGCTTACGACGTTGATTTAGACAAAGCAAATAAAATGCTCGACGACGCCGGTTACGCCAAAGGCGATGATGACATGCGTTTTGAGCTGACCATCGATTACGGTTGGCCTGCACTAAAACCACAGGCCGAGTACCTTAAAGCCGCACTGAAAAAAATAGGCATCGCGGTCACCGTTCGTGCGTCAGCAGATTTCCCGACTTGGGCAAAACGCATCTCAACTTATGACTTCGATATGACATGGGACACCGTCTTCAACTGGGGCGATCCGGTCATCGGTGTGCACCGCACTTATCAGTCTTCCAACATCAAAGAAGGCGTCATTTGGTCAAACACACAGCAATATGAAAACGCACGTGTTGATGAACTGCTAGAAATGGCAGGCAAGGAGAACGACCCGGCGAAACGCAAAGAGCTCTACGCTGAGTTCCAGGCGATCGTTGCAGAAGAGCTGCCTGTCTACTGGACTAACACCTTGCCGTACCACACAATTTCCAACACGTCCGTTGGCAATCCACCACGCGGTATTTGGGCTACTTCGTCGCCGCTTGATCGCGTCTACTTGAAATAAGCTTTGGAGCCTCAGATTAAGTTCGGTCAGTGATGTCGGCGGGAAAAATTTGGACCCAGCAAGGCACGCATCGATGGCAATAGTTGAGCTATTGGCTAGATGTGCAATACAGCTGGGCTCAATCTAGTACGTCGACTTGCGAGCATGACTTGATCTGAGGTTCCGTAGACGACTGCTACAACCCCAGGTCGCGGGGAATAACCTCGCGACCTGTATTACGCTGGCGACGCAATGAATTATTTACTGCCCGTTATTCAAAGAATTTTCTACGCTGTGATGCTGCTGGTCGCGGTGCTGATACTCAACTTCTCCATGCTACATCTAGCACCGGGGGATATAGCCGACACGATTGCGCAAGCCTCTGGCGGTGCCAGCCCCGAGATGATGGCGCAAATTCGCCAAGACTACGGGCTCGACCAACCCTTCCTCGTTCAGCTGGGGCAGTACATCGGCAAAGTGCTGACCTTCGATCTCGGTTACTCATTTTTTTACAACCAGCCGGTCACCACGCTGATTTTTGAAAAACTTCCGGCCACTTTGTTGCTGGTGATTACCGCTCAACTCTTAGCGTTGCTACTAGGTGTTTTTCTAGGCGTTTTTTCAGCGAGAAACCCAAAAGGCATTGTCAGCTACCTCGTCACCTTTATTGCCTTGTTTGGTTATGCGGCGCCTGTATTCTGGACAGGCATACTGCTGCTCATCGCGTTCTCGCTTAAGATCCAGCTCTTTCCAGTAGCAGGGATGATCGACGTCACAGTCGAGGGCGGCTGGTTTGTTCGAGCGCTTGATATAGCGCGCCACATGGTGCTTCCTGTGCTGACGTTGAGCTCCATTTTTCTCGCGCTCTACTCGCGACTTTGTCGCGCGAGCATGATGGAAGTCTTAGGCTCTGACTATATTCGAACGGCAAAAGCCAAAGGCTTATCTGAACGACAGATCACCTACAAGCATGCATTAAAAAATTCTCTCTCACCCGTTGTCACGCTGGCGGGTCTGCAGTTCTCGGCCGTGGTATCTGGTGCGGTGTTGGTCGAAACCGTTTTTTCATGGCCGGGCCTTGGCACCTTGGCCTTGCAATCTATCATCGCTCGCGACACCCCTACCATACTTGGCATACTATTTTTCTCAGCATTGGTGGTCATTGTAGGTAATCTAATTACAGACCTTGTCTTGCGACTGATAGACCCTAGAGTGGGGAAATCCTCTTGAACACCGAACAAGAACAAACCGTAGAAACGGCTCGCTCGCCCTTCTCCGAAGCCTTTGAGATGTTTCGCCAGAATCACCTCGCCGTGGCGGGGCTGATTTTGCTCGTGCTGATTATTTTGGCTGGGTTATTTGGCCCGTATCTGTACGTGGCGGATCCCTTTGATATGGTTTGGGCGCCCTTTTCTCCTCCCGGAGAAGAAGGTTATCTGCTCGGCACCGACTACCTCGGTCGCGATTTGCTTGCGATGCTCATCCACGGCGCACGCGTGTCTATTTTGATCGGTCTATCCGCCGCATTTTTGACCGTCTTTATCGGAATAACCGTTGGGGCTTTGGCCGGATTTTACCGAGGCATCACCGAAGAAATTCTCATGCGAATCACGGAGTTTTTTCAGGTGTTACCCACCCTGTTATTTTCGATGGTCATCGTCGCCTTATTTGGTGCTTCTCTGCCGATGATCACGTTGGCCATTGGTTTAGTCAGCTGGCCATCCGTTGCGCGCATCACGCGCGCGGAGTTTCTACGCATTCGCGAGTTAGAGTATGTCACCGCCGCTAGAGCGTGTGGGGTCAGCAACGCAAAGCTTATTTTTAAAGTCATCCTACCCAACGCCCTGCCACCGATCATTGTGCAAGCGGCATTGATGGTTGGCTCTGCCATATTGTTTGAAGCCGGTTTGAGCTTTCTTGGACTCACCGACCCCAATGTGGTCAGTTGGGGACAGATCATCGGCTCTAATCGCGAGTATATTCTCGACGCTAGTTTTACCGTCACCGTACCGGGTCTCGCTATTTTTATCACGGTGCTCGCTATTTCGTTGGTGGGTGATGGTCTCAACGATGCACTCAACCCCAAACTGAGGCAGCGTTAATGACCCCGCTTTTACAAGTAGACAATCTGCGAATAGAGCTGACCACCCGGGACGGTGTCGCACCGGTCATCGATGACTTGTCGCTGCAGTTAAACGCTGGCGAAACCCTAAGTTTTGTCGGTGAATCGGGTTGCGGTAAATCAATGACAGCCTTGGCGTTAATGGGACTGCTCCCAGAAGGTGTCGGCCGTGTCGCTTCAGGGAAAATCCTTTTTGACGGCGAAGACCTCACCCAAGCCAGTGACGCGCGTTTACGAGAAATTCGCGGCAACGAAATCTCGATGATTTTTCAAGAACCGATGACGTCACTCAACCCTGTCTACACCATCGGTGAGCAAATAGCAGAAGTATTGCGTAGGCACCAGAATTTGTCCAAAAAAGCAGCGTGGAATAAGGCCATCGAGTTGCTCGATGCTGTGCGTATTCCAAACCCAAGCGCCCGCGTCAGCGACTACCCGCACCAGATGTCAGGTGGTCAGCGCCAGCTGGTGATGATCGCTATTGCACTGGCGTGTGAGCCAAAAATCCTTATCGCTGACGAGCCTACCACCGCACTGGATGTCACGGTGCAGGCACAAATATTCGATCTGCTGCGTGATCTCGGCCGAGAATTCGGCACCGCTATCATTTTGATTACCCACGACATGGGCGCGGTGGCCGACATGGCCGAGCGCATGATTGTGATGTACGCGGGTCGCAAAGCAGAAGCGGGTCCGGTTGAGCAAGTGATCGAACACCCTCGCCACCCTTACACCAAAGGTCTTATTTCCTGCGTTCCGCATTTAATAGCGACACTCACCGAAGAGCGACCCGAACTGACTGAGGTTGCCGGCATCGTGCCAAGCCTGCGTGATTTCGGCCGCGACCAATGCCTGTTCGCCTCGCGTTGCGACCGCGCCGACCAACAGTGCAAAAGCAGTCGCCCCCCTGAAATTGAGTTTGACGATGGCCAAAGCTCTGCCTGTTGGCACGCGGAGCAATTGTGATGACAGATAAAAAACCAAGACCTTTGCTGAAAGTTGAAAATCTGACCGTGCGTTTTCCGGTCAAGCGTGGTGGGCTCTTTTCAAAAAAAGCCTATTTGTACGCCGTTGATGATATTTCCTTTGAAGTCGCGCGCGGCGAAACCTTGGCGATAGTCGGTGAATCCGGCTCGGGTAAATCGACAGCAGCACTAGCCATTGCGCGATTGGTTGAAGCCCATTCGGGTTCGGTGATGCTGGGCGATGACGATTTTTTATCGCTCAAAGACGAAGCCCTAAGACAAGCCCGTGCTCAAGTGCAGTTTATTTTTCAAGACCCTTACGCCAGCCTTAACCCCCGCCTACGCGCCGAAGCGGTAGTTCGCGAGCCGTTGGACAGTCTGGGAACTGGGAACCCCAATGATCGGCAAGCAACAATAGACGAGCTGTTCAAAGCTGTCGGTCTGCGTCCAGAACAGCAGCGCTTATTTCCGCATCAATTCTCTGGTGGTCAACGGCAGCGCATTGGTGTCGCCCGCGCGTTGGCCACAAGACCGGAATTGATTATCTGCGACGAGCCAGTTTCAGCACTGGATGTTGCCGTGCAGGCGCAGATACTTAATCTGCTGCGCAAGCTGCAAAAAGACTTTGATCTAACCTATCTGTTTATATCCCACGACTTGGGTGTGGTGCAGCATATGTGCGACTCGGTAGCCGTCATGTACATGGGTAAAATAGTCGAGCACGCTGATCGTCTCAGCCTGTTTAACAACCCCTTGCACCCCTATACCAAAGCGCTGCTTTCCGCGGTGCCCTCAGTGGATAAAAAACGGCGGTTGGAGACTAAACGAATATTAATTCCAGGTGATCCGCCTGATCCACTCAGCCCACCCAAAGGCTGCAGATTTGCCAACCGCTGCCCCGCTGCCCAAGAGCAATGCACCCAGAGCCAACCACTGTTACGACACATGAAAACGGGCCATTCGGTGGCCTGTCATCGGGTGTCGGACGACGGTGTAGCACCGCTATAAATGACTGAAAAAAAAGCACCCAAAAAAGGGCTTAGCCTCAAATGGCTAGAAGTCTTTCACCTGCTCACCCAACGCGGGTCAGTCAGCGCTGTCGCTAGGGAGACAGGGCTTTCGGTTAGCACCGTCTCGCACCACTTGCGAAGTCTCGAAGACCACCTCGGCACAGCACTGATCGAGCACAGTCGTCGACCGATGTCACTCACTCCTGCCGGTTTGGTGTTTAAAAAACACATCGAGGAGGCACTGGCGCTGATTCACAAAGCGGAGCTCGCCGTCGCTCACGGGGATTTAAGCCAAGCGCGTCACTTGCGAATTGGTTTAATAGAAGATTTTGACAGCGAGATAGCGCCCGAGCTGGTGGTTCGGCTAGCTGCCGAGATGCCCAACTGTGACTTTATTCACTACACGCGATCCAGCCACGATATTTTAAAGCTATTGCGTAACCACGATATCGATGTGGGGGTTGTCAGTCGCCCCAATGAGGACATTCTCGATCTACAGGAATACCCCTTGTTGTGTGATCCGTTTGTTATCGCCGTACCCAATGATGCGCCTTACACCGCAGAAGAACTCTTAGAAAACCGAACTGAGTTGCCTTTTCTACGCTATCTGAAATCACAGTTTATAAACCGTCAGATCGAAGCCCAATTACGGCGGCTAAAATACACGCTACCCAGCCGGTTTGAAACCGAGAGCAATCAATCGATGATGGCCATGGTCGCCGAGGCCAAGGGTTGGGCCATCACCACGCCTCTTTGCTACCTGCGCGCGCAACGTTTCCATCAACAAACAAAACTGTTGCCTCTACCAGCAAGAGCAAGCTTCTCCCGGCACCTTTCATTGTTCACCTCGCCAGAGTGCCCCGACAGCGTGGCAGAACCGATGTCACAGGCTTTTAGACATTTGATTTCTGAGCGGGCCATCGAGCCGTTGCTGCAAACATCCCCCTGGTTAGAGGGAATGTTTGAATTGCAGCAAGAGGTTTAGGCAGGTTTTAGCGCGCTGGTTCTACTGCAAGATATTGAAAGCATCTCTAATGCGTTTGTCTTGCTCGGCACTGAGATACTCTGGGTGATGAGTATCCAGTATTTTGCGAGCACGCAGCTTGGCGACAGCCCAGGCATCTAGCGCGCCGTTTTCTTCCCAAGTACGCGGGTGCTCACGGTCTGCTAGGCTGGGGTAAAAGTAGTCACGTTCCATCGCGGCCATGGTTTGTGTTCCACCGAGAAAGTGCCCCTCCCCCATCACCGCTTCACAGATATTTTCAAAACCTAGGTTTTCTTCAGAAACTTCGATGCCGCGCAATACTCGGTAACTGTTGGAGTGCATTTCATCGTCAAGTACAAAGCCTTCAAAACTTGCACCGAGCAACGACGCTGTCATGCCAGCGCTCTCGTAGATCATGTTGGCACCCGCTAAAGCCGCCGCCAGTGAAGTGATGCCCTTTTCAGCACCATACTGCGCATCTATCGCTTTGGCGTCGGTCATGGAGCTGGCGACACCCGATGGCAAACCCAACCAATTCGACAACTGTGCCGATGCTGCATTAAGTACCGCCGTTTCTCCGCTGCCTCCTGTGAAACTGCCCGTGCGCAAATCCACAACAAAGGGCCAATTTGAAAAAATCATGGGAAAGCCAGGTTTAACGGCGTGCACCATGACTAAACTCGCGAGTGTCTCTGCCAGAGATTGCGCCATAAACCCGGCCATCGTTGCAGGTGCTGTGGCACCGGCTTGTGCGGCGGTAATGCAAGACATGGGAATATTGTATTTAACGCACTCGTAGACCACATCTACCGCGTCCTCGCCGTAGCGCATGGGCGATATAACGGGGCTTATATGCGCGGCGAGAAAAGGCCGTTTAGAAAACTCTCCGTCACCGCCTGCGGCTATGTCGCACATTTTCACAATGGGTTCTACATACTCCGCTAGCGTGAATGACGTCGCGGTAGGCTTTGTGGTGTTTTTAAGCAAGGCGTAAGCGGTATTAATGTCTAAGTCAAAATTGTCGGGCACATCGGTCGCAACACAGCAACGGGTAAACCAGCCAATGTTCGCCAGGGTATCTTGCAATCGAGTGAAGTCGTGGAGGTCCGTCAGCGTCGCAGGCCTGTACAGCCCAGAATCCATGTCGAGGGTTTGCACAGCGGCACCACCGGTGCCAAAAAATACTTTGTCTCCGCCCACTTCAATGGAGCGCGTTTCATCTTGCCCGTGCAGCACAATACGCTTAGGCGCACCGTCGATAGCAGCCTCAACCAAAGAGCGAGGGAACAACACACGGCCATTGTTGCTATCAACCGCGCCAGCGGCGAGCAAATCATCACGCAGACGATCCGGCACCTCGCCCATACCCAGCTCCGCCAACAACCGCAGCGCCGTGTCATAAATCGCCTGTAAATCGGCTTCTGACAAGGGCCGGTAAGCGCCACCCCGTTGACCCGGTGGGCAAGGATCAAGTATCGGCTTTTGGGCCCGCAAAGCTTGCTTCTGTGCGCGAGCGCCACGTCGTGAAGATCTTTCTGGTCGAGGTGTCATGGGCAAGCGCCTAGCCATTGCTTAGTGGGTAACCGCCAAGCTAATGCTTTGATGCCTCTGACTGCAAGCAACGCACCGTGGTCTCTAAAAAATAGAAAAGAGCTTTCTAGATTCTAGAAAAGGTTGCGCGCGTATTGACGTGGAGCAAAAGTGGCGGTGTACTCCCGAGACTAAACCCAGCGAGACGGAAAAATGAAATCACGAACGAAAGCGGTAGTTATCGGTGGCGGCATCGCTGGCTGTTCTACGCTCTATCACCTCACGCAAGAGGGCTGGACCGACATCGTGCTGGTCGAACGCGACGAGCTGACATCAGGCACCACTTGGCACTCGGCCGCTCAAGTGACTAACTTTGGCATGAACCAAACCATGGTCGGGCTGAAGTCCCATTCTATCAAGCTCTATAAAGAGCTTGCTGAGGACCCTGACTACCCTATTAATTATCACCACGCCGACGGTGGCATAAGGCTCGCCAATACCGAGGAGCAGATGCAAGGCTATCGCCATTTTGCGTCAATGGCGCGCGGCATGGGCGTGGATTTTGAGGTGATTGACGCAGCAGAGTGCGCGCGCCGCCACCCGCTTATCGCCACAGAAAACTTGGTTGGCGGCCTGTGGGATCCGATGGATGGCGACATTGACCCTGCACAGTTATGCCAAGCGTTGGCTCGGCGAGCACGCAGAGCCGGTGCAGAAATTTATCGCCACACGCCCGTCACAGGCTTGACCCAACACAAAGACGATAGCTGGACAGTACACACCACCAAAGGAGATATCGACTGCGACGTGGTGGTCAATGCGTGTGGTTACCGTGTCAACGAAGTGGGAGCCATGATGGGCGTGCACCACCCGGTGGCGTCCATGGAACATCAATATTTTCTCACCGAGGAAATTCCGGCGATCAGAGACGCGGGCCAGCGCATGCCACTGCTGCGCTGCCCAATCAGCGACTACTATTGTCGCCAAGAGAAGAACGGCTTGTTGTTAGGCTTTTACGAGCAGGACTGCAAAACGTGGGGCATGGACGGCATTGACCCGGAATTCGCCAACGCGCTGTGCCCCGATGACCTAGATCGAGTTGGCGATGTCTTAGAAGGCGCTATCGCGCGCATGCCCGCCCTGATGGAGGCGGGCATTCACACCATCATCAACGGACCGATCACCTACACCATTGACGGCGCACCCTTGGTCGGTCAAATTCCTGGCAAGCGTAACGCCTTTTGTATAATAGGCCTGCGAGCAGGCCTTGGTGAAGGCGGGGGTCATGGATGGCTTTTGGCGCAAAAGATAGTGCACGGCGAGGCCTGCTACGACACTTGGTGCATCGACCCACGCCGCTTTGGTAAACACGCCAACGTCGAGCTCACGGCACTAAAAGCCATTGAAGACTATCAAAACGAGTTCCGCTTTCACTTTCCGCATGAACACCGGCCTGCAGGACGCAGCGCCAAGACCACCCCTCTTACCCCGGTACTAGAAGCTGCGGGTGCTGAATTTACGGTGGTCAATGGTTGGGAGCGTGTTGACTTCATCAAACCGTCGGCCGACTTTCACGCATCGCTTGGCTTCCACTTTGATGAGACCTTTAACCTCGTTGCGGCAGAAGTAGCCAATGTCCGCGACAACGTAGGTCTCGCGGAAGTAAACGGGTTTAATCGCATAGAGATTACGGGTGCGGATGCGCCTGAGTTTCTGGAGCGCATGTTCTGCGGAAACGTCAACAAAAAAGCGGGACGCGTTGGGTTGGGCTACCTGCTCAATCACCAAGGCATGGTGAAAGGTGAAGCAACCTTGGCCAACTTGCCAGCCTCAGATCGCGGCGGCTCCCGCGTCTGGTATGGATCGGCCGCTGCCGCCGAATTGCACGACATGGATTGGTTAACAGACCATATTGCAAACGACGAAGACGTGCAGTTGCGCTCTTTAACCAATGAGCAAACGATATTGGTGCTCGCGGGACCGAATGCACGCAAGGTGTTGTCAGCCGCTTGCCGTGGTGATTGGAGCAGCGACGCCTTCCCATGGCTTTCCGTTAAGGAATGCTTTGTAGGATTCGCTCCTGCAACGATTATGTCAGTGAGTTTTTCAGGCGAGTTGGCCTATGAAATTCATGTGCCCAACGAGTCACTCTACACAGCGTACCAAGCTCTGCGTGACGCGGGCAAAGCCTTCAACTTGTCACTGTTCGGTGCACGCGCTATTGAATCCATGCGCATGGAAAAAGGCTACCTGCACTGGAAAGCTGATTTGCTGACGGAGTTTAATCCCTTTGAAACGTCACTGGATCGCTTTGTAAAAATGGACAAAGCCGACTTTGTGGGGAAAAAAGCACTGGCCAAACAAGTGCAAAAAGGGCTGACTAAAAAGTTTGTGAGCTTAAGCATTGACTGCACGCATTCACCCGCTTACGGTGGCGCGTCGTTAATGATCGACCAGCAGGTAGTCGGCACGATCAGCTCTGGCGAGTGGGGGCATCGCACCGGGCTCAATTTGGCCTACGCGTTTGTTGATCCACAATACGCGGCGGTGGGCACGGCAATGGACATAGACCTTCTCGGCGAAAAATTTAAGGCAACCGTGATAGAACCCAGCCCTTACGATGCAAACCTAGAGCGCGTTCGAAGCTAAGCTTAAACCGACTAATGAGCGCGCTGAAAGTCAGAATGTTATCGCTGCCGTTTGATCTGATAACATTTTGAGCACGCTCATCGCTGCAAGTGCTGACGAGCGGTTGTTGCTGGGCAGCGACTGGCCCTGAATGCTGAAGTGCATTTCGCCAAAGTCACCTAGTGCTCTTATTTCATGAATGTTTGCTGCAGCATTTGGGTCGGCGATCAATTCAACATTGGTTTGGTCAAACCCAAGGCCCGCCAGCGCAACTGCGGCGGCGACATTCGCATTTTTGGGATATAACAGCGCGGCCTCTCGTGCCGTGCCGCTAAAGTGCGTCACCACTTGATCACCCATTTGATCGAGATCCAACACCTCGTCCGCGTGAGAGCCCTTCCATGCCGCTGGCGGTTTTCGACCGATATAGGTAACCGACTTTAGATCGCCGTGTTTCGCAGAAGCGAGCGCGTCCAACCCGCCAATAGCGCCCGACGCCAACAGCAGCTTTGTGCCCCCTGCTCGCGCGGCTTCGGTGAGTTGCTCGTGCAATTTCGGGTCAGCTAGCGCGCCGATTGAAACGGTCAGCAAAGGTAGCCCTGCACTGAGCAGCGCAACACCGTGTTGTTTGAGCGCAGCATGTCCGGCGCAGTCAACCACGACATCAGGGCGCTCGTCCGCTAGCTGTTCAACAATCTTCACGCCGGTGTTGAGGGCTTTTTGTGCTGCTGTAAAACTCGCGGGGCGCGCGATAACTAAACAGAGTTCAGCATGAATACTTGGCAGCGCTTTAACCACATACTGCGCAATGGCTCCATACCCAATAACAGCAACTTTCAACATGCTTTTGTCCTCGGTTTACTTCAGCTGTTCGGGTTCATCCGGTGTGAGCACCGATGAACGCGATGAACAATCAAAGCAAAGAGTAACATTGAGGCCAAAAGACGGGAACAACCGTCGAAAACACCAAAAGCTAACGATAAAATCGGGAGGTTGTTTTAGATTCAACAAAGTGTGATCTGGTTGATTGGCGTCATAGCAGTAACGCCTACGCTGTCGACCGAGATTGGTTTCAAACGCAGGCGCATCAAACCGGTGCTCAAGCAGCACCGGATGGGTTACACCTATTACAGATCCGACACCAAACTGAACCCTGCCACTGTATCTCTCTTCTCACCCAGCGCACCTTCAATATCGCTGTTGTTGCGCATGAGGTAACTGAGTTTAAGGGCCATACGATCTGACAGCTTGTATGAGATGCCCAGACCAAGCAGTGTGGCCGTGTTCTCAGCACCGATGTCTGAGCGGAAGTCTGCATTGAGTGTGGCTTGGTCGTTGAGTCTGTTGAGGTACTGCGCAGCGATGTATGTCACACCTTCACTGAGATCCTCATCAGACGAGACCAAATCAGTCTGTTTGGCACCTACGCCAAACTCGGCGGTGAAACTATCTGTCCCGTTGGCCCAGAATTGGTGACCAACACCGACAATCTGCGCAGTACGGGAATCGATATCTGAAGGTACATCTTTATCCCAATCCAGTAGACCAAAGAAATAAGTCTTTTCACGCCAATAGAACTTACCCTGGTAGCCGATTCCAATTCGATCAGAGGTGTCTAACGTTGAGATTTCGATTGTGCCATCAGCTTGTTCCGTAATGACTGTTGCATTACCTTTGAAAATATCACCAAAAACAGTGTGTTCCCATTTGTCGTGTCTTTTGTTTAAGCGCAGAGAGCCAGAAATGCTCTGTGCCTCCGAGTTACCGGTCGCAAACGACGCACCGAGTGAAGCAGTACCAGACCAATCGGCTTGAACTGCACCCGTAAGAAATACCAAGCCAGCAACAATAATTTTTTTCATGGTTCGTTCTATCTAATCATCAAGGGGACCCAATTTTTAGCACACTTAAACCGACGCGCCATTGATTGTGTCACGATGGTCATGCTGAAAATAAACTCGATTTGTTTGGAAAACCTGATACGCGCTGAACCACGTATTTGCGCCTTCTTCAATTTATATTTTTGAAACAAAAGTCCCGCTCTTGTCTTAAATGGCGCGAGTAATAGATGCAAGGGGCTTCCACCACACAAAACAACAGAAAGTCGAACGGGGTTACCGTTTCTTCATACGACGCATACCAAGGCGCAGACCCGTGCTGTTAGGACCCCTCTCACGCATGCCCGCGAAATTCATTAAATGGGCATTTCCAAAAAATATATTTTCAGCAGAAAAAAGTTTTCTCCATTCAAGTTCAAAACAGCAGAAGGCTGAAACAGTTTATTCGAATTGATCTGCTTGGGCTGGCGGGGGAACCCTGAACCGTGATGGCGCTAGCGCAGGCTGCACGTTTCTTTTGACCCTTCAAGTTCCATCGATGGGCTTTAACTAAGGTCTCGATATTACATCACAACATCTGAATGTATCTGGTAGTATGTACCCCTAGAAAAACCGCAGCCCGCTGAGGAACCCCGCTATGCTCGACTACAAAATTGACACCGACCTAAAACCCGAGGTCACCACCTTTTTTGATGAGCAAACCAATACGTTTAGCCACGTCGCCAAAGACCCCACGAGCCAGAGCTGCGTGATCTTCGACTCGGTGCTAGACATCGACTACGCAGCGGGCAGGCTCTC
>CALCKW010000039.1 GCA_937965695.1 uncultured Granulosicoccaceae bacterium
CCAAAGCCTTTTACTTCTGTAACTGTCAAGCCTGTAATATCTACAGCGGACAATGCCTCGCGCACATCCTCTAGCTTGAACGGTTTTATGATTGCCTGAATCAGCTTCATATCTGCCTACCCCATGTTTTAGTAAATCGACAGAGGTGGAATTGCAGCGGACGTGCCAACAGAATTACTTAATATTTATCAACTAGATAGGGGTTTTCTGCAGTTTAGTTCAACACGCTTTCGCACCATGAGGGTGCACTGAAAATCGAAATTGCCTGCTTTGAGGGCATTCAACAAAAGCGAATGGTTGGGTGACGCACAAAGATGATGCCGCTCCAAACACCAACGAATTTGAACGGTTTACAACGTGATTGAAAAAAGCCTCGCAGCGTTTTCGCTGGTAGCAGCAGCCAGTTTCTCGCGAGATTCGGATCTAAGTTCAGCCACAGTATCGAGTACTGTGACCATAAAACTTGGCTCGTTGCGCATACCCAAGTGTTTTGCACCAGCCTGATCTGGCGCATCGGTTTCTAGCAGGAGAGCGTCTAGTGGCAGTGCAGCAACAACACCGCGTAATTTATTAGCGCGTTGGTGTGTAACAGCACCTCCGATACCAATCATTAGTCCTTGATCGATTGCCGCCTTTGCTTGCTGTAAGCTACCAGAAAAGCTGTGCATGACCCCTTGATGGACTTGTGCTTGACGCAGGCATTTCAACACAGCGTCGACGGAGCGCCGAGCGTGTAAAACAACCGGCAAGTCGCTTTCTCTGGCAATGGATAACTGCGATTCAAAATACAAGCGTTGCTCGGACTCAGTCTCCACAAAACCTGTATAAAAATCGAGCCCACATTCTCCGATAGCAACCGGTTGTTCACGTTGCGCCCAGTTTTTTAGATCATCCAAATGTTGCTGCCGATGATCGGCACAAAAACAAGGATGTAAGCCGTAACAAGCGTAAATACTATCGTCTGCGGCCGTCACAGCTTTCACCCGTATCCAATGGTCGGCCCGAACACCAGGCACAACTAGAACTTTTATCCCGGCTGCACGGGCGCGTTGCAGAACTTCCTGTCGATCCTGATCGAACTGAGAAAAATCAAGGTGCACATGCGAATCAACCAACATCTCAGGGACAAGGATTTGGCTGTTGTTCATGCAATTTTCCAATAGCTTTCAGCAAAGGTTTGGGCAATTTTATGTCGGTTGCTGCAATACAGTGATCCAGTTGATCAGTATCTGTAACGCCGATAATGCTTGAGTCGATAAAAGGACGACTGAGTACAAACGCGAGTGCCATGTGGGTCGGGCTAACCCCGTGCTTGTCCGCTATATCGCAGTATTGATCGGCCAATTGCGGCACCACACCTTGCGTATAGCGATCAAAATACTCACCCCACAGCGTCAGCCGAGCACCTTTTGGCTTAGCACCATTGCCATACTTTCCGCTCAATAATCCAAAAGCCAGCGGTGAGTAGGCGAGCATGGAGACTTTTTCTCGGTGACAAACCTCGGCCAGGCCAACTTCAAATACCCGATTAAGTAGGCTGTATGGATTCTGCACACTGGCGACTACTTCAAAACCCTGCGCTCGTGCTGTTGCAAGTGCATGCATCAGACCCCAAGGCGTTTCATTGGACAGACCCACATGGCGGATCTTCCCTTCGCTACGCAATGCTTCCAAGGCTGCGAGGGTTTCGGCCAGTGGAGTGGCTCCTGAGTCGTCGCGCGGGTAGTAACCCAATCGACCAAAGTAATTGCTGCTGCGCGCGGGCCAATGCACTTGGTAGAGATCTATATAGTCGCAGTTTAAACGTCTCAGACTGCCTTCAACCGCAGCACGTATTTGCGATTCAACAAGCTTTGGCCCACCGCGTACATAGTCTATTCTATTGCCAGGTCCTGCGACCTTGCTCGCAATGACAAGCTTGTCTCTATCGTTTCGACGCCGCAGCCAATTGCCGATAATGCGTTCGCTCTCGCCGCAGGTTTCAGCTTTCATGGGGGAGGGATAAATTTCCGCTGTATCGAGAAAATTGATACCGCGTTCTGTCGCACGATCTAGAATACTCTGGCTCTGGACGGGGTTACACTGCTCACCAAAGGTCATGGTACCGAGACAGAGCTTACTCATGTTCAGACCTGTTTGGCCCAACGGCTGATACTGCATATCGTCCTCAGAAAAAGATTGGCAAGGTGCCAACCCAATTCAATTGGAACGGCCCTTATACAATCAAGCTAAGCACCGAGCTGTTACCCAGACGTGCGCCATTAAAAATCTCTCCGCTGGCACGATAACCCACCAATGGAATTTCACCAAACGCCGCGTGAATTTCAGCGAGCTCACGCGCAGTTTCGTCTATGCCGCCGGCACGCCCGACACCTGAGACCAATAAAGCACCACGCACCTTGCGATCACCCAATTGTTCTTTTAAATCGACAATCATTGAATCGAAGCTCTGCTGGGTTACCTGAGGATCACGGCGATAAAAGCGCAAACTGTCTAGCGTGGTCGACAGGTCATCCAATCGAAAGCTGCGATCGGCGAGATTTAACTCAACAAAGCGTCGCTGCAAATAAGCGGGCCCATCTTCAGAGCTTGGGCCACAAGCGGGGGTTACAAAGCTGGCTAGTCGCTGTGGATCTCTGGCCAACAATTCACCCGCCTCACGATACAAAACATCTAGAGCAGGTTCGTGGTCTAGCTCAAGTACGTCATTGCCGCGACTGGCCGTTATCGCGTGTGGTAGACCCAAGGCTGATGCGCCAGTAGCGTAACCATTTAGAAGACTAATGCCACGGCCAAGCATGACGCCAGACAATCCACCGCTGGTCACCGAAACTGCCACTTGCAAATTATCACGTCGGCTTGAAGACAAGCCCCCAGCAACACTGCCCGTACAGAGAGCGCGGCCCAAATCACCAATCATTTCAGCAACGGAGTTGTTATTGATATCGCCGTGCACGATCGCATCGCAATTACCATTGCGCAATCGCCAGTTGCTCAAGCGATCTAACTGACCAGCCACGTTTCGGCGAGTACTGGACATAATTCGAAATTGATCCAAACCCAAGCTGCCGAGCATGACCGCCATGGCCGGCTCGCCTTGGTATTGTTTTTCCCCAGCGAAAATCACAGGCACCGTTGCGCCGATCCAATTGACACCGGGTAACTCCAAACGCAGCAGCTCAAGAGTCGTCTCAAAACTGTGGCCCATTTCTTCGGTGACGTACACCATTCCAAAGCTGACATCTGCCGGCAGGTCTACAAACTGCGCGATGCACTGCTGACACACTTGGCGAGGATCTGAGCCACTGGCGTGAACAAGTGAAAAAGGCGCGACAGACGGCATTTGAGCAGGCAGCCCAAAGGGACGATCACCGATGGTGAAGGCAACTGGCATGATGCGGTAACTCTTTAAAAACTAATTATGTTGCAGAAGTCTAAAGAACCAGCTCGATAGGTTCGGCTTATCTTTAGCCGTAATGTGAACCAGTTCCCACTGTGCTCTAGCGCACAAATATGACCGAAAGTTAGTCGTGTCATTCAGCAAAACCAACGTAACAGAAAAGACTCAAACAGCCCTACAAAAGATCTCAGCAGCTCTTGTAGAATAAATCCCACACGCCATGCCCCAGTCGCTCGCCACGGCGTTCAAAGCGGGTATAGGGCCGATACTCTGGCCTCGGTGACCAAGGCCCAGATTCACCGGCCATGTTTTCAAAGCAGGATTCTGCGTCCAACACTTCGACCATGTGGCTCGCGTAGTCTTCCCAATCGGTAGCTAAATGCCACACGCCTTCATCCACAAGCAAGCGTTTGACTGTCTGCGCAAAAGCATGACTGACGATTCGACGCTTTTTGTGTTTTTTCTTGTGCCAAGGATCTGGGAAGAAGAGCAAAAAACGATCGACGCAGCTTTCGGGTAGGCGCTGGCCTAAAACTTCCACGGCATCCTGTTCTATGACACGCACGTTGGTCAGACCAAGGCGATTGACCTCGAACAAACAGTGGCCGACACCAGCTCGATGAACCTCAATGCCAAGAAAATTCTTGTCGGGCTGTGCAGCGGCCATGGCCACCAGTGCATCACCGTTGCCAATACCAACTTCCAACCAAAGTGGCGCTTCACGACCAAAGAGGTTTTTTAGATCGATGGGGTCCGTGCCAGGCTGCACGCCAAAGACAGGGTAAAAATCATCCAACGCTTTCTGCTGGGAGGTAGTCAGGCGACCGCCACGGCGAACAAAACTGCGGATACGGCGAGGATGACCAATTTCCTTACCAGACGCGTCAAAGATGGAATCGCACATGCAAAAGGCCTGAACTCAAAAACGCGGATTTTAACCCGAATTTAGGCTCGCCGCCGAGATGATCACGAGTAAATTCAATTTGATAGGGAGTTGAGTTGAAAAGACAACAGCAGCCAAAGGCAGCAAATAGCTCAGGAGGTGAAATTTGAGTGAGGTACTGTGCCGATAAAAGAAGGCGAACGCGATCAAGTGAATAGTTTTTTATCCACTCTCTACGATGCTGATCTCAGTTAATTTCAGTAGACAGTTCAAAGCGGCTTGCGTGGTAGCCGTGCACGCCGATAAACCAAGTTTTGTTATTCGCTTTCGATAGGCTAACCCGTTCTACCAGTGAACCATCAACGGATGAACTGGCGTCAAATCGACCACCATGAGCGATGTCACCCACAGGCAAATGGCCTTCTCTGACGTATAAATCGACATCACCTTCATCGGGAGATACCAAAATATTTAAGCCGTTAGCATGCGCGGGTACTTTTACACTGAAATAGACCCAAGCGTCTTCAGTGACACTCTGGCGCACCAATTCACCAACAGATAGAGACTGGACATCGAAATCGACGGGAGCCGACACAAGCGCTTGTGTCTGAGGTATCCCGTTATGGGAGGATGACGTTTGACTAAAGGCTGATACATCGCCATTTTCGACGATTAACAACCAGCCCGTCAGCGCCATTACGGCGCTCATTGCAACTGATTGAAGTGCTCTCGCGTTTTTAACCAATACAACCCCTTTGACCTATCTGCTTGATAAATATGACGAATCAAGCTAGCTGGCCCATTTCTTCCGTATTTACTACGTATCGGCAGCGTATTAGAAGGGTTAACCGTTGGGCCGTTGCTGGACCTTAATGCGGAGTCGTGGCCCACCGATCAGCAAAAAGCACAGCAGTGCAGCCCATTCCAAAGGTGCAATGGCTCCGGTCTTAATTGATGGCGCGACAGGCAGCTCTTCCAGAACTCGCCACGTGATATTGATGCGGTCACTCGATTCTCCATCGCTGACCGTGGCTAGCACGACTGATTCACCCAATTGCGTGGGCACGCCGCTGACCACACCGGTGGAAACGTCCAACAGCAATCCAACAGGCAGCCCAACCGCACTGTAGGTCAAAGCAGAGTTGTCCAAATCTGTGGCAGGCAACTGATAATGCTCTTGGGCACCTAATTTACTCGCGCGGATGCCCGTAAAACCAAACACCGGCGCAGCGTTGCTACCCGCGTTGTCCCACTCACCGTCTAAATCCTTATCCAGGCCTAAACGTTCACCCGTTCCGGCAACCACCAATGTGAAACTCACCGGGTGGCTAGCATCGGCAGAAGCCAACAGCTCACCCTGCGTGATCGTCTCACCCTCTCGGTCACTCTGCCAAAGCTGCGCGCCCAAATACAAATAACCGCGTCGACCTGAGCCACCGCCACGTTTGGCGATAAAGTCCAAATGCACGCTGTCTGCCAACACCAACATTTGCGACAGCAAATCTCGCTGCTCCGCAGTACCAACATCGCTGAACGTCAGCTGGTGCCCTACTGCTGCGTGGGTGTCTTGGCGCGCTTGAACAGTCGACAAATCGTTGTCTGGGCCATCAAAGCTTAATAACGCGGCCAGTTGATCCGCGGAGCGAGTTGCCGTCTCAAAAGAATCTGCGCCATCATGAAAAGCACCATAGCCAGACAATGATTCACTGGTGCTGCCCGGCCTGTAACCAAGGCGCTTGTAAAAACCGTGAAAGGCCGGCGGTATAAAATTTTGCCCAAACTGAGCGGTGCTTTGATTGCTACGATTGAGGCCGTTGCTATGACAACCAATACACGAATTGAGTGCTGCACGACCTGCTACCGCATTACCGGTGGCAGCAAATGAACCAGCCGGCAACTCCACAGCAGTAGACAAACTATTGTCTAAATTGCGATTGGGGTTAGGCGCAAAATGAAGGGTGGCCAAATACACTTCTAACTCAGCAATCTCTTCACCGTTAAGCTGCGATTCTGCACCTTGCAGCAACGAAAACGTGGCATTGAAATCCAGTATTTCGTTTCGATCACCACGCCAATGTAAATTTGGAAAGCGGATTATATCCACCAGTGACTGCGTTTGCATTGCGCCTTTCATCGGATGCGCGTTGAAGTTGGATGCACCGTCAGGCTCTCCCAAGTCCCAAGCGAGACGATCAGTTCGCGCATCGACATGACAAGAAGCGCAGGACATTTGACCTAGACCAGAACCCTTATGAGTATTATACAAGTGTGGTCTACCTGTTTTTATAGACTCTGGCGTAGGATCAAAAAACGCAAGTGTTTCTTCTAGCTGGAGCGTGGACGGATCAAAGCGACTGACACTGCCATCAAAGCGATTGAGAACAAATCCGTCTGTGCCATCACTGTTCAGCGCAATACCAGTAGGCCCTTCGCCCACTTCTAACCGCCCCAGACGGCTACCGTCTGCTGCCATAGAAACAATGTTATTAGAACCCATACCACTGACAAAAAACCGACTGCCATCTGGCGCCCAGACCACCCCACGCGGATCACCCACAGCACGAGCACGCTCTGTGGCTGGTAGCGTACTAAGCGAATAATCCAAGTGCGGATTCAAGTCCCCAACATCGACGGGTTGTGTACCACCGACAGCGGCGTACAGCACTTGTAAAAATATGCCATTGAGATTGGCCTGAAA
This sequence comes from uncultured Granulosicoccaceae bacterium, assembly GCA_937965695.1. Taxonomy (GTDB): domain Bacteria; phylum Pseudomonadota; class Gammaproteobacteria; order CALCKW01; family CALCKW01; genus CALCKW01. The sequence goes on from CALCKW010000039.1 coordinate 6,982, forward strand.
ACGCACCTCATTAGTTGCATCCGTACCCACTACGGCCACTCGACCGTCCAGCGGGTTGACAGCCAATGCTGCGTTGATGTTCATCAGCCCAGGTGTATAGCTGACAGCAAGTGTTTGAGTATCAATCTGCGCGAGATCATTATCTGGCATGTCCCAGCCGACCACACGCCCGCTCAAACCCGCTTGCGGTCCACTGACAAAAGCACTCCAATCGCCTGAGTTGTCGTCCATCCAACGACCAGCATCGTCTTTACGAACCACCAAACTACTCGCGCCAGGATTACCTGCGGTCAATGCCGGGCTGAAAGTCGCTCCATTATTGGGGACTGGGTTTTGGCCTGCGTAAGGCGAATCAACCCTACTGATAATATCTTGGCTGCCACTGTTGGCTGATGCAGACGATCTCCCACTGATGGCCGTCGTGGCGTTACCACTCTCAAAGGCAGCGACGTAGACGGTAGAACCATCAGGGCTAATAGCGAGCGCGCGTGGCTCTTCCATCAACAGCTCGATGCGTTGAGGCTCGGCATCAAGGTTATCCAAAGCAAAAACAAGTACGCGATTCTTATCACCACTGCTGACAAATGCTCTTTGTTGGGATTCTGCAAAAACCACATCCGCGGGTTCGTTGTCGCTTTGCAGCGTGCGAATCACGGCGCCCAATCCCAAATCAATAATACTCAAGCTGTCTGAAATATTGTTCACGACCCAAACTTCGTTGTTGGTGCGTGCACGTACACTCACGGGGTCATGCCCTACCGGGATACTGTCGATCAACACGAGACTATCGTCGACCGTACTGAACACCTCCAATGTATTGGCCGAGGTGTTCACTGCCAGTAATGTTGAACCATCGGGCGTCAGAGCTAAGGGGTGTACCTGGGAAGTTTCAAAGTTGATTACGCCCTGTTCAGGAACAGCAACTCGACTCTCATCGCGTAAGGCTTGGGAGGGCAAGGTGCACAACTCCATCAGCTGCTGTTGCGCTTCTAGTTCGGCAAAGTCACCGTTTTGATGATCAATATCCAACAGCGCCAAAAACTCTGATGTCTGGCACTGGGAAAAATTGTTCACTGCACGCGCAGTCGGGTTCGCCTGAGCAGAGCCTGCTCCGACTAACCCAAAAGCAATAGCCAAAAAGAGAATGATTGCTAAGTGCCGAGAGCCATAGCTTCGAGGCACAGCGCCAACACGCGTGTAAGAGAGATTCATGCGCCTAAGAGCGGCATATTTACCAAAAACTGTATGCGGTCAAATTTGACCTAAATCGCCGCACCATTGATCTATTTCGAGACCATAAGACACCCTGTTGGATAAACGACGAAAGGCCACTTATGCACTACTGCGCAAAAATACGCCCAGGGAGCCTCAGATAAAGTCCGGTCAGTAGCGTCGGCGTGAATAACTTGGTCCTGGCAAGGTGCGAATCGACGGTACTAGTGGTGCGGTTGGCTAGTTTTGTACCGTGGCTGGGCCGAATTTAGTGCGTCTACGGTGCGAGCATGATCTGAGACATCCTAGATCCCCAAGACCAATAGCCAAGCACTTGCAGTAAACACCGTCAGTCCCGTCCCTATCAACACAGCATTCGCGGCTACGTCTTCGGCGCGTTGATACATGTAAGCGAACAAATAAGCGTTTATACCTGGCGCCATTGCAGCAGTCACAACCGCCGAACGGGTGAACTCAATAGACAGCTCAAATACCTGAGTACATAAAAACCAGGTGATGGTCGGGTGCACGAGCAGCGACAACGCAACGACCGTCATGGGTTCTTTTATCTGTTTCGATACTTGGTAGCGTGTCAAAACGGCACCTAATCCAAATAACGCCACCGGAAGAGCGGCACTGGCTGCCATATCCAACCAAGCCTGAACGGGTTGCCACAAACGATAGCCGCTCAGATTGACAACAAAGCCTAGCGCTATGCCAATCATCAACGGGTTTTTTGCCAGCGATCTGAAGGTATCTTGCAGTGTGTTGACGAGGCTCTTGCCATCTTTCCTCGAAAACTCCATGACCAACACACCGAGCAGATAACACACAGGCGCGTGAATGGCGATGATGACGTAGTTAGCCGACAATGCCTCGATACCAAAGGCCCGTTCTGTGATCGGCAAACCAAGCAATACTGAATTAGAAAACAATGCGCCAAAGCCAATCACCACGGCCTCACCGGGTCGACGCTGAAATACAACACGCGCCAGAATGATCGCTAAGACAAAACAGAGAATAGAGCCCGCGTAAAATGCAACTAATAAGCGCGGCTCAAAGGTCCCGCCTAGATCCAATGTCATCACTGCGTTGAACAGCAAACAAGGAATGGCAAAGCCCTGAGTAAAACGCATTAAGCCGTCGATAGCATCACGACTCATCAACCCGGTGCGGGCAGCAAAAAAGCCACTGGCCAACATCAAAAACACAGGTGCGATGATATAAAAAAGACTGAAAAGCACCTGCAAACCCCATCGGCAAAGACCCGCTATTGTGCTCCGGCACATGCCTGACGGCAACACCAAGCTTTGCATAGCCAAACTATTGAGGCGCAGGTACACTGCCCATCCACCCGCGAAACTCGCCCAGGTATGACAATGCTCAACGATTTGTTACCCGCTTTTTTCACTTTGTTCGTGATTATTGACCCCATTGGGCTTGTGCCGATCTTCCTTGCGCTGACCGCCGAGGCTAGCGATTCCCACCGACGCCGAATGGCCATTCAGGGATGCGTCATCGGTTTCGGCATCCTTTTGCTATTTGCTTTACTCGGTGACAATTTACTAGGCGCTATGGGTATATCTATGGCGGCCTTCAGACTAGCGGGCGGTGTACTCCTGTTTTTGATTGCTCTGGAGATGGTTTTTGAGAAACGCACCAAACGCCGCAATGAACGTGCAGAAGAACTGCATGCAGAAGACTCTTACAACAACGATCAATCAAACACAGACGAAGTGAACGACGACATTGCCGCGTTTCCTTTGGCTATTCCCTTTGTCGCTGGTCCAGGCGCCATCGCCACCATAATCTTGTTAATGGGCAAAGCCGATGGCGACATCGCGTGGCAGATTGGAATAATTGGTGTCACAGCGCTTACTGTTTTAATTACGCTGCTCATGTTCCTTGTCAGTGCCAAACTGGCCCATCGCATACCCCCTGCAATGATCACCGTGACTACTCGCGTTTTGGGTATATTGCTCGCAGCGCTGTCTATTCAATACGTCATCGACGGAATCCATCAAGCTTTTGGGACGCTCAAACTCTAAAAGTATGCAAATTTTTAACGAGCACCTTTTTAAAAAAATGATGTAGTAGAATCATTGTCTGGCCAAGGAGGACAATCGACTTGAAATTTAGTAGCGAAGAAAAGAACCAATTATTAGCCCTTAAAGGTGTCGGCCCAACGGTTGTTCAACGCTTTGAAGAAATAGGAATTGGCTCTTTAAGTGAGCTAGCAAAGTACGACACCGAAGAGATAGTAGGCCGAGTAGCAGACATGCTCAGAACAACTTGTTGGAAAAATAGCCCGCAAGCAAAGGCAGCCATTAGCGCCGCCATAGACCTTGCCAAAAAATGAAAAAAGGCAGACTAAAGCTTAGCGAGCAAAGCCTTTTTGCTAATTTGGCGAAGCGGTGGCAATTGAGAACAAATTTTTGGAAGCAACGGTGAAATTTTTTAGAATAATTGCGGTTGTCTTCGCTTGGCTGCTAATTGTTTGGGGTGCATTGGGGCTCGCAGCAAATGGCGCTGACTTATACACAACGGATTCAAGTAACAAGGCTGATATTTTTACCGTCATTGCTTTTCACGTCATGCTAATCGCCACCGGTTTACTCATCCGGAAAAAAACATCTCATCCGAAAAGCAAGAAAACGCCCTAATCTCTGGTCAAATACAACCATCAGCCACGCTATTAATTTAGCCTCTTACGCAGCTCAGTTTTTAACACTTTGCCGTAATTATTCTTAGGCAGGGCTTGCAATTGAACATACCGCTTAGGTCGTTTAAATCTAGCGATATGCTCTAGGCAGTGTGCGTCCAGTAGCTTTTCATTCAAAACATCAGTATCCGCTAATACAACAAACGCCACCACAATTTCACCCCAGTCAGCATCCTGTTTTCCCACGACAGATACTTCACTGACACTGTCGTGCAGCAAAAGCACTTCTTCCACCTCACGGGGGTAGATATTACTGCCTCCAGAGATAATCATATCTTTAGATCGATCTTGTAGGGTCAGGTAGCCGTCGGAATCCAGACTGCCCATGTCACCAGTCCAAAGCCAGCCGTCGCGGATAGTGTTAGCCGTGGCCTCTGGGTTGTCCCAATAGCCCAACATTATGGCAGTGCCGGACACGAGTATTTCGCCGATACGGCCTGTTGGTAGGCTTTCGCCCGCCTTGTCAGCAATGCGAATATCGACACAACTCTGCGCCTGCCCGACAGACGCTAGGCGCTCACGCCAACGCGCATTAGATCTGTCTGATACCTGCTCACGCGACAAGGCAGAAATAGCCATAGGGCATTCACCTTGTCCGTAGATTTGCACAAAACGATCGCCTAAAACTTCTACGCCATCGCAGATATCTGCCAGATACATCGGACCACCACCGTAGACGATGGTCTTTATTCCCTCGCCGCCTAAGCTGTGCTTTTTGGCGTAATCAACCAAACGTTTGACCATGGTAGGAGCTGCAAACAGAGAGACATGTTCGAGGCTTTGACTAAGTTGGAAAACCTCACGTTCATCAAAACCACCGCTGACTGGCACAACATGACGCGCACCGCGCATAACATGCATAAAATTATAGATACCCGCTCCATGAGACATGGGTGCCGCATATAATGCAGTATCTTCTGGCTCTACGGTGTCCACATCAGCAAGATAACTACCGCACATGGCTAGGGCATTGCCGCAGGAAATCATGACACCCTTGGGCCGCCCTGTGGTGCCAGAGGTGTAAAACAACCAGAGCAAGTCATCCGGTCGCATTCGTACAGGATTCGTCAATGAGCCATGAGCATGAAGTTGAAAATAGTCATCATTGTCTGCTGCTAGTACGGCTACCGAATGCTCCAGACTTGCCCTCAACTCACTGATATATTGCTCTGAACACAAAACAACCGACGCTCGCGAGTTCTCGACAATCCAGACGAGCTCTCGCACATGCAGTTTGGCATTGACTGGAACCACCACAGCCCCGATAAACCATGCGCCGTACATCAGTTCTAGGTAGCGGGTGTGGTTTTTCAAAAAAATCACGACTCGATCACCCGGCTTTATGCCGCACTGCGAACGCAAACCTGCGCCCACTGCGGAGCTGCGCTGGGCGAAAGCACTATAGTCAGCTTCAAGCCTTTCGCCGTCCAAAAGTGCAGGTGCTTGGGGCACGCGGATAGCGGTTCGCTGTAACCAGTTAGCAGGGTTCATGGCGTGGCCTTCAGATCATCAGGTATATTCATGGCTTACTTTGTAGCAAATCTCGCAGATGACGGCTACTGCTAATTCAAGCCACATCGAGCCAATAAACTCAAACCAGAATCATATTATCGCAGACACAAAAAAGCCCAGAATCCAGTCCGGGCTATTGCATTTTTTGCTTCGTGCTAAATATTCATTTAGCGGTCGAAATATAGGGTGTCAGTCGCGCCGAGTCCATTCCGCAAGTCTGGCTCGCAACCGAACCATTGCCTGTCCGTGGATCTGGCAGACACGGGATTCACTAACACCCAATATCTCACCAATCTCACGCAGATTGAGTTCATCATCGTAGTAGAGCGACATAACAAGGCTCTCTCGCTCTGGAAGGTTTTTTATAGTGTGTGCTAAGGCTTCTTTAAACGCTTTAGTCTGAAAGGCTTCTTCGGGGTTTTCTACATCGGCCTGAGGAAGGCTGATTGTCTCGCCTGTGTTTTCATCCGGTTGATCAAAACTAAATACACGAGCTGAGGTCGATTCAGTCAAAATCTGTTGATACTCCTTGACCGTAATACCTAACTCTCCTGCAACTTCTTCATCGCGTGCGTCTTGTCCGGTACCCTGCTCTAACTTACGCAGTGCCTCGGCAGCCTCGCGAGCTTTACGGTGTACAGAGCGTGGAGTCCAATCAGAACGACGAATCTCGTCCAGCATCGCACCCCGTACACGGATACCCGCATAGGTTTCAAAACTCGCGCCCTGTGAAGGGTCATAATGACGAGCCGCTTCTATCAAACCAATCATGCCTGCTTGAATCAAATCTTCCGCCTGCACGCTGGGCGGCAATCGGTTCATCATATGGAAGGCGATGCGTTTGACTAAGTTCGCGTGCGAGGTGACCATGTCACCGTTTTCCATCTTGTTAACTTCTGCATACATCGCATGGGCATTCATACAGCACTCATCTCGCTTGTCATACTGTGTTCAACTAATCGTTCGACGAAGAATTCGCATTCGCCGCTCGGACTTGTAGGCTTTTGCAGCCCTTCAAATTTTCGCGCCAGTTTGTTTATTGCAATGGCAGCTCGACTTCGCGGGTAGGCTTCGACCACCGTTCGCTGCTGTCGGATTGATCGTTCTAAGTGCTCGCATTGAGGCAACACAGAGAGCAATTCAAGTTGCACATCCAAAAAACGATCTGTTACTCGGTTCAGCCGGTCGAACACATCTCTGCCGTGCTTTGCCGAGTTCGCTTTGTTAACTACTACCAAGAAGCGAGCCACACGATTTTCACGGTTCAGCATTTTGATCGTGGCGTAGGCGTCAGTAATGGATGCGGGCTCGTCACAAAGAACAACGAGCACTTGTTGTGCCGCCCCACAGAAAGACAGAACAGAGTCGCTGATGCCTGCAGCAGTATCGATGACTAGCGCGTCAAGAGGCATCGTTAAGTCACTGAAAGCATTGACCAAACCAATGTTCTCAGGCCGACCCAATTGACTCAATAAGCGGTTGCCCGAAGCACCGGGAATGACCTTCAAACCCGCGGGGCCGGGCATGATGATGTCTGTCAAATTGCAGTCACCACGTAATACATGAGCAAGCGTGTAAGGTGGCAACAGGTTCAGATGGACGTCTATATTTGCCAGCCCCAAGTCGGCATCAAGTAGCATCACTTGGCGGCGATTTCGCGCCATGGACACGGCCATATTTGCCGCTATGGTCGTCTTACCTACTCCGCCCTTGCCACCGGTAACAGCGACGACTTGTGGAACAGATTGATGGAGCGGTCCAATAGAATCATCAAGCACCTGCGTAGCTTCCTGAAGAACCAAAGTGACTGGCTAATTCATCCGCATCCAGTAGAGAAGGCTTGCGCAAGGCTTCAGTGCCCAGGCTCAATCGCATTAAACTGGCCGCTGATGCCCGAGTCAGATCTTCAGGTACACGTTGACCTGTACCCAGCCACGTCAGCGGCAACTGGTGCTCAACAACCGCTGTGATGAGGGCACCGATAGAGTGTGCCTCATCGACTTTACTGACGACGCACCCTACCGGATCTGCATTGGCAAAGGCTCGGCAACTTTGCTGCAACGCGCCCAATTGGCCGTTAGCCGGTAAGGTCAAAATGGGGTTAATCGCTTTAACACGGCGAATCTGCGCCAAGCTTTGGCCCATACGCGCATCGTTTGCACCGAGGCCTGCCGTATCCACGAGCACTAGGCGCCGCTCACGCATACGCTGTACTTCTCTCTCCAATTGCTCAGCGTTTTCGCTGAATACCAAAGGAACATCCAATATCGCCGCAAAGCTTCGAAGTTGCTCACGCGCGCCCACCCGCATGTTGTCAGTGCTTATCAACCCGACGCTCTGCTTGCCGTGGCGCATCGCACATAAAGCGGCCAACTTGGCAATCGTGCTGGTCTTGCCCACGCCAGTTGTACCCATCAGAGCAAACACACCACCGTGCTCGATCATGTCATCACGTGATTCGGGGATTTGCGCTTGAAGCATCGCCAGCGCATCCCGCCAGTTACGACTCGGGTCGGTGGCTGAATCCACGCCTTCACAGAGCTTTAATGCAAGCTCAGTCCCCAAACCCATGTGGTGTAAACGTGTGAGTAAGTTCACACGAGCTGGCTGCCGTCGGGTCATATTGCCCCACCCCATGACATTGAGCTGTTGAGACATCAACTCGCGCATAGCTTGCAATTCTTGTTGCATACCTTTGATTTGCGAATTTTGGTTTTCTGATTCAACCCCAGCCACATTTGGGGTCGGGACAACTGACGCCGGTGTTTTCGTGTCTAAGGTGGTCGATTCGGGTGTTCTCGCAGGCGCTTGTCGAGAGGCAGGTGCATAGTTCCGATCTGTTGCGGGCTGTGCATCTGCTGTTCGCTTGCTCAGCACCGCTCGCGGTGCTGATTTTTCAACAGGCTTTGCAGCAGCTCGAGCGGCTCGCAATAATTCAGTTGCTCTACGCACAGAGCGCTCAGCCTCTGCAACATCGTCTTTATTATGCGCATCCCAGCGCACAGAAGTTGTGCCCGTGGATGGCATATCCGTAGTAGCGGTAGGAACACTGGGAGCAGAAGACACAGGTGTTGACTGGAGCGAGGCCTCCGCCGTTTTATTCGGTATTGCTACCGGACTGTTTTCTGCGGTGTAGTCTGAGAAAAGGTTTTTACTGTCAATCGCGCCCGCTTCGTAGTCGATTGCTGAGACGATTTCTATGCCACCTGGGACACGCCGATTGCCGAGGATGACGGCATCAGGCCCTTGTTCATCGCGAATAATTTTCATCGCAGTGCGCATATCCGGCGCGGTGGTTCTTTTTATCTTCATGATTCCTACTCAGCCTAAGCGTTAAAGCATCGCAGAAGGTACGTAAGAATTTTCCAAGCCACCGAATGAAGCCACCAACAATGACAACTCACACTCAGTACAGGTATTTTTCTCGCTTGCCTTCCTTGGCTAACGACGTAAGATCTAACAGTTTATTCCATAGCTATAGTGCTAGGTGTTTTTAAAACTGTTATCCCCCAACTGCCGCTACAATTTTTATATCCCAATCATCGGGAATTTCATTAAATGACAAAACTTTCACTCCCTTTACCGCAGAACGTAGCAATCGCTGCATCAGGGGTCGGAGTTGTGGATTAACAACAAGTACGCAGGGTTCACCATTGGCTTCTTGTTGCTCATTGACAGCGCGAACTTGTTTATATAAATCGTCTGCTAATCCCGGCTCCAAACCAATGCCTGGAGCGCCGTCACTACCATTAACTTTGAGCAACATTTGTTCCAGTGCTGGAGCCAAAGTCGCGATAGGTAGTTCGGGCATTTCTCCGCCAATTCTCTGGACTATCATACGACCCAATGACTCACGAACGCGGGCTAAAAGATTGCCTGGGTCTTTGCTGACAACAGCGTACTCAGCAACTGTTTCTGCAATTGTGCGCATGTCCCTGACCGGTATGTCTTCGATCAACAAACTCTGCAGTACTTTGACAAAAGCGCTCAGAGGCACAATGTCAGGCACCAATCCATCGACAAGTCGTGGTGCATTTTCACCGAGCTTGTCGAGTAATCGCTGTACTTCATCGTGGCCAAGCAACTGGTAGGCATTTTCTTTAAGCATCTTACTCAGGTGCGTCGCCACTACTGTACTGGCGTCAACCACCGTATAACCTAACAACTGCGCTCGCTCGCGTTGGTCTTCATCGATCCACACAGCCTCTAATCCAAAAGCGGGGTCCTCGCCAGGCACACCTTCCAACTCGCCATAGACCGTACCGGGATTAATCGCCAAGTGTTTAGTGGGGTGAATCTCTGCATGCCCAACCGCGACACCGCATACACTGATGCGATAACCCATTGGAGCGAGACTCAAGTTATCTGCGATATGCACAGGCTGCACTAGAAAGCCCAGCTCTTGGGAAAGTTTCTTGCGTACCCCCTTAATGCGATTCATCAGTTGGCCACCTTGTGACACATCAACCAATGGAATCAATCCATAGCCCACTTCAACGCTGATAACGTCTACTGATTTGACGTCATCCCATGACAAATCTGGCTGCTCGGCCGCCTTGCCAGATTCAGAAGAGTCAGATACTTCGGGCAACTTAGATTCATCTGCCGCATGTTTATTGCGATACCACATCCAGGTAGCTATACCAGCGGCAAAAGCAGCCAGAGTCAGAAAAGCAAAATTGGGCATTCCTGGCACCAGACCCACTGACCCAATAATAATTGCCGTGACAATGAGTGGACGAGGATCAGAAAACAACTGCGACATGACTTGCTCACCCATGTTTTCTGATTTAGACACCCGGGTGATAATAACGGCACTAGCAGTAGACAAAACCAGCGACGGAATCTGGGCAACCAATCCATCACCAATAGTCAGCAGCACGTAATTTTCTACCGCTTGGCTAAAGGCCAGATCATGCTGCAATATTCCGATAAACAAACCACCGATAATATTGATGAATAAAATAATGATGCCAGCTATTGCGTCCCCACGAACGAACTTACTGGAGCCATCCATCGAGCCGTAAAACTCGGCCTCCGCAGCGACATCAGCACGGCGCTGCCTCGCTTCGTCTTGCTGAATTAGACCCGCATTCAAATCGGCGTCAATGGCCATTTGCTTGCCGGGCAACGCGTCTAGCGTAAAGCGCGCTGAAACTTCCGATATACGGCCCGCACCTTTAGTTACAACCACAAAATTGATAATAACTAGAATAGAAAACACAACCAAACCTACGGCGTAGTTGCCTCCGATAACGAAGTTACCAAAAGACTCGATCACTTTGCCTGCTGACGCACCTCCTGTGTGTCCTTCCAACAGCACCAATCGTGTTGACGCGATATTCAACGCCAATCGCATTAAAGTTGCCAACAACAAGATGGTAGGAAAAGCACCAAACTCCAGCGGTCGCATGACGTATATCACCACTAACATGATAATCAGAGAAAATGCGATATTAAACGTAAAAAACAGGTCAAGAGCGATTGCTGGCAGTGGCATAACCATCATGGCCAGAATCGCGATGACAATGGCTGGCGCGCCTACGCTCGAACGCACACCTTTTAATACACTTGGCCAGTCTATAGAACTAACCCCTTGCCTCACCTGCGCAGCATTCACTGATTATCTCCTTCGTATTTCTGCAAAAAGTCTTCAGGTACTTTTGGTCTAGGTGTCAATGGGACAGGCATACCCTCGCGACGGGCGACCCGAACCTGTTGCACGAACGCTAAAATCTGGGCAACCGCCAAAAACAACGGTGCAGGTATCTGAGCGTCGACACGTGTGCTATAGAACAAAGCTCTTGCCAAGGGCGGCACTCTGACTATAGGTACTCGATGCTTTTTTGCTACTTCTCGAATCCGTAGTGCAAACTCTTCCGTGCCTTTTGCCAGCACCAAAGGAGCCTCCATACTGAATTCATCGTATTTTAGTGCTACTGCAAAGTGAGTAGGGTTCGTAATAATCACGTCGGCCTTTGGTACATCATCAATCATGCGCTGCTGAGCATATTGCATTTGCAACTGGCGAATCCTCTGTTTGACCTCTGGTTTCCCGTTGGTCTCTTTAGACTCATCACGCACTTCTTGCATAGACATTTTCTGTTGCTTTTTAAACTGCCAGACTTGAAACGGAGCATCTATAGCTGCAATGGCAATAAGCCCACAACTGAGAACGACAAAACTGATGAGCAAAACTGTGCCGACTTCTTTGATGGCTAGAAACAGAGGCACACTGCCAATCACCAACAACTTCTGGTGGTACAAAGTCATTAAACCCACCGCAATAGAACCGACTAAAAGTACTTTCAAAATACCCTTGAAAAGTTCCATTAATGAGTTAACCGAGAACATTCTTTTCAAGCCGGACAACGGACTGACTCTTTCCCATTTAGGAGTGACCGAGTCTAGGCTAAAAGCCCATCCACCCAGAGCAATTGGACTAACCAATGCAACAATCAACAAAAACACCAGGAACGGTGCTATGGCAAAAAATGCTTCTAGCGTCACGCGAATGAGGTGGCTGACAATCGCATGATCAGCTAACAGATCCGCCCTATCGATCGAAAAACTACCAACCAACATGGCTTGTAAATCTGTCGCCATGCTTTTGCCTTGCTGCCAAATACCCAATGCACCGGCGATCATTATTGCCATGGTATTAAAATCTTTGGAACGCGGTATTTGGCCTTTATCTCTCGATTCCTTGAGTTTTTTCTCCGTGGGTTCCTCTGAGCGTTCTTGACTGTCATCACCACCGGCCATATCAGCCTCCTAGAATATTGCGAGACAAATTCATGCTCAGCAACAGTGCTGTGGAAAAACGATCACCCAATGCAGGCAATGCAAAGATTAAGGCAATAAAACCCGCGAGAATAGTCAGAGGAAAGCCAACAGAAAAAATATTAAGTTGAGGTGCAGCCCGCGTCATGATGCCAAGCGCTATATAGATCAAAAGCAAGCAGGCTACGACGGGCAGGGATACGAGGACCGCGATACCAAACATATGCGAAGCCCAGCTCGCCACTAACAAGGCACGCTCAGGGTTGATGTCAGGCAGACCAACAGGCATCACAACAAAGCTTCGAACTAATACTTCAATCAGCAGCGCATGGCCACCAAATCCAAAAAAGAGAAGAAAAGTTAGCAACAAAATGAATTGCGAAATGATAGGGACATTGACCCCGTTGACCGGATCTACCATCGAGGCAAACCCCAAACCCATGGCGTTAGAGACATAATCCCCTGCCGTGACAAAAGCAGCAAATAGAAGTTGCAGTGCAAACCCCAAGGTCAGCCCTATCAATATTTCGTGAATGCTGATTAGAATGCCTTGACTGCTAAAAAGATCGACATCAGGCGGTGTGGGTAATAAAGGCGTAACCATTAACGCCAAAACCAACGTCAACACAATACGCACGCGTGCGGGAACCGAGCGTGACCCAAAAACTGGGTTCGCCATCATCATTGCTCCGATTCGCATAAATGGCCACATGTAGCTGCCAACCCAAGCAGCGAGTTGTGCACTGCTAAGCTCCATCAACCAATCATCCCTGGAATGGACATAATGAGTTGGCGTGTATAGCTAAGCAGGGTTTGCAACATCCACGGCCCCGCTATAAACAACGTTGCCACCAACGCACCCAGCTTAGGAATAAAGCTCAATGTCTGCTCATTGATTTGGGTCGCCGCTTGGAAAAAACCGATAACAAGACCAATCGCCAGAGCAACCAGTAACAGAGGAGAAGCGATCAGTACAGCAATTCGCAGAGCGTGCTGACCCAAATCGATAACTGTATCGGGCGTCATCAGGGCTGAACTCCATAAAAGCTGCTGACCAAAGTGGCAGATATCAGCGCCCAACCATCCACCAAAACGAACAACATTATTTTAAAAGGCAGTGAAATAATCATCGGAGACAACATCATCATACCCATACTCATCAAGACGCTCGCCACGACAAGGTCAATAATGACGAAGGGTATAAATATTAAAAATCCAATTTGAAAAGCTGTCTTTAGCTCACTGATTACAAATGCGGGAATGAGTATTTTGAAAGGTGTTTGTTCAGGCGAATCTATCTGTTCCACACCTGCGATATTGGCAAAGAGCTCAATATCCGCCTCCCGGGTTTGTTCTACCATAAAGCGGATAAGCGGTTCAGCTCCACGCTGTAGCGCTGTTGCTTCGTCCATTTGATCATCAAGATAGGGCTTTAGCCCTTCATTAAAGCTCTGCTCAAAGACTGGTGCCATCACAAACAAACTTAGAAAAAGAGCAAGACCAAGCAAAATATTATTTGAAGGCGTCTGCTGTGTACCTAGTGCTTGCCGCATAATCGCAAGCACTACGATGATGCGTGTGAAAGAAGTCATGCTCAACACCATCGCTGGAATCAGCGTGAGCACTGTCATCAAAATCAAAATGCGGATATTCAATGACCAAGTTTGCCCGCCACCCTCTTCCGTTGTTAATTTTAACAACGGCAAGTCAGCTGCAAGAACTTGCGATGTAGCAAACAACAGTGTCGTACCAAAAATGGCTAATACCACGCGCCTCGCCCATTGACTATTCATCAACTCGCTCCTGCCCGGATTTAGCCGCTTCACTTTTGCTTGCTCGGTTCAAAAGTTCGGCAAAACTACCGCCGGATGCACTAGTCGTAGGATGATAATAAGGCGCGTCGATGGTGTGTACGGCTTGAACGCGCCCGGGAGCGACGCCGAGTAGAATTTGCTCTTCACCCACCGATACCAAGACCAATCGCTCACGCTGTCCCAGTGACAACACATCGACCACTTGCATTTTTCCACTTCTACCACGTACTAGATTACCGCTGCGACGCAGCAACCAAACGAGCACAAAGATAGCGACAATAATTAGACCTAGGGATCCAAAAACTCGGAACAACGTTTCGCTGGAGAGCGGATCGACAGGCGCAGGCTTTGCCTCTGCAGCGATGGCAAAAGGGGTAACGAGCAGTGTGACAAAAGCGAAGAGTGTTCTCATTGCAGTTGCTTTATCCGCTCGGCGGGACTGATAACATCCGTGAGACGAATGCCGAACTTATCGTTGACGACAACAACTTCACCGTGAGCGACCAAAGTGCCATTGACCATGACATCCATCGGCTCACCGGCGACCCGGTCGAGTTCAACCACTGACCCCTGATTTAATTGCAATAGATCGCGGATGGATAAGCGAGATCGCCCCACTTCCAATGACATGCTCAGCGGCACGTCTAGGAGCACATCGAGGTTTATGTCGACATCCGTGCCACTCTCTGCTTCGAGGCCGTCGTCTAAGGGCTCTGGACTTGCCTTTTGAGGAACACCCGCATCAACTTCCACCGGAGCTTCTGCGGTTTCGGGTGCGACCTCTTCCGGTGTTGCTTCGTCTGGTGCTGTCTCTTCTTCTGCCATGCTCACGTCCTCTGTGATTTCGACCTCAGCTCTGTTCCGTGAGCTGACTTAATTCTATTTAATTTGTACGTTTTTTCGATCAGAAGCGCCTGCGCGCATCGCATCTTCCAGTGTCTTTTGAGCCTGAGCTTCTTCCGAACATACTTTACCCAGGCGGACAGCAGCTTTACCTTGTGATTCTCCGAAGCTCGCGTGCCTGAACGGCACACCCTCAAGCGTCAGCGTCACGTTACTGGGGTTGTCGATGGGGATAACGTCGCCGACACGCAATCGGGCGACTTTTCGAACACTGGTCGGTACCTTGGCAAGCACAGCCCGCGTCTCTGTCTTTACTTCCAACATCTGCTGCCGTAAAGCTCGCTGCCACTCCGGACTCTCCGTGGGTTGATCCGCGCGAGACTCAGCCGATAACTCATCAATAATTGGCTCTAACATAGCTTTGGGTAGAGCCAAACAAAAATCACCCCCACCAACCCCTTCAATATCCGCTCGAAAATTCGAGACAATAATGGAATCGGACTTGTCGGTGATCAATGCCATCGCTGGATTAGACTCGAAACCAGTAAAAACCGCTTTCACCGCAACCATCTCTCTCCAAGCATGTTCTAAATCACGTAGTGCCTGACGAATAAAACTCTGCGCTACACGCGTTTCTGTGGCAGAAAATTCAACCTTTGAGTCGTCTCGCTCCTGCTGGCCTTCACCACCAAAAAAAGTCGACACAATGCAGAAAAGCAACTGCGGCCCCAGCGCCATCATGCCCATACCCGCTAATTGCGTGAAATTGAAAATCCCAAAAGCAGTAGGTGTAAGCTGCTTATCCAAAAAATCTCCCAATTTCACATTATCTAGAGAAATAAAGCTTACTTCTGTAGGCTTTTGCACAAGGTCATACAACGTAGAGCGCAACACTTGGCTATAGCGATCATTAGCGCGCGAAAGAGCAGGAAGACGAACCTTGCCCAACGATTGCGTGACCAAATCCACTGCAACCGCTTCACCCGCCTGTAAACCTTCGCTAGCTGCAAGTTCACCACTCTCAACTCCTTCGAGCAATGCTTCCATCTCGTCGGAGCTGATTAGCGCCTCCTCGTCGGTCGCAGCGCCTTCGCTTGCTTCGTCGTCTGTCTGACTCTCTTCTGATTCGTCCATAACTATTGCATCAAGAACTTGGTGAAATAGAGAGCTTCGATTTTGACCACGCGGTCCTCACGAAGAAAGACATCGTCAATTCCGGTACGCACATCAGCGAGCAGCTTCTCTCGACCTTCTCGCGCAAGAAGCTCTTCAAAGCGCCGATTGCCAATGACGTTAAGAATTTTGTTACGTAGAAGCGGCCGATATTGGCGCAACAGGTTGTACGCGTCGCGGTCGTAGGAGAGCACCGCAATGTTGATATCCACATAGTGCTGCCCAGCGTCTCCGGGAATATTCACCGTGAAGCTCGGGTCAAACTCTGTGTAATAGGGTTCTTTGATCTCTGGAGCCATCTCGACTTCCACGATCTCGGTTCGCACACCGTAAGTGTGGTAATTGAACACTGCACCGCCAGCGAATGAAGTGGCCATCAGAACGCCCACTACTAACATCGCAAATATCTTTCCGCGGCTTTTTTTCGGCTTTTCGTCGCCGGTTCCTTCCGTGCTTTCGCTTTCTTCGTCAGCCATGCTTACAGTCATCAATCCATTGATTAATGGCTGAGTTGCAATCTATATGCCGCACATACGATTTTTCTTTATTCTATATAATCAAAGACTTATTGCTGCCATTTTGCACTGCGTCAAATAATCAGCTAGTGATGGACCAGATTTGCCGTTGGCCAGATGACAAAAACCCGGTTCACGAAAGTCGGATACCGGGCTTCTGGGTGTTACTTTGTAAAAGAGCAGCTTATACGTAAAAACTCAGCCTTCCATCTGAACCGCGCTGAGGCACTTCATTGCTACCTAATGTTTTTATGTTTGCGTTGGGCTGAGTTTCAGCGCTTTTTTCTCCGTCTCTGGACGCTCTATCTCCACCTGCCCCGGTATCCGACCCATTGAGTGATTCCGCAAACGCACTTGATTCGTTAAAATCATCCGTTCCCTGACTCAGATCAACGCCCGTATCATTAAAACCTGACAATGCCATCATTTCTCGCAAGCGTGGCACCGCCTGTTCGACAGCTTCACGGGTTGCTGCATTTTCAGCGGTGATCTGCACCTTTGCGACATCGTCGGCCACGTCCACTGTGATTTCCATTGGACCAAGCTCAGCAGGGTTTAACTGCACTTGCGCTCGCTGGATACCCTCTTGAGCCATAAATTGCACTCGGTATGCGAGTGCTTGCGACCACTGAGCATCTTGCACGGGCGTGTCTATTTCTAAATTAGCGCTGTTGCTTTGCTCTGTGCTGTTGGTCGCATTGCTAGCAGGCCCACCAGCCACGTCAGCGGCTCGCTTTGCCGCGGCAAATGATTCAGCTGGTGCTGTGTCATTGCGTACATTGTTGGTTACAGACGCTGCGCTGTTACCCGTCGTTGTGACAGTCGCACTGTCCAGGCCTTCTAGCAGGCTTGTTTGTGTCGACTCCCCCACTGGCTCTGGCATCGCTTCAGATGTGTCGCTCAACCAATGATATCCCTCACTCGCATCAACAGCGGTTGAAACATCGACACGTTCAGCAACACCTATGCGTTTGCCCTGAGCAGGCACGACACCGCGCAACTGACTGTTCGATGGATCAACAATAGATGCACCCAAGCTTGCTGAAGCACTTGATATCTCGACGGGCTTGTTGTGCATTGACACGAGATCAGCCGTTTCAATATTTATGTCACCGGTGCGCTGGATGTCTGAGGATAAGCCCAGAGCCAATGATGCGCTATTTGCATCGCGACCTACTGAGAGCTCGCCCTGCTGCATGGATCCTGTGGTGGGTAAAGAGCCAGCATTTATAGGCACTCCACCCGACAGAGGCAGCAGTTTTCCATCTATCGTGTTTGCTACATCTTTTAAGGCGAGCGGTTCGGCATCACTGTTTAACGCGACCGCGTCCGTTAACGCCGAAACAGCTCGGGTATTTTGTGCAATTAGGTTTCCAGTGTCCTCACTCGAATGTGAGACCGAGTTGCGAGCATTGAGGAGGTCTGTATTCGCAACCCGCTCACCTACACCAGCCAGCTCATCGCTAACAGCTGTCGAAAATTTTATAGAACTCGATTCTTGTATAGCGCTCGTCATATCCGATGTCTTAGCATTCACACCAAGCTGATCTGACAATGACTTCGCTGTTTGCAACTGCTCCAACTTAACCGTTGACAGACTGTCCTGTGTTTCAAAATAGTCAGTAGGCGTGCTACCAAAATCTGTGTCAAAGCTTATAGGTCTATTACTTGCGCCACCCCCTGAACTTTGGCGTGATAAATTAGCCTGCGAGTTTCCGGACACGTTAGACAAGTCAAAGGTGCTCTGGGCAGACTTGCCCTGCTCTAAACTCACAGCAGTTGCTTGCGCGAGCTCGCCAGACAATATACCTGATGTCACAATCTTATTGCTCTCAAAAGGCACAGCTTGTATTTCAGGTATTGCAGTCAAAAGAGCACTTTCATCTTCACTCATCGGTGAAGTTTCTAAACCCCTTGTCGACTCTCCATGTAATCCAAGTACCAACCAAGGTGCTGCGGCTGGCCGTTGATGTCCGTCGAGTGACAATTGATCTAAGCCAAGTCCATCATGTCCATTAGCGGTATGCAGCTGATTTTTTAATAGCTCGGTATTCGCTGCAAAAGACGCATGGCCAGCATGTTTTGACTGTTGCTGGGATTGTAGAATAGTTGAAAAAGGCAAGGCACTGCCGGGTCCGCTCTGAATGTTGCCGCTAGGGACACCGAGATTAAACACACCGTTGGCGCTATCGGGCGATATTGTCGTTGCTTCCACTGCTTTTTGCTACCTTATAATCGTTCGCTCGGGAGTACAGGAGCAACCGACGGGCCAGCAAAATTCTATACTGCGCAGTATTTCGATACGACCTTTCTTTCATCCAAAAGCATCTGCCTACAAGCATTTATTTGGTGTCTCGGCGCCTTCGTGCTTGCAAGACGTAATCGTCTTCATCACGACGCATCGCTTTGTCAGCAGAGTACGCGATTTTTCGCTCCTCAATCCCTTGCAAAGCCTTCAGCGCCCTTTCGCGCTGATAGTCTTTATGCCACGCTTGTCGAATTGTTTCATAGCGCTCTTGCATAGAAGAAATGCGCGCCTCCAGTTCGCCGACCGTCACTTGCACTTGATCACCAAACTGACGAATCGTTTTTAGCTGCTGAATAGTTCCTACGGTTCCAGGCTCTGCTGCTCGCTGGGCATACTCCTGCCGATAATCCTCCATTTGTTGCCGCTGATTCTCCACAGCGGATATTTTTTGCTGCAAGTCGGCCATTTCGCGCGCAGTCTTTTCCGATCGCTCCTCAGCCAGCTCTACTAATTTATTCCAACGACTCATCGCGATCTACTGCAGCTCTACGCAAGAGGCTGAACCGCTGCAGCGTTTGCTCCTTGTTCTTCCTCAGCACTTGGGGAATTGCTTTTAAACATGTGTTGCAAATGTTCAATTGATGGAGCGAACGAAACATTGTCCGACATCGGTTGTTGAAGAAAATCCGAGAGAGCGGCCTTCATTCTTATGGCTCTATCGATAGCTGGGTCGCTACCAGATTGATACGCGCCGACGGAGATCAGGTCTTTATTACGCTGGTAGAGAGCCCAGCTTTGTTTGAACGCCAACGCCGCCGCACTGTGCTCAACATTTACAAGCGTATGCATTGCCCGACTCACCGAAGACTCTGGGTCAATGGCCGGAAAGTGTCCCGCATCCGCTAACTCGCGAGTCAGCACGACGTGGCCGTCTAGAATTGCACGCGCCGAATCGGCAATCGGATCGTTGTGATCATCGCCCTCGACTAAAACTGTATAAAAAGCCGTGATGGATCCGCCATTCTCGCCACCGTTGCCGGCACGCTCAACAAGCGAAGGCAGCTTGTTAAATACGGAAGGCGGATAGCCCCGCGTGGCAGGCATCTCCCCAGCAGACAACGCAATTTCTCTTTGTGCTTGTGCATAACGGGTCAGAGAGTCCATCAGTAGCAACACCGATTTCCCTTGATCTCGAAAATACTCGGCAACGCTGTGGGTAAGCATTGCGCCGTGCAAACGCATAAGCGGTGTCGCATCAGCCGGCGCTGCTATGACAACTGAACGCTTTCGTCCCTCTTTACCCAGCGTTTCCTCTATAAATTCTTTTACCTCACGGCCTCTTTCTCCGATAAGACCGACCACTACGACATCGGCAGATGTGTAGCGCGCCATCATGCCCAGTAACGAACTTTTACCCACACCCGAACCGGCAAACAGACCCAAACGTTGGCCTCGCCCAACGGTCAAAAGCGCGTTGATGCTACGAACCCCCACATCCAATACGTCCTTTATCGGACTTCTCGAGAGAGGATTGATACTTTTACCGTGCAAAGAAACAGACGCACCGCCCTTAATGGGTCCGCCTCCGTCAAGGGGTCTACCTGCACCGTCGACCACACGCCCAAGCATTTCAGTGCCGACGTTAAATGTTTCGTCCTCGGACAGTGGCACCACACGCGCGTTAGGCATAACGCCGTGCACCTGTTCGGTTGGCATCAGATATATTTTTTCACCTTCAAAGCCCACCACTTCAGCATCGAAAGGCGCAACACCCGGTGAAAAGACACGGCAGCGCTCACCGACGGCCGCGCGGCAACCCACCGCTTCAAGCGTCAAACCAACCATGCGGGTCAAGCGCCCCTGTACTGCAGCTGGAGCGAGTTGATTGAGGTTCTCAGAATAGTCTCGAAGTTTGTCCAGCAGAGCTTGTTGACTGCCTTTTAAATCAGTCACCATGTCGTTTGCCGCCAATGTGTGATGCCATTAGACCAGCTAAGCGAGACTCAAGGCTGGCATCAACGCTGGAATTTAAACTCTCAATACGGCAACCACCACGCGTAAGCAGCGGGTCTTCTTGCAGGCTCCAATCGGCATCGTCGGTTACATCACTCAACAGTTTCCGGATAAGCGTGGCATCTTCTGGATGTACGTGCACAACCACATCGCGTGAGTGACTGGGCAACAACGCCAAGGACTCAGTAATAACGGGAATTATTTCTCCGGGATCAACTTGTATTTCTCGCCGAACAAGCTGCTGCGCCATTGCAACAGAAAGAGATAACAGTTCGCTGTGAAGCTCTTCTCCCATGTCTTTTAAGGGCATAGTCATTTGAGCAATAAGGGACTTGAGCAACTCTACTTGCTGAATTTGTTCACGCTTCCCCTCTGCACGACCTTCTGCAAGACCCTTCTCAAAGCCTTCAGCAAAACCATTTTTCTGGCCTTCCTCTTGACCTTGCTTTAATCCCTCAGCACGAGCTTCGGCCTCCCATATATCCACTTGCCCAGCGGTCAGCACGCCTTCTCCAGACGCTTGTGCAGTCGTGGTTTGAGGCGCTGCCTCTGGTTCAACATTTTGAACTCTCGGCGAGGAAGCACTCTCTTTGGCTGCCGTTGCCTGCTCTTGCGGTGCTTCACCCAATTGCGGTGCACGCCAGCGTACAACGCCATCTCGGCTCAATTCAATCCCTTCAGCAACACTCATCGCAGCGCCCTCACTTGTAATAAATTAAACAAAATCATCTCCACCGCCAATCATCAACTTACCATCAGCTTCAAGACCTTTGGCTATATCACATACCCTCGCCTGTGCTTCTTCTACATCAGCTAAACGCACAGGTCCGCGGGCATCCATATCGTCCTTGAGCAGTTCCGCAGCTCGCGAAGACATATTGCCGAGAATCTTATCGTTCATTTCTGGTGATGCCCCTTTGAGTCCGGTTACTAAGTCTTCCGTGCTCACATCACGTAGCAAGGTTTGAATTCCACGATCATCAACCGCAAGCAAATCTTCAAAGACAAACATCAACGCCGCCACTCGAGTCGCGAGTGCCTCGTCTTCTACACGCATCTTCTCTTTCAATACATCGCCTAAGTCGGTACCGACATTTTTGATCAAGATGGCCGCGGCCTGCTCTCCACCAACAGGATCAGAGCCCACTACAGGAGCTTGCTGTTTACTCATTCTGGATTCCAGCACGACATCTAATTCACGCAGAGCTGACGGTGCCAAGGTATTGAGTCTAGCTATACGCATCAGCACATCGATATGCGTCTCTTCAGGCAACTGCTTTAATACTTCGCCAGCAACTTTTCCTTCAAGCAAAGACAACACAACGGCGATAATCTGCGGGTGTTCATTTCTTACAACTTCTAGCACACCAGACGCGCCCATACTTTTTAGGGCTTCAATGCTCGCTGGTTCACCTTGCATGTCGATCCGCTCGATGACGGATCGAGCCTTGTCTTCGCCCAATGCATCTCCCAACAGGCTCTCCAAGTAGTTACTGTTGTCAATGCCAAAAGACGTTTGCTCTCTCACGTCTTCAACAAATCCAGAAAGCGCTTTTTCTATGTCTTCACGCGACACACGACCCATATTAGTAATACAAGCCCCGAGAGCCTCTACTTCTTTCTCACTCAATTTGGAAACTATGGAGCTCGCGTGCTCTTGCCCTAACACCATTAGAAAAATGGCACTCTGCGTAATCTCTTCGCTAAACTTTCTCTTTCCCAGTGCCATGCTAAGCAGCCTCTTCGTCAGCTTGTTCTTTCATCAGCTTCATCCAGCTGCGTAGAACATTCGCTGCCCTGGCTGGATCCTCCTCCACCAGTGCTCGAGCAAAAACCAGGCGTTTTCGCAGTGACTCTTCTCGCTCCAGATCGCGTGGATCCAGCATTCTTCCTCCCTCATCCACAACATAAAGAGGCTCAGCCACAACATCTTCTTCCGCAGCTTCCAATTCATACGGCGTTCCATCATCGGAGAGAACCATGCGAGCAGTTGAAGTTTCTTCGTCTTCTTCATCTGGATCAGGTATGGCAACAGGCAATAGAGCGCGAACAATTGGGCGGACAATAAAATACAATATCGCAAAGATGAAAAGGCCGGCGATAACTTGTTTGATGAGTTTCTGGAACCACGCTTGTTCGACCAGCGGGATGCTAGGCAGCGGCTCCATCGCTTCTATATGGAAAGGAGAGTTGATAATACTCAACGAATCACCTCTGTCAGCGCTGAATCCAATCGCGTCACGCACAACATCCGTCAAGCGCGCTATTTCTGCTTCGGAATACACGCCTTTTGCAGCTGCGTCCCCTTCTTCAGTCTCAGCGTCATCCCCACTGAGCAGCGCGTCAGGTTTGTTGTCTATTACTACAGCAATAGCAAGACGTTGAATCGCTCCAGAAGCACGCCGAGTGTGGCTGATAGTTCTGTCGACTTCGTAGTTACGTGTGGCATTGCGCGACTGGGAACCACCGCCGCCCGATTCACCAGCAACGGCACCTGGGTCTGTTGTTCCCTCACCAGGTGGTTGATTGGTTAAAGCACCAGGAATACCGATTGCCGCAGCCAAGCTGTTCTCTGTTTCGGCAATTTGCTCAGACCGAACCACTTGCCCTTCGGGTTCATACGCTTCGCTAGTCACTTCGGTGCGATTAAAATCCAATTCAGCAGTCACTTGCGCACGCACACGACCAGGACCCACAACTGGCTCCAACAAATTGACGATCCGTGCTGCGTAATCAGCTTCCATACGACGGGTGTAGTCGTATTCGCGTGTGCTACTTTGTAGATCCTTATTGACGTTACTCTCAGTCAGTAAGCTGCCATTCTGATCGACCACGGTCACATGGTCCGAACTCATAGAAGGGACGCTCGCTGAGATCAAATTGATGATAGAAGCAACGTGCTCTTGGCTTAGCTGTCTTCCACGGTAGAGTGCAACGACAACCGAAGCACTCGGGGGAGTACGACGCCGAACAAACACAGATTCTTTGGGCAAAGCCAAATGCACACGTGCACTTTTAACACTGCGAATTGAGGAAACTGAACGAGCAAGTTCTGTTTCAAGCGCGTGCAGGTATCTTGCACTTTCGACGAACTGGGAGGTACTGAGGTCTTGTTGTTCCGACAACATTTCCAAGCCTACCGGTCCACCTGTCTCGGGGAGACCTTGGGCAGCCAGCTGCATGCGGATGGCTTGTGCGTTTTCAGCAGGTACAAGCAATGCGCCAGTCGTGGAGTCAATACTAAATTCAGTGTTGGAGACTTTTAAAGCGTCAGTGACTTTGCCCATCTCTGTGGGTGCCATATCAGCGAACAGCGGTGTCATTGGTGTTTCACCAGACCACAGAGCTGCAGCCACACCTACAGCAACAGCTGCTGCCAAGACCACGACTACCGCCATTTGGCGTGCCACAGGCGCATCGTGCCAAGAAACGGGGTTTGCAGCTTGGTCTAGTGCTTTAGATATTGTGCTTTTGGCTACCGGCTCGTCACCGTCTGCCACTACTTCCGCCATCAGCGGGTCCTCTGCGTGCATCAATCCTGATCAACAATGAGCCATCCTGGCTCCCACAGTGCGTGGCTTTTCGCCGCGCCTATCTTCCAGTGCCGTGCACTGGCTTTAAACCAGTGTCACACTTGCATGGACATTATCTCCTGATAAGCAGAGATCAATTTGTTTCGTACTTCGGTCAACGCTTCAAACTGCACGCGAGATTTTTGGGCTGCAATCATCACGTCTGCAAGCTCTACCCCTGGGGTACCCAATTCAAAATTCTGTGCCAGAGACCGAGCACTTGATTGGGCCGAGTTCACACTTTCTACTTGTGCTCGCAACAGGGATGCAAATTCACTCGTCGTTGGGTCGCTGCTCAGCGAATCCAAGTCACCCACCTCTTGGGCGGCCTGCGAGCGCATCATTTCCAGCTGACCCATCAGTCTAGCGTTACTTATTTCCGAGGCCATCCTAGTCTCTCCAAATTCAAAACTTCATGTCTTGAAAAAAACTTTTTTAAAAACTGTCTAAGCGCTGTAGCCGTAAGCTTCTGGCACCTGATAACCCTGTTGCTTCATGCGAGAAATCTTATACCGCAATGTCCGAGGTGAAATACCCAACGCCTCCGCTGTGGATTTTCGATTGCCGCGGCATTGCTCTAACGTCTCCATGATCATTTCACTTTCACGACTCTTCAGCGTGTTGCCTAACCCAACATCGCTTGCACGTATGGGTGTTGTCTCATCTTCAAACGAAGAAGGCACAGCTTCTCCGTCTTCAAAGTGAATATCGGCAACACCAATTTCTTTGCCCTCTGCTAATACCAGAGATCGTTGAACAACATTCTCTAACTCACGAACATTGCCCGGCCAATTATGTTGCATCAATCGAGCAACCGCTGCATTACCTAATGCCTTGGGAGCACTGTCGTTACTCGCGTGCTTAGCAACAAACAGCTTGGCCAGGGGCTCTACGTCGTGTGGGCGTTCAGCAAGCGGAGGAAGACGAACAGGGAAAACATTGAGACGATAAAACAAATCTTCTCTAAATCGTCCGGCAGCCACTTCTTCACGCAAGGTGCGGTTTGTTGTCGCAAGGATACGAACATCCAGAGAGATTGAATCTCGGCTACCCAATCGCTCAACTTCACGCTCCTGGATAACCCTCAATAGCTTAGACTGTAAACCCAAATCCATCTCAGAGATTTCGTCCAACAACAAGGTGCCACCCTGCGCTTGTTCAAACTTGCCTGGCATTGATTTGTGAGCACCCGTATACGCTCCTTTCTCATAACCAAAAAGCACTGCCTCCAGCATATTCTCAGGGATTGCCGCACAGTTGATCGCAACAAAGGGTGCACTCGCTCGACGAGAGTGAAGGTGTATATAACGAGCCATTACCTCTTTACCCGCCCCAGAGGGTCCAGAGATCATCACCGATACTTCAGAATTCGACACTTTGCGAGCCAAGGTCAACAAGTCAAGTGTGCGTTGGTCGCCAGCGACAAAGTCACTCGCCATCGCCTGACCTCGTGATACCCAATTGGCCACTTTCTGTAAGAGAGACTCAACATCAATGGGCTTCGTAATATAGTCACTAGCGCCTGCCTGCAATGCGCTAACGGCCTGATCAATTGAGCCATAAGCCGTCAGCAACATCACGGGAACATCAATGCGCGCTTCACGGACTGATTTGAGCAAAGCCATTCCGTCCATCGGGCTCATCTGAACATCGCTGATGACCAGATCAAAATTGCCCTGTGCATGCAGCACGCTCAACGCATCGTGGGCGGTTGATGCGCATGTGATCTCATAGCCTTCCAGTGCCAGAGTGTCACGCAGCGCCTCTCGAACGCCTGCATCATCATCAACCAGTAAAATTTTCGCCATCTTCATTGAGAGGGTCTCCGTCGAGGTTTGTGCCACTTCATGCGGCCACATCTAAAGCTTCGGCTGGGAAACGCACACAAAATGTGGCCCCGCCTTCAGCGTTGTTTTTCAGTGCAATCTGTCCATCAAACTGCCTGAGAGAGCTTTCAGCTACTGCCAGACCAAGGCCCGTACCGTCACTTCGAGACGTCTCAAAAGCATTAAATATTTTTTTCTGCATGTCTTCGGGCACGCCTTTGCCCGTGTCACTGATATCAAACTCAATGCAACCGTCTACCTGTCGCGCAACGACACAAACGCGCAGTAAACGCCCTTTGGCTGGGTGCTGTGCAGCATTGATAACAAGGTTGCTTAGCGCGGAAATTAGCACTTCGGGCTCTGCTCTCACCGAAAGATTTTCAGGGGCAGAAGCACAATACAGGTGCGCCCCCATTGACAAGACTACGACAGCGCATTGATCTTCCAATCGCTGCAATACTTCTTGAGCGCTGATGGTCTGCAACTCAAAACGTGCAGGCCGCAATAACCCCAATGAGCTGCTGATGATCTTTTCAGCTGCGCGAAGTTGTTGCACGGGTTTACGAGCGAGTTGTTGCAGCTGAGGCTCATGGCCGAGCTGACGATTGAGCTGGTCTAGATAGAGAGCTGCCGCCGTCAATGGCGTTCGTACTTGGTGTACCAATCGCGCGACTGACTCACCTAGAGCTGCAAGTGACTGGGCTTGGTCAGTCGCTACGGTTGCCGACTGTAAACACAGAATTCTGTCGCCGCTGTTTGTGTCGGTGGAGTGCTGCTCAATGTAGCAGCTTCCATTTCTTGCCGTTAGCAACGCTGAGCCTTGATGCGCTTTAAAGGTAGCGTTACGCAACAGTGGCCAGGCTTGGCCTTTTGCAGAACTGGCAAAAAGACTCTCAGCAGCCGAATTCAGTGTTTTAACACAACCACCACGATCAATGATCAACACGGCGACGGGCGCTGGGTCGATAAAGGGAGTTCGAGCGGCAGAAGAGGAGTTAACAGCAGGTGCAGGTTGCACTTCTGATTTTCGCCCAGCCGGGAGGCTGAGCTTGGAGCCCTTCTCTGACATTCGATTGCCTACGTGTGGTAAGTTCATGGTTTACCAAAACGCAGTATTTATGCCAGAGAAGGTTCTCTTTTAAAACAACAACTTAGAGCTGGAGTTAGAATGCCCGTCGGCTTTATGACGCCGCTTCTGTCTCCATACGCATGATATTGTATTTCCGCATTTTTTCCACAAGAGTGGTACGGCGAATTTTTAATCGCTTAGCCGCATGTGCAACCACCCCACCCGCTTCATCCAATGCTTGCTGAATAAGGCTTGTTTCGATATCCGTCAAATGCTGCTTCAGATCGATGCCATCTCTAGGCAATCGAGGAGATGCCGTCGTGGTGTAATTTGGGATTGACCCCAGCAAATTAGCATCGGCATTTTCGGCTTGTGCCGGTGCGTCTGGTACAACCGACTCCGCGATAACCTGTTGAGCTTGCGCATCCAGCTCTCCACCCGCTTCAAGCAATTTCGCGGGTAAGTCGGGCGCATCAACGACACCGTAGGGATACAACACGGACAAGCGCTCAATCATATTAGCCAGTTCACGAACGTTGCCGGGCCAGTCGTAATTACACATGGCGACGAGCGCTGCATTGGTCAATTTGACCGATATGTTTTTTTCATGTTCCAGCCGAGTGATTAGCTCCTGCACCAAGAGCGGTAAGTCTTCTAATCGGTCTTTCAGACGTGGCATTTCAATCGGCACAACGTTGAGGCGGTAAAACAAATCTTCGCGAAACTTGCCTTTGTCAATTTGCTTTTCTAGGTTTTGATGCGTCGCTGCGACGATGCGTACATCGGTTTCGATAGTTTTACTGCTACCTACACGCTCAAAACAACGCTCCTGTAAGACGCGCAACAACTTGACCTGCATCGGAAGCGGCATGTCGCCGATTTCATCCAGAAAGATTGTCCCACCTTCAGCCATTTCAAATCGACCTTGGCGTGATGCGATAGCACCGGTGAACGCCCCTTTTTCATGGCCGAAGAGCTCACTTTCAAGCAGGTCTGGCGGAATAGCACCACAGTTGATAGGTACAAAGGGCTTTTGTCGACGCTTGGAGTAGTAGTGAATATTACGAGCAACCACCTCTTTGCCGGTACCCGACTCACCTAAGATGAGCGTGGTCGCATCAGAAGGCGCGACCTTGTCGATCATGTCTCGAACGCCACGCACACTGCGGCTGTTACCCACCAGCGAACGGAACAATTCAATGTTGCCCGAGCCTTTTTTCTGCTTGCCATCACTCTTGCGTTTTTTGGCAAAAACTTCAGCTTTGTGCAGCAAGTTTGAAATCACAGGGTAACGAGCATCAAAGCGAATGAGCCCTAGAAACAACATGGCTAGGTTGCTCATTTCGCTGTTGGTTGGTTCGTCATCTAACAACAGGACAAACGCAGGTGCATCTTCTTGCCCTTCTTTTATAGCTTTGACTAAACTCACGGCCTCGGCGTGATTGGCCATAAACACGACTTCATAGCGCTCTAAGCCATCGTGATTACCCAGTGCTGAGGGCTGGCATAAAACGTCGCTCTCACAGTCGATGAATTGCAGAATGCTAGCAAAGCGCTCTGCTCGGTTCATATCGGAATCAACAATAAGGGCACGTGATTGGGGCTGTCTGCTCATGCGTCTGTTCTTCTGTAATTGATGCGGATCCAGCGGCGTGACTCGGAGCCTGTACACAGACAAGCCGTTCGACTCCTTGCGCCGCAACAGTTTCTTTTCTCAGCCAAATTCGATCGATCGTTCGACAGGGAGAAATTGGTTTGCCCAGTGACGATAGTCCCTGAAGCTCATTTGACTAGCATGAGCAAGAGGGTCTAGCACTCGGATCGACCAATAAAACGCCTTTGCAAAATGACTATCGATTGTAGCTAGCTACAACTAAGGCGCAGGCGACAGGAGCTTCAATGCGTAGCGTTCGCCAGCCGGTAAGCTTCGATGCCTGAGCGCGAAGTGCTCAGTTGCTTAAGCTCGTCCAGTACTTGCGTCCGCTGGGCTGCCGCCAACGTCTTGGCGCGATTCAAAAGTGCGCCAACATCTTCGAGTATAGTCAACTCTGAGGCAGTAACCGGCTCTTGCGGGGATAAACTGTCGAAAAACTGGCGCAGCTCTTTATCTAGCGCAATCAAAGCCTGTCCGGATTCTTCGTTTTTGCGCTCTAAGCCCTTGAGAACTAAGCGTGCCCTTTGCAACATCTGCTGGGCAATGAGAGCACGTTGTTCACTCATCAGGCTTTTGGACCTTTTCCATTGCGTTCTGCAACGGGTATACCGGCCCAAGCCTCACGCAATTCCTGCAACAAGCCGGATACCTCGGCTAGGGCCTCTTCACTATCACCGTCAATATGCGTGCGAAGTAAACGCGCAACCATATATCCGTAAAGGTCGCCTAGGTTATTCGCCAAGTCACCACCTTGTTCTTGATCGAGGCATTCTCTTAAGCCTTCGATAATAGAAACCACATCAGAGATAAGCTTGTTTACCTCCGAGGTTGAACCGTGTTCTTGTGCAAACCCAACTTTAGCCAGTCGATTTATTGCGCCATCGTAGAGCATCATTATCAGTTGATGAGGGTCGGCGTAGGCCGCGCTGGCAAAGGTACCTACCTGGTTGTACTCGGCCAATGCTTCATTGTTGTACATCAATTTTCACCTGTGTTTGCTTCATGCTATATGAGCGCTACCGTTCAAATGTAAGCACTCTCCCTTTTCCTTCTCATCCGTCGTTGTAAAACAGGCAAGCGCTCTCTCTTCCCATCGACCGACTCACTGACTTAGGCGTTTTTTCTACTTAGCCGCTTAGCGCGAATCAAGCCATTTGATCAAACAGCACTGCGGAGTCGTTCCCGCTATCTTGCTGTTGATTCACTTTCTGCATGATCAGCAACGCTTCCTCATTAGGAATCTGCCGTACAACCTCGCCGGTGCCCGCCTGCGTGACCTTAATAACCGAAACACCGGTATCTTGATCTACGCTGAATTGCAGCGACTGTTTCTCACCAAAAGTTTTGTTCAATGCGTCAGCGACATCTTTCAAGTTCTCTGTTGAGTCAACAGATGTCGACCCTTGAACAACAGGTTTTGCATCGCTAGCTATGCCGCTTTGCTTGACCGATGTAACAGCGGCCGCTTCACCCTTGGCAGACGCTCCGGCTCCGCGGACCTCGTTGCCAGTAGTGGCACCAACGGCTGGGACAACGCTTCGGTTAACCGCTCCCATACCCGCAGGAAGAACATTGTTGTCGGTGTTAGTCATCATAATTTTATCCACCTGCAAGCATTGTTAGTTTTACCCAATTCAGGCTGAAGGTTGCACTTCTTCTAAAGTACTTAGCCCCCGATTTTTAATTTGCTTGCAATACAAACAGCGGCAGTTTTATGACACACTTGAAAGATTACTGAAAAATGTTTGTATAGGACTAAAGATTTTCTACTGCCCCTGGTTGGATCACTCCTAGCTCACTGAAAATTGACAAGAATTCCCTGCTAAGAGAGCGGACACAGCACGCGCCAGACCCCCAATTAATAGGCTGTCGGTGACAGATCGGATTTGAGAGAGTGGACAATTTAACTATCAGACGAGTTGTTGCCAAGTTGAGCGGCAAGATATCCGCTGGTCGTGCTGAGCTGAGACATAATAGTGTCCAGCGCAGCAAACTGCGCTCGATAACGCGCCTCCACTTTGATCAAACGGTCTTCTAAATCGATACGCTGTTCGCCGATATCACTGACCCGCGCGTCTAAGCCATCCAGCCGACTCTGTACAATGCCGTCGAATCGGCTGTAGCCATAAACAAAGTCGTCCAATCGCTGCGCAAAGCCGGTATCTTCCGCCGTGAAGAAATTCACCACATCGTCGTAACCATTTTCAAGTGCTGAGTTGAGCTTGCTCTCATCCAACTCTAGCTGGCCAGACTCATTGGTTGTGACCCCCATAGCAGCCAGCGAGCTATACGAACTGCTCGCCCCTCGATCAATAAAGCCAAGCGTGGTTGACATCGACAAGCGAAAACCACGCATGACCGAGTCACCAAACAAAGCACCGCTTGTCTGGCTGTCCGAATCGTAGCTGTCTGCTCCGGTCAAGACGTCCATCAGTGCGTTATAACCCTCGACAAAACTGGTTATTTCAGCAGTAAAAGCACTGTTGTCCTCGGTAACGGTCAAAGTATTTATTTCGTCGGGATCAGCAGATTTTAAATCAAGCGTTATGCCGTCGATGACATTGGTCAGCGAGTTACTGCTGCTGGTGACTGTCAGGCCGTCTATTTCGACAATGGCATCTTGGGCTGCAACCAGCTCTTCCATACCGTCAACAAGAGATTGCAAGCCAGGCTCATCACCGGTCGCTGCATTTTCAGTGGCAGTCATCGAAATAGCACCTTCACTTCCCGACTGGCCACTACTGAGGGTCATGCGGGTATGAGTACCGCCTTCGCCATCGTCCACGTTAAGCAAAGAAGCGCTTACCCCTTCACTTCTTAACGCCGAGTTAATCGCGTCGCGAATGTCCGCCAGCGTTTTGGTTTCTTCAGGGATTTCAACGGTGAATTCTTTTTCGCCCACAGTGACTGTCAACTCACCACTGCCAATGGCTGTCGCCTCACTCTCGAAACCACCAGAGGCCAGCTTCTGGCCTTGGGCTAGTTGCAATACTTTTATGGCGTACTCGCCTGGGTTTGCGGCTGTACCAGCAGTCACCTCAATGCTCTCTGCATTGCTCAGGGTCGCTGCGCGACTATTGAACGTGGTGGTGGTCTTTAAATTCGCAAAACTCTCGCGAAACTCAGACAAACCGGCGCGCATTGTACCAAGCGCACTAATTTTCACCTGAAGGTCAGCTTCCTTTCTGTCCATGCGCACAGTTGCAGGGCCACTTTCAGCCGCCACTAAGGATTCAACTATGCTGTTGACGTCGAGCCCCGAGCCAATGCCCGGACTTTGAATGGTCGCCATGACTGATCACCTACAAATGCATGCGGTCTCTAAAGACAGTCTAAAATTTTAGCCGTCTCGGATCGCTGGATATTTAACAGGTATCGGCTTCCGGTGTGAATATCTTGAGAGACTGTCACTAAAGTTTTTAGAACAGTTGCCGGTTGCTATAGAGCAGCTACCAGCACACACCGCCAACCGAGTACTCAGCGAGAAATCAGCGTGATAACTCAGGAGCTAGCGTATACAAGTTGCGGTAGGTATTAATCGATCACAGCGAAGAACTGTCTCGAAAAAACTGCTGAAAACTATTTTAATCCGTGGCTTTGATCATAGGCATTCAGCTCCGCAGGCTGCCAATTCTTCAAGGCCTCTGAAGTATTGCGGTAAACCTCTACTCGCAGCGGGTAGCAGGGCGTCGCGTCGTCAGAATGGCTAGCACCGCAATCGCCTCCGGGGCAAGCAGACAGGGCACCCAATAAATCTGTCTCTGCAAAAAACTCTATAAAGTCACCTGGCCGGACAGGGCTTGCTTTCATAAAGTACTGATGCGTATCTAGGCTAAAGCCGGTGCACATGAATACGTTGAGCACATCGTGTATATGACGCTCAGCTTGTTGTGCCGTAAGACCCGTGTGTTTTGCTAACGCCCGCGTCAAATTTGAGTGACAACAATAGTGGTAATGCAAACCGCGCAAAGCATGATTGGTGTAGGGGTCACAACGCGTACCAATGACATCGTGCACGCCGGCGCCGTCAGCATCCCAACCGTACCATCCAAGCGTGTCATGGGTAATAGTGGCCAGCGCACGCAGATGTGGCAAATTGCTCCACAAGCGGTCACCTGTAGTGACATGCGTGGCGTGTAACTGACGAGTTTTACCACTGAAGAAACGCTCTTCTAGATTACTAGCACTCCAGAGGTTCAAATCTCCCACTTGAGGGCCTTCAACACTGACTATTCGAAAGAAGTGCCCAGCAGGGACGTCAAACGCACAGGCATCACGTGGTGCGGCGGTGTATTCCGCCACTAGCTCCAGTGACTCTCGGGCGATTTGGTATGCAGGCATGTCCACTTCGGGCAATTTGTCCGTCTCATAACAGACGATTGGTTTTGCCGCGCGCCGTGATTGTGCATCAACAGGCTCATTAACTTCTGCCATGACCAGTTCTCTCTTTAATTTTCGAATTTGCGCCAAGTCAGGCGCTCAATTACATGCAACCCAGACGAGGCGAGTTATAGTTATTGCACTTTATCCGCTCTTGCGGCGGCAGACCAGATTTGGAGCGGACAATTATGCAAACTCATGCGAGAGCGGTGGTAATAGGCGGCGGCGTTGTCGGTTGTTCTGTCTTGTATCACCTGGCAAAAGCCGGTTGGACGGATGTGATATTAATCGAGCGCTCGGAACTGACCTCGGGCAGTTCTTGGCATGCTGCAGGCGGATTCCACACGCTGAACGGCGACCCGAACGTTGCTCGACTTCAGGCTTACACCGTGTCTCTCTATGAGGAGCTAGAAGCATTGAGCGGGCAATCCTGTGGTCTGCACCTCACCGGTGGTGTGATGCTCGCCGATTCTGAAGAACGCATGAACTTCCTACGCTACTTGCAAGCGACTGGTCGAGTGCTCGGCATGGAGACAGAGATCATCACGCCGTCCGAGGCCAAAGCGATGTTTCCATTGATGGACGAGAGCCATTTTGTCGGTGCGCTCTGGGACCCGGTCGAAGGCCATCTTGATCCTTCGGGCACTACACACGCTTACGCCAAGGCCGCACAAAAACTCGGTGCCAAAATTTCTTTGCGGAACAAAGTAGAAGAGCTTGTGCCCAATGCGGACGGCAGCTGGCAAGTTGTGACGGAACAAGGCACGGTACACGCGGAGCATGTGGTTAACGCTGGGGGATTGTGGGCACGAGAAGTGGGCCGTATGGCAGGTGTTGAATTGCCGGTCTTGGCCATGGAGCATATGTATCTGCTAACTGACGAAGTGCCCGAAGTCGTGGAATTTAATCAGAGCACTGGCCGCGAATTAGTTGGTGCTATCGATTTCAAAGGAGAGATTTACACACGTCAAGAACGCAACGGGCTCCTGCTGGGTACCTACGAAAAAGCCTGCAAGCCTTGGTCACCACACACTACCCCATGGGATTTTGGCAGCGAGTTATTACCCGACGACTTGGACCGTATCGAGCCATCACTGGAAATGGGGTATAAACATTTCCCGGGATTTGCCAAGGCCGGAATCCGGCAAGTCGTTAACGGCCCATTCACCTTTGCTCCAGACGGAAACCCACTGGTCGGCCCGGTTCAAGGTCTAAAAAATCACTGGAGTGCTTGCGCTGTCATGGCCGGATTCAGCCAAGGTGGCGGAGTGGGTCTCGTGCTCGCCAACTGGATGGTTGACGGTGACCCCGGCCATGATGTGTTTGGCATGGACGTCGCGCGCTACGGAGATTTCACCCGTCCTCGCTACACGAATTCAAAAGTGCGCGAAAACTACTCTCGCCGCTTTAGCATACGCTTCCCCAACGAAGAGCTGCCTGCAGCTCGCCCACAGCAAACCACTCCACTTTACGACATCATGGTGCGCGACAACAACGCCGTGATGGGCGACACCTGGGGACTGGAGACACCCTTGTGGTTTGCAACTAAAGGTGAACCCGCGACAGACATACTGTCTTTTCACCGTTCAAACGATTTCTCGCACATAGGGGCAGAGGCGAGAGCTGTGCGCGACAGTGTTGGCGTGACCGAGATTGCCAACTTTGCCAAGTATGAAATAACAGGCGTTGGTGCCAGAGCATGGCTTGAGCTTTTGATGACCAACACGATGCCAAAATTGGGCAGGCTGGTGCTAACGCCCATGCTAAACGAGAATGGCAAACTCATCGGAGATTTTACTATCGCCTGCGCAGAAGAAGAGCGCTTTGTTGTTTGGGGGTCTTCAGGTGCACAGATTTACCATACCCGTTGGTTTGAACAACACCTACCTACAGACAAGAGCGTGCACATACATCGCTTTGGTCAAACTCTGGTGGGCATTTCAATTGCGGGGCCAAGATCGCGCGAATTGTTGAGTCAATTGTGTGATTTTGATGTAAGCAACGAAAGCCTTCGCTTTATGGATTACCGCGAAGTAGACGTGGCGGGCTGCCCTTGTCGGCTAAACCGCATCAGCTATACGGGAGACTTGGGCTACGAGATTTGGATGGAGCCTTGTTATGAACGTCGCGTTTACACTGAGACCAAACGACTGGGCGAACCCTTCGGTATCGTCGACTTTGGCATGCGAGCGTTGTTGAGTATGCGGCTTGAAAAAAACTTCCCCACTTGGTTTGCCGAGCTGCGTCCGATCTACGGACCCTACGAAGCTGATATGGGCCGCTTTGTAAAACTTGATAAGGGAGATTTTATAGGACGCCAAGCAGCCGTTGATGAAAAACAACAGGGCCCAAGGTTGAGTCGCGTGACACTCATCATAGACGCAGACAACACCGATGTGATGGGCGACGAGCCTGTCTGGGCAAAAATTGGCGATCTCGATCCCGGTGCCATTGACAAGCCACACGGCTACGGCGCCTCGCGATTTACTGCGAGCGGCCAAAGTGTAGACAAGCCCGACCCTGTCAGAGACGGTGATTGGCGAGTCGTGGGCTGGGTCACGTCAGGGGGGTATGGTCACAGGATTGAAGCCTCTATAGCGCAAGCCTATCTGCCAACTGCATTGCTGCACGGTGAGCACGATTTCTCAGTGGAGATACTGGGTCAGCGTTACGCCGCTACCTTATCAACTCAAGCTTTGTTTGACCCCAATGGTGCACTGATGCGTTCTTAGCTACCCGTTAGACAAAAAAACCCGATCTAGAGAATCTGGATCGGGTCAGGATACTGCACCTCTTAGTGGGTGCTTATTTTATAAAACTTATTGCCAGTTGGCGGAAGTCCAGTACTCAGAGGCACACACATTAGGGCTATTAGCCGTGTCTAGTACACCTGACAAGCACACCTCCTCACCCCCACTAACACTGGCCTTTTTTGTCGCGAAGCACAATTGCCCCATGTTCGACGAACCAGCGCTGTGTACGGCATCTGACCCTTGGCTAAAAGAACCTGAGTTAGTCCCGTAATACGTGCTTCGGCCTGCATTTAAACCGACGGCCCAGTTTCCACTGGTAGCAGTCCAAGTGCCGTTGGAGATGACGTTACAATCAAAGTCAGAGTTCTCTGCACTGGTTGACAACCAAGCACCGCCAATGTCGATCATGTGGTTGCGCTCTACTACCATGTCATTAACATTGCTGTAAGCGTAAACAGGGTCAGAATAGTCATATGAATCAGTGTACGTCATGATTGCGACGCCGTTGTTGATTCCCGCACCCGTTACGTTGGCAAAAATGTTGTCACGAACCACAGAGTTATTAGAGCCGCGAGTAAAACCAACACCCGCACCAACATCGAAAAAGACATTCTCATAAACGTGTAGATTCATCATCGAGTTATAGTGCGTGCTAATTGCTGTTCCCCAGCTGTTAGCAGGACCGTTATAACTAGAATCAGTTTTTCTCCAACCCCACATGCGGTTGTCAAAAACTTCCACAGGATTAGAGGGATCTAGAGAAGCTGCCTTAAAATCCATGGCATTTTCGGTGTAGGCACAGTTACCATTGCTGCTCAAAGAGCCACTGCAGTTCGTACGACGTGTGCTGTCTATATAGATGTCGTTACCCGCCAAGATAGTACCTTGGAAATCTGGGTAGTTATTAAACTGCGGCATCCAAACGGCTTGAAAACCATCGTTACAGTTGAATATTTCGTTATTTACAATGTGATTGTTTTTCGCGACAACTGGGTAATCGTAATCAATGCTGCCATTGAGATTAACCTGACGATAATGCCCCATCATTGCAATACACACGCCGTCATTTCCACTGCCTTGTGGAATCACTTGATTGCCAATGTAGCTGTTTTGCACATAGGAATCATGCGTACCGTGCTGAATCTCTATGCCTCTGTAGTTATTCTCAAATCGAATGCGGTCAATGACAATATCCGTTGATCCAGCTATACGAATTGGCATACCAGAGGTATCGACAAATGCAAGCCTGTTAAGAACCCAGTGACTGGTGTTGCGAATATCAATAGGAGGCATACGAGCAACCTTTGACAGGTCTACCTTGAAAATCTCATCAGTGTCTGCAAACTCAGAGCTTTCAAAGCGAATGACTTTGGGCGCACTCTCAGTACCACCCGTGCCGCTCAATGCCAACAAACCGTGTGATCGATAATCACCAGGAGCAATACAGAACACGCGATAACTGCTGTTGTTGATTTGACTTAAACCAGATGCGGTGGAGATACGCAAAGCGTCTGACGCATCACAAGACGGCATATCGACTTGCTTGCTGTAGTTGTGGGTACCTGGGTAGTGGTCACTCATGGCACTGGGGTTAGTCAAAGCACCCGTTGATGGCGCTGGCGTGCCGACCGATGAGCCTGTTCCGCCTGTTCCGCCAACTCCTCTTTCACCACCAGAAGTATTCTCTCCCAGTGAAGTGAGCAACTCGTTGCGCGCATCGTGGCCCGATAGATCACCATCTAACAAACAACCACTTAACACAACCGCTGATGCCACTCCGACTAACGCCGTTCTCAAACCACTGCGCAACGGCAGTTGCTGTGCAAAACCTGTTTGATTTTGGCTGAGTTTACTGTCGCGTCCGGAGACCGAAACCTTCGAAATCCTCATTGTCCACTTCCTTCTTATAAATCGCTTTTGCTGCCTAGCTCTTATTGGCTATGTCTTTGTAATCAATCGATTGACGCGACTTCTTAATGGCAACGCTTATCCGGGCACGGCAGAGACCTGCCGACCTTGTAGGTGTAGTAGCGGTTTACTAGTCTTGTTTCTGAAGAATTTGGTAGCTTCTAGAGGTTACATTTAGTGATTTGAAACACACGAACGCGTCACAAAATTGATAAGAAAAAGCAGGAGGAGTTTTTCGATTTATTTATTTGTATATTTATCAAAAAGATACAGAGCACCGCTCAATGGCAGCTCCCAAAGCACACTGGAACAAGTCAAAGATTACAAGTAGCAATATCTGTCTACTTTTTTGGAAATCCACGATCATTCCAGAATAAAACCTATACAAACAGAAAGATTGAGCACGATAAATGCTTCGTTAGTTGTCAATCGTGTGATTCTTAGATATCGCACCACACCAGAGCCCTCGCGAGCCTCATCGCATTTTGCACTGGTCGTTGTTAAAACGTGATTCGCTAGACTCTCCCGCCAAATGGCGGAGAGTGTTTCGAGTAGAGAAAACGTTGGCAACGCCGTGCGCTCTTGTTCAGAGCAGTCAGCCCTAACCAATAACTCCCTACTCCCAGCGAATCACCTCGCCTGCACTGCAGGTGGCGGTTGTACTGTGTCTCGCGCCCAGTATTGACCAAGGTTTTGCTTCTACGCATGGATGCGTAAAGCAAAAAGAGCACACGGACGTGCTCTGGGATAGCTGGCAAGGATGCCACTATCCCTTGCTTTTGGTGGATGAGAGGGATTCCTCAAATCGCTAGGAGCAATATCAATTGAGCAGGAAGCGAGATTGATAGGACTCCGGATGGGTCATCATCGGCGACAAAGTTTGACCATCAAACTGAATCGCCAACTGAAGCCGCAGGGTCTTCGGTAGCAAGGAAGCGGTGAAGACATAAAGGAGTTGCAGCACCTCACTAAAGTGAGGGTCTAAGGATGGGCGGCTCGTTGCAGGGCTCGAAATCCAGAGAGTTCGGCCACTAACATGGCCAAGCTCTTGGCTGAGGCATTCTGGAAGATAGCCTCAGCTCCCCAAGGACGGGGATGCGATTGCGAAATGTTTTGACTGAAAGCAAGGACGCTTTGGTCGGGGCAACAACAGTCGTTACGGTCAGGAAGACCACGGCGCGGCCCGGCTCTTTAATAAAGAGTCGGGCCGTTTTGTTTCAACCGCGATTAGCACCAGATCGAACAACCCGCTTCACACTCTCCAAATCATTATCCACCGGCTCAACACGCTCTTGCGCTGTCATGATATGCGCGACCCGAGGAGGTAACTTGGCTTCTTGCCCTGTGGCAGAAAGTACTGCATCGGGGAATTTGGCTGGATGCGCCGTCCCCAATACAACCATCGCCGTGGACTCGTCAAAGCGTGTCGCTCGAGCAGCAGCGACACCAATAGCTGAGTGTGGGTCGATCAAGTATTCGCTGGTCTCAAATAAGCGATGCATCTCTGCTTTTGTTTCTTCATCGCTGAGACAGTGGGCAGAAAAAAGCGCACACACTTTTTTATGCTGCTCTGCTGTCACTTCAAAACGGCCCGACTCACTAAAGCCATTCATCCAGCTTTGTACCTGTGTGGCATCTCGGCCAGCTAGGTCAAACAGCAACCTTTCGAAGTTACTAGAAACTTGGATATCCATACTCGGCGACAAACTAGCGGTGACCGGCTCGGCCTCCATTGCGCCATTGGCAAAAAAGCGCGTCAGAATGTCGTTGTGGTTAGAACCGACGACAAACTGCTGAATAGGCAGCCCCATTTGCTTGGCGACATAGCCGGCGAACACATTGCCAAAGTTACCGCTCGGTACAGAAAATGAAACTGGTTTGTCAGGAGCCCCCAGCGTTAACGCTGCGCGGAAGTAATAAACAACTTGCGCTGCCACACGTGCCCAATTGATCGAGTTGACCGCTGAAAGCCCCATTTCGTCACGAAAGGGCAAATCATTGAACATGGCTTTTACCATGCCCTGGCAATCGTCAAAATCACCCTTCACCGAGAGGTTGTGGACGTTCGCGTCGGGGATAGTTGTCATCTGACGACGCTGCACCTCTGACACACGGCCCTCGGGATGCAACATATACATATCTATGTATTTTGAGCCCCGCACCGCCTCTATCGCCGCAGACCCTGTGTCACCCGAGGTAGCACCGACGACGGTTCGTCGTTCACCCGTTTTAGCTAGAATGTGGTCAAACAACTGCCCAAGAAACTGCAACGCAAAATCTTTGAACGCCAGTGTTGGTCCGTGAAAAAGCTCCATGACCCAAAGCTTGTCCTCTAGCTGCACCATCGGTGCAATCGCAGGATGGGTGAAAGACCCATAGGCTCTATCCGCCATAGCCTGCAGTTCATCTCGAGAGATCGAACTTCCAACAAACTTAGCCATGACTTCAACCACGAGCTGTGGATAGGAAAGACGCTTCCAGAGCTCCATCTCAGCATCAGACACGCTAGGCCAGGATTCAGGAACATATAAACCACCATCCGTCGCTAAACCGGTAGTCACAACTTGGCAAAAATCGAGGGTTGGGGCGCTACCCCGAGTGCTGACGTAGTTCAATGCTTAGACCAAATCTGAATTAGGGACGAATTATATAATATTTTTACCGGCTAAATAATTTTGGCACCCTTGCCCTCGAATTCTTATGGTGTACCCAATGTTGCTTAATTCTGAATCTCTTTATTCTATTTAACTTTTTTGCGTTGGCAGAAATGCACACTTCAGAATTGTTAGGAAAAGTCAGGGCCGCCATTGATAACAATGACGTCATCAACCAAAAAGCGCTGACGAGCTTCGCGAGGTTCCGGTATCTTCTTGCCGACTGTGCTTACCAGACCAGCTTCATTTTTTAATGGCTCTGCCACAAAGCTTGATCGCAGCGGATGCCATGTGAAACTCAACACATTACTGATCAATGAATCAGAGTAAGATCCGCTGTAGTTTTGACACGCCGCACGAATTGCACTGTTTCATAAGCGATTCACAAGCAGTTATCTTGAAGCCCAAAAATGATGACTTGGCAGTTAATTGAATCGAACAGATCATTAAGCTAGTCAATATGTGATGTACTGCCAGAAATATTTTAACCATACCGCCATGCTGGCCGACAGAAAGAACTTAGATCAGTAATAACAATACCTTGCAACCAAGTGCTTATGCAGTTTAAAGCACCAATTGGAGCGCGAAATTAGTCGTTATTCCTGCCTGATTGTTGCTTAACAAACGATGACCAATTTATAGCGCGATAAAACGCCTGCTGGAGCCTTGACTGATGAGACCTAACACTATGTTCAACCGTTGTTTAAGTGTGCTCGCACTGAATTTCTGCCTTTTAACGGGTGCAAATGCTGCGGTACCTTATGTCGATGGTTTGTTAAGTCTGACGAGACAGATAGTGGACAAACCGGCTTTCCAAGACCCCATCGCTGATCCACTGGGTGGCACCGTTACACGCCTAACCAACTCGGCAGACTATGACGCACACCGAGAAGGGTATTTCTTGGTCAAAGGAGAGTACGCACGGGTTCCCATCGAAAATGCCGATGGAAGCAAGCTCTTGGTCTTTGGTGTTTGGAAAGGTAACAATAACTTCATCACATCTTACGCCTTGGTGGATAGCACCGGTGGCGCAGCATCACTGATTGAATTTGAAACAGCCGATAACCCTGCAGGCTTTAATCGCTTGCACGATGAAATGGAAGCGCGTTGGCACCCCACTGACCCGGATTTAATCCGTCTGATCAGCGGCAGCAACAGTTTTGCAGGCACTCTTAAGGTATTTGAATATCGTGTATCTACCAATGAGATAACGGTGCTCTCAGACTTAACAGGAAAATTGCCAAGCCATTGGGGTGAAGGTCTATACGGTTCAACAAATCTCGAAGGTGATTTCAGCGCAGACGGCAATCGCATGGCCTGGTCTGTTGAAAACAGCGAAGAAGAAAGTGTTGGCTTTGTCACCTTTGACGTACGAAACGGCGGTGTTGTTTTAGGCACTCTCGATTACGACAACCACAATCACGACAATATTTCTATCACCCCTTCAGGTAACTTTGTCGTTCTCTCCGGACATGACGAAACAGCCGCTTACTCCATAGATTTCAGCGAAAAAAGATTTTTAATGGGAGAGAGCCAACACGGAGATGGGTGCACCAATGCCCTCGGCAACGATTGTTATGTGTCCGTGATTTTTAACGACTCTACCGACCCTTTGTACGGTGATTTGTTTATGACCGACTTGGTCACTGGCGAAGTTGTGACCTTGTTTAGCGTTTTTGAATACGGCAATACCTCATTGCATTTATCTGGGCGTGGCCACGATGTACCGGGCTGGGCTTTGATGTCGACGTACAATTGTGCAGGCAACAGCGTGGACACCAGCACGATTACTTCTTCACTGTGTGACCGACTGACACTGGTTGAACTCGCACCAAATCCACGCTTGTATCAAGTGGCGTGGACGCATAGCTCAGGTGAAACGTATAACGCCGAACCCCATGGCACGTTAAGTCGTGACGGTTTGCGCGCGTATTTTGGTTCGGACTGGTACAGCCTTGAAGGCAGTGATTTAGCCAACGCAGCAATTGATTTATATAAAGTTGACATCAGTGCAGAAGTTTATGCCGACGTCGTGGTATTACCCGAGCCCCCTGCGACACCCATTGACATGTTACCTGCTGACGGCTCACTGCTACTGGTTAGCGACCCACTGGTGTTGACGTGGACCGATACCAGCCCGGCGTTGACTCAGTCTTTTCTGATTGTCAGCCAAGACGTACTCCGTGGAACAACTGTCTCGCAAACATACTTACAGCGCGAAGACGTTTGCGATACTGAGAACAGTTGCTCTTACACGGTTGACACCAGCGCTTTGCCTTCCAACACACGCTTGTCTTTTGGCATTGTTGCCAATGGTGCTCGCGGAAGCTCAGAGTGGATGACATCGGAATACATCTTATTGCGCAGCTTGACACCCGATACACCTATTATTCAATCACCCGATGATGGCGTGAAGATAGACACGGGCTTAGCCCCCTTGTTTCGCTGGGACCAAGGCACGCATCCAGACGTGGTAACCAGTTTTGAGATCTTGATTGAAGACACGAATACTGCAACGATTTTGCTAGACCTTAAAAACTATTCAGCGGCAAACTGTAGCGAAGAAAACTGCAGCATGATTGATCGGAACTTGGTGTTACCCGAGTCTGACGGATACCAGTTCAGCCTTCGCTCTAAAAACAGTGCAGGCTTTAGCGCTTGGAGCTCTATCAGTTTTGAAGTAGAAGAAGGTGCTATTGGCTACATCCCCTACATTGAAGGGATCCAATCACTGCTACGGCCTGAAATTCCGTTACCTGCTGTCAACGTCCCGTATATCGACCCAAGCTTTTTCACGACAGTCACCCGAATTTCTGACGCGGCTGCTCTGGGTAATG
This sequence comes from uncultured Granulosicoccaceae bacterium, assembly GCA_937965695.1. GTDB lineage: Bacteria > Pseudomonadota > Gammaproteobacteria > CALCKW01 > CALCKW01 > CALCKW01. Next base: position 50,470 of record CALCKW010000039.1, read on the forward strand.
CTGTACCTTTTGTCGGCAGCCATATTGTCAAGAATGACTACTCTCGGATACAAGCTGAGAATGCGGACGGCACACAAATCATTCTTTTAGCCATGCACCCAGATGAAGGGCAACTGGCTTTTGCCCTAGCGAATGTTGATGGCAGCAACTTGCAGTTCATCGAATTTCAAGACGGTTCACCCTTGCCGCGCAACTGGATGCACGACGAAAGCGAGCCGCGCTGGCATCCAACAGACCCCGACTTGATACGTTTTATCGGTGGTCAAAATTCCTATGTCGGCACGTTGAAAATGTTCGAGTACCGCGTGTCTACCACTGAGGTTTCAGTGCTTGTTGATCTTGAAGGAAAATTGCCAGAGAGTTGGGGCAATGACCTGCTCTATGGAATGACCTTATACGAAGGCGGTGCAAGCGCTGATGGTAATCGCTATGCCTGGGTTATAGAGGGTGGTCGCGCAGAAGAAACAAAGGGCTTTGTCAGCTTTGATGTCAGAGAGGGCGGAATTGTTCTGGGGACTCTTGACTACAACAACCATCAACAAGACAACATAGGTATCAGTCATTCAGGTAACTACGTCATTATTTCGGGTATTGAAGAAACAGCTGCCTACAGTATCGATTTTAGCGAAAAACAAGTGTTGATGAATGAAACACAACACGCTGACCTATGCCGCATGGCAAACGGTAATGACTGTTACGTATCGGTGTCTTTTGACGACCTAAGTAACAGTAACTATGGCAAGGCTTTTGTCACCGATTTAGTGACCAATGAGACTTTTACTCTCTTTGATATATTTGGCCGGGGAAACACTTCGCTTCACTTTTCTGGCCGAGGATATGACGTTCCCGGCTGGGCCGTCGTTTCCACATACAATTGCCGAGCCGGTGCTTCAAGCGAAATAGCGAATGATCTTTGTGATCGCGTTATGTTGGTGGAACTGGCAGAAAATCCAAAAATATATAATTTAGCGTGGACAAACAGCTCGGGTTTTCAGTATCTGGCTGAGCCACACGCTTCCATAAGCAAAGACGGTAAGCGGATATATTTCAGCTCAGATTCTTATACAGAAGAAGTCATCGACTTGTATCGAATCGATGTTTCACCCACTGTTTATGCAGGCTCATCATTCGGCACGCAACTCCCCGAACCTGTCGAACAGTTTGAAATATCAACAGATGAGCTAAATGGAACGCTCTCGCTGCAATGGACGAGCCCAGATATCCAATCAATAGACGGCTTCGATTTAATCGCCCTCGATACGTACTCTGGATCCACGTTGCTCTTTCAAAAAATCGATACAGCCGAGTGTAGTGTCTCAACCACCAACTCTAGTTGCACTGTTACGCTAGCTCTCGCTGATATCGGCAGCGCAGCTTCAACAAAGTGGATTGTTATTGCACGCAACCAAGCAGGGCTATCAACGTTTAACTCGGTTCAATTGGATCGATATATCCAGCCCGAAAGCGTGCTAATAGTAGCGCCTGAGTTAAACAGTTCATTTGAACCAAACGAAGCAATAACTGTTAGCTGGACTGCCAATATTGATTCTTCCGTCCAAAACTCGGCCACTAGCTTTGACCTTTGGATCTACAACCGCGTAGAGACCGCATACACAACCAAGGTTACTCTAGATGTATCCGACGCCTGTGATGAAGAGGGCAATTGCGAATACATACTGGGTGCCGACAATGCCCTGCCTGAAGCGCCCAATCACTTCGTCCTAGTCAGGGCAAAGAATGTTGCAGGAGTATCAGCGTGGAGCCGTCAAAACTTTGCAGTGCTAGACGGCGACCGAGAATTACCTCCAGTTGTATCAATCGTCTCTCCAACAGGTGATGCACTTGAACCTGGTTCAGAAATCCAAATTGAGTGGACACAAGGTATTGCCGCCAATGATGCATCGGTTGCTACAAGCTTTGACGTCTATATCTACAACCG
>CALCKW010000040.1 GCA_937965695.1 uncultured Granulosicoccaceae bacterium
AATGCCCGCTTTGGCCGTGCGCGTGAGTTTCTGCATGGTGCCAAACGACACCTGCTCCAGCTGGTAGGACTCGCTCAACACGTCGAGCATGTCCATCCACAGCAATGCCGTTACCTCGGCGTCGGCCAACGCTCGGTGAAAGACACCGTCGTTGTCGAGCTGGCGTAGCCGCACCAGTGTGCCCAACTGGTGATTAGGTGCATGAGGATAGAGTCGGCGGGCTGCTAGCAGAGAGCAGGCAAACGACCCGCTATAGCTACAGCCCGCGTAATCCATCTCTGCATCGAGAAACCGGCGATCAAAGGACGCATTGTGCGCGACGAGGTTATGACCACCGATGAACTCAGCGAATTCTTGCGTGGCCGACTCGCAGCTACCCGCGCTTCGCAACATGGTGTTGGTGATGCCGGTGTAGTTTTCAATAAACCCGCTCACCCTAAACCCTGGGTTCATCAGTCGCTGAAATCGTTCGGTGATCTTGCCGCCTTCTAGTAGCACCGCACCTATCTCAATCCCACGGTCTCCTTGATCGGGCGACAATCCGGTGGTCTCGTAATCCAGCACTACCAAGGTGTCTGCATTTCGGTTTTTCAAGGCTGATCTCATCGCTAATAATCAGAAGGCATCTTAGCAAATAGTCGCCCCCAGCCGATAATCGAAGTTGATGCGATTCTCTTTTTCGACAGCAGCCACAGCTAAGGCTTAGAAACCGATAGGTATCCCAACCCATGAGCCCGTGCTGTTTTTTTGGACTGACGAATTGGCAGTCGATTGAAACCCACTACTACTCCCGACCCTTTTCATCGAATAGCAGTAATCAAGTCGGTAGTGTGGCGGGAATTAGCTTCCGGTTTCGGCTGTCAGTCGGCTGTCCAGAAGACCTCCATTTTTAGATAGAATGGGATAGCCTACCATCGAAAAAGCTGTGTTTACCTGTTTCAGCGAACGCAGGGTTTCCTGATGGATATTGCTGGTTTCAATACTCTCTACCTGCCCTTCACGCAATCTGCCCAGATGACTACGCTGGAGCTTTTGCTCGACTGCACGAACCCTTTCTTTAGCTGCAACAAGTTCACGAGCTTCTGCTGGGCTTTGATTCATCATGACACTCAAAGCTAACTGTACATTGTTCAAAACTCGATCCAGAAAATTCTGGATCTCTTCGCGACCTTTCGGTGAAAATGCCAAACCTTTGCTATCCAGCCTCTTAGCCAAATTTAGCATCGAACGGTTAATCACATCGGAGGCTGACTCGAGCCCAGAGGCCATTGAAGCTAAATCCATCGCGCGGCGGCTCTGTTCCTCATCCAACACCCCTTGCCCAAGTCGAGCCAGATATAGCTTAAGATCGAGGTGCATAGATTTAATTATTTTGTCTTGACGCGCAATAACCTGAGCATTATCAACATCCCATTTATCATAAAGGCGCGAAACAAGACGCAACATATGCTCTGCTTTTTGCCCCATTTTCAGCAATTCAAATGCACCGCACTGCAGCGCTCGCACCGGTGTATCGAGGGCATTTTCGTCCAGTGCGCTGATCTCATCTAATGCCGTGTGAGTGGAACGCTCATGAATAAACTTAGACACCAGAGAAATCACTATCGAGATAAAGGGCAAAGCAACAATCAACAGGACAGTGTTAAATGCCAAGTGCAAGTTGATCGTTTGCTGTACAGATGTTTTACCTAGTTCTTGCAGAAGCTCTGGGTAGAGCTGAAACGCGTACAAAGCAGCGGCAGCTCCAGCACCGCGTAGCAGTGCATTAGCAACCACCACCTGCCGCCCCGCTACAGGCGCAGCCAGCGTCAGCACATAAGCGATCATCGCCCCACCCAAATTTGCACCCAGCACCATCGCCGCTGCACCTTCCAGAGGTAAGACCGATTGACCTGTCAGCGTAACAATCAACAGCACTGCCGCGACACTGGAATGGATTGCCCAGGTAAACAAAGCCCCCACTAGGAAGGCAGATATAAGGTCTCGACCAAGATAGGCGACCGCTGTCTGCGTAGCTGGGCTATCAACAACTTGTGCTGTGGCTGCACCAATCATGTCTAGTGACATGAATATCAAGGCCAATCCTATGAAGATCCGCCCTACTTGTCGCGTTCCCGCGTTAGAGCCTTTGAAAAATAGCACCGCACCTAACAAAATTAGCGCGGGTATTAACCAAGCCTCTCGCAGTAACAACAACTGCGTAACCAATGCCGAGCCAACATCTGCACCCAGCAACATGGCCAACCCGACCACCACTGACAAGCCGCTTTTTGCGACAAAATCGGATACCAACATCGCAACAGCGGTGGAGCTTTGCAAAAACACCGCCGCGCTCAAGCCCGACAATGCCGCAAACAATCGATTACCCGAAGACAGACGAAGCCAACGGCGTAACTGATTAGAAAATGCACGCTCAACACCTGTTCTGACCAAACGAACTGCCCATATAAGAAGGGCAGCCGCCGCAGAGATATTCAGTACAAAAGAAAGTAATAACGAATCTTGCATAGTCCTTCTATTCGCCGAGTTACGAACGCTGGCGATTCAACGTGTTCTAAAAGGGTAGACGTAGGCTGTCCGGTCTGGAATCAATTCGAACAGAACTAAAACACCCGTCCCACCGATGCAACAAAAAGCCGTCTTCCCGAACCAAAAACCCCTCGAATGCATCAGGGCTAGTATCGTAGCTAAAAGCACTGCACGGCGAGGGGCCGGACAGAGCGACTTTTCCACCAACTGTAGTGATCATCGTATTATGGATGTGTCCGCAAACCACACGAATTTCATTACTACAACCCTGCAATAAATGCGCAAGCCCTTCTATGCCATCCAACCCTATCTTATCCATAAATGGTATGCCACAAGCAAAGGGTGGATGATGCATCGCCAACAGTATGGGCTTATTCCCAGCTTCCACTAAGCGTGTATCGAGAAAAGATAAATCATCTTCATCCAGCAACCCGCCGCCAACCCCTTCTACCAAGGTATCGAGTCCGATCAGGTCAAACGCCTCGAAACTTTTTTGCCAGCGCAGTTTCCCCGAACTAGGCAAGTAACCTTGCGGCGCAAATGCCGCGCGCATATTTTCTCTACTGTCGTGATTACCAGGAACAGCGAAAACAGGCAACTCTAGCGGGGCCAGAATTTCTTTGAGATTAGAATAACTTTCGGCAGAGCCGTCATCGCTGAGATCTCCGGTGTGCAAAATAGCGTCGATCGGTCCAAGTTGCTCGCGCATCCCTTCAATACGAACCACTAACCGCTGAAAAGCCAACGCAGGGTCTAGTTGACCGCTGACGAAGCGCCCTTCCGGCACTAGATGCGTATCGCTGATTTGCAAAACTGTTGTCATTTAATCCCAGCTCGCAGAAACGCCTGAACAAACTGGCGCTGGAAGATCAAAAAAGCAAACAGCAGCGGCGCTACTGACATTAAAGTCGCGGCAGAAATTACACTGATGTCCACCCCGTTTTCCGGTGCACCAAAAATAGACAAACCCACGGTCAAAGGACGTGTCTCTGGCGAATTGGTGACGATAAGTGGCCACAGAAAGTTGTTCCAGTGCGTAGAAACAGACACCAACGCATAAGCTAAATAAGTAGGTTTTGCCAACGGTACATACACATGCCACAAAATACCCAACAAACTGCAGCCTTCTATACGCGCCGCTTCGTGCAGTTCCATTGGCACAGACTTAAATGATTGGCGCATTAAAAATATGCCGAACGCACTCGCCATATAGGGCATGCCCACACCCAATATGGAGTCAAACAAACCGAGGCGAGAAACCATGGCATAGTTTTCGACAATGAGCACTTCAGGCAAGATAAATAACTGCATCAACACCAACACAAATACAAAACCCTTGCCTGGAAACTCAAGCTTTGCAAAAGCAAACCCTGCCAGCGTGGTCAGAATAAACTGGCCGATCAAAACCACTGTGACCAGTAAAAATGTATTGAGAAAATACTGCAACCAAGGCGCTCCACTCCACGCCGTTCTGAAGTTGTCTAATACCCATGCAGAGCTGAGATTGAAATTCACCGCATCTGATGTGGAATGGAATGCAGCCCACACGGCAAACATAAGCGGTGAAATCCACACGACAGCCAGCAAGATTGCGGCAAAACTTTCCATGAAACGAGAGAAACGTGTCATTGGTAGTGTGTCCTGCGGTCGATGTAAAAGAACTGGATGGTTGCGACAATACACAGTACTGCCAACACCAAGATGGTCATGCCAGCTGCATGAGGGGCATCAAAGAAAGCAAACGCCATTTCCCAGATATAATACAAGATGAGTTTAGAAGCGTCCGAAGGCCCCCCTTTAGTCAGAATAAACAGATGATCAATCAATTTGACCGAATTGATCATCGCATTGACCACGATGAACAGCGTGGTAGGCATTAACAGAGGCAGTACGATGCGGCGGAGATAAGTCCATCGGCTTGTGCCCTCTATGTCTGCCGCTTCCTTGAGGTCTTCGGGGATTGTCTGAAGTGCGGCCAGATAAAATATCATAAAGAAACCCGCCTCCTTCCAAATCGTGACAATGATGATCGCCCAAAGCGCAGTCTCTGGCTGCCCTAGCCAATTGATAGAAGGCAGCCCGAACAAGGAGCCTATCTGATCCAGAACACCTAGGCCTGGCGTATAAAAGAATAACCACAAATTCGCCGCAGCGATCATGGGTAACACCGTGGGCGTAAAATACGCTGTGCGTATAAACCCGCGGGCAGAAATTTTGGAATTAGCCCACAACGCCATGGCGAGCGCGATGGCTATAGAGACTGGGATAGTGATTGCCGCATACAACAGGTTGTTTTGCACCACTAACCAGAAAGTTGGATCTGCAAACAGATCAGCATAATTTTCAGTGCCCACAAACTCACTGGCTCGCCGACGAGTTCCGCGTGAAAAAAGGCTAGACCACAAGGTTGCTAAGGTGGGGTAAAAAGCAAAAATGCTCAGTAGAATCATCGCCGGCGACAATAGCAACCAGCCATATATCGCCTGCCGACGTCGCTCTATATTGACACGTTCAGCCATGTTTTCATTTTCCGTCTAAAACGACATCGACCCTTTGAGAGAGAGGGGGTCGGAGTGTTAGCGCCAGATACTCTAGCTCTAAAGCCTTTTCAAAAGGCCGATGTCTAATGCAAGATTAGCGGTAGTCGCGCAATTGTCGTTCGGCGCTTTTCTGCGCTTCGGCCAAAGCATCTCGCGGGGATTTGTTACCCGTCAGAGCGGACTGAATCGCGTTATTTAGGCCATCGCGCACACGCGCAGTCTCAAAAGTTGAGAATTCCGCCACAGCGTTTTCTAGCTGGTTGCGCGCAACCAACGCAGGAGAAAATGACTCGGTATACGCCTTGAGCGCAGGAGTTTCATAGGCAGCGGGAGAGACACCCATATAGCCCGTAGCAATAGACCATTCGGCCGCCTGCTCAGGTGATGTCATGAACTGGATCAGCTTTAGAGCAGCAGCTTGTTCTTCCGCGCTGGTGTCTTTAAACATGTAAAAGTTGCCACCACCTGTAGGTGAACCTTTACGCAAGTTAGCTGGTAGCTCCGCCACACCAAAGTCAAAGCTCGCGCTTTTCTTAACGGCGGTTAAGTTACCCGTTGAATGCCACATCATCGCCGTCTGCCCTTCGAGAAAGGCTTGGCGCAACGTGCCCCACTCCACGGTGCCTGTGGGCATAATGCCGTGTTCTACCGACAAGGACTGCCAGAACTCTAGTGTCTCAACCACACTTGGATCATCAAAATAAGTCGTGACACCATCACTGGACATCAGCTCTTTGCCATTTTGAATGGCCAAAGCCTGAAACATCCAATAGGGATAGCCCGTCGATGGAATCATCAAACCGTAATTACCGTCGCTTGTGAGCTTCTTACCCATATCCACCAACTCTTCCCAAGTTGTCGGTGCTTTTTCTGGGTCTAGTCCAGCGGCTCGGAATTTGTCTTTGTTGTAATAGGCAACAATGGTGGAACGCTGAAAAGGAATTCCCCATGTTTTCCCCTCGATTTGACTATTCGCCATCAACGCAGGGTAAAAACTATCCAACCATGCCTTGCCTTCATCTCCAGCGATTAAATCATCGAAGGGCAAAATTAGCTCTTGCTCGATGAGATCATAAGCGTCGATTGAAAACATGACAGCCAGTTGCGCAGGCTCGCCAGAGTTGATCGCCGACAACGCTCTAACGCGCGTATCGTCGTAATTGCCAGAGTAGATCGCGTTGACTTTTATGTCTGGGTTTTCAGCATGAAAGTCAGATACGATCCCGTCCACAACTTCTGTTAGTGATCCGCCCACTGCTATTGGGTAGTACATCGTCAGTTCAGTTTGTGCCGCAGCCTGTGCTGACAGACTTATGCCCATTGCTGCAGCGAGAGCAAGCTTTTTTAGCTTTTGCATCCTATTTCCCTCTTGAGGGTTGTGAAAAAATGGGTGTTTAAAGAACCGATGACCCTATGCGCTATAAACACGCTGGCCATCGGAATCGAATATATGTAGATGTTGATCTTCAAAATTGATATCGACCAACGTGTCTTCTTCCATCAATGACAAGCCAGGCTGGAGCACTGTAAGCCCACTTGTCCCTGGATGCTGCAGGCCAATAAGCGTCTCTGAGCCAAGAAACTCACATTCGCTTATACTGCAAGTCAATCGCCCACTGCCCTGCGGCACGATACTGACATGCTCGGCACGCAGGCCAATTTTGCAGTCGGCCGGAAACCCATCCAGAGTTGCACTGTCCATGAGCGCCATAGGTGGAGCCCCCACAAAGCTAGCGACAAAAGTATTCGCGGGTCGGCTGTATAGATCATCCGGTGAACCAATTTGTTGGATACGCCCCTCTTTCATCAACACCACCTTATCCGCCATACTCATGGCTTCGGTTTGATCATGGGTGACGTACACAACGGTAATGCCAAGGTCACGCTGCAATTTTTTGATGTCTTTTCGCACAGATGCTCGTAGTTTTGCATCCAGGTTGGAAAGAGGTTCATCCATCAGGCACAGCGGCTGCCCGGCCACGATAGCCCGAGCAAGCGCTACCCGTTGCCGCTGGCCACCAGAGAGCTCTCCTGGCTTACGAGATTCAAAGCCTATCAAACCCGTGATTTCCAGCGCACGGACCATTTTTTCTTGGCGCTCTAATTTGGGGGTTCCCCGCACTTTAAGCCCAAAGACCACGTTTTCAGCAACAGAGAGATGCGGAAACAAAGCATAAGACTGAAACACCATCGATAAATTCCGATCAGACGCAGCACTCGTTGTGACATCTCGGCCCTGGATAATTATCTGGCCTTCATCGGGGATGTCCAGACCTGCCAATAGCCTCAAGGTGGTTGACTTGCCACAACCCGATGGCCCAAGTAAAGCCACGAAAGAGCCCTCTTCGATGTCAAGCGTGATTTCCTCCACACCCAACTGACCGTTCCACCGCTTGGCAACATCTTGCAACTCTACAAATGACTGCTCGTTCAAAGGACATCCTCTACTGTTGTTCTCTGGTTGTTTCCTGATTTTCTCGTGTCATTTAGATCAAAATCTAAACAACTAGATGGAGCAAAATTCGCAGGTATAACAACGCATGTATTCTGATTTATGCTATCTACTCGATGTCGATATATTGGCAAATTTGGCAACCCGCTCAATTCACCGCCACCTTTTGGCCAGCACCTACAAACGAACGGTACTAAACGGGCTCCGCCACTATTAAGCGGGGACCACACGCCTCTAGTAGCGAATCAAAACTGGCGTCGGGCTTTTTGTCCAAAATAACGGTGTCGATCTCACTTAACTGACCACCGACTACCGGTGCGATTCGCCCAAATTTGGAGTGATCAAGCAGCAACATGGAACGCTGCGAATTCTCGACAATGCGCTCTCGCACTCGAACTTCTGACAAGTGAAAATCCAACAGTCTGCCGTCATCGGAGACGCCTGCCACACCAAAAATCCCAAACTCCACGCGATAGCGGCCAAAGAAATCGAGCACCTCGTCGCCTAAAATATCGCAGTCGGGCAAACGTAACTCTCCGCCTGGCACGATGATTCGATTGGACTGCTCCGCACTCAGAGCCATAGCCGCGTTGAGGTTATTAGTAATAACCGTCAAGTCTTTGTGCCGATGCAACGCCTTAGCTACAGCGAGCGGTGTTGATCCAATTGACATAAACAAAGATGCGCCATCGGGGATCTTCGACGCCGCCATTTCGCCTATATGCTTTTTCCCAGATGCATTGCTCGCAGCCCTTTGCCCGAAAGGGGTGTTCAAATTGTCTGTGGCGATTTCAACATGCCCATGCCGCCGACGCAGCACCTCACCATCGCAAAGCACGGCGACGTCGCGCCGTATTGTTTGCATGGAAACCCCCATTTGCTCAGCCAAATCGCCCACAGACATAGACCCTTGCTCTTGAACCAAATCTTCGATGCTCTGTATGCGTTGCCGCTTCCGTGTTGACACCGTGTCACTCCCCGCCAATAAGACCAAAAGCTTACTGCTTTATATTGCACCAAAGCAACAGTAATACATATTTTTTTGTCTTTATGGCGTTTTTATTGGACAATAACCCACATGAAATGCCATTTTATGGCGTTTTGATCTTATGGATAATGTCTTGAGCAATTTCCAGCTTGTGCTCGCTACCCGACAATCGAGACTTCACAACTCATGAAAAATGCGACCGAGATTTTTGAACGCTACCAAGCTGTCAGCCCCAGATTGCCCAGCGCACCCAGACAGACCGAGGGGCAAGCGGGCAGTCAATATATCGATAATTTATCTGTCATCGCAGAGCAAGCAGAAGCTTTTGTATTTGACGCCTTTGGCGTTCTTAACGTAGGCGAAACACTCATTCCAGGGGCCGACCATCGAATTGCTCAACTAAGAGAAATAGGCTGCCAAATTCGAATTTTGACCAACGCGGCTAGTTACGATCGGCGTGGCGCCATTGCCAAGTTTAAGTCTCTGGGAATCGCACTTGAAGACGACGAGATCATCACAAGCCGTGACGCGACCCTGCAAGCAATCACGGATAATTCACTCTCGAACATTGAGTGGGGAGTTGTAGCAACAGATGCGGATGAGTTACTCGATATTCCAAGCGATGCCATACGATTAGGGAATAAAGCAGAGGACTACGACAAGGTCCAGGGCTTCTTGTTTTTGTCATCTCAAGCATGGAGCGCGGAACAACAAGATCTGCTCATCGCATCATTACAAAGAAACGACCGCCCCACACTTATCGCCAACGCAGACTTAGTAGCTCCTCGAGATGATGGGTTTTCTCTAGAGCCAGGATTCTACGGACATCAACTAGTAGACGCCGGTGCGACGCACGTTCAATTTTTTGGCAAACCCTTCCCAGAAGTTTTCGCATTAGCTGAACAATCTCTACCAGACATTGCACGCAATAAATTAGTGATGTGCGGGGATACTTTACACACCGATATATTGGGCGCAGCAGCCCGCGGTTGGAGCACTGCCTTTATCACTAGAGATGGTCTTTTTGCAGGCCACGACACCCAGCACTTTTGCCGAGAGTCAGGTATTCATGCGACTTGGACGATGCCTAGAATTTAGCCCCCCCCCCCCCACAAACAGACACCCATTGATCGCAGCTAGCGCGGTCACTTGCCCCAGAGCGCCGAGAGCTACCAACCACAAACCAGTCACCCATCTCAGGCGCGCCCATCTGCAAGGGTGGCAGGAACAGACAAAATGATGAATCCGAAACACCAAAATTCACACTAACCGCCTGCCGCAAGAACACTAATTTCTTAGACCCCCCTGCTCTCTATATTACCCGCAAAGTTCAGACTGACTTAGCAAACAAGCGGCTGAAAACTTGACTGCATCATACAGACTAACGTGACTTGAAAAGCTGAACCCATCCCCAGCACCAGCCAACATGTTTATGTGCGCGCCGAGGATGTTCAGATCAATGCCAACGGGACACTACAAGTGTTAAGTAGAAACAGTCACGTTCCTAGACACGCATTACCGTATCGGTATCAAAGGCATGATGCCTACCACGTTGACTTCAATTTTCACTGGGCAAAGCTCGCCAAAATTTGGCGAAACAGTTAAGGTCACGATCAAACCCGAAGCACTAATGCCCTTATCCGAAGGAACAAGCTGGGCGTGACCAGAATCATTCAAATCTCGGATCCGCACATCGTGCCACACGGCGAAGTCGCCTATGGACAAGTAGAAACGTCGGCCCCACTCATAGCCTGCGTGCAAACCATAAATCGATTATTGCCAGAAATCGGCCCTGTCGATATGGCGATTGTCAGCGGGGATTTGACCGATCTTGGCACCGCAGAGGAGTATCAGCGATTCCGCGATATCATGGAGCCACTCGAGATACCCTATCGCGCAATCCTAGGAAACCACGACAACGCAGAGACCATGCGAGTGGCCTTCGCAGATCAGGACTGGATGCCCAAGTCCGGCCCGATCAATTGGACAGCTGAATTTCCTGATTTGGCATTGATTGGCCTAGACACCAGCGTCACAAGCTATGCATACGATCACCTGACCGACGAGTCGCTAAATTATTTGCAAGAAAATTGGCGGCTTTGGGCACGAGACCAGTCATCGTGGCAATCCACCATCCGCCGGTTTTAACGGGCATCGAAAAGATGGATATTCAAAATTTGCGCGACAGCAGGAAGCTACAATCTATCTTGTCAGCCTACCCAGGCGAATTGAAACTTGTCTGCGGCCACATACATCGAAATATTACAACACTGCTCGGCTCTGTCTTTTATCAAATCGCACCTGGCACCTCTCATGCCGTGAATATCGATTTGCGTGTCGACGCTCCAAATTGCCTGACAAAAGAACCAGGCGAGTTCTTATTGCACGATCTGCGCGACGGAATCTTTAGCCACAGCACTCCCATCGGCCATTTCGACGGACCGCACTTGTTTTACCCAAAAAAAGTTAACCCTTCTTTCTACAAAGCAGAAAAAATTGCAAAACATTCACTCGCCCGTCTTGCCTCGCAGGGCAAATATCGGCATCACCACTATGGTGCCAAAACTTAGTCCGTTCTAGCTCACAGGTGAAAGGTGAAACCATCCTGATTTTGCTGCTAACCCAAGCTTGTCCCTTCAAATACAAACCCATCACCGCGACCCTGCGTGGCATGTACCCCACGGCCCGTGCTTGCCCTAACCGTTTTGCACAAGCACGACTCTGTCAGAATAAATTCTGACCCACAAAAGACTCTGAGAAACAAACCTCACCAAACCCTGTGGGTCGGGATTTATCCTGACATGTGCGACGCAGTCGCACTCAGCACCTGCGGTGCATGAACGGATGAATCCGTTCCCACAACACCGCACAGCAACAAACCACCTCGATTCTATGGGTCGGGATTTATCCTGACATGTGCGACGCAGTCGCACTCAGCACCTGCGGTGCATGAACGGATGAATCCGTTCCCACAACACCGCACAGCAACAAACCGCCTCGATTCTGTGGGTCGGGATTTATCCTGGCATGTGCGACGCAGTCACACTCAGCACCTGCGGTGCACGAACGGATAAATCCGTTCCCACAACACCGCACAGCAACAAACCGCCTCGATTCTGTGGGTCGGGACTTGTCCTGACATGTGCGACGCAGTCGCACTCTGCACCTGCGGTGCATCAACGAATAAATCCGTTCCCACAACACCACGCAACCACAAATCGTCTCGATCCTGTGGGTCGGGATTCATCCTGACATGTGCGACACAGTCGCACTCAGCACCTGCGGTGCATGAACGGAT
>CALCKW010000041.1 GCA_937965695.1 uncultured Granulosicoccaceae bacterium
TCTGAACACCGCGGGTTTTGCAGACCCAGCTTTTACCTGTGTTGGTGCAGGCTTGTTGTATTCGATTCGGTGAGCCTATCCATACCTAGGCGGCCCCGAACTCAGCTGTTTTCGAAGGCGGTGGCGATGTGAAGCCAAGTCTCTTGGTCTATTTTGAGTCGCTGGAGTATCGGAGATTGGCTTGCAGCAATGGCACCGCGTTTGTCTTCTCTGATGATTCTACCTGTGGCATCAACCAGTTCAATGAGGGAGCAGGGTATGCTTGCACGTTGCTCTTTTACAGTGACGCCTTGAAAGCGCAGTAGGTGATCTGTTTTTTCGTTGTTCTTAGCCGCTTCAATGCGCCGTTGAATACTGGTGTATTCACTGGTTTCAGGCGTGTCGGCCAGCTTGGTGCGAATGGGGTTTAGATCGCAATAGACGGAACACGCGAGTATGGCTTGCTCATCGAGTAAAGCTTGTGAGTTAAAACGCGCTTCCCAGTATTTTCCAGTGACGTTGTCTTCTTGATTGGATCGGCGAGCGACGTTTTCATTTAGTGCACCAATGAACCAAGAAATGTTGCTTAACCGCTCTCGCCAATCTTCAGCTGATTTTTGCAGGACTTTGCGTTCAGCCGTGCTGAGTTTTTCACCGCGTCAATACCTTTGCGAAAGCATGTTTCCACTGAAGACAATATGCCATTGCTGAATCACTTCTTGCCACGACCACCGGGCAGCCTTTTCTTGATCGACCCGAATGACGAGGTGGTAGTGGTTGCTCATAATCGCGTAGGACGCCACTTCGATGGAATAATCCCGGGTGATGTGATTCATGCGATCAACAATCCACTGACGTCGTTCCTGGGCGGCCCCGACTCTAGTCTCGTCCATCGTAGGGGTCGACACCACAAAGCCATGCACGGCGTACGCATTGTGAGACACAGTGGTACCAAGGCGTATCGACAAGCGATACAAGCTATTTTCTAGGCGGTGGCATCACGAAGTTCCTTGTCGTGAGGTGGATGGATAGACAGGATTTAACGTAGGGGAGGATGTCAAATGGTGGGTGTTGTCGTTTGAGGAGTTGTCGTCTGGAGTCTTTGCTGCTGTAACGTAGGAAGGGTCAAAGCTTTCCCTTGGTGAGGTCATCCGTTTTCAGCAGTTTTTTATAAATTACAATGACATACATGTTTTTTTACTTACATGGCGAGGCTTAAAGCAAAAAAATTTGAATTATTTTTGGCAAGATGTAGAAAAGCTGTATCGACTGACGTCCTATAGATACAAACCACAACAAAAGGACACTTCCATGATATTTACCGTAACCCCGATATTCGCTTTGCCGGTAGCTGTTATCTACATGATTCTGTGGATGCGCGTCACTTCAAAACGCAGCGCTCTTGCTCAATCCATTGGTGACGGTGGAAATAACGACTTGCTTCTTCGCATTCGCCAGCATGGAAATTGTGCTGAGTGGAGCTGCTTTCTCTTAATTTTAATGATTCTCTCTGAAGGAATGGGTGCCCCGAGTCTTTACCTCTATATCGGGGGCTCGCTGCTGGTTTTGGGAAGAATCGCGCACCCTTTCGGTTTGAAGAAGGACAATGCAGCACACGTGCTGCGATATGTAGGAAACGGATCGAATATACTGGCTGCTTTAAACTTTATGATTTGCATAGCCGTCAATTTAACAGGCATGTGATACCCACATTCCTCCATACGTTTACATCGCAATACTTAAATAATCTAAAACCCCATAAACAAGGTGCTCAAAATGAAATACATGCTTTTGATCTACAACAACCCGGAACAGCAACCAGGCTACGGTACGCCTGAATTTGAAACCATGATGGGCGGATTTTTTGCTGCCAACGAAAAAATGAAGAGTGATGGCGTGCTGGTTGACGGAGAAAGTCTAGACCAACCCCAAACGGCAACATCCGTTCGCATCAAAGCCGGGAAAACTGAGACGATGGATGGGCCCTTTGCGGAAACACGTGAATACCTGGGTGGGTACTACGTTGTAGACGTACCTGACTTAGAAAGCGCAATCAAATATGCAGAGTTAATACCTTCTGCCTCTTTTGGAACCATAGAAGTTCGAGCCATGATGGACTACAACCCGGCGGGCTGATTCATGTCAACGACCACCCCCATCGCGATCAATAAGGCCATCGAAGGTGTTCTACGACACGATCGGGGGCGGCTGGTTGCCGGACTCGTTGCTCGGTTGGGAGATTTGCAGGTCGCAGAAGACGCCTTGCAGGAAGCCTGCATATCAGCCATGAAACACTGGAGTCGGTCCGGTCTTCCCAATTCACCCGTTGGCTGGTTAATGAAAGTGGCGTTGAACAAGGGCATAGACAGTGCACGGGCTGTTCAGCGCGATCGTAAAAAGGCAGATCAACTTATGGTACTTAGTGCATCACATTTTGAAACGATTGATGAGGAACCCATTCCGGATGATCGTCTTCGCTTAATTTTTACATGCTGTCATCCACTGCTTGAAGAAAAATCACGTATTGGCCTCACGCTGCGTACAGTTTGCCATCTGACAACTAGGGAAATTGCTGCCGCCTTTCTGGACAAAGAACCAACCATGGGTCAGCGCATTTCACGCGCAAAAGAAAGAATTCGAGAAGCTGACATCGAATTTGAAATCCCTGATCAGACCAGTTGGCCTGCGCGATTAGATTCAGTCTTATCAACGATCTACCTTATCTTTACTTCGGGGTATGTCAATGAAGACGATAGTGAAAGGGATCTGTGTGAAGAAGCCCTATTTTTATTGCGACTGCTGGACCGACTGCGACCAAATGATCCGGAGATCGAGGGTGCTTTAGCACTTGTATTGTTAACCGACGCCAGAAGTAAGGCGCGCACCGGTAACGATGGCGCAACTGTACCACCAACAGAGCAAAATCGCGCCTTGTGGGATATGCGCAAAGTAGGCGAGGCGCGCGAAATTCTGTCTCAGGCAGTATTACGGGGTCGCCCTGGGCCTTATCAAATCAAAGCAGCTATTGCAGATTGCCATATGATGGGAAACGTTCCCGATTGGGAGCAAATTTCGCTGCTGTATGGATCTCTCTGGGCGCACGAACCCACACCAGTCGTCGCACTAAACTGGGCGATTGTCATCGCCGAGATTGGGCAACCCGAATTAGCCTTGAGTCAAGTCGAGGCGCTGGAAAGTGAATTGAAAACGTTTCAGCCATTCTATGCAGCTTTGGCTGGAATACTGAGCCAGCTTGGGCAGTACGACAGAGCTAAAAAAACGTACGAATTGGCCATACAACTTTCCCCAAATAGTGGCAGTAGAATATTTCTGGAAAAAAAGCTTCAAAGGCTAGTTTAAAGTGGTATTAGAGATTACGAACAGAATTTTATTGGAGGAGATAGTACAGCAGCTCTGGTGTTGATGGTTGAATAGAGCAAAGTTAAGCAATGACTGTCACCATTTGATGCGCGATTTGGTGCGCAGAGATATTAAATGATAGGTGTCACCGTCTGGAGTGTTATTTTCGGATTTTTGAGTGCTTACAAGTTTGATAGAAGGCATATTTTATTATACAAAATATCTATAAAAACGATTGATACAAATCCCGAATATAGGCGACGCGCTCAGTGTCTAAAGGTTTTGATATATAGCCTTTCACCATGTCTATCTCTTTTGCTTTGTTTTTTTCTCGCTCGTTATTTGCCGAGCTGAACATTAAAACGATCAAGCGGCTGGGGCCTTTACCTTCGGCTGTCAATCGTTGCGCTTCTTCAGCCGTGTCGAAGCCACTGAGACCTAGCATATTGATGTCCATTAAAACCAGCAAAGGGAAGTCCTTTGAGTTTGCTTGAAAACGGTCACCGTAGAATTCTTCGAGAAACATCTCCCCGCTGTTCATTTCAATTAAGGCATCAAAATCGCCTGACTTGTCGAGATATCGTTTCACTAAGTATCGATCGACTTCTTGATCGTCCACGATCACCACCGGAATCTTCATGCATGATCTCCGCTTTTGCGTGGAAGAGACACGTAGAACACGGTGCCTTCTTTTTCGACGCTTTTAAAAGTGATGGTGCCACCTAAGCGGTCTACTTGCTTTTTAACCAAGGCCATTCCAAGTCCGTCGCCGCTTCGTTCGTCGATGCGTTTAAACATGTCAAAAACTATTGACTGTTTTGCGTGAGGGATGCCGATACCGTTATCTGTGACAGAAATGTTGATAAAGTTCTCGTCGTGGGATGTGTTTATCTCAATACAATGGAGCACTTTTTTTTCATCGCTGTATCGAATAGCATTTGATAGCAAATTTTCGAGTATGACTTTAAATGTTTGCAGTTCCACCAATAGGGGTTCGACATGATTAAGATCGAGTTGCAGTTTAATGTCGTTTTGATTAATGCCCGTTAAATCTAGCCATATATCCTGAATGACCATTGCAAGATCAACGGGTTCGAACACTGCTTCATCCCGCCCGATTCGTGCTATCTCTAGCACCCCTTCGATTTTCTTGGCGCTTCGATCGCTCACTTGCAAGCATCGTTGTAAATTCTCGCGAACCTCATCCACATTGCCATCGTCAAGGTCTTCCAGGCAAAGCCTGAGCAACCCCACGATCGACGTCAGAGGTGCTTTTAAATCGTGGCTGGCGCTGTAGGCAAACTGTGAGAGCTCATTGTTGACGCGCGCCAGTTCCTCGGATTTATGGTTCGCGAGTCGCTCTGCCTCGACCCGTTCTGTTAGGTCTATGATGGTACTCATGACCATTTTTCCGTTTGGTGTCTCAACAGGGGTGAGTGCTATTTCAACGGGTATGCTATGGCCTTCGCGATGCAGAGCGTAGAGATCTTTTTCTTTAGCCATAGCCCGTGTTTGGCTAGAGCTCATAAAGCTGTCTCGATAGACCGGGTGGACACGCCTAGTTTCTTGAGGAACAAGTTGTTCCACCGGTTGGTTTAGAATTTCGTTTTCTTCATAACCGAACAAGGCAACTGCGGCCTTGTTGATGAAAACCACCAGACCTTGTTGATCCACCATGATCATCGCACTCGCGGCGGCGTCCATCGCCAGGTTCATGCGGCCTTCGTGTTGTTTTCTCTGGCGAATATCGATTGCAACCACCAGCGCGTAGACCTCTTCGCCGATTGTCACGGAGTCAAGGCCCAGCTCTAACGGGATTACTTGGCCGGTATGAGTAATACCTGACAGATCTCGACCATGTCCCATTTGCCGTTTTGAAGGAAGTTTAAAGTAGGCATCACGCAGAACAGGGTGATGCTCTCGACTATTTTCAGGCACTAGGATATCTACATTCTCTCCAACCAGCGCGGTAGTCTCATACTCGAATAATTGGTCTAGCAGGGTATTGGTGAGTAGTATCTTGCCATTGCCTGAGACAAGTAGCATCGGCACAGGGGCTATTTCGATGGCGAGTTTGTATTTATCTAGCTGAAGCATGGCTTTTCATCATCCCTAATTACACCAAAATACTCTCCAAATATAATCATAGTCGAGGAAGAGGAGTTAAAATGGGTTATGACTGCAATTTGAGTCTTCTAATCTGCTTTAGAGAAGCCGTTCTAGGGACAGTGTGGAGGTTATCTGAAATAGGGAGGTTTTTTAGGTAGTCATACGATTGAGGGTTTTGACACGATTTTTAAGCGCCGCAACGAGTGATGCCGGCGTTAGTGCCGGCAATCACTTTAAGAGGTTAATTAGGAGTCGTTCATCCTTCTAAAAGCGGTAGCTTAGGCCTAGCGAAGCAGATAAACGCACGTCACCCAGCGCATTTTTTAGCTTGCGACGCTCTTGTTCGATGTCTGCCTGCGAGACAGAGGTAGATGTGGACGATAGGCTAACCCGTGCATCGTCCAGTGGTTTCATCACGCCGAGCTCTGCGAAAAAACTCAGTCCGCTTTTTCCGGCCAGTTTATTGCCCCATCCAATGCCAAGATAGGGTGCCACAGAAGACTGATCGATGGTGGCGTTGAGCGTTGAACCGTCACTGCCCACATCTATATCACCCACTGAGTAGCCACTGCCTTCTTTGTTTGTTACATCGATGTCGGTCTTTAAATAACCAAGGCCCGCTGTCACAAAAAACTGGTTGTCGTAGGGGAACCAATCAGCCGTGACCTTGTGATCGGCAAGTTCGATGTCCCCCACATAGGTGTTACCTTCCTCAGTGATCTCCTCGTCGCCGTCGCCATTTAAACCGGACAGCTGCAGCCTTAACTGCATACTGTCGTTATCTTTGATTGAGAATGGCAGAGCGTTAGAATAGTTAATACCAACACCTGATTCACTAAACAAGAGACCGACGGACTTATCGGCAGCTTGGGCAGAAGTAAAACCTAAAAGCAGTGATGCTGGTATTAGAGCTAGCGCTTGAATTTTCATTTTGCTACATCCGTAAATTGCTGTGAATTGTTGGATGTAACTCTATGAAATCCTCTAATCGTTCGCTGTGACTGAATGTAACTGAATATTTCTCAATGTGTCTGAGCATAAAAGGTGAATTGGCTGTTCTTCTCTTTCCTGTTACGGTTCGTGCGTCCTTGATTTTTCTGAATCGTATACGGGCATCGAAATGACCGTGGCGGTGGTGTCGATACCCCCTCCAACTAAATCAAGCTGAGTGTTAGCATGAGCGCAGTGAGGTTCTATATGTGCCAAAGCGAGTGACATTCCCAGTCGGTGCGAATAGCAAGGGCTGTTGACGATACCGACTGCCTTGCCGTTTAAGCGCAGTTCTTCGCCGCCATTGACCGTGTCGCTGTGTTGTACGTGTAAGCATACGTTGTTTATTTTCTCCTTTCCTTTTGCTGCCACTAGAGCTTTATGACCGCGATAGCCAGCTTTTGTTGGGCTAACCGTAAAGCCCAACCCGACTTCATAAGGCGTGTGTTCGGTCGTCATGTCGTAGCCGTAAAAGAGCAGGCCAGCCTCAATACGCACTTTGTCCAGTGCAGTGAATGAGCAAGGCGTCACATGAGCTTGTACAAGTTTGTCCCATATGTCGCCAACAACACTTCCGTTGGCAAATATCTCGTAGCCGCGTTCGCCAGAATAGCCAGTACGGGAAATACGGCAAGGATGGCCGAATAGCTCTGCTGTGGTGTGGCTAAAATACGCGAGCCTTGCTAAGTCGACATTGCAATGGGCGTTTAAAATTTCCAGTGATTTAGGCCCTTGAACGGATAAATCGTGCAGATCATCGTCTAATTTGCTGGATACTTTTTTCCCTTTGGATGACATTTCCAGTAATGCCATAGTGTTGCCAGAACCGTGAACAATCATCCATTCATTGTCGCCGTTGTTGTAGACAATAGCATCGTCTGCCATGGTCCCAGTGTCAGACAACACGGACAAATAGGCTGCTCTTCCTGAGGGGATTTTGCTCACATCGCGCGAAGTGAGATGGTTAAGTACATGCACCGCATCAGGGCCGGAGACAATCACCTTCTTTAGTGGTGACATATCAAACATACCAACGGCATCTCGAACGGCGTCGTGTTCGTCGTTTGGGTCGGAGTTGTATGTCCACGCGGTACCCATACCGTTCCAGTCCTCTAGGCCAGAACCCAGAGCGGTGTGGCGCGATGCTAATGCGGAAATACGACTTAATTCTTCAGTCATTGTTCGTTCCTTATTTATTAGATTTAGTTAGTACCATTCATCGGGCATAGAGCTTTTTTTATCTGCCATATAGTTTTTTAATGAACAGTCGATTGATTCTTCTAGATGTGGTTGCTCATAGGCTGCTAGCATTTCTTTCCATCGAACGTTGGCGCGCTCTATGGCGGTTTGTTTACCGTTTTCTTGCCAAGTCTCAAAGGGGCCTGCGTCTGACAGCATGGATTCGTAGTTAGCGGTGCGGCAGTGCGTTCTGGTGTGGGTGGTAGACAAAAAGTTCTGACCTGGTTTTGTTTCTAAATAGGAAGGCTTAGACAAGGACTCATCGTTTACAGGTATTCCCTGAAAAAGCTTGAGCATGGCACCGCAATTATCTAAGTCCATTACAAACTTTTCGTAAGACATAGTCAGACCGCCTTCCAGCCACCCTGCAGCGTGCCACACCTGATTTGCCCCGGACATCATTGTTGTCCACATGGCATTTGCGCTGTCTTGCATTGCCTGCCCGTCCGCTGAATTAGCGGCCGTAATTTGCCCGCCACCGGAGCGGACTGGAACACCTAGCCTTCGGCCAAGTTGTGACAAAGCCATGGTGGTAAGACCAGCCTCCGGTGTGCCAAAAGTCAATGACCCCGTGCGTAGATTCATGGTGGAGTGGAACGAACCAAAAACTACTGGGCATCCCGGACGCACTAGCTGTGACAGAGCTATACCTACCATCGCTTCTGCCAATGTTTGGGCAGCCATCGCGGCGGGAGTTACCGGTCCCATAGCCCCGCCAAAAATTGCTGGCGATATACATACACATTGGTTCGCTTCAGCATAAACGCGTAGTGCTGCTGACATGCTGTGGTCAAATATAAAGGGCGAGTTAACGTTAATATTGCCTTGCATGACGGTATGCTCTTCCATATATTCCACGCCGTACACCAATCGAGCCATATCGATGGAGTCCTGTGACCGTTCGGGCGATGTCACACTACCCATGAAAGGCTTATTGGAATAGCGGATGTGGGCATACACCATATCCAAGTGACGCTTGTTGACGGGCAAATCCGTTGGTTCGCAGATGGATCCCCCAGAGTGATGCAGTGCAGGGGAGGAATAGCTTAGTTTTACAAAGTTGTGGAAGTCTTCCAGTGTTGCATAACGTCGCCCTTTGTCTATGTCAGTAACAAATGGCGAACCGTATCCCGGCATGAGGACGATGTGATCACCGCCTATTGTTACCGTGTGATGTGGTTCCCGTGCATGAAGTGTGAAATCTGCGGGCGCTAAAGAGCACAATTGACGTGCTAGTCCAGATTCAAACCGCACTCGCTCACCGTCAATTTTTGCACCAGCGGCAGCGAAAAGTGCAAGCGCCATTTTGTCGCCCTGAAACTCGACTCCTATCTCTTCAAGCAGCCAGTCAGCATGCGCTTCAATTGCTAGTAGTGCGGGCTCCGCTAACAATTCGTAGCTGGGAATATTGCGAATTTTATTTGTTGATGGGTTAGGCATGGGAGGTGCCGAATGGCGGCGTGAGCGGCTTCGGCGTCTCTTGGGTGCAGGCTTTAAATCATCTTGTTCGGAAGCAGAGTTCAAAATAATTGACCTATTTGATACTATCTATCAATTCGCTATTGGAGAAAATTCTAGTGAACCCATTGTTTCAGTGAATTGAAAATTTTAAAAACGAATAATTTTGCACTTAGCGTTCAATTTAATTAGACAAATGAAATGAAATTTAGACACTACGATTACTTGCGAATGTTCAGTATCGTCGCTAAACACGGCAGTTTTTCATCTGCCGCAAGCGAGCTAAATTTGACCAAAGGTGCGGTCAGCCACCAGATAAAACAACTGGAAGCCGAACTAGGGTTTGCCGTTTTTAGGCGCATGCCGCGCGGTGTGGCACTGACAACACCGGGACGTGATTTACTCAATACCTCTAATTTCGCTTTTACAAGTGTTGAACAACAGATCGCGGAGTTACGGCAGGTGGGCACACGCACGCTAACCATTGGCGTGAGTACCTATTTTGCGTCTCGCTGGTTATCTCCCCGACTAATGGACTTCATGCTGCTCCACCCTGATATTCGCCTGCGAGTGCAGCCGATGATCAATCTGTTGGATCTCAAAAATGAAGGCGTCGATCTAGCGATCAGGTGGGGAGATGGAAGTTGGAACGACTTGGACGTTCAGCGTATATTCTTATGTCCAGCTTGGCCTTGCGGAAACCGTGAGGCCTATGAGAGCGTGCAACAACTGGGCATAGGCACTGCTCTGGAAAGCATAACCCAATTGCGAGATCGAGATGAAAGCGAAGCTTGGTCGCACTGGCATGAAACGGCTGCAATACCCTACAGAAAGCGCGCTGATACACTGATTATTCCCGATCCCAATGTACGAGTACAGGCAGTCATAGATGGTCAAGGTGTTGCACTGAATGATGACTTGGTACAGTCTGAAATAGAGGCAGGGAAACTCTTTCGCCTTAGCGCGATAGCGTTGAAAGACTATGGTTATTTTTTTGCCTATCAAAAGGGGATTCTGGAGAATCCCGATGTAAAAGCCTTTGTAGATTGGATTATGGCAACCAAGTCCTAATGTCTAACTAAAGCGTACGCTGAGTTTTTAGTAAAAAATATATGGGTGACGCAGTTGTATAATATGTATCAGTTGAGTGGGTTGTGATGGAGAGATTTCAAGGAAAAACCGCTATTGTGACCGGTGCTGGTACCGGCATCGGTGCGGCAGTTGCTACGCGGCTTATGAATGAAGGTGCGAATGTCGCTTTACTTGGCAGACGGGTTGAGCCTTTGCAAGCCTTATCAGACCGCGTAGGTGGCTTGGTTGTGACTGCCGATGCATCGTCCGAGTCCGAAATGGCAGGCGCATTAGATCTCGTTTTGAATACTTATGGCTCTCTCGATGTGCTCGTGTGCAATGCGGGTGGTTTTGGCTTTGGGACTTTGACTGAAACTTCGGATGATGACTGGGCTCAGTCGGTTCAAGCAAACTTAAATACAGCTATGGTAGCCTCACGCATTTGCATGCCCGAACTGATCAAATCAAAAGGCAATATTTTGATGATGTCGTCAATCGCAGGACTAGCCGCCGGACCAGAAGCCTGTGGCTACGTGACCATGAAGCACGCCTTGCTTGGATTAGCCAAATCGATCACCCGCGATTTTTCACCCAAGGGTGTGAGATGCAATACCGTTTGCCCAGGCTGGGTGCGCACAGAAATGGCAGACTCTGAAATGCAGGAACTGATGCAAAGGCGGGGCCTTGTATCAATTGATGCGGCCTATGAGTTGGTTACCAAAGACGTACCCTTGGGCCGACCAGCCACACCTGACGAGGTTGCTAGTGTCGTTAGCTTTTTGTGCTCGCAAGATGCAGCAATGGTGACGGGCGCAACACTGACAGTGGACGGTGGCGCTACGATTGTAGACGTACCGACGATGGCTTTTTCCGAATAAATCTTATTAAATCACAGCAGTTAATGGCTGTTACTAGAGTTGTATTTACTAATTGCGCGGGTGTTTAGGTGAAAGACAGGGTTTGAACCCACCACTAAATAAGCTGTCAATGGGCGCTTCAAAGAACCCTATAAGTTAAAGGGTTCGCTGGTTATTTTAGCTCTCAGACAATTCGCGCTTTAATTGGTCTTTATTGATCTGGTTCTGATCACTTTGTACCAGTGGTAGCGATTTTCGATAGACAATTCGACTGGGCACCATGTAAGCCGCTAGGTGCTTTTTCAGCTCGAAGCTGATCTCTTTTTCTGAGATCTCGCTCGGTGCTGAATAAACCATGACAATCTCTTCTTCTATCTGCGGGTTGTCCATGCCAAAGACCGCACATTGTTTTATCTGCGGCAGGGTTCGCTCAACGACAGATTCAATCTCAAAAGGAGAGACGCGAAACCCGCTGGTTTTGATCATGTCGTCGCGGCGGTCCACAAAGTAAAAATAACCTTCTTCGTCTTTGTAAACATAATCGCCAGTCGCTACAACAATCTCGTCGGCCAGCTGGCCTTCTAGGTCAACAACATCTTTCAGTATTTGTACTGATTTAAAACGTTCGCCCGTTTCTTTAGGCGCATTCCAGAAGCCGCGATAAATGTAGCCACCGCGGTGGATCAGCTCACCAATTTGGCGCGGTGCGCATTCTTTGCCGTCTTCGTCGATGACGTAGAGTTCAACGTCTGGGATTGCCTTGCCAATAGACTCCGGGCGGATCTTCGTTTGTGAGGGGTCGAGGTAGGTGGAACGAAAAGCCTCGGTCAGTCCGTGCATTGAAAAGAACTGCGCGTTTCTGAAGGTTTTTGCGCAGTCATCGATCATGCGTTCGGTGACGTTGCCACCCGAAGAGGTGATGATGCGTAGTTGATCAAATAATTCTGCTTTGGGGCCCGTGGGCATGTCTTCGTCAAACATTTGCGAGATGTTCACGGGCATCAAAGGCAGCACGGTGATGCGGTCGTTGATCAGGTGGTTGAAAAAATCCTCGGGCAAGATCATGTGGTGCAGCGCCAATGTTGCTTTATTCAGCAGCGCGCAAAATATTTGGTTTAGGCCGTAGTCGAGGTTAAAAATCAACAGGCCAGAGATGACATCGTCTTGGTTGAGATCTAAGTATTGCGACACCACACGAGCGGAGTCAATCAAGTTGCGGTGCGAGATAACGATGCCTTTGGGGGTGCCGGTCAAACCAAAGGAGTAAGTGATAACGGCATTCTCGTGGCCGTGGATATCGCAGCTGAACGGTTTGTTGTAATACTTAAAAATTTCTTCAAATGAGGGGATGTCTTTGCCGACGGTTTCAAAGGAGAGTAGGTGCCCTTCGAAGTTGATCTCTTCAATGCTCTCTAGCTTGAGCCTGTCGGTAATAATGCATTGGATATTGCAGTCTTCAATAATGTATTCGACTTGTTCGGGCTTGAGCATGCGTGTCAGCGGCACCAACAGGTAATCTGTCGATAAGATCGCTAATATGGCAATAACCTGGGAAACGCTTTTGTTGGCGTAGAGACCTACCCTTGCACCTTTGGGCAAGTCTAGCTCTTGCAGGTACAGCGCTACTTGGTTGACCTTGGTCAACAGCTCAGCGTACGAGAGCTGTTGTTCTTTGTGTATCAGCGCAATCTTATTGGGCTGTGTCTGCGCCGCTTTTTCTAGCAGGGTACGAATACTGTTTATAGACATACTGCATGCTCCTTGGCGCCTAGCGTCCAGATGTTATAACCACTGTCCAACACGGTGACGGGCTTGTGATCTGAATTGAGAATTTTCCGGTAGAAAAACGCAACGATGTCTTCGATGTCCTCAGTCGTTAGCACCTTAGTGATACCGCCGGTAAAGACAATAGAGTTGACCGTGAGCAATCGCAGCGTCACATAGGCGGGCCGGTAGTGCGACATCTTGCACAGCACCAAAAAGATGGCCAACTGCATCAGCACTTTAGTCGCCTTCTCGCTGTGTTCTTGGTAAATGTTCTCAGTGACTTTAAGATGCATCAGCAGCTCATACGAGAACTCATTATTCTCGGCGGTAAATATCAACGACTGCCGAGACTTATAAACCCCCAGCTTTTTAAACACGAGACGATCAAAGCCTTGTTCGGTGACGATGTTGTCGTTAACCAAATCTTTGGAATAGTGCACATCCGTTGTCGCACCGCCAATATCCAACAAGATAAAGGGGTCGGTCACCGGGAAAGACCCGTGTATCAGCGGCAGGGATTTGGTCACCACATAAGGTGTGGAATAAATCTGGTTGTCGGTGATTTGGTACAGGTGTTTGATGTCTTCCTTGCCCTCGATATCCTGCTGGTACAGGTTGGTGAGGAAGTCTTTTAGATGTTCTTCTACGATATGCAGGCGATCATCAATGATGTTTGGCAGCACGACTAACTGTTCTACCCGCTCGGCAACAAGCGCGCCATCGGGCTGGTTACCCACATAGACAACGCTAGAGTAGTTCAGCTTGGCAAGGTAGCTGGTGAGACGCTCGTCAAACACGCCGCCGTTGGAGTTGATGCCGCCAACAATAATCACCACGTCGATCAGATCGCTGGGGATCGAGTAGTCTTCGATATCTTGGAAGATAATTGAATCGATGACGTTGATGCCGGCGTTGTAGGCGATGTTGCTTGCGTACTTCAGCGAGAACGAATGCGTGACGCCAATAATCAGCGTGCTCAATCCGCCGTTGGCCGACGAGCAGATATGCACGTTCTTCGAATCATAACGCTGCAAGGTGTCGCCGCACTTGTGCGTCAAGTCGTCGAGTATCTGCTTGTTGAAATCGCGGAAGTGCTGCTCGATTGAGTTGTCGGTGCTGACTTTAAAATACGTGCTGCCGATATCGATCAGCAGCTTTTCATTCATGTTGCTCACTGCATGATCCCTATATCGTGGATGATGTCGTTGACGATACTGGTGGTGTCTTTGTTCAGGTCGCAGCAGGACTTCTCGTAGACATAACAGCGATCGGGAATAGGCACGTTGCCGCGATCAATAATGCGGATGTTTTTCTGTGCGTCGCGAATGGTGATCATCTTGTTGTGATTGATGATGTGCGGCGAGAAGGGCACGTCGATGATGCCGTTCTTGATCGAGTTGAACACCTTGCGCCAGAGCGTATCGGCGGGGTCGTTAAACACGGCCTCCATGATGGCGTGCACCTCAGCCGTCAGCACTTCTTCTTCCATCTCGTCGCTTATGCCCGGCAATCCATTGAGAATGCGCAGCGTGTACTGGGTATCGGCCACCACCTTGGCGTTGGCTTCCTTGGTGGGGATGCCGACGGCTTCTTCGCGGGTTTTGGTGATGATCTTATCGGCACCGACCATCGAGGCGATCACTGTGGACATGTTGATCAGCTGGTCGGCGGAATCTCGGTTGGTGGGGAAGGCGCCCATCCACTGGTGGTACACCAGGTTGATCACGGCGTCTTCACAGCCAATTTGCGCCGCGTAGTGTTTGGCCAAGGCGCGCGTGACTTTGCCCGTGACAATATCTTGAATCATCGAGCCCTGCTGCGAGAATGAGACCGAGAAGGACTTAACGCCTTCTTCCAACGACAGCATCATCTCCAACAATTGAATCACAATGGTGATGCACGGCGGCACAAGCGTAGCGGTCAGTGGGCCAAAGGATTCTCTGTTGATCGGTTTATTCAGCGTGGAGTAGTCGGCGCAGACGCGCTCCACGTATTTCCAATACAAAAAGGCCTTATCCAGCGGAAAGTTCTTGGAATAAGGCAGCAGGTAGGTAATGGGCCCGCCTTCAATCTCGAAGATACCCGAAGCAATGGCTATCTCAATCAGCAGGCGCGCGTCGGGTGTGCCGTGGCGCAGGCTGACCGGATGATTAAAGTGCGTCATCATTTTGCGTGTGGTGCGGTAACCGTGGTTGACCAACGGATAACCGTTGAGCATGTCCACCTCGTTCTCCTCAGAGAGGCGCAGCATTTTCTTGGCCGTTGAGTAGTCGTTGAGGCGGGTGTTGGAATCAATGGTCAGCGGCAGCACGTCGACATTGGCGTCGACAAAAAACTCGTACAGCGCATATTGCTTTTGATACGTGGGAAACCCCCCGCGCGGCTGCACCAGCATTTTGTCCTTGGTGGCAAAGTGGTGCGAGATAAACAGCTGCTCATCGGCGCCCTTAACAAACTCGCGCACTTCGTCAAAATCGAAGGCATCGACGTTCTCGTTGCCGAGGATGATCTCGCGTTCTTCTTGTAGCTGATTGCTCATGAGGGCACTTGTTCCCGAGTGTTATGTTCGACGTTGCCGAGTTCGCCTTTGCCACGCTCGCCGGGCCGGTGCTCGTCCACGTAGGCTTCAAGCATGTCCAAGCCGGTATTCAGGTCCACTTGGTGGCACACCAAATTAAAGCCGTAGTTCTGGTAACGGGGCACTATATCCTCTGCGTTGCCGCTGCCCACGGTCAGGTTGCCGCCAATCATCATGATCAACTTGTCGATGCTCTTGTACTCGGCTTTGAGCAGCTTGACCTCTCGGGCCCAGCCCTCGGCCTCGCCATTGAGCGACGAGATCAGCAGAATATCTGCCCCGGTCTCAACCGCCGCGTCAAAGAACTCCTCCAAGTAGGTATTCACGCCTAAATTGAACACCTCATAGCCCCTCGCGTTCAGCGAAAGGTCCATCAATCGGTTGGCAACCACATGGATATCGTTGCCAATCACACCCGTTACGACTTTCATAGTTATTCACTTATGCACCCAGCCGGACATAATATCAAATGTGTGTCTTTGATGGAGCATCGGGATGGTAGAATCTGGGTTTTTATGCCCGATTGATAGGCCTCACAGCCGTTTTTGGAGAGACAAACATGACCGACTTTAGCGCAGACCTCTGTGACACCCATCCAGACAAGGTGCAGGTGCTTGGCCCCGGCTACAGCAACTACGGTGCCGCGCTAAAAATCGAAGGCGAAGTTGTCACCATCCGCTTGAACCTCAACAACGCCGATCTGATCACGCTGCTGCGCGACGAAGACGGCAAGGATAAAAACGGTAAGGGCAAAGTCGTTGTTGTAGACGTCGACCAGGCCTATTACGCCGTCGTCGGCGA
>CALCKW010000042.1 GCA_937965695.1 uncultured Granulosicoccaceae bacterium
GCGCGCGCCAGTGGCGGCAAGTTAGGCGATTCAAAAGCGTCAAAGCCGTCAGCACGGGCTTTAGTCGCGCGATTGCCACGCAGCAGTTTGTCTTCAAAGAACAAACACACTTCGGGCAGTGGGTGTTCAGCGGCGATATACAAGGCGTTGAGCAAATTGGCGCGCGCATCCGTGCGCAGGCTGGCCAAGGGAATTTGCGCACCGGTGACAATCACAGGTTTTGCCAACCCTTCAAACATAAACGACAGCGCCGACGCCGTATACGCCATGGTGTCAGTACCGTGCAGAACCACAAAACCGTCGTAAGCGTGGTAGTTGTCCGCAATATCATTCGCGATGCGCTGCCAATGCACAGGTGTCATCTCTGCCGAATCGATCAAGGGATCGTATTCGTGTAATTCGAACTTCGGCATTTCAGGCCGGTGCAGCTCAGGCAGTGCGGCTAACTGTTTAGCCATCAGGCCAGGGGCGGGTATAAAACCTTGCTCTGAAGGCTGCATACCAATTGTGCCGCCCGTGTAGGCGATATAAATGCGCTTTTTGCTCATGATATATAGAGTAGGCCAAGCCGTTATCGTTGCGAGCATGCTAATGCAAAGTTATCAGGCGTGCTCTGACAATAACCGGGAGATACGCGCAAACGACTGCCATTACTGAGCGCAATCCACGAAACATTTTTTAACGACGTTACTTTTTTGATACGCCAGTAAAAAACGGTGACAAATCCATGAAACAAAGCACAATGTGTGAGTAACCAATATTTGCCGAATTTCTCAGCTAAATGTCTCAAATATGATTCGCGACTTAGTATGACAGACAGTTTTACAGTGAAAATTCTTCTAAACAGAACGCTCACGCCCCAGAACAAGGAATGTAGAAAGGTATGTCAAAGCCAGCTCGCCTCAGATCGGTTGTACTTTTTTCGCTATTGGTAGGCCTAGTCGGCTGTAATGGCTCTTCATCCGAAGACGCTGACGGTCCTGTTAGCCTCACTGGAGAGGAAACCACTGTTGAAGAGAACGAACCAACGGGTGATGACGACGCAGACGGCGATGGCGATGGCGAAGGCGAAGGCGAAGGCAACGAGAGTGACGAAATCAGCGAAGAACCGCAAAGCGCGTTGGCCTCAGTAGCGCCTTTGTCACCGGTTATTCGCAGTGGTTTTGAGTCCGGCACTATAGGCGCGCCCGTCGAAGCAATCACACATTTTAGCGGTGTTGACGCGAGCTCAGCAGTACCCAATGATTGGTCGCAGCTTTCAGCCGGCAATAGTCAACCTAACATCGGATATTTTGAGATCCAATACCAAGGTGGTGACACCACCAATCGCTACGCACGGCTAAGCCCTGATCCCGATAACCCTGAAAATCAAAGCCTTGAGTTTTGGTTGCATGACGAAAACGTCAACAACAGCACAGACACCAAC
This sequence comes from uncultured Granulosicoccaceae bacterium, assembly GCA_937965695.1. GTDB lineage: Bacteria > Pseudomonadota > Gammaproteobacteria > CALCKW01 > CALCKW01 > CALCKW01. The sequence goes on from CALCKW010000042.1 coordinate 1,427, forward strand.
CGTGACCTACGTGGCCGCGTTCAAGCTAATCTCTACGGCAATCCAGATCTAACGAGTTATTACCAAAGCGTGCGTGTGCGCTTTGGCCAAGAATTCGCGGACTTGATTGAGCAGCCAGAAACCTTTAACTGGCTCACACTTTTTGAAGCGTGGAACGGGGCAAACTGGATAGCTGGAGAAGAATACCCTTTTCACATCGCGCTCAACTTGAGCAAGCCCGAGGCGGCAGCCGGGTCTCCGCTGCACTTCTTGGCGCACGGTCGCAGCTATGTTTTTGGTGTCGGGTTTGACGAGCATTGGGCGGATACCAACACAGACTTCAGTGTGCCCCTAGAGACGTGGATGACCCTGGAGATGTATATCCTCCAGGGCGACGCAGACACGGGTCGTTTCTATATGACGGCACAAGTGGATGGGGAAGGGAGAACTGTACTCTTTGATATCGCTGACTACACCCACAACCCAAGAGATCTCGCGCCGACCGGCTTTGACTATATCAACCCAATGAAGCTCTACACCCTTGAGTCAGTCCTTGATCTAGTCAACATAAACGGTGGATCAATGGTTGTACACTGGGACGACCTTGAGTTTGGCTACACCAGTAAGTAGATAATTAACTCTGCAACTTGTTGATTAAACAGTGTCAATGGCATTTAAAAAGTGATTTGTGAAATGACCAAACTACCGATAAAACTAGGCGCCTATAGACGAAAGCGGGTATTGGCTGCCGCACTGCCTCTTATGTTTAGCGGATTAGCCCAAGCAGGTGATCCTGCGGCTGCAATTGTAGGTGAGTGGTCAGACGTGCAGCCTTGGCCAGTGGTAGCGGTTCATGCCTCGTTGATGGGCAACGGCAAAGTGATCGCATGGGATGCAACCCCGGATGATTTTGACGATGACCCCCACACGACAGACGTTAAAACAACACGCATCACAGTCTGGGATCCAGCCACTAACACACACGTTCAGGCTGACAACAACACCAACACAGATTTGTTCTGCGCAGGCTCCGCCCACCTTTGGGATGGGGACATCTTATTTGCCGGCGGTGATGACTATCCCGGCGGTGCTCCCGGAAACCTAGAGGGCGCAACCGCCAATAGCAATATATTCCACCCAACGGATAACAGCTGGACACGCTTAGAAAATATGGCCTCAGCCCGTTGGTACGCCACCACGGCAGCATTGCCCAACGGTGAAATGCTGACGTTTGGCGGCAACTATCAAGTAGAGCCCTTTGCTGAGGTGCTGGGACTGGATCGCCGTTGGCGTCCGCTGCCCATTGGCCCGCAAATGCCCTACCCGTATAGCGGTGATTACCAATGGCTGCAAGTGGCACCCGATGGGCGAGTTGCGTCTTTTGGCCCACACAACGCTTTAGCCAAGCTTGACACCGCGAGCACGGGTCTTTGGGAGTCCGTGAGCGAACGCGATGATGTGCCGTACCGAGCATATGGCAGTTTTGCCCCTTATCGCCTAGGCAAAATAATAGTGACCGGTGGATTAGGTTTTTTTGCTGAAGGTGCGTTTTCCCAGAGCTCCGCCGTCTTGCTCGACCTAAACACCATGAGCGCAGAACCCACGAACGATATGTTGTACCAACGCGCGCAACACAATCTGACGGTTCTACCCGATGGGCAAGTGTTGGCAACAGGGGGGCACAACGGTACAGAAACGCTAGTGAACATGGCCGAGTCCGTCCTACCTAGCGAGATGTGGAACCCCGACACAGGCGAATGGACCGAAATGGCGCCGCTCTCGCGTACACGTCAATATCACTCCATCGCTTTGTTATTGCCCGATGGCCGTGTCGTTGTGGCTGGCGGCGGCTATTGCGGTGCGTGCAGTGTCGCTAACTACCATGAGCAAAACGCCGAAATTTACAGCCCTCCTTATCTGTTTGATGCCAACGGCGATCTCGCGCCCAAGCCTCAGCTCACTGACGTACCCGCGCGACTCAACTACGGCAGCAGCTTCTCTGTCGATGTGCAATCCGATCTCGACATTAGCAGTGTCGTGATGATCAAACCCGGTTCGACCACGCATTCACACAATCAGGATCAGCGCTTCATCAATCTGACATTCGAAACAACGGTAGACGGCATCAGCGTCATCGCGCCAGCCAATCGCAACCTAGCACCTCCGGGTGACTACATGTTGTTTGTGCTAGATGAAAACGGCGTGCCCTCACACGGCGAATTTATAATGGTTGGCCAACCATTGCTCACCGCGGGTCAGGCAGTGGCGCAAAGTGTGCCCAAAGACGACCTAGACGTCTACGCCATCGAAAGCTCAGCCGATGACCCCAGCTTGGTCATCACCGTTGACGGCATTGTGGGGGACGCGGACTTGTATATCAGAGCAGGGCAGTACCCCAACGGTTTCGCCGACGACGAATACGACTGCGGTTCAGCGCAATTTGGCCAGAGCACAGAAGTCTGCTTAATCGATAACCCCGGGGACCAAACGTGGTACATCGGTGTTAAGGGTTGGGCGGCCAGTGACTACCAGCTAAAGATCGCGACACAAGCGGATGGCACAGAACTGCCTGGTGAAATTGACCCAGCCAAACGGGACACCAACACAACTGACGACAGCGATGGAGGCGATGATGAGGGCGAGTCATCTTCCAGCGGTGGCGGTGGTGCCTTTGGGGTTTTATTGACACTGCTATTAGGTCTGCGCTTCGCCTTTCTGCCAGTGCGCGCCAACACTTAAGCAGCGTGCGCTTTGGATCTGGCGAGTGCACTTCTCGCCAGCGACAACCCTCCCAAACTCCCTGTACGGCGTAACCCACACGGCGATCAACACGCTTCTGATTGCCTTGTGCAATTTGGGCTGCAAGTCGACCGCATAAACAGGTAAAATGCTGTTTTAATCGCGGCTTTTAAACCAGAACATGCTGATTCTCCCCGGCGCAAGCGCGCACTCTGCCTTCCGACTCGAAGCCTTGCTCACCGACTGCCGCACCTTAGGGCAAAAGCGTGGCCAAGCAATCACCTCGATTAGCTCGCGCTATGTGTATTTTATTCAGCCACAAGGCGAACACACAGCGGCACAAATCGCGCAGATGGCCGAGCTGCTGGACGCAGAGTCAACGCCCTATCAACCCAGCGAAGAAGCACCCGCTGGCGCACTCTGGGTACTGCCACGACTGGGCACACAATCGCCTTGGTCGTCCAAAGCGACTGACATCTTCCACAACTGCGGCTTGCCAATAGCGCGGGTTGAGCGCGGTATCGAATTCCTCATAGACGGCGATATGGTGTTGGCGGATATAGCACCCGCATTGCACGACCGCATGACCGAATCCCTGCTCGACACTCCGGCACCGTTTGCACAAATGTTTGACGAACACAGCCCGCAGCCACTGGCACGCATCCCACTGGCCGAGCAAGGCCGTGACGCACTGGTCGATGCAAATGTTCGACTCGGTCTGGCCCTGTCGGAAGACGAGATCGACTACCTCGTGACAAGCTACGGTGCGCTGCCACGCAATCAAGACCCATCTGACGCCGAGCTGATGATGTTCGCGCAAGCCAACTCAGAGCACTGCCGCCATAAAATCTTTGGTGCCGATTGGGTCATCGACGGCGAAGCGCAAGAGAAAGGCCTGTTTGCGATGATTCGCAACACCCACGCGCTCAACCCTGGCGGCGTGCTCAGTGCCTACAGCGACAACGCCGCTGTAATCACGGGCCATCACGGTAAGCGCTTGCTCGCCGATCCGGTCACGGGTACCTACCAGCGCTATGAAGAACCCGCGCATATTCAAATCAAGGTTGAAACGCACAACCACCCAACCGCCATCGCACCTTTTGCAGGGGCTGCCACGGGCAGCGGTGGCGAGATTCGCGACGAAGGCGCCACTGGCACGGGTTCTAAGCCAAAAGTTGGCCTGTGTGGATTTACGGTTTCTAACCTGCGCATCGACACGCTGCCGCAGCCTTGGGAGCAAAATCACGGCAAACCCGAGCGCATCGCCTCGTCACAGCAAATCATGTTGGAAGGCCCCATTGGTGCAGCTGCATTTAACAACGAATTTGGTCGCCCCAACTTGGCTGGCTACTTCCGCAGCTATGAAGACCAGGTGCAATTCACGGATCGCACGGAACTGCGTGGCTACCACAAGCCCATCATGATCGCCGGCGGCATGGGCAACGTGCGCCCCATGCAGGTGCTCAAAAACGGCTTTGGCCCCGGTACACCTCTGGTTGTCTTGGGCGGGCCCGCCATGCTGATTGGCCTAGGCGGCGGCGCTGCCTCCAGCGTGGCCAGCGGGCAGGGTGACGCCGAGTTAGATTTTGCCTCCGTGCAGCGCGGCAACCCCGAGATGGAACGCCGCTGCCAAGAAGTTATCGATCGCTGTGTGGCCTACGGTGAGGCCAACCCTGTCTTGTCAGTACACGACGTTGGCGCGGGCGGTTTATCCAACGCCTTCCCAGAGCTTGTCGACGACGCAGACCTCGGTGCACGTTTTGACCTGCGCAAAATCCCCAGCACAGAGCCGGGCATGACACCGGTCGAGATCTGGTCTTGCGAAGCGCAAGAGCGCTACGTGTTTGCCATTGACCCTGCCAAGCTAGACGCCTTTATCGCGCTCTGCGAGCGCGAGCGCTGCCCGTATGCGGTCGTGGGCGAATCCACCGACGACGGCCATCTGCATGTGGGTGATCAGATACTCGGCGAATCACCCGTCGATATCCCTATGGATTTACTGCTGGGCAAAGTGCCCAAGATGCTGCGCAACGTAGAGCGCATCAGCTTTGGTGGCGCGCCCCTCGACACATCAAACATCAACCCCGGCGAGGCCATCGAGCGCGTATTACAACTGCCGTCCGTCGCCAGCAAAAACTTCCTGATTACCATCGGCGATCGCAGCATCACCGGCATGGTTGCCCGTGACCAAATGGTTGGCCCGTGGCAAATCCCCGTGGCCGACGCCGCCGTCACCTTTAACGACTTTGACTGCAAAGACGGCGAAGCCATGGCCATGGGCGAACGCAGCCCCTTGGCACTGGTCAACCCAGCGGCCTCGGCGCGTATGTCCATCGGCGAAGCGCTGACTAACATCTGCTGCGCACCGGTAGGCGATATCAAAGGCATTAGCCTCAGCGCCAACTGGATGGCAGCTTGCGGACACCCCGGTGAAGACGCCGCGCTGTTTGACGCCGTCTACGCCGTCGGTATGGAACTGTGCCCCGCATTGGGCGTAAATATCCCCGTGGGTAAAGATTCGCTCTCCATGAAAACCCATTGGCAACACGAAGGCCAAGACACCGTCATGGCATCCCCCGTGTCGCTGATCGCCACAGCCTTTGCCGCCACCACGGACGCCTCACGTACACTAACGCCACAGCTAGATCAACGCACTGACGCATCGGTATTGCTGATCGACTTAGGCAACGGCAAAAACCGTCTTGGTGGTTCTGCGCTGGCGCAGGTCTACAACCAAATCGGCGACACCGCACCTGACCTCGACGACGCAGCGCAGTTTGTGGCGTTCTTCGAGACCATCCAGCAGCTAATCGACGACAACGCGCTCTTGGCTTATCACGACCGCAGCGACGGCGGCCTGTTGGCTGCAGCAGCTGAGATGGCGTTTGCTGGTAACTGCGGATTGCGTTTAGACATTGCAACACTGGGCAACGACCCATTAGCCGCCATGTTCAATGAAGAACTCGGCGCTTTGATTCAAGTACCCGCTGAAAAGCTAGAGCACGTGCAAACAGCCTTCGCCAAAGCAGGCCTGCAAGATTGCCTGCACACGCTAGGTGTGCCAACAGCCGACAATGAATTTTCACTCGTTCGTGGAGATGCTTTTCTCTACAGCCAAAACATTCACACGTTGCTTGGCCTGTGGTGGTCCACCTCACACGCCATGCAACGTCTGCGCGACAACCCCATCTGCGCCGACCAAGAGCGCGACACGGTGCTCGACCCCAATAACCCAGGCTTGCAATCTCGCATCAGCTTTGACGCCACTGATGACATTGCCGCGCCGTTTATCAACAGCGGCGCACGGCCCGCCATCGCCATCCTGCGCGAGCAGGGCGTCAACGGTCAAATCGAAATGGCAGCCGCCTTCGACCGTGCAGGCTTTAAAACCCTCGACGTACATATGTCAGACCTCTTTGCAGGCCGTGTCAACCTAGATCAAGTCAAAGGCCTAGTGGCTTGCGGTGGCTTTAGCTACGGTGACGTACTGGGCGCCGGTGCTGGCTGGGCACGCAGCGTGTTGTACAACGACGCCCTGCGTGATCAGTTCCAAACCTTCTTCGAGCGCGAAGACAGCTTTGGCCTGGGTGTGTGTAACGGTTGCCAGATGATGTCGCACTTGGCACCGTTGATTCCTGGGGCTGAGCACTGGCCCAAGTTTGAGCGTAATGCGTCTGAGCAATTTGAAGGGCGGGCCAGCTTGGTCGAAGTGCAAGAGAGCAAATCGATCTTATTGCAAGGCATGGCGGGTAGTGTTATTCCGGTGGCTGTGGCGCACGGGGAAGGGCGTGCGGTTGGGTCTTCGGGTGAGAGTTGCCTTCGTTATGTTGATAACCATCTTGAGGTTACTGAGATGTATCCGGCTAATCCTAATGGCTCACCTGCTGGGGCTACTGGGTATACGAACGCGGATGGGCGGTTTACTGTGATGATGCCGCATCCTGAGCGGGTGTTTCGGACAGCGCAGATGAGTTGGGCGCCGGAGGGTTGGGGTGAGGATAGTCCTTGGATGCGGATGTTTCGGAATGGTAGGGTTTGGGTTGGGTAGCTGAATACCTCCATGTAAATGAGCATCTGGTAGAATGTCGAATAAATTTGAACGAACTTAGCAACGCAAACTTACAGGGAGCAGTAAGCGCGCATGCCAACAATACTAAGAATTGGGCCTTACCGCTTTTACTTTTACAGTAACGAGAATGGCGAGCCGGCGCATATCCATATTCAGCGGGAGACTATGATCGCTAAATTTTGGTTGCAGCCAGTGACTTTAGCAAGTTCGACGCGTTTTACACCCAAAGAACTACGTAAGTTAAAAACGTTAGTAATAGAACACAAAGAAACACTTCTGGAGGCTTGGAATGAGTACTTTAGCCGTTGAGATGCGCCCACTCGCGCATAACGTGCATTGCGATGATGAGTCACTTGTCGTTGACCTGCTCGATGGACGAACAATCTCTGTGCCTCTGATTTGGTTTCCCGTGTTAGCTGACGCTAGTGCCGAGCAGCGTGCTGATTGGCAGTTGCTAGGTGACGGAGAAGGCATTCATTGGCCTTTGCTTGATGAGGATTTGAGTGTTGCTGGTTTGTTGGCGGGTGTTCGCTGAAGGAATCGCGGTGCAAACTACATACTCAAAATTGAAAAAAGAGTTTGAAAATGACTGTAATACCCATCTAGGGAAGGTGAGATATGTGGACTATGGGCCCGAGAAAGAGTTTATAGATATATCCAATGCTTTTTCACCGATGATGCACAAAAGAAAAAGCTTTGAGCACGAGCAAGAATTGCGCATTCTCTATTCAAAGGTTCCTAAAGACACACAGGATATGTTGCTTGAGTCTGATCCAAATCGTATCTCTGGAGGGGTTCAAAAAGAGGTTGATTTGAGCCGTATGGTAGACAATATATACGTGTCTCCTAATGCACCGAGTTGGTTGATTGAATTGACCAATTCAGTAGTGGATAGGTACGGATATGATTTCAATGTGACTAGCTCTACTATAGGTAATGATCCAATTTGGTGAGTGTACATGAGGAACCAGAAAACATAGACACGCATTGATTAAAAAAGCGAGTCAGGTAGGGACTATCGAAAATTCAGAGTTAGAGCTATTCCATTAATCTAGAGGGTGTAGTTAAAACTCAGGTTTCGGGAAATCGTTTCAGTGGTGAAACACTCTGCTTAGAATACAGGCATGCAGAAGCAAGGCTTTTTAGCCTTACGCTGTCGAAATACTTTGGAATATCAAACGACTTCGTCTTCTCTCGTTTTAACCTGCGCGATCACTCAGGGATCAGTCGAACAGTGTGGCCAGCTTGCTCACACACGCGACCCCAGTAATGGATGGTGTTACACGCTTCCATCGCAATAACGGTTCGTGGAGTATTAACGATGAGCTTCGACAGTTCAGCTCGGCTGATCTTCTTCTTTTTGATGACTTAGTTATTTTCATCGAGCAGACAAGCTTGAAAAACATTCTTTACCAAATCAACGGACATGAGTTTACAATTTTTCATGTGGACGCCCCTTCAGTCGGGTTGTGGACCAACCTATTTTGGCGCATTGACGCCGGTTCTGGTTTGGGGCGTCCATCTCATCACCCAAACATAAACCTTTGAATATCGGATTTTTTCGCAACGGAAATAAAAAGATATCACCGAAAATCATAGACACGCATTGATTAAATACGCGCTTCAGGAATTGACGATCGAGAGTTCGGCTAGGGCCAATCGTCCACTCAGCTAGTAATAATGCTCAACTTTTATAGAATTGATTCACTGACGAAACACACTGCTAGGAATGCAGGCACGCAGAATTATTTATAGTGTCATATCTACAGCTGCGGGGCTTTGAACAAAAATTGTGAGTGCGGCTTTAGGCCCTCTTTTCTATTCGACAAACTATTTTGCGCCATAACATTCTTTTTTATTGCTGTTGATGAAGTACGCGGGTTGTACCGAACTTGAATAACTTGCTTCCCTTTAGCTTTTAAGTAGGATTCCACATCAATATTGTGTGGGTTGCGACCCCAATCTTCTCCAACAACAAAAATGTCGACATCCAGCTCTCGGCAACCGGAAACATATTCAAGCTCATAATACGGGCGCACGCTATCAACACATCGCAAAGCTTCTAGCATCTCTTGTCGTTGCATAAGCGGTATGACGGGCACATTAGGCTTGTAAGCAGCCACTACGCTGTCCGCTGCAACACCAACCACAACTGAATCGCCAAAACTTCGACACTTCTGCAAAAGATCAAGGTGTCCAACATGCAACATGTCGAATGTTCCTACTGTATAAACAAGCATTTTCTCTAACCCCTAAACTACATAATTTATTCAAGTGTCTTTCTGATTTTTTAATACCTCAGTGCTCACGACAAAAGCTTCCAACCATAGATGCCTGAAATCGATAAGGTATATACAACGAGCAAAATGACGTTGACAGGATTTCCAGAAAGTTTTGGTGTCTGGAGCTTCGATACATTCAAAAAAGAAAGGCTGAGGCAGCTGACTAAAAGCACAACTGTAAACGCTGATTGGCTTAAAACACTTTCCAACAAAAATATTGAAACCAGTGCCAAGCTATTATTGTCGATAGCAAGGCCCACGTATTTCGAGCCATCCGCTAGGCCATATGTAGCGAAGTAACTCAGTCGTAGAACGCCGGTTGCAAGCATGATGAACGCCGCAACAAGATAAATAGGTGCGTATTCGCCAAAGCTCAATAACAGTATTGCAGGCGTTACCCCGTAGCTGACTATGTCTATCAAAACATCAAGTTGGCCACCAAATTTTTGATCGTTGCCACTGCGGCCCTTGAGCTTTCGTGCAATTAGCCCGTCAGCCCAATCGAAGGCAACTGCCCAAACCATTCCGATCATCGCAGCATAATAGATGCCTAGGAGGCTGAAATAGATAGCTAGTAGAGTGCATGCTAGGCCAGAGAGTGAGCAAAGATTAGGAATGTCTTTGACATAGGAAAGTATGGAGGGCTGTGAAGTCTGAAGGGACGTTTGATCATTACTCATAATATTAATTTACTCACGGGCACACTGTCAGCTATCGCAGACAAGATCGATAAAAGACGAGCGAGCAGAGACCGTCATTACAGCGCAGAGCTAAAATGCCGAGTCGAAGAGAGGCCGATAAACTGGCGAGAGATTAGGCCCGAGAGAGGATCGGAAGCGTGTTCCTGCCTTGGACTATACGCCAAAGCTGTATGAAAGGTGTTGATTTTTCACAACCGCCGAACTGAGTCTCTGGGTGCCAGTACCAAACAATCAACCGTTAAACCATTAGATCGCCAGTTTTTGCATGCAAGTAAATTATAGACACCCAGTGCGCCAGGATAAGCTGGCAATACGTTGGAGGTGTAAGTCCTGTGTACGGTAAGGGTAAGCGGCCCACCGTAACCCCGAGTCACTATCATAGACACGCACACATAACCTACTGAAAAACGCGTCGTTTCTTGCACAAAAATTTCAAACACAAATTCAAAAAAAATGGAATGCCAGCAATTTGTGCACACCAAGCGTTTGAACCGGGACAGTCATTTTTTGAGTAACTGAGATAGCGCAGTTATCCGCTTTTTTACGCGTCTTTGGGCAAGTCTGATGTGCAAAACAGAAAAAACAATTTAGGATTGAAGTATGAACCTTTCAACTGAAAATCTACTGCACGGATTGTCAATTTATCGGCAGCTCGCTGTGGTGCTAAGTTTTTTGACGCTGATCGCAGTTGCACAGGCTGTTAATGCGGCCGATGGCACCAACAGCGAGTCCGACTGGTTGCAAGCACCGATGACAATGGCTGACGCTCGCCATCTAGCCGGTAGAACCGGGTTTGGTGCATCAGCGATGGAGCTTGATGCACTGGTCAATTTAACCCGTGAGGAGGCCGTCCAACGCATTGTCGATAAGATCACCACGACACCCTACATTCCCATGCCAGTTTGGGTCGATGAGCCCGCCCCTCGATTTTGGAAACGCGGCTCATTGACCGAAATGCAACGGCAACGCTTTAATCGAGAGCGAGACGACGAAGTCGCAGAATTGCGCCAGTGGTGGGTGAATAACATGGTGCAAAGCGACTCTCCGCAAACGGAGCGCTTGGTGTTGTTTTGGCACGACCATTTTGCGACTAGCTACGAAGGCGTTAATCGACGCAGCATCAGCATCGCGCGGCAGAACCGACTTTTTCGAGAGATGGGAACTGGTTCGTATCGGGCCTTCTTAAAAGCGATGATTCGCGACCCAGCTCTGTTAATTTATCTCGACAACCAAAACAGTCGCAAAGGCAAACCCAATGAAAACCTGGCGCGTGAGCTACTGGAGTTGTTCACACTGGGCGAAGGGAATTTCGACGAAGTAACTGTCAAGGAAGCCGCGCGTGCATTGACGGGTTATGGCATCAGTGAGACGCGTAATCATACCTTTCGACTACATGCCTACAAACACGACAGAAAGGATAAAACGTTATTTGGTGTCACTGATAAGCACAATGGCGATTCTTTGATCGACATTATTCTTGAGCAACCTGCTGCAGCTACTCACTTGGCCAAAAAATTCTGGGCAGCATTTGTGTCTGACCATGAACCGGATGCAGTTTTTGTAGAAACGCAAGCGGAGTCATTTAGGCAGTCTGATTACAATCTGTTGTTGCTCTATCAATCGGTATTGCAAAGTAGACAATTCTGGGACGAAACGAACCGACTCTCCTTAATCAAATCACCGGCTACCTTGTTAATTGGCACCGCGCGATCTCTTGATTATCCCAAACGTGCCTGGTCGCAGTTGGCACCTTTGCATACATTGCTTGGCATGGAGTTATTTGCACCGCCCAACGTCTCAGGCTGGAAAGAGGGTGCGGCTTTTGTTGCTCCTGGTCGATTACTCAATCGTCAGTTAGCCCTGCAAACCATCCTCAGCGCGTCCGACTCGGAACCGCCAACAGCGTCTGCTTCAATGATATCGGGGAAATCGATGATGGCCGAATCAAACGCCATGCAAAATAACGCGATGTCCGGCTTGATGGCATCAGCAGAATCGATGATGGGCAACTCGCCGAATACGATGCAGACTTCAGCACCTGTTCAAGTGCGATTAGCCGGTCATTTTTATAAAGGCGCGCCGAAATTTAATTTGGCGCTGTATAAGAGAACCAACGAACACCAAACTAAGCTGTGGGCAAGCGAAGAACGCGAACTTCGAATTGGTTATGACACAGAACTATTTGGCCCCATGCAACAGCGAAGTATGTTGCCGTGGTTATCAGAAAATTATTCGCCGGCTGCCCACTTATTGGTGGAGGCGACGCATGTAGAAATTGAGTTTTTAAACGATGCCGCGGGTAAAACAGGTGACCGAAATTTGTTTGTCGACTCGGTTGTGGTGAATTCGCAGTCTTATAGCGCGGTGGGCGCTAAACAGACAAGCCATTGCGTACCAAACAGCAGGCGAGAGGCCGGCTCTCTCTACTGTGCAGGAACGGTTTCTATTGCCTTGACTAATAACCTACCAGCTAGGTTGGAACGAGAGAGCGATTTTACTGCGACTGATGCACGCATTATTTGGACAAACCAATCAGCTCAGAAAAGAACCAGAAAAAATAAAGGTCGACGCAAATCGGGTGAGAGTAAATCCGCAAAAAACAATGACGTAACCAGCGGTAACAATCGCAAATTGGATGCAATTATTGCACTCGGAAATATTCAGACCCCCGATGATTTTTTCCACACGGTGAGTTTTCATTTGCACAGTGTGGATGAACAATCAATGCAGCTCCGACTGGATTCTTTTGGCTGTTGGCCAGACTGTATCGAGATCTGGCCCGAATGTGCATGGCGTGAAGATATTTCAAATGAAAAATCGCTAGTATTTCCGCTGTCACCTAGCGAAGATGCCAATATCGATTGCCACTACGAAAGCCTCAGCCCGTCTCAGCGGCAACTGGTCAACACTATTTGGAAAAGCGTGCCAAAACTTATAAGTCATGTTTTGCAGACCGAAACCAGAGAAAGGCATATAGATAATTTAAAACTATGGGCTGAACGTGTACAGCTACTGGAACAAAAGATCACTACAAGTGAGTTTGCGCGGTCTGGGCAGGTGATTGCCGTCAACGCAGATTATGATACCCCTGTTCCTGTACAACGACCTTTGGCTGAACCGAGCATCAACATCAACAGTCTCACTGTTCTGGGACAACAGTTGAACAGCCGTGGGCTTTCACTGGCTGATCTGCTCATTGGCGGTGTGGATGTAGCGTCAATTCCAGAACTCAGCGCTAAAGGCACGGCGTCGATTGAGCAAAAGTTACAAAATATACTCTCGCATCCTGTGTATCAGGTTTACTAGACAACTTGCGACTCGAGCGACTTATGAACAGACGAACACACCTAAAATCATTGTTAGCCAGCCTTGCATTGCCATTAGGGTTGACTCCGCTACAAGCCGCGATGGCCGCAGATGCGACTGGGCGAGGTCGTCGATTGGTGCTAATTGAACTCAGTGGTGCTAATGATGGGCTTAATACGCTGGTGCCAATAAGCAATGATCACTATCACCGTTTAAGGCCAGTCATTGCATTAAGGAAGCCGCAAGTCATCTCAATATCCGATGACTTCGCGTTTCATCAAAGCTTGAAACCATTAATGAATTTGTGGGAACGAGGGGAATTAGCTTGGATTCAAGGCCTCGGATACCCGCAACCTAATCGCTCCCATTTTAAATCCATATCGCTGTGGGAATCGGGCGGTGACGGACGGGCGGATGGCAGGTCAGGATGGATGACACACGACATAGAGCATCAACTCGGACGTCGTGTCAGTGATGCGCACGGCATTAGTCTTAAAGGCGATCTTAATCTGTTTAACAGCGGTGGAGGTCGATGGATGTCTTTAACATCCGCCAGTCAAATTGAGTCCACAAGCGTGCCATTGCCCGAATCTGGCGCACAGTACAATACAACACTTGATCTTGTCGCCGCAAAGATGCGCGAGCTAAATCATACGATGGACAGTTTGTCCAAAAAACTGCAACAAACACCGAGTGTAAAACCCATACAAGGTGGTGTGCTTGGCGATCAACTGTCGCAAGTGGTTCGATTGATTCGTTCGGGTGTCGATACACCGATTTACCGCGTGCAACTTGGCGGCTTCGATACGCACGATAATCAGCTAGGTCAGCACACTCGTTTGCTCAGCCAGCTTGCTCGATCCATTTACGGTCTGCGAAAAGCATTGGAAAAAGATGGCGAATGGGATAACACATTAGTGATGACTTATTCGGAATTTGGTCGAAGAGCGGCAGAAAACAATACCGGTGGAACCGATCATGGGACAGCAGCGCCACATTTAATGACTGGCGGAGCCGTGCGCGGTGGGCTTTACGGTACAGCTCCAGACCTAGGTGCTTTGGTTGAAGGAGACCCTACACACACGATGGATTATAGGGCCGTCTACGAGCAGGTGCTGGGACAGTGGTTCGGTATTAGCAGTAACCGATTTAGCTCATATGCAGCGTCAGAGCTAAATGATTTACTCGTTTAGTTCAACGAAAACCAATCACTATATTCATAGACACGCCTTGATATAAAACGCGATGCACTAGAAGCGAAAGCACATCAAACTGAATAGAAAGAACAAGCAAATTTCAGGATAGCGATACGTAAACTACCCTGATGGGCTATCGCTTTTTTCGTGATCCGCATTTAAAGGAGTTATCTATGTACCAAGGCGTTGTTAGTGAATTCTTTCACTACCCAGTAAAGGGGTTAGACCGACAGCAGCTAGACACTGTGTCACTTTCACCCGGAAACGGATTTCCCACCGATCGGATGTGTGGATTTGCGCGCTTTGACAGTGGATTTGATCCCGCATCGCCCAAGCCTTTGGCTAAGAATAATTTTTTTATGCTAATGCGTGATGAACGGTTGGCAGAACTCTATACCCATTTTGACCCCGAAACATGGGCCATGACAGTCAAACATAAAGGTAACGTTGTTCTAGACGTGGCTATGTCTGAGCCGGATGGTCGGCGCGAAGCAGAGGCATATTTTGCGTCGCTGTTGGCGTTACCCGCTCATCAAATACCCACATTTGTGCACGCTGATCCGCACCGGTTTACAGATGTATCGGTTGTGTCTACTGAGTTGATGAATGCTGTGTCATTGATCAACTTATCCAGCGTTGCGGAACTGGGTCGCTGCATTGGAAAAGCCATTAACCCAGCGCGGTTTCGCGCAAATATTTATTTCGACGGATGGCCCCCTTTCGCCGAACTGGATTTAGTGGGGCGTGAAATCACCATCGGTACGGTCCGCGCTAAAGTCACGTTACGAACTCGGCGCTGTGCAGCAACCGAAGTTAATCCAGAGACAGCAGTGCGCGATATGCCAATCCCACGCCACTTGAAGGAAGCCTATGGCCACTCGGATATGGGCATCTACGTGGAGATTATTGAGGGTGGCGTTATTCGGACAGCGGATCCAATTACTTGTCCTGTGATCGCTGGTTGAACTGCAACTGTCGATTTTGGAAACATCACTGACACGCACAATTATAGCCCCCCGCCAAAACATTCGAGACTAACGTTCTCAGACCACTATAGTGTCGCTGTCATGTTTGAAAAACTCGGGCCTATCGCTATGAGGCACATGTTAAGGCTGTAAACGAGCTTTTGAAACATTTAAAAAGAAGATTAGTTGATTTGCACTTCATCTCAAGCGCAAAAGTTATTGGGCAGGCCTAATGTTTTTAGCCACACTCAAAGCAATGCGTTTTAAGACGGCGTGTTCGCACGGTTCCCATCTCGGCTGGGCGGCATACCAAATTTCTTGCTGTAGTCGCGGCTGAAATGCGTTGGGCTTTCGTAACCCACTGCGTATGCGGTTTCAGAGACAGACAATCCCTTCTCAATCAGCATTGCCCGTGCCTCTATAAGGCGGAGATCTTTTTGATATCGTAGTGGTGTTGTGCCCGTTATCGATTTGAAGTGTTCGTGAAAAGACGAGGAACTCATTCCAGCTCGATTTGCAAGGTCTGGCACGCTGAGTGTCGAACGGAACTCGCTGCGTAATACCTGGATTGCCTTGGCTATGCGGCTAGCATGGCTATCGGCTATCAAAAGGCGGCGCAGCATTCCGCCGATTGGCGATAGCAAGACGCGATAATAAATCTCGCGCAGGTGTGAAGACCCGAGAACCTGTGCATCCATAGGATTGTCGCTAAGTTCGAAATATCTGATCAACGGCACTAGCCAAGCCGGATCGGCTTGCCACGCCGACAGAGAGCGCGCTTTAGCATCTGGCAAATTGGCACCCGCAACCTGATCATAAAGGCTGCGAACCAATCCCAGATCGAGAGACAAGATAACCGCAATATACGGCTTTTGTTTGCTGGCTTGGGTGATTCTAGATACAACGGGTAGGTCGTGACTGACAAGAAGCGCATCTCCCGGACGCAAGTCCACTCGTTGATCACCGATGGATGTTACTTTGCGTCCTTGCAGGATCAGGCAAACGACAGGCTCGTATATCACAGCCTCGATCTCGCTGATATCATCTCGACAATAGATAGAAAGGCAGGGCAATGCTCGAGAATCGCTTTTATTATCAACGTCATAGCGAGTCGCGAGGGTGATGAGTTGGGTCATGTCCATTGGTGGCTCCTTGGTCGAAATCTTAACAAAACTCCTCAAAAGATGCAGCAACCCAGTGTTCCGTCTGGAGGAATGGGCAGATCATTAGGAGGAAATGGCAGGCAAGACAACGCGATGGCGAATATATTCAGTGTTTACAAATTAGGAGCTCGTCCATGTCGTCCATTCCATCTCAATTCCTCGATCTCACTGCGCATCACGACCGATATGACGCGATCAATCCGCTTTCTGCGCTTAAAGACAGTGCAGCAGGAAAAGTCGTTTTTATTACAGGCGCGTCACGGGGTATCGGTCAAGCCACTGCCAAGGCTTTTGCGGAGGCGGGTGCAAAGGCCGTCTATCTTACAGCGCGTTCAGAGGAGGCTCTAAAAGAGACACAAGAACTAGTCCAAAAAACCAATCCAAACACGAAGTGTGCTTACTCGGTTTGCGACGTCATCAATGCTAAACAAGTGGAAGCTGCCGCCGCAGATTGCGCTGAAAAATTCGGTGGTATTGACGTAGCTGACGCCAATGCAGGGTACCTCGGTCCATGGGTTAAAATAGGTGAAAGTGACCCGGGTAGTTGGTGGCGCAATTGGGAAGTGAATATACAAGGCAGCTATCACGTCATCCGCTATACGCTGCCGTATCTCATCGAGAGTGCAAAAACTCGCGCTTCAGAGGGTAAAAGTGGTGGCCACCTCATTCTCATTTCCTCAATCGGTGCGCAGTTCGTGATGCCTGGAGCATCGGACTATCAAACATCCAAACACGCCATTAACCGTCTTTGCGAGTTCGTTCAAAGTGACCATTCTGATGATGGAATCAAATGTTTTGCGATCCATCCTGGCGGTGTTGCGACTGAAATTGGTCATAACATGCCTGCGCACATGCATGAGTATCTTGTCGACGATCCAGACTTAGCAGCGTGTTTCGCCGTCTGGGTTAGTTCCGGAAAAGTAGACTGGGCCAAGGGTCGGTTTCTGAGTGCCAACTGGGATGTCCACGAGCTCACTGCTCTACAGACAGACATTCTACGCGACGATCTACTGGTGAACAGACTTCGTGCTAAAGCTTGAATAACTAGAGCGTGCTTTCACCAGAATCCTAATCGTTGAGCTGACTAGAAACAATAGTTCAAACCCAAAACAGCCCTCCATTAACCACTGCAATTTAAAATTAGCGCTGAATGCAAAAGTTCACTGTAATTCGTTCATTTACTAAATTCCACTGGAGTTAACATGAAAAAAGTAAACCTCATTAACCTTAACCATGTTGTTGCATTTCTGGTTACGCTAACCTTTAGCATGCCGATATTAGCGGAGACAGCTCAAGCAGATTCGAGTGTTGCCTGTGACGCCACAATGGTGAGTGCCAGCACTAGGCAGCTTAGTGCCACTCACGCGACCGTCCACAGCTCCATATTGATCGACGCCACAGCTGCTGATGTGTGGAGCGTATTAACCAATTTTGAGGCTATGCCGAATTGGAGCACTGGCACCCTACAAGGCATGGTGGGTGATATTGAGAACGGTGGACAAGTCGTGATTACCTTCCGCTTTGGCAAAGACGAAAAAGGCGAACCTATCGAAAATAAAATCCCACACACGCTGATCTATGCAGAGGGTGAAATAATTGGATGGTCTGATCCGTTCCCGGCCGACATCGGTGGTGGTAACGACAACCATATTTATCGTGTTCAGCCCTGTGGGGAAAAGACCTTGTTTGTACAATCCGACGAGATAGTCAACAACCCTTATGCAGCAAATTTTGTGACCCAGCTTTTACCCATGTATCAACTGTTCAACACTGAATTAAAGACGGCCGTCGAAAGGTCAGTCAACGAGGACAACAGAGGCTGATCCGGAAAGGATCTTTACTCAATCACTCACCCGAGAGTTGGAGTCCTCAGCCTCGTATATCTCGTGACCCAGATCTTTCAAATCATTCGCTATGTCTTCACGATCTTTTTTTGCTGTCAGTTTGCGTGTCGCCGTCGCAACTTTAGTCGGAATACTTCCGACAATAGGCAATTTGTGAAAATGCTTGATCACCAGCTTTGTTGTTCTCTGTACAACTTGCTCTGAGAATTTTTTGACCGCAAAAATAGTGACTGCTTTTTCAATAATAAAAACAAGTAAAAGTACGGTAAGCAGAGGAATCAGAAACCCTGAAAGCAGTAACTTATCCACAAAATGTTGCGCTTTCCACCAGTCCATTAAACGAGTGGCAAGAGATTTGAAGAAGTTATAGAGTTTCTTGAAAAATCCCTGTAGTCGCTCGCTCTTTTGGTGAGCCCAACTGGCCAGTGATATTAGCTGTGGAATGAGAATCGCTTTTAGGATACCTGGTTTTAAAACAATCACTAGAAAACCAAAAAAGAATTTCAGCAGCGCCACTAATAAGGAAAAAAGAGAAACAAAGACGACACTTAGCTTAAGGGCCATGAGCGCGCCGAGTAAGGCCGCAGCGGGCGCTAATAGGGTCAGCAAATATCGCCAAGCGGCTGCTAGTTGCTCCCATCCGTAAATCGTCAACAGTAAAACGAGCAAGTAACCGACTAAAATTCTAAGACGCAGCGACGTAATGAACGTAGGAAGCTTTTCCAACACGGCAGATTCAAGCCGCCCGTAGGGAGAACTACTCGATTCACGCGAGTCGTCAATATCTGACATTGATTCCTCTCAGAGCACAGTGCATTGATTTATTTTCCACGGGACGAAAAGGTATTTTTGCACCAATCAATGCCAAGCCGAGTCATTCGCACTATCCTGGAGGGAATAGACATCACACTTTCTTTCATTCCCACAAAAGTTGAAATCAAGACGTTTTTTAGAAAGGCACGTGCGTCTTCACGGCTCATGTGCTCATCGGTGTTTTTAATGCTGCCAGCAATCAGTGAGTTTGCTCGTTCAATGAGCTCTAGATCAGCCACACTAAAATAACCATTCTGCTGACGAAACTGCGCATACTTAAGCGGCGTTCCGGCCGACATGCCTACAAGAAAGTTTGCTGTTTTAACTGGAGCTACTGCTGCGCCAATACCCACGCCTACAAATTTTAGGCTCCCTAAAGCCAATATTTTTATCACAGGCAAAAGCGATGCTAGAGGTGCAAGTAATGGTGCTGCCATGCAGGTACTCCAAAGATTCAGCTAGTTTGCTTTGCAAAATCATGCCAATAACACAATTATAGATAGCGCTATCCGGCAGGCGTGGCTGCAGCATAAGGATATACCCTATGGCTCAACCCGCGACATGTTTGCCTACAGTTTAGTGACTGTTACGCTTAAGGTGCTTTTTTATGCATATGTCTTTGATAATTATACGATTTAATTCGAATATCACGCAAGTAGTCTCACTGTTGCATTCTATAACGGTGACTTTTTTCAAAGGCAGCTTTTTCATTTGTACTGTTTTTATAACAGTCAAGACAAGTTCTATGTCGGGTCCACTGCTTATGGTACTTTGAAGGCATAGCAACCCAAATTACTTTTGTACAAGGTTATCTATGAAAACGTTTAATCGCTTGTTACTGATTTGTGCATTCTGTGCTCTTTCATATTCGTGTGACTCAGGATCGGGTGGTTCTGGTACAGACAATCCTACATCGGATACCGTGGATAATTTGGGTTTTGGTGACATTGCCAGCAATCAGTCATTCGCTTTTGCAAATAACTCAGCTCTGTTGTCTGGTCCAACTTTTGGTAGCAACAAAAGCGCAAATGTTGAATTAAGAAAAGGTGTGCCGTTTGAGCTTGTAGGCGGTCTATCAGACATTGTCGCGGAGCGTGTTGTCATCGTGAGAGAGGAGGGTGATACCTCGTTGCCTTTTGTTGTCGCCTATATTCGCAACAACTCCGATTCAGTTCGCTGTGGGATATTGTTTGATGACATAGAGGTAGTGCATGAAGATGGAGAAGCGTTTCAAGTTGTTAATCACTTTTTTTCATCGGGGAGTGTGAACAACAATAGCGAGAATGACAATCGCACTGTCCAGAATTGCTTACCTGCTGGGGGTACTGGATATCATGTCATCGCAGGCTCAGGGCAGGGCCTTTATGACAAGGTTGCAAAAGTAAGATTTTCGCTCGGCAGTAATTTTAATATTTCTAGCGGTGTGAATGAATTACCGGGGACAGTGTTGCCGGTGTCCTACGATGTTATTGAAACGGCTCGAGATGGTTTAATTACTTTAGCTGTGTCTGTTCAAAACAATCTAGCCAAAACCGTTAGAATAGCACCACCTAATGTCTTTGCTCTTGATGAGAAAGGGCAGCCCATCATGTATAGTGCAGCCGGACTTGATAACACGATCGAAGCATTTACCATAGCGTCAGGCGAGACTAAGTCAGTCACAATACTAATGTACTTGAGCGGACAAGCCAGCACGATCAGAGCTTCCGTGTTCTTTACCTACCCGCAATAGGGAAACTTAGCATTGAATCTTGCGCTAGATGTAGCGCATCGGAAAGCTAGCGCGATGTGTAGGGAAGATGCCGTGAGCAAGCCATCCGCCGCCAAATGTCACAAAGCCATCGGTGGCGTTCACCGCCAATAAATCCTCAATAACATGAACACTTTTTGACAATGATAGTCACATACGGCGCAGAACCATTTCTGGGCCTGTTGTTTAGAACCACAGCGCGAAGCTATCTGCTCTGTTGTATCTGGTCGATGAAGCATTCTCTTCGCCTAGTAAAATATAACCTGGCCTGTTGATGATGCCATCATAGACCTTGACGTTATTTGCATCTGCAGACAAAACAAGCAATGACTTGCTGCTACCAATGTCTGGCCAAGATTCAACCAGTATGTGTTTGCCATCTGCAGACCAAGACGGGTTACTCAAAATTTCTTCATTCGAATCTGCTACTTTAACAAGGCTAGAGCCATCACTGTTGATAGTGTAGATTCGCCCCAATGCGCTGTAGACAACGCGGTTATCGCTTTTTCTAAAATCAATTCGATCGGGAACTTCTGGTAGTTTCAACAGGAGCACAGCATCCGAAAAACTAGTAGTGGTTCTTTTGTAGAGATAGAGTTCGTCGTTGTCGGCGACAATCAAATCACCGCTTGGCATCCAAGCAAAAATTCCTGCCTCAGTATCCAGCCTTATTCGAGTGATCAGTCTTTTCTCAATATCTACAATGGCAACGATCGTGTTGTCACCGAGAATACGATACTTCCACGCGATAAGATTTGAATCTGCGGGAGAAAACTTTAACGATTTTGGGTAAGAGCTAGACGTGAAGTTTGATGTATCGATGGTGTCAATTAGATCCCCATTAGGGGTATAAAAACGTAGATAATTCTCGTCAAAACTGTCGGTATCAAACAGGGCAAGCATGCCACCATCATCGCTTATAGTCAGTGAATGAAAATTAGTATCACCTTCAATAGGTGATGTATCAAAAAAGATGGATTCTAATTTGCCTGCTTGAATGTCATATCGACTGAGTTTTGGCTTGTCCCTATTGGCGCCAGTAAGATCTTCACTGAGATAGTGGAGCACACCAGATATTCCCCTATTAGCTCTGCCATCGGCTAAGGCCAAACCACCGCTGTATTCTTTCGAGTTGTCTATGCTTGGCGTCCAAGCTATGCGCGAAAGCGGTCTAATCCCGCGCGCTGATATAAGGCCTTCTTCGCTGGAGCCGAGAAGCGGCCGAACGAGATCAACGTCAAATGATGCAGGGGGCAAGCGTTGAAACCCAGCATCTGCAGGCATAATGTAAGTGAGATTCTCATTAGAAACGGGAAATGCCTCGACCGATTCGATATAAGTCCCGTTATCCGTTTCAGTGCCATAGAATATGATGCTGGAACCGCTGATGTAGTTTTCAGTCGCAAGCAGCCATTGACCATCGGGAGAGAAGATCGGCGAGTTAACTCGCGCTTCTTCGAACTGCTGACCATTGGTTCGACTTGTATCGAGAACTTTCCTAAGATTGCTTCCGTCAATATTAACTTGCCAAACGGTCGCATCACGGTATGAGACAGTTGATAAAAACAATGACGCCCCAGTAACCATTTCAAACACTATTTTTGAGCCATCGTTACTGACTCGCAAATTGCGTGGGACACCTTCGATAGTGCTAAGGTCTGCAATTGTTTCACTGGACAAGGTATTGCGTTCTGCCTCAATGCCAATTGCTGTACGTCCATCGTCGTACTCAATGGCGAGAGCTAATCGATTATCAGGTAACCAATCAAAACTTTTTACCAGTGTTTTTGCTCTAATCTGTTCGTTACCCTCACGATCAAATACGATTAACCGATAGTCAGTATCTGTATTACACCAATCGTCTCCTCGTGTTAGAACTGCAATGCTCTGGCCATCAGGAGAAAGCTGAGCGGGAGTTATAAACAACAACCCTGAGTCTTTTGCATTGATCTCACTTTTTAAAAGACCTGTTGCTGTGTCTCTTATCAGCAAAGAATCTGAAGCCTCATAATTTGACCTGCAACCGGTGCTCGGGTGTGTACGATACTCACTGGCCGTTTCAATGTACTCTGTACCGTCACGACTAGGATAAATATTTCCTTGACTGATTGTTTTGTATTCTCCTGTCGACAAATTAAATGTCGCCCCATCTCCGGAGATCCAAAGTGTCCCTGTAATGTTGCCATTAACTTCGGTACGAGGGTACGGGGATGAATAACTAGACGAATCGCCTGCAGGATTAACGCCCGAACCATCTCCGCCGCCACCGCCGCAGCTTGCCAGCAGAAAAAAAGGAAATAGTATAAGAGATAGGCGAGCATTATTTAATCGTGAGAGTGAGCGATTCAATGAATAAACCATGTACAGTTCCTTTGCCGTTATGGAGGTAAATTGTCCGCTGTTCGAGGCAGATTCGTCCGTAGTATACATTGAGACTAAGCTAGATTTAGTGACAGTTTATTTTTCAATTAGACGTCGATAATATATACCAATCGCTATTCTGAGCAGACACACTTAGGCGGCTATCTTAAAAAGCGATGCATGTATGATACACGTGGCTAAAGTCCCACACCTGCTACAAAGGCGACGACGAGTATGTTCGTCATTGATGAAGTATCGAGAGGGGAGCGTTAGAACCCCTTTAGACTTAAGGGCGTCTATGAACCGTCTGGCTTGATAAAAGCGAGTTCTTTGAGCTTTGTCTCCATTTTTTTATGCAAGCGACGGTGCCTTATATTCTTTTCGATATTCAGGTAAATAAATGCCAGTGGAATAGCGATTACCATCACAACCAAAATAGGATAAAACTGCTCGAAGCGTTCATCCCATTGATCAGTTGTTTGATAAATCGCAGCAAACACGACAAGTAGAAACAGCGAAAAAGCTATTAAAACGAAAGCTCGTCCTCTCGCAAAAAAATCTACTTTGGATTCAAGATAATATTTATTATTTTTTATCGTCAATTGATGATTAATCATGGCAGCTTGACGGAATTTCAGCTCTCGCTTGGCCCCTTCGAAGATCATGTGTGTGGTCGCTTCTCTGTCGGCATTGGCGATAGCTAAGCCTTCTGCATTGAGTACTTCAGATTGCATTAGTTATTCTGTTCCATCTGCATTTGTATGGCTATAGAGTGTGGGCCGCAGCGCCATTTTTTGCAATCCGCTCTCGGCTAGCCTCTAGACCCCGAAGAGCCAAGAGCCGAGAGTCGAAAACGACAAACTACGGCCTGTAGTTTCATTCCAATGCGCCAAATTACTGACTCAACTTTGTTAATAAAGCGCTTTATTAAGTAACAAAGCTCAGAAAACGACACCAGATTACTGAATTGTTATTCAAATTTGACAAACTATGCAATTACATGCCTAAAATTGGCTGTTTTATCGTACAATACTTTTTTAATACAATATCAATACGCAGGAAGACTGATATGGGAATGATCTCGGATTTTAAAGAATTTGCACTGGGTGGAAATTTAATAGATATGGCTACCGGTATTATTATCGGTGTTGCTTCTGGCAAACTCATCTCGTCGCTGGTTAACGATGT
>CALCKW010000043.1 GCA_937965695.1 uncultured Granulosicoccaceae bacterium
AGTCAGATCGAAAGTAGACGCTGTTTTGAACAGAAAGTACTGCGCATTGCAGTGTTGATAACCTCCAAGCGAATGCCATCGACAAGGTACCCTCGCGACCGAACAGACCTACTTGACAGCAAACTGTTTCCGTTTGGTGCTTGGTGTCGGGCCTTCGACTTTAGAACAAATATCGGAGCAGCAAAAGCGATTAGCCATACATCCCACTGCTAAACCGTTCATCACCGAACAATCGAGCACCACAAGGCCTAGCTTTGGTAAACTCCTCTTTTTGCCAGCCAAATAACTGCCTGTGACCCAAATCCTCAACAAACCGCCTGAATCAAGCCGCCATTGGGGCCAGTTGCACGGCGCTGCCACTGCCTTAGCTATCGCGGAGCATGCCTCACGCATCAAACAACTTTGCGTCGTTTTAGTGCCCGGAATGACAGAATTGACGCAGCTAGAAGCTGGTTTGCAGTTCTTTTTGCCCAAGAACCGATCGTTGCTTGTCGTACCCGATTGGGAAACTCTACCCTACGACCCTTTTTCACCGCATTCGGATATCGTTTCTCAGCGCATAGAAGCGCTATACCATCTACCCAATACAAAGCGCGGTGTCTTGTTGCTGCCCGTGTCCACGTTAATGCAGCGACTCGCCCCACCAACCCACATGAGTCAGTTTTCGCTGGTGGCAGAGACGGGACAAACACTAGACCCGGACAAGCTAAGAGAAGACCTAAGCAAAGCGGGCTATCGATCGGTGGACCAAGTGTTAGAGCCCGGTGAGTACGCGCGCCGTGGATCTATCCTCGATATTTACCCGATGGGCAGCAAGATGCCTTACCGCTTGGATTTTTTCGATGATGAGTTAGACAGCATCCGCAGCTTCGAAGTGGAAACGCAAATTGCCAAAGACAAAGTCGAGACGGTTCATCTCTTGCCCGCGCAGGAGTTTCCATTCAATGAAGGCGGAATCACTACTTTTCGCCAGAATTTTCGCGACCGTTTTGAAAACTACAGCAATTGCCCCATGTACCGCGACGTGAGCAATGGCTTGCTGAGTTCGGGCATAGAATACTACCAGCCCTTGTTTTTTGACCAACCTTTGGTTCCGTTGAACGACTATTTGCCGGCCAAGACTTCTGTGCTGGCGCTCGATGGGTGCGTGAATGCCATAACCGCGCACTGGGAAAATATCGGCTCACGCTACGAACAAATGCGCCACGATGTTGAACGCCCGTTGCTACCGCCTGAGGAAGTATTTCTCAGCGCTGAACAAGCGCTACAAACACTCACCGATATGACGCCGATTCAGCTTCACAGTTTTGAATCAACGGAAGAAAAAGCCTACAACTTTGGCAGCCAACTGCCGGGCAGTTACGGCATTAATGCGCGCAATGAACGCCCCCTGATGTTGCTAGAGCAATACTTGCAGAGCTATGACGGCCGCGTGCTATTCACGGCCGAATCCCCCGGGCGTCGAGAATCGCTATTAGGTTTATTGCGCGATAACCGCCATACCGTCCAGCCGGTGGAAGACTGGCAAGAATTTATCGACAGCAAGCACCCCTTAGCGATTACCGTGGCGCCAGTCGCTAGCGGCTTACAGTGCCCAGTAGCTCCAGTTGCAATTGTCGACGAAACGCAAATGCTCGGTCAGCGTGTCCGGCAGAGCAACCGAAAACGCCGCGATGCCCGAAAAGCAGAAGCGCTGATCAGCAATTTAGCCGACTTACAGG
Organism: uncultured Granulosicoccaceae bacterium; assembly: GCA_937965695.1. Taxonomy (GTDB): domain Bacteria; phylum Pseudomonadota; class Gammaproteobacteria; order CALCKW01; family CALCKW01; genus CALCKW01. The sequence goes on from CALCKW010000043.1 coordinate 1,722, forward strand.
TTGGAGCACCTGTGGTGCACATCGACAACGGTGTGGGCCGCTACCAAGGCCTGACGACACTTGATGTAGGTGGTACTAGTACTGAATTTCTGACGCTGCTCTACGCGAATGAAGCCAAACTCTACGTGCCAGTGGCCAGTCTGCACTTGATCAGTCGTTACAGTGGAGCTGACGAAGATACGGCTCCACTGCATAAGCTAGGATCGGAACAATGGGCCAAGGTCAAACGCAAAGCGGCTGAAAAAGCACGCGATGTGGCGGCCGAACTGCTGGACATTCACGCTCGCCGGGCAGCCCGTAAAGGCCGCTCCTTTGCGCTAGACGTCAGCAACTACGAAACTTTTGCTGCAGCCTTCCCTTTTGAGGAGACCGAAGACCAAGCTCGCGCAATCGAAGAGGTGGTGGCGGACTTGCGCTCGGAACAACCAACGGACCGTGTCGTCTGCGGTGACGTGGGTTTTGGCAAAACCGAAGTTGCAATGCGTGCCGCTTTTGTCGCAGCAGATGGTGGTGCGCAAGTAGCTGTGCTTGTTCCGACGACGTTGCTCGCACAGCAACATTTAAAGAACTTCCAAGATCGCTTTGCCGACTGGCCGTTTAAAATTGCAGGCCTGTCACGATTTGGTGGCAAAACCAATCAGAACGAAACGCTGAAAGGCCTCGCTGACGGTTCGGTAGATATTGTCATCGGCACGCACAAGATCCTCAGCAAAGATGTGAAGTTCAAGAACCTCGGTTTGGTCATCATTGACGAAGAGCACCGGTTTGGTGTGCGTCACAAAGAAGCCCTGAAATCGCTGCGGGCGGAAGTCGATCTTTTGACCTTGACTGCCACCCCCATACCTCGAACGCTCAACATGAGTCTGGCGGGCATGCGAGATATGTCCATTATCGCCACGGCTCCAGCGCATCGACATGCCATCAAAACATTTGTCTGCGAATGGAATGACCAAGTCATCCGCGAAGCGGTACAGCGTGAGTTGGCCCGCGGTGGACAAGTGTATGTGTTACACAATCGCGTAGAGACCATCGCCAAAGTCACGCGAGACCTCGAAGAACTGCTGCCAGAGGCGACCGTGCAGTTCGCTCACGGCCAGATGGCAGAATCGGAGTTAGAAAGCGTCATGCTCGACTTCTACCACCAACGATTCAACGTTCTGGTGTGCACGACTATTGTGGAAAGTGGCATTGATGTTTCCACAGCAAACACGATTATCATCGACCGCGCTGATAAACTTGGACTCGCGCAGCTTCATCAATTGCGCGGCCGTGTCGGTCGATCGCATCACCGCGCCTACGCTTACCTAATTGCTCCACCCAAAGCTAACCTCACCGCCGACGCAGAAAAACGGTTGTCGGCCATTGAGTCATTGGAAGAACTGGGTGTGGGTTTCACCCTCGCTACGCACGATTTAGAGATACGTGGAGCCGGCGAGCTTTTAGGCGAAGGCCAGAGTGGGCAGATCCAGGCGATCGGTTTTAGTCTTTACACCGAGTTGCTAGAACGCGCTGTCAAAGCATTAAAATCGGGGCAAATACCGGAGGTAGATGCTCCACTGATGGACAACACAGAAGTTGATCTGCACATGCCTGCGCTATTGCCAGAGGACTATGTACCTGATGTGCACATGCGACTGGTTATATATAAACGTATCGCCAGTGCGGTGGATCTTGATGCGCTGCACGACATCCAAATTGAACTGATCAATCGCTTTGGACTACTGCCCGATCAAGGCAAAAATTTGATCGCTGTGACCGAATTGAAATTAAGGTGCGAACCATTAGGTGTTAAAAAGCTAGACTTCAATGCTGCGGGTGGTCGTGTTCAATTCATCGACAAGCCCAAAGTCGATTTGATGATCCTCATTGATCTGGTACAAAAGCAATCGAGCACCTATAAATTTGAAGGTCAGAGCGCGTTGCGTATAAGTGCTGATTTACGAGATCGGCAGGTGCGTCTCGACGCGGCTGAAACTCTGTTAAAACATTTGGAAGCTTGAAGATTATGTTCAAAAAATCACTGCTAGCTGGGTTTGCGTTGCTGATAACGCAGACCGCGATGGCCAAAGATTATATTATCGAGTTGATAATTTTTCAGCAGACCAGCCGCTCTGCTGGTATCAGCTGGCAACCCGGTGTCTTGCTACCCATACAAAATAACGGACTATCCGTCTTTGGCTCTGCTGCCAATGTGGGGACCGACCGCGGTTTTGTAGCAATGGAAACAGGCCCCGCTTTGGCGGAGATTGCCGAAACCTTGTCTCGCTCGCAACGTTATCCACTGATTGCCTATCGCACCTGGCAACAACCCGGCTTAGCCCGAGACGATGCTCAACCCATTCGCTTTAACGTCGGTCAGAGTTTAGATGTATGGGACTCAGGCAATACGCCACCAAGAGCTGATGCACAGAGAGGTATCGGTGACGACTATCAAAACTTCACGCTAGCCTCCGTAAATCGTTCATACGGTGGAGCGCAACGCCGCACGACAACCGTGAATGGCACAGTAACCGTTAGCCTGGGTCGTTATCTTCACCTCTACACCGACCTCGTTTTTACTAACCCGCGATCAGGTCAGAGTACACTGCAAAAAAACCATCGCCGCATGCGTAGCAAACGCAGCCACTACATTGACAACCCCGCATTTGGCATCATTGCTCACATAACACCAGTTGAAGAGCCCGAGCCCGATGAATCAGAAATTCTTGAACAACCCGCCGTCGAAGACACTGTTGATGCGTCTTCCACCGATGCTGAAAGCTCGTGAGTTTTGAAAAGTCGCACGCTCAAGCGCTGTTAGGAGAGGTGTTTGCGCCATGGATACAGGACTTGAACCTGCGTTGTGAGTCTGTTTTTGAACATGGGGCAGAAGTGTTAATGCCTGTCGACGAGAAACTCAGTCGTGAAGGTGGCACTGTATGTGGCCAAGCACTGATGGCTCTCGCTGATACCGCCACTGTGCTTGCTGTTTGCGCTGCCAACAAGAGCTACCGCCCAATGACGACTGTCAGCCAAAGTATCGATTTACTCAGGCCGTTATCGAACGACGACGCAATAGCGCGGGCAAGCGTCACTCGACTGGGCAAAAGCATGGCTTTTATCCGTGTTGATATAAGAGCAGCCAGTTCTGGTAAGCCAGTTGCCAGTGCCCAGCTCTGTTATGCCTTATTGGGCTAAGAAAACACCCTGCACTAAAGCTGCAACTTTGCGCCGAGCAGTGCTCGGCGCAAAATATTTCAACCGCTAATTGTTCGTTTTAACCACCGAAGGTGCTTGCTGCTCATCTGCAACGGGCTCAGCATAAAGCGCGTTGGACTCCATCCGTAACCCGTAAGGCAAGTGCCGGATCCCACCGCTGACAGCTAGAGGTAAAAGAGCATTGACGCTCTGTTCATTGAGCAGCTCTTCGGGTGATTTACCCCATTGTTTGGCACCCTTACTGAGCCCCCAGAACACGTCTACCGCGTAATTGAATATGGCGGATTCAGTCGTTATAGACTGCTTTAAAGATCCCACGGATTGTTCGGCTTGATCGCCTTTAAAGACATTGATGGAATCAGGCAGAACAGACAACTGTAGCGGCACACCAAATGGCGTCTGTAAGGGCACCGGCGTACCGTCGTCGGGAATGACAGCAGGGAGAGTTAACATACTGCGCATCATCAGTAACAACAGGCTTGGGCTGTCTGTGAGTACACTTATTTGAGCATCCATGCTTTGAGGATCGGGGTTTCCTTTTCCATCCAAAGTGAAATCAAAAAGCTGACCAGTGATACCTTTGACGCTTCCAAACATGGCTGACATTGATCCAGCCATCGCCATGCTCATGCCCGCTTTCGCCGCTTGGTCACGCCACAATGGGCACTGTAAAGCGGCGAGGTCGCTGGCGATGTACTGGATAAAGTTTGACATCCCGCTACCACTGACGCCAAAACCCACCTGAGCTGGGCTTGGGTGTTCATCGTGATCTAACACCAAACCTTGAAGTCCTTGCCAAGCCACTCGCGCCTTTTCATTTTGCATTGGCCACACAAACGCCGCGTTTATTCCTCGATGCTGTTCGACAGCCGCTTGCTCAACTGAGCCGACAATGTGGGGTGTATTGGCGATAAACTGACTCACGTCATGCTGGCACTCAGCACTTAAAAATTGCTGCCACTGTGACTTGTCTTTCCAAGACTCTCCTACCGCTGCATGCAACGCGCTGTCGGTATCGATGATATTGTCTCGCAGCTGTTGAATGTCCAGCCAAGCAACACTCTTACCCGGCATCCGATAACGCTCTATAGCCGGTAAAAGAGACTTCTCCGGATTAAAACCTCGTCCCCCTGCAACAACCTCATCAAATCCGGGATATCCGGTCTGTTGACTCCAGCGCGCTAGAATTAAATCATCGCCGTCAAGCGCTGCAAATAACTCAGCGTTGGCACCTTCAGATCGCACAGTCCACATACCTTGGCCCTGTGCCTCCGTAAACTGCACGGCGGCCTCTGGGTCTTTTGCGAGGTCGTTGAGATAACGGGCAAACTGGTCGCCGTTGTTGAGTTGTAATCGCAAAACAGGGGCTGCGCCATGCAGGTAAAATTGCACACGGCCAGGCTGAGAAACCAGGGCATTACCAGCCCGTCCGCCCTGCAACATGGCTTCAGCCAAAGAACGTAAGAAACGTGCTTCGTCTTCAACACCTTGTGCAGATCCGGAGTGGCCAAATTTTTCCAACGCATCACGCAGTGACTCTACATCGCCAAGCCCCATCGTCGAGAGCCAGTCCGTCTCCGTCGTCGTGCCTAGGTATAGGGGTGTGTCCGCTGGAACCTTACTGAAATGCGAAGTCGCCGCAACGGCCGAGTTGCTGACAGCACTCAGCAATGCAGCCATGGCAATGATAGTGCCCGTGGTTTTAGTCATCTTTGTCCTCTAACGTAAGCATATAATGTGTTCAAGCGCCCGAAGGCGGTCATTCTTTAGACTTTAGCTCAATAGAACTAAGCAGCGATCGCGGTCAATGGGTCTATCACCCTCAACTCGCTTAAAACTTGCAGCGCGGTGAGGAATCGGTGACCATATCGATTGCCTTCAAAAATCATTTTTCCATGTCACGATTGATACTTATTCTCGCCGTCGCCCTAGTCGGATATCTGCTCTACATCCGCTTTAAAAACAACTGGCGCGATCTAGACCGCGCTACCCTGTGGCGATATGGCCTAATCGCCGCTGGAGTTCTACTGGTGGTGATGGTTGTCACCGGCCGTGCACACGGTTTATTTGCAATAATAGGCGCTGGTATCGCAGCTGGTACGAGGCTGTTGCCACAACTCATCCGCTATTTCCCTATGCTCCAAAAGCTGTATGGCCAAGTGTACGGAGCCAGTCCAGGCACTGCACAACTGGGTGGCGACTGGATCCGGCTCGAAATGGATGTCGAGACTGGCCGCATGGATGGTGTTGTTCTAGACGGCCCGCTGCGCGGATCTAAGCTATCAAGCTTGAGTGGCGAGCAGTTACAGAGTCTTTGGAGTGCCTGTCAGTCTGACCCTGAAAGTACGCGTTTGTTGCACGCTTATTTACAACGAGAGCGCGGCGGTTCTCAGCGCCAAGCCCCGAACAACGGGCGAAGTGGAGACATTGCCTCTCGCGAAGAAGCGCTAGCAATACTGGGGCTGGCGCCGGATGCAAACGAAGAGGCAATTGTGTTGGCGCATCGTCGACTGATGACTAAGCTGCACCCCGACAAGGGAGGCAGTGATTATTTAGCATCCAGAATCAATCAGGCAAAGGATTTTCTAGTGGGCTGAAAATCTAGAGTCGGCGACATGCAGCCTCTAGGCAGCAGACTGCCAATCGACGATTTCAAAATTGTGTTCCGCAGCGTGCTCAGCCATGTATTTGGTTGGATTGACCGCGACCCCGCAATCTGCCCACTGCAACAATGGCAAATCTGAATGATGATCACTGTAGGCAAACCTCTCACCTTTGCCGGTATCGCCCAGGAGCAAATCTAACAGCCTTATTTTTTCGTCGGCAAAACAATTGAGCCCATCGATGTCACCGCTAAGACGATTATTTTTCCACGCGGCTTTAGTGCAGATGACATGGTCAAATTCCAATGCATCTCCAATGGCATGCACATAGAAATCAAAGCTTGCAGAACACAGCACCACAGTGTCACCACGGCTCTTATGTTCTGCAAGCTTGGCACGTGCTTGATCGGTCACCTGCTCCCGCAACATTTGCTGCGCAAACTCGGCACAAAAAGCAGCCAACTCTGCCCGCTTCGCTCCACCAACCACATATTTCAGTGTCTGTTGTTTTAGCCAAACGTGATCACGCATGCCTTTTCGGGCCATCATGTAGGCGACCGGCAACGGAGCACAAGTGATCGCACGCCAAGGGCGTGACTTAAGACGACGCTTTAAGAATATTTTAAAGGTGTCTTGTCGGGTCAGTGTCCCATCAAGATCAAAAACTGCAACACCATTGCTCATGAGTGTGATCGCGCCTTCGGATGACCTTCACTGAAGATGTCCAACGGTTTATCGCTCGGATTCATGTCTCGAAACGTGATTAATCGATTGGCTGTAAAGTTGAACATGAACACCACCCCAATGGCAAAAGCAACTGCCACAAGGTACTGCAAGTGAAGATCATTGACGCCGTGGCTGTAGACAAAACGATTGATGCCCAACCCAATGACGGCAAAACCGACAAACAGGGGGAACTGCTGCCAGTGATCACCGGCCGAATTTCGAAAAGTCACGAAGTACTGGAACAGGTAATTGACGACCACACCCACGACAAAACCAATAGAGTTAGCGTTTTCTTTATCGAAGGCAAAGCCTTCTACCAGACCAGCCACTATAAAGAGATGCACACAAGCAGCCCCACCGCCACCGATCACATAAAGCACGAAGGTGTTTTTCAAAAGCGCCTTACTCAGGCTATTTAACTGGTCCCACATGGCCATCAATGACTCCGTTAATGGGTGCTTAGCACCTCGGCCCACAAGTCATATTGATCGGCGCCAGTTATTCGAACTAAAGCGAATTGGCCAGGTTGAAGAGGAATTTCAGACTGCAAATTGACGACACCGTCTATCTCGGGTGCATCACCGCGTGTCCTGCCTACTCCACCGTCTCCATGTACTTGATCTATCAACACTTCTAACGTTTGCCCAACTTTTTGTGCAAGACGTTCCGCGCTTATCCGAGCCGCCAACTCCATGAAACGATCAAGGCGTTCCAATTTCACATCTTCGGGCACAGGGTCGGGTAATTCATTGGCTTCAGCCCCTTCAACGGGGGAATAAGTGAAGCAACCGACTCTATCCAATTGCGCTTGTTCAAGAAAATCTAGCAATTCCTGGAATTCTTGTTCTGTTTCACCGGGAAAGCCCACTATAAATGTGCTGCGGATCGTCAATTCAGGACAAACTTGGCGCCACGCTTGGATCCGCTCTAGGGTTCGATCACTGCTGCCTGGTCGCTTCATCAATTTTAGTATGCGTGGGCTTGCATGTTGGAAAGGTATATCCAGATACGGCAATACTTTACCCGCGGCCATTAATGGAATGACATCGTCCACGTGAGGATAGGGATAAACATAGTGAAGCCTTACCCAAACACCAAGTTCTCCTAGCGCCTCGGCTATGTCATAGAACTTGGCTTTTATCTCTTTCCCAGCCACTGTTGAGGCTTTATATTTAATATCCACCCCGTAGGCACTGGTGTCTTGCGACACAACTAAGAGCTCCCGCACTCCGGCATTGACTAGACGCCTAGCCTCACCAATGACACTCACCGCTTCGCGGCTGACAAGCTTGCCGCGCATGCTAGGAATGATGCAAAAGGTGCATTTGTGGTTGCAGCCCTCAGAGATTTTCAAATACGCATAGTGCCGAGGCGTTAGTTTGACCCCTTGCTCAGGAACAAGATCCAGAAAGGGATTCTGCTCTGGTGGTGGCAAATGTTTACGCACCGCCGATACAACTTCTTCGTAGGCATGTGGACCCGTAATGGCCAAAAGCTGTGGAAATTCTTCCATGATTTCGTCGGCTTTTATTCCGAGGCAACCGGTGACAATAACCTTGCCGTTCTCAGCCAAGGCTTCTCCAATGGTATCCAGCGACTCAACCACGGCGCTGTCGATAAAGCCACAGGTGTTCACCACCACGATTTCCGAGTCACCGTAGTCCGGAGAAATCTCATAGCCGTCGATACGTAGCTGGGTCAATATTTGTTCGGAGTCAACCAAGTTCTTGGGACAACCCAAACTGATAAAGCCAACACGTGGCGGGTTATTGTTCATAGTTCACCTTGACTGACCAGCGCTTTCACTGGTCGATACGCCCTATTCTAGGAGTTGAATGGAAGATTCGCCGAGAAGTCGCGAATGGAGTACTAAATTACCGCGATAAGCGGTTTTAACGAGCAATTTCTATTGCGACGCTGCCATTGCTTAGCCGTGAGGCGAGTCAGTTGATCAAGCGCAAAAGAAAATGCAGGCAAAGACAAGCAAAAACACCCGCCAAGATATCGTCAAGCATTATGCCCAAACCACCGGATACATGCTGGTCCAGCCAAGATATCGGCCATGGCTTTAAAATATCGAAAAAGCGAAAAAGCGCAAAACCCAAAACAAGGGGCAACCAACCTGCTGGAGCGGCGATCAGGGTTATCCAAACACCTACAAATTCATCCCAGACTATTGCGGGGTGGTCGTGCACGCCTAGTGCTTGTGCAGTTTGATCACATATCCAAACACCAACCACGGCGCAAATGACCAACAGCGCCAAGTAGTAAGGCAGCGATAGACCGCTGAACAAAAGATAGAACGGAATTGCAGCCAAGCTGCCAAAAGTACCCGGGGCGCTGGGCGCTAAGCCGGAGCCGAAACCGAGCCCCAACGCATGTATGGGGTTTTTAAGGTGTGCAAAAGATGGTGTCAAAGCTGTATATCGTCCACTGAACTGAAGTGTTGATAACCCCGGTTGGCGAGATTAGCTATTTCTTTGTGAGCACTCGCTCCTCTCAGACCTAGCTCTTCTTCAACGACACCAATGCAAGTGATTTTTCCCATTATTGCAGGGATCTCCGCCAACTTAGCTGCGGCCGATTCCGGAACTGTAAAGCAGAGCTCGTAGTCATCTCCGCCGTACAGTGCCAAGTCCAGTCCACCTACACCCAAATCCTGAGAGGCATCAGGGAGTGGAATCGCGTCAAGTTGCACTGTTGCGCCGACGCCGCTGCGCTTGAGTACATGTGAGAGATCTTGATTGAGCCCATGTGAGACATCAATACAGCTACTTGCCAAACCAATAATCGCACGACCGATGCCCAGTCGTGGGATAGGTGTACGCAGACGGCGCATACACTCAGGGTCTGGGCTTTCTCCGCGTTGAATCTGCCGCTGTGCCAATGCTGCTCCGCCCAATGTACCGGTAACAAAAATGCGATCTCCAACTTGAGCACCCGAACGCTTAAGGGATCGCCCTTCTTCAACCATGCCAAACACCTGCAAGGTCAGCGAAAGCGGGCCACGGGTCGTGTCTCCACCGATAACCTGCAACTGCACTGCATCAGCAAGCGCGAAAAGACGATTGCTAAATTTACGCACCCAACTGCGACTGGGCCTGGGTAAAGTTAGCGCAACACTGACCCATGCTGGCAGAGCACCAGCCGCGGCTAAGTTAGAAAGATTGGTGCAAATGGCTTTACTGGCGACATCCGTTGGAGAGGTACCGTGCTCAAAGTGCACACCGGATACAAGCGTGTTGCAGGATGTAGCAAGCTGCATCCCCGGAGGGACCGACATCAACGCACAATCATCGCCAACACCTAAATCCGCTGGAAAACGGCAAAGAGGTTGCTCGCGATTGAAGTACTTATCAATCAATTCAAACTCTGTCACAGAGTGCTCCCTTGGTCAAAAACGCGGAGACCGAAAAATAGCTGGTAGTCGCCGATTACACTTTGGCTCATTTTAGCCTTTCTTTTTACGCGCTGCGCTTGTCTCTGCATATCGCAAGTGACCCGCCAGTCGATCGAGCACTCCGTTAACGTACTTGTGTCCATCTTCAGCGCCGAATTGCTTAGCCAACTCCACACCTTCGTTAATCACGACCTTATAAGGCACATCTGGTCGGTTGACCAACTCGAAAACCCCTGCTCGCATGACACACCGTTCAATAGGATCGAGTTGATCCATGGGTCGATCAAGATGGAGTTGCAGGTGCTTGTCCAAATCGCTGAGCTGCGTTGGCACACCGTGCACGAGCTCCTCAAAATAGGCGTGCTCGATATCCTGCATATCGGGCTGGCTGAGTTGAAATTGCTCGATGATTGCACTTATATCTCCCCCTGCCATGTCCCATTGGTATAACGCTTGGAGAGCTTTCATTCTGGCCGCACGGCGTTTCTGTACGCGGTTAGTTCCGCTTTGCTTTGCAGGCTTGACATCGTCTTCTTCGGCCAGCGGCTGTTCGCTCACAGCTGCCGCACCAGATTGACCATCTCCACCAACACAAGACCAGCCTCGGCGCCTTTGTTGCCCGCTTTTGTACCAGCTCGCTCGATCGCCTGCTCGATATTTTCGGTAGTCAAAACAGCGTTAACTACTGGTATTGAGTGCTGCAACATAACATTCGCAATTCCCTTGTTACATTCGTTGGCGACGGACTCGTAGTGTGTAGTTGCACCACGAATGACGGCACCCAGTGCAATCAAGCCATCGTACTCTCCGCTGGCCGCCATGCGCTGTAAAACCAAAGGTAGCTCAAAGGCGCCTGGTACACGTGCCACGGTCACGTTTGATTCAGGCAGACCGCTGCGACGCAAGGCGTCGAGCGAACCGTGTAGTAAGCTCTCAACAACAAAGCCATTAAAACGCGCGACAACGATGCCAACCTTGGCATCTGTAAGAGAGAGATTCCCCTCCAAAACTCGGTATTCACTCATGCTGTATTACTCATTGTTCGTTCCATCCCCTATGAGGGACGCTTATCGTTCTATAAATTCGCTGACTTCCAAATCAAAACCAGCCAGACCGTGGAAAGTCTTGGGAGAGCTGAGCAAGCGCATTTTGCGCACTCCCAAATCGGCCAATATTTGTGCACCAATGCCGAGAGTTCGGTAATTGTCATCAGGATCCGCCTGTTCGTCGGCAGCGCTACCTTGCAGCTGAAATTGCTGGATGGCCCTCACAATATCGCTGTCATTACGCGGCTGCCGGATAAACACCACAACCCCATGGTCTTCATCATCAACCCGTTGCAGCGCTTGTTTTAAGGTCCAACTCCCAGCCGTCACCGCCCCAACCGTATCACTGAGCACATTTTCCACTTGCACACGCACAGGCGCGGGAATATCAGGATCAATTTCTCCACGGACGAGCGCTAAATGCAGGCCGTTTTCCATCACATCCTGATAGGCATAGAGACGAAAGCTGCCAGACTCAGTGGGCAAATCGCATTCAGCGACGCGTTCAACCGTGCGCTCATTCGCCATGCGGTAGCGGATCAGATCGTCGATGGTGCCTATTTTAAGTTCGTGCTCTGCTGCAAATTTTTCTAAGTCTGGACGACGCGCCATCGTGCCGTCTTCGTTGAGAATTTCAACGATTGTCGCCGCAGGTTCAAACCCTGCTAAACGCGCAAGATCGCAACCGGCTTCGGTGTGCCCTGCACGTGCCAAGACTCCACCTGGTCTCGCCATCAAGGGAAACACATGCCCAGGTTGAACAACATCTTCAGCGTTAGCGTCAACAGCAACGGCGCATTGGATGGTGTGCGCACGATCGGCGGCGGAGATACCGGTGGTGACACCGTCGGCAGCTTCAATGGAGACGGTGAAATTCGTGCTAAAAGCAGCACCGTTATCGCCAACCATTAGCGGCAAACGCAGTTGCCGGCAGCGCTCTTGAGTTAGGGTCAGACAAATAAGACCACGGCCATAGCGTGCCATGAAGTTGATATCGTCAGGCGTAGTCCTGGCCGCGGCCATGACCAAATCGCCTTCGTTTTCACGATTTTCATCGTCCATGACGACAACCATTTTGCCCGCTTGCAGGTCGCTTATGATTTCTTCTGTGGAATTGAACGCCATGCCAGTCTCGTTATAACTTTTGGTGAGGCAAAGGAAGTCATTATCGCAAATGACAGAGACTAAACATAGGTTTATGAAGGGAAGTTAGCGCGCAATCGTAAGAGAAAGACAGGTTAAATTCGCAAAAGAAGCCAAGAGGTCTCTCCAAAGGTACTTAAGGCTTGCTTAAACCCCGCGCGTGACCAAACCTGCATCGGCCAACAACATCTCACTGGTGCCCTCTTCAAAGCGTCCAGTCGTCAACAAACGCTCTACATACCGAGCCACGACATCCACTTCTAAATTGACCTTGGAGCCTGCGCGATAGCCTCCACTGATCGTGTTGCTCATGGTATGCGGTATAAGATTGACGTCGAAACAATCACCCTCAACCTTGTTGACCGTCAGGCTTGCTCCGTCGATGCAAACAGATCCTTTGGCGGCGATGTAGCGCAAAATCGAGGCGGGAGCTTCAAATTCAAAGCGTTCTGAGCGGCCATCCGCATAACGCCTTCTCAACGAGCCCACACCGTCCACATGTCCGCTGACCAAATGCCCGCCAAGGCGACTAGTCGGCAGCATCGCCAACTCTAGATTTATCGGATCACCGACCGAAAGTGCACCAAGGGTCGTACAACTTAGAGATTCGTTAGAGACATCAGCGACAAACTGGCTATCCGGCAGCTCCACCGCCGTCAAACAAACACCATTGACAGCCATGCTGTCTCCCAGCGCAATTTGCTCAGTGGCGAGGCCTGAAACGTCAAAGCTAAAACGCTTGTCACCACCCAGAGGGGTAATGGAATGCACTTTCCCAATTGTCTGGATTATTCCGGTAAACATATTATGTCCGTTAGTGCACGCAGTCGCGCTGCAAGGGCACAAATTGAGGGGCAGGCACAACGGCTTGCGCTTCAATCTGCAAACACAGCAGCATATCCGCCAACTCAGATTGCTCGGTCGCATTTTGGCTTGGTACACCAAAACGCTGCATCAAAGTTTGCACTTCACGTGCTGAGAGCTCTAACAACGCGCTGTCGTGGGTGGCGACTACCGATTTTTTTGTGACCAATTTCTAGCCCTCATAGAACATGGTGTATCAGATGCGTTTCATTTTGACGGACTTGAGGGTCAACGGCAAGGCTGTAGTGTTATTGAATTCTGCGGCAGCTTCTATGGCAGCTGTTGCGATCTCCTCGCAGCTGTCGAGACGATCATAGAGCGCATGCATAGCCCCTAAGGCTATCTCAGCCCCCGCTCCAGCCGCCCAGAAGCGTTGGTACTCGTAGACTTCACGCATGGCGTAGATCCCAAATATTCCGTTTCGATTGACCAACACACCGTCGAAACGACTAGATTCATAGGGATCGTCTTCAGATTCCTCAGGGTTGAGGTAATAGTCGTCTTTGAGCTTCTTGTGCAGGCGCATCAAGGTACGAAAAATCTGGTCACGACTGGAAAAATCGGCAGCGAGTTTGGGCTTTTGAAGCGCGTTTTCCACGACCAAGGTATGCGCTGCGCTGCCGACCAAACCCAAATGGGTTTTGCCGATAGTTTGTATCTTATCGCTGTCGCAATCGTGCTGCGCAGCGAGGCGAATATCGCCAAAGCTGGTCAGGCTGTCTGCAGCGATACAGGCTCTTCGTCCTTTACGGACAACGACAATGGTGGACATCTACACTCCGAATTCTGGCTCAGGTGCGTAGTAATACCATGCGAAGGTCGTTACCCACAGTCTTGACATGGTCAAACCGCCAACGCAGTGCGTCTGATATGTGAACCAGTCCACAAAGCTGCGCCATAGGCCGCCCCTCAGAGCCCAACATGGCCGGCGCTTGATACACCACAATCTCGTCCACCAAGTCAGATTTTAGAAAACTACCCAGTAAAATGGCCCCGGCTTCAAGATGCACAAAGTTGATTTCATGCTCTGCCAGATTCTGCAGCACCCGCTTGGGGTCAAGAGTTTCAGCGCCGCTAAAACACACGGTATCAATGTCGTCCCATTGTCTATCAATGACACTGAACACTCTTTTTTCACCAGCTTCCTCGCTCCAGCGGTGATTGCTTTGCAAGCGAGCTCGCGTGTCCATCAAGGCGCGCAAAGGCTGCCTAACGGGCCCATCAATACCAAGTTCTGCAGCACTGAGTCGTACATTCATCGTTGGGTTGTCATCCAGCACCGTACCGATACCCGTCAAAACGCAATCTGATTCTGCACGGCAAAACTGACCATCACGACGCGCGTCTGCGCCAGTTATCCACTGACTTTCGCCATTGGCCATGGCCGTACGACCATCAAGGCTTGTCGCTATCTTGGCGCGAACCCAAGGACGGCCACGCTGCATTCTTGACATGAAGCCCCTCAACAACCAACGAGATTGCTCGGCACAGAGCCCGTGAGAAGCTTCAACGCCCGCTGCCGTCAGCGTCGCGAGCCCTTTACCAGCAACCAGTGGGTTAGGGTCTAAGGTTGCTGCGATTACCCGCACAACGCCTGCATCAATCAACGCTTGTGTGCAAGGTGGTGTGCGGCCTTGATGACAACAGGGCTCCAGCGTGACATAAGCCGTCGAACCAGAGGCCTGTTCACCCGCTTCCGCTAAAGCGTGCACCTCGGCATGCCCTTCCCCGATTCGGCCCGTCGCCCCTCGCCCCACGATTTGATTGTCTTTGACAAGAACGCAGCCAACATGAGGATTGGGATGACTGACAAATCGGGCCGCAGCAGATAGCTCCAGCGCGAGCTGCATATATTCGAGATCAGCCTCAGCTGTCACGGCGCAGGCTTTGTGGATCGAGTAACGGCAGCTGATCGCGCGTTTCTTCAGGCGAAGGCTCACGTTCTAACCGTTCGATTTCTTCTCTGAAGGCGTTGACGTCTTCAAAGCTGCGATAGACCGACGCGAATCGGACATAAGCGACTTGGTCCAGTGCGCGCAGCTCGACCATTACCCACTCACCTACGCGACTTGCAGGGATTTCACGTTCACCGCAGACCATCGCCAAGTGCTTAATTCGACTGACGGCACTCTCAACATCTGCAGCGGGCACTGGTCGTTTCTCCAAAGCTCTCTGCATACCAGAGCGCATTTTCTCGACATCGAAGCTCTCTCTATTTCCGTCGTGCTTGACCACTCGAGGCAAATTCAACTCAACCGCTTCGTAAGTGGTGAATCTCTCCGCACACGAAACGCACTCTCGACGACGGCGCACTTGATTGGTCTCACCAGAATGGCGTGAATCCACCACTTTGGTGTCGGGTGTTTTACAAAAAGGGCAATACATGTCAAAAACTATTCGGCGAGTGCTGCAAGGGATTCAAGTATAGACGATGAAGCGCCGCTGGAATGCGGCAATGCAACAAGTTGAAGCAGCGTTAAACGCCACGATTTTAAAGCTTGTGATAGTATTCTTGCGCTTGAGCGCAGACAGATAAATCTGTTGCGCTTAAATTTCTGAATTTTTTCAATAGTTTGACATTAAACCTAGCGCTTGAGCGCTACAGAGGAATCGACCATGAAACAGCCCGTTCGCATCGCTGTCACCGGCGCCGCTGGCCAAATTTGTTACTCCCTACTTTTTCGCATTGCAGCAGGTGAAATTTATGGTGATGATCAGCCAGTTATCTTGCAAATGTTGGAAATCACTCCTGCACTCGGTGTGCTAGAAGCGGTAAAAATGGAATTAGACGATTGCGCTTTTCCTCTGTTAGCAGGTGTTGTTTGCACTGATTCGCCAGCGGTTGCTTTTAAGGACGTCGACGCCGCCCTTTTTGTAGGTGCCAAGCCTCGCGGACCGGGCATGGAACGTAAAGACCTCATCAATGATAACGGTAAAATATTCAGTGGCCTCGGCCAAGCACTCAACGACAACGCCAAGAAAGATGTAAAAGTTCTGGTTGTCGGCAATCCAGCCAACACCAACGCTTACATTCTAAAAGCTAACTGCCCAGACCTAGATCCACGCAATATCACTGCGCTGACCCGCCTTGATCACAACCGTGCCGAGAGCCAGCTGGCTGCGAAGACCAATAGTTCTGTCTCGGACATAAAGAAAATGATCATCTGGGGCAATCACTCAACGACGCAAGTACCTGATATCAGCCACTGCACTGTTGCTGGCAAAGCGGCGACTGGGCTGGTTGACACAGCTTGGGCACAAGAAGAATTCATCCCAAAAGTTGCTAAACGCGGTGCTGAAGTCATTAATGCGCGGGGTTCATCCTCTGCGGCCTCAGCTGGTAACGGCGTTATTGACCATATGGCCACTTGGATTCAAGGCACAGAGGAAGGTAACTGGGTCTCAATGGCTGTGCCATCTGACGGGAGTTACGGCATCGAAGAAGGCTTGATCTATTCATACCCTGTTACCTGCAAAAATGGCGACTATGAAATTGTGAAAGGTCTAGAAATTAACGATTTCATCAAAGGCAAGATACTAGATTCGCAGTCTGAACTGCTTGAAGAACGTGAAGCGGTAAAAGACCTACTGAGCTAGACACACCAAGTCGACTCAAATTCAACGCTGCAGAGCCAACGCCTCTGCGGCGCTGTCCTGTCTGTCAGGTGGGAGTGTTTCAACCCGAATTTTACCATTGTCCTAAATTTCATTTTTTTGGCCACCAAGTGCTGGACGAACTAAGGGAATACTGTCCTCTCACCACACATTGTTAGTGAAAATGTGCGCTCTCAAGCCCATGGCAAACCGCATAAGGTGAATTTAGATCATTCAAATTGAATTAAAGCGCATATGTAGCCGCTAAGGAAGAACAAAGGTTTTGTTTTTCGAAAGCTGACATATCCTATGCCTTACTCACCATGGCAACGACATCCGCGTCGTTCAAAAAGAAAGAACGCACAACTTTCTCTGCCGTACTGCAAAACATACACTGATCCCCACGTATCGATCAGCATCGGTAAAACAGAAAGAGTAAAGTTCAACGCCACACCTAAACCAGCTCAACACCGTACCCGAACTAGGGTCGCGATTTTGCGCGTTCGAAACAGAAATATTACCTACCAATTTCTTAGCCTTATGTTGCAACGCGACCGAGAGTTGATAGCACAACGAATTGAAAGGTTGAATACAGGTGGCAGGACCGGAATTGGCACTATATGACGACCGCTCGTCAACGTAGATTACGTGAGACATCAAACTGCGAAGAGCACGGGGTTGACCCACCACAAATCGGCCGCGTTGCTAAACTGTAGCGACACGGCGACTCACACAGGCAGCTGAACGGAAAACCATTTAAAGTTAATAGCGTTGTCGATCAACAAGAACGAGGCAGAAAAAAATGATAGGTTTATTTCCCGCTGCGGGACGTGCCACTCGACTCGGGTTACCCCAGGGTCAAAGCAAAGAGGTTTTAGAAATTTCTCCTGGGCGTCATGCAGGCGACTGCCTGCTAAATGCATTCGCGGAGGCCAATCTGGATGCAGCAGTGGTGCTTCACCGCCAAGCAAAAGCTGATATCGCTGAACATTATAACGCCAACCCTATTGCTGGCCTTCCCATAAGATACCATCTCGTACAACCGACACCGAGTACGCTTCATACCTTATGTGCTGCGTTAAACCATATACCTCGCGAGACAGTGGCGCTCGGCTTTCCAGACATCCAATTCAGTGCGCCTGACGCTTTTGTCGAACTTCGTCACGAATTAGAGTCCAGCACAGCCGATATAGTATTGGGTTTGTTCGACGCGGATCGACCAGAAAAAGTGGACATGGTTGATTGCGATGAAGATGGTGCAGTGCGCGAGATCGTCATTAAACCACTGCACACAGATTTGAGCCGTTCTTGGGTATTGGCTGTGTGGAAGCCACGCTTTACAAGCTGGTTACAAAAAAATCTTCAGCACCTTGAACAGTCTCACGAAGGCGAACTTTATGTTGGACATGCTCTTCAAGCAGTTATGGCAGAGGGTTGGGAAATACAAAGTCTGTATTTCGACAATGCTCGTTTGCTTGATATCGGCACGCCCAATGACTTGCTGCGCGCCGCTCATTTTTTCGACAAATAGTTCCTATAAAATATCGCCCTAATAACGACATCCCAAGGGACAACCTAAACACCTCTAGGCAGATAATAAACTCAACAAACTCTGCGCATGTTTGGCAGCTTCAATGCCCCTTTCGGTCAAATACCCACCGTCAACCTGATCGGTCATGCCCTTGTCAAATAAGCGCGCAGCTGCAGCAACGGTGTCTTCCGAAGCTTCCTGTGAGTGTACCTTGATACCACTTGCCGATGCGGATTCAAGATTAAATTGGTTGAGTAATTTAATTTCTTGCAAATTTTCATTTGAACAATTCATAAATGATCCTTATGTTAACTACGTCTATTCCCACTCCGCTGTGGCAACAAACCCCTAAAAGCTGCAATACCAGAATTCCTCTTTAAGGCGCTGGTCTGCCCAAGATACATCCCTTCAGGACGTTTGAAAAGCACTGTTCAAAGCAATCGATTAATCTAGGGCCTATTCGTGTCAACAAATCTGTCATCAGCCCACTTAAGAAAAAATAATTGTCCACTTCCCTCGCCATAGGCCGGCGCAGTGGGCAAGTCATTGTACAAAACAGCGAATCGCTATTGGCCAGCATGCCGATGTCAAATCAATCAATTACGACTTGTATTTTTAGAAATAGCGGTTTAGCACAGATCGCGAACATTTAAGGTTACTCAAAAATAGACTTGCTATAGCAATTAGCTTGTGCGAGGAGAGCAAAAATGATTCAACAACTTAAGCATCGCAAAGCAACTAGATTAAAAGCCTCTTCGCTTTAGTTCGCTCGTACTGGTATTACTCCAACAAGTAAAAACCAAACTCTTGTTATACATCACTGGCACAAGCGGAATAAACACAGTGGCGACGTATATTTTAATAGTAAATCTATCGCGAGATTTTTTATGGTAGCGATGAAACCAATCATCCTTGTATAAAGGATTCTTCATTACTAACTGTTTCTCATGCTATCAGGTTTTTTTAGGCGTTCGCTCTACAGCTTCTATGGGCGCCCCAGCTTTTGACCAAGCCTTGAAACCTCCCTCAAGATGCGAAACAGGGCTTAGACCCATTTCCATAGCTGCTCGGCCGCTCAGTGCTGAACGCCATGCGCTAGCACAGTACAGAATGTAATGCTTATCTTGATTGAAGACCTCTTTGTGGTATGGGCTCTCCGGATCTATCCAGAACTCAAGCATACCGCGAGGGCAGGATATCGCTCCTGGAAGTTTGCCTTCTCTCTGCAACTCTCGAATATCGCGAATATCAACAAAAACGGTGTTTTCATCGTCCAGCAATACTTTGGCTTCTTCGATGCTGACTGTTGGTACAACCGAATTAGCTTCAGACAATAATGTCTTGATACCACGTGTGATGTTCTGCGCCATTTGGACAGTCCTTTTTTTAAATTGATGGTAGTCGGGATAAGCTGGGCATAAGGTTTCGATCTTTCACAAGAAAAAACACAGCCTAAAAGAAGCAAGCAACGTGAAGGGCATAACACGCATGATTCACTCAACAGAATCTGCCATATTTCTAACCCGAAAGCTATTCTAACGCCGAGCTCACTTATCGAGCTTCTCTACCAGCTCGTCCAGTAGTTCGCTCAACAACTCTAGCTTTCCATAGCCAAATGCATCGGTGATCTGCTGATACCGTGCTTCAGATTCAGGCATCATTTCAATGACTAGGCTCTGTCCAGTTTGTGAAAGCGCCACAATAGAGCGACGTTGATCTGTATCACTGGTGCAGCGACTTATTAACCCACGCTTTTCCAAGTTTTGAACAATGCGAGATAAGCTCGGCATCAGCAAGTAACAGTGTCGACTAATCTCGCTGAGCTCTAACCCATCGGTGTCGTGCAATGCTCGTAGCACACGCCATTGCTGCGGCGTCAAATCATGGGCACGCAGATGCGGGATGAAGTTTTTCATCACCGCTTCTCTGGCTTTCAGAAGTTGCATTGGCAAAGAACGTTCAAAGCTACGCACCTGAATCAAGCACCTCGTCAGCTACGCCATTGCGCAAAAGACCAACACCCTGCACTTCTACTTCGACCACATCGCCTGGTGCCAAATAACGGGGAGGATTGAACCGTGCGCCTGAGCCAGTCGGCGTTCCAGTCGCAATAACATCGCCAGGTTTAAGCGCACAAAAAGTAGACAGGTAAGAGATCAAATAACTGATGGGATAAGCCATATTTGCCGTTGTATCGTCTTGGCGGATCTCTCCATTGACCCGCGTCTTAACTTTCATATCTTTCAGTTGCTCGGCACTGAATTCATCAGCGCTGACCAACCAGGGGCCAATGCTGCCTGAATGCACAAAGTTTTTTCCTTGCGTGACATTAAACTTTGCATGCCGTACCCAATCCCGCAAGGTGCCTTCATTCATAATGGTTAAACCGGCCAAGTGTTCAAAAGCATCTTCTTCCTTAATGCGTCGCCCGCCCTTTCCTATTACCAGTGCTATCTCGCCTTCGTAGTCCAACTGGTGAGACTCAGGCGGTCTTATCAAGGGTGATTCATGACCAGTGAGCGAGCCCGGCGTGCGCATAAACACACTGGGGAAAGATTTAGGTTTTGATCCATCAGCGTATTCTTCATTGCGATTGGCGTAATTAACGCCGATACAAATTATTTTTTCTGGCTGAGTTATTGGTGGTAGCAATGTTACTTGGTCAAGACTTGGCTCATCACCGACAGTATCGATCATTAACCCTTTCAAGCGGCCTGTCTCAATGGCTTCTTTTAAGGTCGGTGCCAACGATGACAGGTCAACGACAAGCTGTTGGCCCTCCTCATCAATAACTGCACCCCAGCTGGACTGGGCATTATGTGTATAACTAATAAATCTCATGCTGTTTTCCTATGCGCTCGTAAGCTCTTAACATCCAGAGCGTTTTCCGCAGCATATAGTTAACACGTTATTTTGTAAACAGACAATATCAGCAAAATAATTGCAATTAATACTTAACGTGTTATATTGTTTTCATATTCAAATCAAGTCCAAGGAGCAACACCGTGTCTGATCTTGCCAAAAACCAATCACTCGCCAGCAAGTACCTTGAACGCTTTAAGCAAAATACAACCGGTCACTATATAGGTGGTGAGTGGACAATCGGTATGCAGGGCAAAACCTTCGACAACAGCTCGCCAATAGACAACCACTACATGGGTAAAATCGCTGAGGGCGATTCTGCTGATATTGATGCCGCCTGCCTTGCTGCAGCGAAGGCTTTCCCAGCTTGGCGCGATATGCCAGGCGCCGCACGGAAAAAAATCCTGCACAAGTTTGCCGATGAGATAGAAAAGCGTGCCGAAGAAATAGCCTTGGTGGAAAGCAGTGACTGCGGGCAGCCACTTCGATTTATGCGCCAGGCTGCTGTGCGCGGTGCGGCCAATTTTCGTTTTTTTGCCGACAAGGCCCCCGAGGCTCGTGACGGGCAAACTCTCCTGCAGCCCGAGCACACCAACATAACCTTGCGTACCCCCATTGGACCAGTGGGCGTCATCACTCCCTGGAATACGCCGTTCATGCTCGCGACTTGGAAAATCGCGCCTGCATTAGCCTCGGGCTGTACGGTGGTGCACAAACCAGCAGAGTTCAGTCCGCTGAGCGCGGCGATCCTTGCCGAAGCTGCGGAAGCTGCTGGATTGCCAGCTGGTGTCTGGAACATGGTCAATGGCATGGGCGAAGAAGCAGGCAAAAGCCTGACCGAACATCCTGCTATCAAGGCCGTCGCTTTTGTCGGGGAAACCACTACCGGCAGCAAGATAATGGTTCAAGCAGCACCGACATTGAAACGGGTTCATTTTGAACTGGGTGGCAAAAACCCCGTCATAGTCTTTGACGACGCAGACTTTGAGCGCGCACTCGACGCCGTAGTTTTTATGATTTACAGCCTCAACGGTCAACGCTGCACTTCCAGTAGCCGTTTGTTGATTCAATCGGGCATACGTGACAAATTCATGTCGGCGCTAGAAAATCGAGTTCGCAAGCTTCGCGTCGGACATCCGTTGGATCCCGACACCGAGGTTGGGCCATTGATCCACAGCAGCCATTTGGACAAGGTCATGAGTTACATGGATGCAGCGCGCGAACAGGGAGCAACCATCACCGTGGGTGGCGAACGCATAACTGATCTAGGCGATGGTAACTACTTTCAGCCAACACTTTTCAGCGACGCCACTAGCAACATGCGAATTGCCCAAGAAGAAATATTTGGGCCCGTGCTGACTGCGCTCACTTTTGAAGATGAAGCAGAGGCAATAGCAATCGCCAATAATACAGACTATGGGCTTGCTGCGTATATCTGGACCAACGATCACGCACGTGCTATGCGTCTTTCGCAAGCAGTAGATGCGGGCATGCTGTGGATTAATTCAGAGAACAACCGCAATCTGCCCTCGCCTTTTGGTGGAACAAAAATGAGCGGTATAGGTCGTGATGGTGGCGACTATAGCTTTGAGTTTTATATGGAAACGCGCAATGTTTGCATGGCGCACGGCACACACAAAATTCCAGTACTCGGTAAATAAAGGAGAAACACAATGGGCACACTTGCATTAGCGGCCAAAATCACCCACGTTCCCTCAATGTATTTATCGGAGATAGATGGTCCGCACAAAGGCTGCCGCGACGCAGCTATCAACGGCCACTTAGAAATAAGCAGTCGCTGTCGCGAGCTGGGTGTCGATACCATCGTCGTGTTCGATACGCATTGGATGGTCAATTCCGGCTACCACATAAACTGTGCAGAGCATTTTAAAGGCATATACACAAGTAATGAGTTACCTCACTTTATAAAAAACATGCCCTACGAGTACGACGGCAATCCAGAGCTTGGCCACATCATCGCCAAAGCCGCCACTGAGGAAGGCGTATTCACTCGCTCCCACGACGATACATCTTTGGGTCTTGAGTACGGCGCGCTGGTTCCTATGCGCTACATGAACGAAGACCGCCATTTCAAAGTCGTATCCGTTTCGTCGCTGCTAACC
>CALCKW010000044.1 GCA_937965695.1 uncultured Granulosicoccaceae bacterium
AGCTCTGAATTTATCTCTGACGCATATGAGCGCATATCGATTTCGATTGGTGGCTGTGCTGAGTCTCGTAGGAAATTTTCTCGATGATAGCGTGTTTCGGCTAGAGCAGTTTCAATGTCTTTAGCTGCGTAGTAGATACCAAAGTAACCATCGCTGAAGCGGCTTCCGTCTGGGTTTAGGTGTGTGAAACTAGCCATTATCGGAGTCGTTCCTGGCCCTGACTGACGTTCATTTGGTAGCACTAGTTGCAGGTTGCCAACTTCATCTCGTAGCCGAGCGTTAGTCAGACCCTCAATCTCCATCACGATCTCTAAATCTTCGGGGTTGGCTACACGCTCAAACAAGCTGACAGTGGGAAATCTACTAGAAACCAGCCGCCACGAGGTCTTCCAATGGACATGGGCGACTGGTGGGACGCCTACCACCCGCGTTCAGCATCTAAGTAGCATCTAACCACGTAGAGATCTGCAACATTTCCCGAAAGCATCCGGCTTAAAGCGGACTTGCCATTAAATAATGGTGCTGCATTGGGTTGTTTGACCCAAGCATCTGCACTACTTGGGGTAGGCAACAGCACTTGCAAAGCCTTGTAGATCCCGAAGATGTAAGAGAGTCGCTCTAACTTTTCTTTTGGTAGCTTTACCGAAGCAGGGTCTCTTTTCCATTTGAAATATGTACTGCGAGTCTTCTCTTCGTAGCCCAAAAGAGTCATCGCTTCGGTTTGCGAAAGATCCCAATCACCGACGATGTTTGCAAAAGTGTTCTGCGCTGCTTTCGATACTCTTGCAGGATCAATAGTCTCTAAGCGGTTCACGTTAGACATGATCTTCTCCTTAATTCGTTGGGCTAGTGGCTGGTCTACCCTCACACTTCTGTAGCCGTGGCCATCAATTGTGGCTGGTTATATGTCTATAGCGACACAAAAGTGTTTTTTCACACTTAATTGCATGTAAAGTATGAATTAGCACTAACTATACCGCGTTAAATCGCGGAATCAATGAAAATCTACAGAATGTAGACAGCATGTG
Source organism: uncultured Granulosicoccaceae bacterium (assembly GCA_937965695.1). GTDB lineage: Bacteria > Pseudomonadota > Gammaproteobacteria > CALCKW01 > CALCKW01 > CALCKW01. The sequence goes on from CALCKW010000044.1 coordinate 1,029, forward strand.
ATCTGCCGCACATTGGTTCTTACGAGAAGAGGCGAGCTGCAAAATTTGTCATATCACCTGTTATGCGCGCTCTAGCCAAGTGAGCATCCAGTCGAGCTGAAGCATGCTAAAAAGGCCTTCTTTTGGGCAAGCTCAGCATGAAAGCTCCAGATTCACTAGGCACCTGAAAAAAACCTACCCAAAAGAAAAGCCGCATCTCTCACGAGTTTGCGGCTTTATCTTCAGGCTAGACAGCCTAAAAAGGCTGTCGGGGCAGCAGCTGTTTAGCTGGCCATTGCCTTGATGCGAGCGTTCAAACGGCTCTTCTGGCGTGCGATGGTGTTTTTGTGGGCTAGGCCCTTGTTCACCATGCCGTCAACAGTAGGCATTTCTGCTTTGAATGCCGCGTTTGCAGCAGCTTGGTCGCCGCCCTGGATGGCTTTGATGATTTTCTTAACGCTTGTGCGCATGCTTGAACGCAGTGAAGCGTTGTGCTGACGACGTACTTCTGACTGTCGTGCACGCTTACGTGCCTGTGCTGAGTTTGCCACGTGTGTCTTACTCCGAAATTATTATTGAATGCGCCACGCGCAACGAAGCTCTATAGTATCGAGTGTTTCCTCTTAAGCGTCAAGACAAATGTCCCTTTTTTTAGTAGACCGCCTTTGTGACTGAAAACAACACTAAACAGCCCGCTAGGGGTGGTTTGCTGCGATCTGGCCTTATTGTCAGTGGATTTACGCTCTTGTCGCGCATTTCGGGCTTTGCTCGGGATCAAATCGTTGCGGTGAACTTTGGCGCCAGTCCGGCGATGGACGCCTTTTTCGTCGCTTTTAAGATCCCCAATTTGCTGCGCCGTTTGTTTGGAGAGGGCGCATTCGCTAAGGGTTTTGTGCCTGTTTTCACGGAGTATCGCGAGACCCGCAGCCATGCAGAGCTGCGTCAGTTACTGGCCTACGTGCTGGGAACGCTGGGCGGTGTCTTGCTGTTGTTGAGCGCAGTGGCCGCCGCTGCCGCTCCTCTGTTAGTGCTTTTGTTTGCCCCCGGTTTTGCCGATGAGCCTGAGCGCTTAGAAGCAGCCACTTATATGCTGCGAATCACCTTTCCGTACCTGTTTTTTATCTCGCTGGTGGCTGCAGCTGGTGGCGTGTTTCAGAGTATTGGCCGCTTTGCGGTGCCAGCATTCACGCCTATTTTCCTGAATTTGACCTTAATAGCCTGCGCCCTGTGGTTGTCTCCGCTGTTAGAGCAGCCTGTCTATGCCTTGGCATGGGGTGTTTTCATCGCAGGCATTGTGCAGCTGCTGTTCCAGTTACCTTTTATGTCTAGGGTTGATCTATTGCCTAGGCCGCGGTGGGGTTGGCACGATAGCGGCGTTCGGCGCGTTTTTGCGCTAATGTTGCCTGCTATCGCTGGCGCAGGTGTCTATCAGATCAATCAGCTGGTCAATACTATTTTGGCGTCCTTGCTGATTGCCGGCAGTGTCAGTTGGCTCTATTACGCCGATCGCCTGCTGGAATTCCCCATGGGGATGATTGGTATTGCCGTGGGTATTGTTATTTTGCCTCGGCTTGCAGCGTTGCATACGCATGGTTCGCATCAAGATTTCTCGGCCACCATAGGGTGGGCGATAAAAGTTGTGCTTTGGGCGGGGTTGCCTGCAGCTTTGGCCTTGGGTTGGTTGGCTCGCCCCATGTTGATGACGCTTTTTGAATACGGAAAATTTGGCCCACACGACCGCGAAATGTCGGCGATGGCATTGCAAGCACTGGCTTTCAGTTTGCCCGCTGGTTTGCTCATCAATGTGCTGACACCTGGGTTCTACGCGCGGCAAGATACCCGCACACCTGTGCGAATAGGTGTGACAGCGATGGCGGTGAACATGGTTTTTGGGGGAGTGGCCGTTTTTTATCTGATGAGGCAGGGTTATCACGCGCCGCATGTGGGTCTATCCGTTGCGGTCGTCTTAAGCAGCTGGGTGCAAGTTATTTTACTCGTTGTGATGCTACGTCGGCATAAAATCTCATTGCCAGCCGGGCTGTGGGGGTCGACCTTAGCGCCGCTTTTTGTTGCCTTGCCGCTGATGGCCTTGGTTTTTTGGTGGAGCACCCCACCAGTAGAGTGGTGGCAGTTTTCGAGCGCAATTGAGCGCTTGCTTCGCCTGCTAGCTATAATGGGGCTTGCAGGGGCCGCGTTACTTGGCAGCTTTTATATTTTTGGTGTCAGGCCCTCTGATTTAAAGGCTTAAAAGCGAAGCTATGTTGTACGTTCTTCGAGCGCTTTTGAGCAAATTGTAAAAAATTTAGTGCTCAAATCTTATGAGCAAAAATACCAAGGCTACTGACGCATGACCGTAGAACCCGCATCACTATTGCTCTGGAGCCAAGGGTGATTGAAGTCATTCGCAACGCGTATAATTTGCGCCCAAAGCATCACAACTGCGTGGTTACAATTGGCAACTTCGACGGGGTTCACCGTGGGCACCAAGCGGTGTTGGCCGGGCTGCGCGCTAAGTCGCAAGAGTTGGGTGTGCCGTCTTTGGTGATGATTTTTGAGCCGCTACCACGAGAAGTCTTTGGGAAAGACACAGCGCCCGCGCGCATCAGTAGTCTGCGTGAGAAAGTTCGTTTGCTAGAAGCGCAGTCGGTCGATCGTCTACTGGTGGTGCGTTTTAATCAACAATTTGCAAACCAAAGCCCGCGAGACTTTATTCAGCATTGGCTGATTGACAGCTTGGGAGCGAAGCACCTAGTGGTGGGTGATGATTTTCGATTTGGCCACAAAGCGGCAGGAGACTACGCACTGTTGGCGCAGGCTGGAGAACAGCACGGTTTTTCCGTCGAGCCGACGCACAGTTATCTCAGCGGTGATTCTCGAGTTTCCAGTACCCGTATACGCGAGTATTTGGCCGCTGCTAATTTCGACGCTGCAGAAGAAATGTTGGGACGTGCTTTTAGTTGGTCAGGGCGCGTGGTGCATGGGGATAAATTAGGTCGAACCTTGGGGTTCCCTACCGCCAACTTAAAGCCAAGCCGTAAAATTATGCCTGTAAAAGGCGTTTTTGCTGTATCCGTGCGTGAGGCGGGTCAGCCCGACCGAAAAGGGGTGTGCAACGTTGGCCACCGACCGAGTGTTGATGGACTGCGACCACGAGTAGAAGTGAATGTGTTCGATGTTGAGCGCGACTATTACGGCAAGCATTTAGAATTGGTCTTTCACACGCGATTGCGTGAGGAAAAGAAATTTGAAAACTTGCAGGCTCTTCAGTCTGCCATAACGAAAGATGCAGAAAACGCGAGAGAGTATTTTAACAATTCGTAGAGTCGCTTGGACGATGATCAAATGGTAGAAATACTCAAAGCCAAGATAAAAGACTTCCATAAAAGGCACAATTTGATACTTATTTTATCCCTAGGTATTTTTTGCTTGGTGATGTGCTTTATATCGGAAGCTTATGCGAACGAAAACGCGGATAAGGGTGACTGGGAAAAACTTGGCGCTGTAAAAATCACCCAAGTATTGAGCGCTAGAACATTGGCCTACAGCAGTACTATCTCCCAAAAATTTAATGCTTCTGGCCGCACCCTTTACGATACTGGCACCCCCAGTTGGGGTTATTGGCGAGTACAGGGTGATCAATATTGCTCGCAGTGGCCGCCTCAAAACAATTGGACATGCTACGACTTGTATATTTCGAAGAATGGCGTTTCTATAAAGTTTGCAGGCTCCGGTAACAATGTCAGCGTTGGCAAGTACATTGACTAGGGAGTCTCATACTAACTTTGGTCAGTGACGCCGGTGTGAAAAAAGTGGGCCCAGCAGGGTTCGAATCGACGACAATAGTGGGGTTATTGACTAGATTTTTGGCGCTGCTGGCCCAATTTTAGTGCGTCGCCGGTGCGCGCATGGCTCGATCTGAGACTACCTAGAACCAGTCGACTTGGATTCGTGCTGTTGAAGTGTCCACACCACCATAACCGTCATCCGCCTCGATCTTTACCCAAAAGTAGGTTCTTCTAAAGACAAAGGGCGCTTCAATGTTAAGTTGTCCGCTTGAGCTGATACTCGCCCTCGCGTCCAATTGGCCAAAATCCGTGATCCGGTAGCTGAGCGTATCTCCATCAGCATCAGTGTCATTGACAGTGACATCGAATTGTTTTGTTTCGCCACCTAACATTGTAAAACGGTCGTTGCGTGCTCTGGGTGTGGTGTTGTCTGCAGATGAGCGCATGCCGCTGATACTGACTTTAAATGGCTGGGACACGGTGTTTGCTGGCAGTGCGTTTGCGGCGTCATCACGAACGCTGAAAGTTATTGTGGCCTCACCGTTGGTGAGTGGTTGCAGCGTGAATGTGCCGCGACCGCTGCTGTCCAGAGCGCTTACTTGTTGAACTGTTACCACCGTTTCAGCAGAGCTCACTACGCTGACTCTCAGTGATTCGTTGAGAGTTTCTAAGTCGGTGACGCGGAAGTTGACCTCAATCGGATCGACAATGCTAGGAGCGTTATCGTAGTTTTGTTCAACGTTGCCAAGGCCTATTATTTCAGGTGGAAAGTTGTCAGCGTTGACGTTTATGTCGATGGTAGCCGTGATGGTCGCTCCGGCGGGGTCGCTGATAACAGCGGTGAATTGGTCTGCACCGCTGTAACCACTGTCGGGTTCGTACATCAGTCCGTTGTCGACGATAGCGTTGCTGCCGTGGCTGGGATCGCTGAGCGCGACGACTTTGAGCGTGAAGCCTTCCGGATCGGTTGCCAATTCATCCGCGTTCAACGTTATTCGCCCACCTTGGGCAACGTCGAACGGGGTCGTGTCGTTCAAGGTGGGTGAACTGTTATCTCCGATAATTTGAATCGTTACCAAAGTGGCGCTCGACTCTTGGTCGCCATCGTCTGCGGTGTAGCTAAAACTGTCGCTTTGACCCGGAGCGAGTGAACCGTCAGATATGTAGTTAAAGCCGCCGTTCGCCTCTAACGTAAATCCTCCGCTGTGTGCAGTGGGCGCTGTTTGAAGTTTAGCGCTGATGCATCGGCCTGATAGCGCAGCTGTGCTTCGATAGTCGCGGTCGTCAGAGTCGTTGTCGAGTACGCTTTGTCCTGAGTCAATTTCACAATTTTCGTCAAAGACGACGCCAGAAATATTCAACGCTTGCTTGTATTCAACGAGGTAATTGTCAACCCGGGTCACTGGAGCATCGTTGATTGGGCGAATGCACATATTCAGCACTTGCTCGTCCGTTTCGCCATCAATGTCTTCTGCACTGATTAAGTATTGCAGAGCGACAGGGTTTCGCACTTCGGGTGCGCTGATCAAATAAAGGTTGCTGTCGCTGGGGTCTGTGTCGAAGTGCATTTTGCAATTGTCGGTGTTCACACAGGCATTTTTTAACTCAATGGTTGTCGCTTCTAGAGGAAACCAATCGTTACAGGCGTCAGCTGTGTTCGAATCGCTCGGTAACAGGCTAAACACAATAGAGGCACCGCTGTCATCGAAAACGGGGACCTGCAAGGTGCCACGCTCATCGATAAGTGCCGTTTGACTGTCGAGGAGGATTTTGGGGGCAGTGTTGGTGGTGCGACCCGTTGAATCGACCCAACTACAAGCAGGCAGAACAATTGAGACCATTAAGGCCAACCCGAGTTTGTTGCTGAATCTATCGTTGTGCATTGCAGACCGCCAATATGCGGTGTGTGCACCGCAGTTAAGAGCTCATCAAGCTTGCGGATCTGCTCCAGGCCCCTTTTTTGAGGTTTGAAAGCTGGTGTATTCAGCTTTCAATCTTGGCCAATCCGCTGATGCTTATGAGAGAAGTGGGGCGATTATGCTCAATGCGGTGTGTAAATTTATTGAACCACTCGGCAAATCGAGTGTTTCGTTCTCGGTTTAGATGCATTAAGCCTATCAGTTAGTTGCTTTCAACTGGTTGGAGGCGCGGTCGAATCTCAAGATGTGCTTACTGATAGGGGACGACAGGCCGTTTTTCCGATATCCAGCTCTTGATACCGTTGGTGACGTTAAATACCTGTTGATAGCCCAAATGCTTGACGATGGCGCTACTGGCAACTTGTGTGCGGCCACCGGTTCGGCAAATCAGCGCGACCGGTTGATTTGCGTCGACAGCGGCCGTGAATTCGGTGACAAAATTGGGGTTTAACTCCCCATTGCCCAGAAAAAATGTAATGGGTTTTGACCCTTCAATGACTCCGGTTTCGCGCCATTCTTCTTGTCGCCTGATATCGATAACGGCAACACCATCATCGATCATTTGCTGCAGTAGCGCATTGCTTATATTGCTGTAACCGCCAGCCTGAGGAATTGGCGCTTCCCCGGTTTTGATTGATGATTGAGTTGAATCGAGGTTCTCCGCAGCATTGACCGGTAGCCCTAGAAGGCAAGCCAATAACAGAGGCAAAGTGGCGAATGCTTTGAATAGTCGAGTCATGGGTTTTCCAATTCTGGGTCTACTGTGACTAGCTTAACTGCGGCTTAGGGTATGGGTACATAAGCATTATTACGATTAGTTGGCTTTTGTAGCCAGATTTAGCAGGCAGAACCTTGATCCTGTGCCCACGTTTGCAGGGTTTGCGTTAAACTGTGGGATTACTTTTTATTTTTCAACAGATCTTATTTATAGGCCCAGCCGTGAGCAAGCCAGAAAGTCCTTACAAGCACACCCTCAATCTACCGCAGACGGATTTTCCGATGCGTGGCAATTTGCCTAACCGTGAGCCTCAGTTGCTGGCTCGGTGGCAAGAGATGGATCTGCACCAAAAAATTCGAGAGGCATCCGAAGGGCGGCCCAAATTTGTACTGCACGATGGACCTCCCTACGCCAATGGCAATTTGCACATGGGGCATGCCGTTAATAAAGTGCTCAAGGACGTTATCGTTAAAAGTCGGCAGATGGCGGGCTTTGATAGCCCTTACGTGCCCGGTTGGGATTGCCACGGCCTGCCTATCGAAAACAAGGTGGAGCAAAAGTCTGGCAAGGCGGGCAAGGACATCAGCGAAGCGGATTTCCGCCAGCGCTGTCGCGAGTACGCGCAAGGCCAGATCGACAATCAACGCGAGGAGTTTAAGCGCCTGGGCATTGTGGGTGATTGGGACAATCCCTACCTGACCATGAACTTCCAGAACGAGGCCGACGCGGTTCGCGCCCTAGCCAAAATCATCGAGCGTGGTCATGTCTACAAAGGCGTGAAACCCGTCTATTGGAGCTGGGGTGCACACACGGCTATGGCTGAGGCCGAGGTGGAGTACCAAGACAAAAAATCGCTCAGTATTGATGTGCGATTTAAGCCTGCTGACGAGGCTGATTTCTTAGCGCAGTTTGCGTTAGAGGGAGAAAGTGCAGGGCCTGTATCCGTTGTTATTTGGACAACCACACCTTGGACCATCCCTGGCAACCAAGCAGTTAATGTTCATCCAGAATTAATGTACGCGCTCGTCGAAGCTGACTTGGGCGCTGGGCAAGAGCGTGTTTTGTTGGCCGAAGAGATGGTCGATGCAGTGATGAAGCGCTACGGTGCAGAAAACTATCGCATCGTCGGCCATGCTCTTGGCGAGAAGCTCAACCGCCAGGTGCTCCGCCATCCTTTTTACAATCGTGACTCTCTTCTGATCACGGGTGAGTATGTCACCACGGAATCCGGGACAGGCTGTGTGCACAGCGCACCAGATCACGGTGTCGATGATTTCTACAGTTGCCGCGCAGCGGGTTTGACTGACTTACTTAATAACGTCGGACCAGAAGGCAAGTACAACGACCACGTTGAGTTGTTTGCCGGTGAGCATGTCACGAAAGTCGACAAGCATATGACCGACGTGCTGGAAGAGCACGGCGCGTTGGTACGTAGCGAAGTCTACGAACACAGCTATCCCTACTGCTGGCGCACCAAAACGCCGATCATCTACCGGGCAACACCCCAGTGGTTTGTCAGCATGGAGCAAAAAGATCTACGTCAGAATGCGTTGGACGAAATTGCCAAGGTTAAGTGGGTGCCTAGTTGGGGAGAGGCGCGTATTCACGGCATGATTGCTAACCGACCCGATTGGTGTATTTCTCGTCAAAGATATTGGGGCATTCCAATTCCCTTGTTTGTCCACAAGACAACTGGCGAACTGCATCCCAATACTTTGCCGGTCATGGAACGGGTTGCCTCAAAAATTTCGGAGACGGGTATACAAGCTTGGTTTGATCTGCCCAGTGATGAACTCATTGACGACGCCGATGACTACGAGCGTGTCAGTGATGTGATGGATGTGTGGTTTGATTCGGGCAGCACCTTTTTCCATGTGCTGCAGCAGCGTCAAAACCTGACCTACCCCGCCGATCTTTACCTAGAGGGTTCGGATCAGCACCGTGGTTGGTTTCACTCGTCGCTGCTGACTTCTTGTGCGATCAATGGGCACGCGCCTTATCGTCAGGTTCTGACTCACGGTTTTACTGTGGATGAGAACGGGCACAAGATGTCAAAGTCTCTGGGCAATACCATCGAGCCACAGAAAGTCATCAACACATTGGGCGCTGACATTGCGCGTCTTTGGGTGGCGTCCACTGACTATAGCGGTGAGATCAGTCTTTCCGATAATATTTTAAAACGCACGGCTGATAGCTACCGCCGTATCCGCAACACCGCGCGTTTTATGCTGTCAAACATGGTGGGGTTTGACCCGCAGCAGCATGTCTTGCCAAGCGAGCAAATGCTGGCATTGGACAACTGGATTGTCGGCCGCGCTGCTGCTTTGCAAAAAGAAATAGAGCAGGCTTACGAGGACTATCAGTTCCTCGTCGTCATACAGAAAGTGCATCACTTCTGTGCGGTGGATCTAGGCGGTTTTTATCTCGATGTGATCAAGGATCGTCAGTACACCACGCGCAGTGAGAGCCAGGCTAGGCGTTCGGCACAAACAGCGTTGTACCACATCAGTGAGGCGTTGGTGCGTTGGATTGCGCCGGTGTTGTCATTTACTGCTGATGAATTGTGGGAACACTTGCCAGGCGAGCGCAGTGCGTCGGTTCATCTGGAAATATGGTACACAGGCCTTTCTGCTTCGACTGAAACTGCGATCAGCGACGCCGACTGGGAGAGAATCCTGGCTGTGCGCGTTGCCGTCAACGGCGCACTCGAAGCCGCTCGAACAGCCAAGCTGGTAGGTGCATCGCTAGAAGCCGAAGTTGCTCTCTTCACCGATGATGTTACCGCAACGGCATTGGGCCGACTTAAAGACGAACTGCGCTTTGTCACTATCACGTCTAAAGCGAGTGTTGCGGCGGTTGCAGAAAAAACCGCCGACGCGGTTGCTGCTGAATTCGAAGACGGAGAATTGTATGTGCAGGTCACGGCATCAGAAAATGCCAAGTGTGACCGCTGTTGGCACCGTCGTGAAGATGTGGGCACTGTTGAAGCACACCCTTTGTTGTGTAGCCGTTGTGTGCAAAATGTCGATGGCGACGGTGAACCTCGGGAGTTTTGTTAATGCGCTTGTGGTTTCTTTATGGTTTGAGTGCGGTAATCGTCGTACTTGATCAGTGGAGCAAGCAAATTGCTGAGGCGACCATGAGTCTCGGTGACTCCTTGCAGGTTAGCTCTTGGTTTAACTGGGCGCTCGCCTACAACGAGGGTGCGGCTTGGAGCTTTTTAAGTGATGCAGGTGGGTGGCAGCGTTGGTTTTTTGTTGTGCTTACGTTTGTCGTTAGCATAGCGTTGATAGTGTGGATATATCGCAGCTGGCGCAGTGAAGCACTGTTGGCTTTTAGCTTGTCACTAGTTTTAGGTGGTGCGATTGGAAATTTAATCGATCGATTGCTCTACGGGCACGTGATTGATTTTATTCAGTGGCACTACGGGGGTTGGTATTTCCCCACGTTTAATGTTGCTGATATGTCGATCACCGCCGGGGCTGCAATTATGATTTGGTGCTCATTTTTTGGTGTGGAGAATACGGCGACTGCTAGCACTGAACAGTGATAGGGAACCCTTGTACCGCCAGTGTGTTCCAACTCTCTCTGGCTCCGACTGTTACAAGTTAGTTGTCAGAGCGCTGACAGTTTTGAGTTTTGTCGTATTCGTTTTAAAAGAAAAATCTTGCTGGGAGTAGATGTTTTGGAAGTCAAATTGGCAAACCCACGTGGCTTTTGTGCCGGTGTAGATAGAGCCATTGAAATCGTGGAGCGAGCTTTGTCGATCTACGGCCCGCCTATATATGTGCGGCACGAAGTGGTGCACAACAAGTTTGTCGTTGATGGTTTGCGCGAAAAGGGTGCCATCTTTGTTGAAGAACTCGATGAAGTACCTGATGACTCAACCGTGATCTTCAGTGCCCATGGCGTTTCTGCCGAAGTTGAAGCAGAAGCTTCAAGGCGCGGATTGACGGTATTTGATGCGACGTGCCCACTGGTGACCAAAGTGCACATGGAAGTTAATCGCTATTCTCGTCAGGGTCGCGAAGTTATATTGATTGGGCACACAGGACACCCCGAAGTTGTCGGTACGATGGGCCGCTACGACACGAGCTTTGGCGGTCGTATTATATTGGTCGAAACTGTCGATGATGTAGAGCATATTGAAGTCAAAAAGCCCGGTGAGTTGGCCTTCGTCTCGCAAACCACTTTGTCTGTGGACGATACACGAGAAATTATCGAAGCGTTGCGCGCTAGGTTTCCAGAGATAGCGGCGCCTCGAACAGACGATATTTGTTACGCCACGCAAAATCGTCAAGACGCAGTCAAAGATCTGTGCAAGCAGGTGGATATTTTGTTTGTGGTCGGTGCGACCAATAGCTCTAACTCAAACCGCTTACGTGAGCTGGGTGAACGCAGTGGGATTAGCGCGTATTTGATCGCTGATGCCGACGCCATCGACCCGAGCACCCTCAAACCGGACATGAAAGTGGGTATAAGCGCGGGTGCATCTGCACCAGAGGTATTGGTTCAACGCGTGGTGGATCGATTGGTGTCTCTAGGAGCAAATACAGTGCAAGAGTCTCAGGGTATAGAAGAGACCATCAGTTTCTCCATTCCTCGGCAACTTCGCGACGCCAACTAAATTCTCAACATTTAAACTTTGCTGGGCTCCCCAGAATGCACTCGATGTTCTGGGCGAGTTTTGCCAACCGCTTTAACTTCCTAAAAACAACAATTTATTACATAAAAGTAATCTTTCGCCGATACCTTTCCCGATAGCAATATCACTTTGATCAAGACGAAATCATTCGTGTTTTTTGACCTAAGTAATTGAAAACCGGGAGGTAGTTAAGTGCTACAGGATGTTTTTATAGACGACTCAATATTGCGAAGGCTTGCACCTGTCAATCTGTTGGAAGAAGACAGCTATCGACAAGTAGTGAGCACCACGCGTTCTTATTCGCTTCCACCTGGTGCTTTACTCGAGAGTAAATTGCAGCAGGGTTGGTATGTATATGTAGTCAGTGGCACAGCTTTCCATGTCAATAACAAAGGCGAGCGATACGGATCGGTGCAGGCTAAGACACCCACCGCCGAACACCCTGTTTTCACCGGTGGTCAAAACGATGGGAATATTGAAGCAAAAACGCATGTTGAGTTTCTGCGCATAGATCGAATGCTCGTTGATGTGCTCATGCACAGACAGGTCAACACGGCCACTGAAGTTCAGGAGTTCGATTTTGACGAAGACGATGCGACGATTTTCTCGTGCATTTACGATGCGTTTTCGGCCAAGAGTTTGAAAGTCCCCAGCCTGCCAGAGGTGATGATTGAGGTTAATAAAGCGTTGGATGATCCCGATATGGGGTTTGCTGAAATCGCGAATATCGTCAAACAAGACCCACCCTATACTGCGCGATTAATTCAATTATCCAACTCCGCGGCTTACAAAGGCAGCAGCACAATAGATACCTTGTCTTTGGCAATCAGTCGTATAGGGGTCAAGAGTGTTCGCAGCTTACTCATGGGTGTTGCCGTCGAAGAGATGATCGGCAATGTGCATCCAATGGCCGTCGACTTATTGCGAATCTATTACAAAGAGGCTGCTGAAATTGCTGCACTTTGTTTTGTACTGGCAAGACGATTAGATACGGTAGCTGAAGAACGTGCGTTGATGGCCGGTCTATTACACCAGCTCGGCTCTGTCCCACTCATTAGTCATGCCTTTGAAGCACTGGATTCACCTGACAGATCACGGATTGAAGGCGCGGCCAAGCGTTTGGTTGAACCTGTCACTAGTTGGATGTTGGGCGAATGGCAGTTGGATGATGAACTCTGCAACATTGCTGATAGCGTCTCTGATTGGTATCGACCTTGTGATGGAGACATTGGCTTGTTGGAGACAGTGATTGCTGCGCGCTTGTTGTTGGAAGCGAGAGACAGCGAGAGTCCTTCTGTCGTGTTAGCAAGCACGCCAATCGGTCAGAAATTTATAGAGAAAGGCTTAAATATCCAAGATCCTGCAGCATTTTTTGTGGAAATTGCAGAAGATCTGGAAGTCGCACGGGAACTGGTTTAGCTGCCGTCGTCTCGCAGCTGGGTTGCTTGAAAAGGCGCCCAGCTGTAGCTGTCACAGAGCATTAGTTTGAACCTTCCCCATAAGCGATTAATTTTTTAAAACAGAGTTGGAATTCCTTGTTCTTGCAACTCTGTTTGACTCAGGCGCCAAGCCTTTCAATCGACGGTTATAGCTGGAAATTGGTTAGTGACTAATTTTTGAATGAAAGGAGATTTTTGTGAATCAAGCGCTGATGTCGCCGCACTACGCGATAGAAGATTTTGGAACTCTAAGCAGTCTTTCTAGCGAAAACCTAGAACGTGTTCGCGAAGCGATTCGTCCTTTTGATCTGCCCGTCGGTGCTGTGCTACATGCCAATTTGGAACAGGGCTGGTTGATCTTTTTGGTTGATGGACAGTTGGCAATCGCCAATGAAGACGGGGAGCGGTTCGAAAACATAAAAGCAGGTTCCGACCGTGCGATGGAGCCCGTTTTCCCCGAGGGATGCAGCGACCGGCAGGTGAGTTCCTCGCGATCTGTTTCTCTGATTCGTATTGACCGGTTGCATGTCGAGGTTCTGCTTTCACGGCAGCTGAGTGAGTCCACTAAGGTGGCTGAAGTGAGTTACGAGCAGTCTGATACCGATGTCTTTGCGAGTATTCTCGCTGCACACGAATCGGAACAGCTAGAAGTACCAAGTCTACCCGAAGTGGCCAATGCGGTGAATGAAGCTGTGCGAGACAGTGAAATGGACTTCAACGGACTGGCGGCTGTTATTCAACGCGACCCACCTTTTACGGCTCGGCTAATCCAAATTGCCAACAGCGCTGAATACAGAGGAACAACGGAAGTTGGCACGTTATCCGGTGCCATAAGCCGCCTGGGTCTCGATGGTACGCGCAATATTGTTATGGCGATCGCGGTTGAGCAATTGACCAATGGTGTGCACCCAGCGGCAGTGCAGAGCTTTCGCAACTTTTACCATGAAGCGGTAGAAATCGCAGCCCTTTGCTATGTCGTGGCCCATAAGACTGGCTCTCGACGCGAAGAGAGAGCCTACATGGCAGGGTTATTACATAGCCTAGGTATGGTGCCAATTATCAATCATGCTTGTGAATTGATGGCTCCCGAGCCAGATATCGCCAAAATTGAACGTGTTGGTGTGCGATTGGTTGGTCCTGTCAGCAGTTGGTTGTTGAGTGAATGGGGCTTGGATGCGGAGCTTTGCGACACGGCAGAGTTTTCCTCTGATTGGTATCGATCCGTGGACGGCAATTTTGGTTTGGTTGAGACGGTAATCGCCGCGAGATTGCTGCGTTTTGTCGCCTTAGGCAAGGTAGCGCCAGTGGATATCAATTGCACTAATGTAGGTAAACACTTGATTTCGGTAGGTGTGGATTTGTCCGATCCGGTAGATTTTCTCAATCGGAATAAAGAACAAATAGAATCGGCGCGGCAATTGCTGGGTTAATGCAAAGAGCAGCCACTAAGGCTTTTGATAAACATCACGGAGTTAACGCATGTCCAGCAATGACGAAGAGACAGTGACAACAATGAAAAACTTGTTGCAGCGATACGAGCCGCTGTCGAATTTAAATGATACAAATTTAACCCAGCTCGCTCGCGGAGCCTCTAGTTTTCAACTGAACAAGCGGCAACGATTGATAGCGGCTGACGAACATCGGTGGCTGGTTTATCTGGTTTCTGGCTCGGTGCAAGGTAAAGATGCACAGGGTGAAGTATTCAATATCCGCCCCGTGAAATCAGGGCAAACTGCACTTTTTGATGCGCAACCCCGCCCTGTTGAAGTGACGGTTGTTGACGATGCGCAATTTTTGCGTGTGGATCGCAAGCAGTTTTCAGTGTTGATGAATGAGCAGATCAGCTCATCAACGCACGTGGAAGAGATCGAAATCGATGACTCTGATGAAGACATGTTTGGAACCCTCATCCAATCCTATCAATCGGGTGCGCCAAAGCTTCCCTTACGCGACAGTGTTGTCAAAACCGTAACGACATTACTCGCTGATGAGAGTTCGGGCACGGATAATGTCTTGCTGGATATCATGCGCACTGAGCCAGCTTTGACTCTTGTCATTGCCGAGATTGCTGGTACAAGTGGCCAGGTTCAAGCAGGTGCTCTGATCCATCTAAAACAGTTGATCGGGCTTGCTGATCGATCGCAAATCGCAGCGGAACTAAGCCAATGGAACAGAGAGACGCCTTTTCCAGAGGCAGGAACACCGATGTATGCACGTCTTGTTACCGCTTATGATTTCCTTCGCCGAGTGGGTACATTTTCGCGTGCTATTGCTTCTCAGTTAAAAGGTGTAGACGCCGACATGGCTGAATACGCCGGTATGAGCAGCAAAGTAGGTGTGATTTCCGGCTGGTTGATGAAAGGTGCCTCATCAGAGGATCTCAGTGAAGGCGATTTTAAAAACTCCGATTTATTGGCAACGCTAGTGACTGAAATGCTGTTGAGCCAAATGCGAGTCGATAGCCAAATTATCAGTTGTGTCGAAGATGTGAACGGTGAAGCGACTCAGCAGGATAGCGAAATAAGCGTCAGCGATGTCGTTCGCGTCGCACTGACTTATTTGCCGATGGATATCTTAGGAGAACCGGTAAGCCTTGTCGAAGACGAGCGTTTGATGGACCTATTTGGTAAAAGTGGCATAGGTCTTCGCGAGCTCGATATGATCATGGAAAAATGCGAGCTTGATTCTGGCTCGGGTATGCGCATGACAGGCTAGGCCCTTTGGTTCAAACTAAAAAAGACCGACAATGTCGGTCTTTTTTTTGGCAAAAATTTTAAAAAACTGCTTTTAAGCTTCTTTCAGCGCTGCGAATGTTTGTTCACGTACAGTTTCTACCGCTTGAGCACCATTTACTTTGGTGTATTTAACGTTCAATTCTTTGCTTTTGCTGCTTTGATAATAATCAATCAGTGGGGCTGTCTGCTCGTGGTAAACACTCAATCGATGGCGAACCGTGTCTTCTTGGTCGTCATCACGTTGAACAAGTGCTTCGCCAGTGGCGTCGTCCAATCCCTCTTGTTGGGGTGGGTTGAAACTGATGTGGTAGGTACGGCCAGAAGCGGGGTGCACCCGTCGCCCAGACATTCGGCTGACAATGATTTCATCGTCCACTGCAATTTCGACAACGTGGTCAATGGAGACACCAGCGTCTCGCATGGCATCTGCTTGAGCGATAGTGCGAGGAAAGCCGTCAAATAGAAAGCCGTCGCTGCAATCGTCGGCCGTTATGCGTTCTTTAACTAAGCCGATAATTATTTCATCAGAGACGAGGCCACCACTGTCCATGATTTTCTTCGCCTCAACACCTAATGGCGTTCCCGCTTTGACAGCAGCGCGCAGCATGTCACCGGTGGATATTTGAGGGATCCCGAAGGCTTCGCAGATGTACTGCGACTGGGTTCCTTTACCCGCACCTGGTCCTCCTAACAATATGATTCGCATAAGATTTTCTCTATAATTTAAAGATACAAATTCTGTTGCGGAACCGCTTCTCATCAGCGATAAAATTCTGTGGCGCGCAGAAGCGCGATCTGGGTTCCAAACTCTATCCCCACAATGTAACCTAAGTAGACGTTCTGCCCAACTATTTGGGCCATTTCTGATTTGAATTGAGGCTTCCATGGCATTGCCACCTGCGCTTGCGCACTTACGTAACCCTTTGACAGTAGAAGAAGACTTATGCGGACATCGCATGCGCTTTGAAACCACTTGGGGCCTGTTTTCGCCCAAAGCCATCGACGATGGCACCCAGTTACTGTTGAAGCACATGGAGGTAAAGCCTACCGACCGGTGCCTAGATTTAGGCTGTGGTTATGGCCCGATGGGCCTGTGGATGGCGAAGCAAGCTCATCAAGGGTATTCCACTTTGATCGACAAAGACTTTGTCGCCGTCGACTACAGCAAGCGCAACGTGGAACTCAATAACCTCAACAATGTCGATGTATTCTTGAGCAATGGTTTTAGTCACATACCGGCGGATAGCCGTTTTGACGTGATTGCATCCAATTTGCCTGCTAAGGCGGGCAATGAGCTTTTCTACTTGTACTTTTATGATGCTCTGGCGCGCATGGAGCCGGGCAGCCGTTTCTATGTGGTTGTGATAAATGGATTGCGCAAATATGTTGCCCGTGCCTTTGGTGAGGTGTTTGGTAACCACAAAAAAATCAAACAAGGTGCCAGCTACACGGTTGCCATGGCCGAGAAACAAGCTTGATTCCCGCTAAACCAGCTCGCACATGAAAGAAATCACAAGGTCTCGCTTAGCTCCTTTGGGGGCTGTGCTCTTTGTGCTGTGTCTTTGGATGACACCCTTGGATGCGGCTACACGGGAGACGCAGCGATCGCAGTTTAAAGAAGCGATGACGGCTATCGCTAAAGGTGATTTGCAGCGTTTTTATCTGCTTGAATCAGGTCTGCGAAACTACGCTTTGCATGATCATCTGCGCTTCGTCTTGGCGCAAAGACTGGTTGAACAGGGCAGTCTTGCTGCTGCCAAAAATAAAGCAATCAGTACAGAGCGAGAGTTTCACGGTGGCTTTCTAGCTTGGCGGATCATGCGTGATTACCGGCAACGCCTACGAGAAGATCAACAGTGGCGCGCTTTGCTCGACAGTGCTTCTCTGCCGTCCGCACCAACAATGTTATGTGAAACGTTGCGTGCTAAAGATCATTTGGGCCTGCTTGAGCCCGACGACCCGATTGTATTGGAGCTTTGGCAAAAAAAATCATGGTCTGAAGATTGTGCGTGGGTGATGGAACGTCAGCTGGCTTCAGGTCGTGTGGCGGCCAAATATCTCTGGCAGCGTGTTTATGCACTAATGGATGCCGGTAAGCTCAAGCAAGTCACTGCGTTAAAAAAGCAATTTAACCGCCGTGATCAATCATTAATACAGGCGTGGATTGAAGGGCATAGCAAGCCAGATTCTGCGCTGGCGAATCCTCGCTGGCAGAGCAATAATGAGCTTAACCGAGCGGTGTTTGCCCACCTGATCTCGCGCTTGTCTCGCGATGATGTGCAGGAAGCGCGCGTGTTTTGGGGAAAAGCGCATCGCGCTGAGCGCTATGACCAGGCGACACTCAATGACACCGCTCGTCAGCTGAGTCTAAGGGCCGCCAGTAACTACGACCCTGAAGCGTTGAAGTGGCTAAAATGGCTACCCAATGACGTGCAGGACACCTCAACACGTGAGGCCAGAATACGGTTAGCGGTTCGATTAGGGCGCTGGTCGGAAGTGATTGAAGCCATAGAGGCGTTAACCGAGAGCGAGCGTAAAAAGAGCGACTGGCGCTATTGGAAAGCGGTTGCGCAAATTGAGTTAGGCGGTACAGAAAACGGACAAGCTGAGCTGTTAGCGCTGTCTGAAACTCGATCATATTACGGTTTCTTAGCAGCTGATCGTTTAGCAAAACCTTACGCCATGCAAAACGCAGCAACACCGAGCGACCCGTCGCTAAGAGCAGAACTGCAAGCGCGCGCAGATATACAGCGTATGCGTGAGTATTTGTTCGTGGGTCTGCACGGGGAAGCTCAGGCTGAATGGAAAGCCATCATGGCCAAATTAGACGTGCCGCGGCGAGCCGAGCTATCGCTACTTGTGCTCGATTGGGGATGGTTTGACCGCGCTATTGTAAGCAATGGTCGAACAGGCTACAGCGATGATTTACGTGTTCGTTTCCCCTTTGCCTTTCAACAAGCTGTTCGAAAAGAGTCAGAGCAATATAAGGTGCCTATAGATTGGGTCTATGCTGTAGCGCGGCGCGAAAGCTTGTTTCAAAGCAATGTACGCTCGGGGGCTGGCGCCATAGGTTTGATGCAGATGATGCCGGCCACAGCCCGAGACGTCGCTAAGCGGGCGGGCAAAAAACTTTATATTGGGGCGCTTGAGAATCCGCAGTTTAATATTGCGCTCGGTACCTACTACCTGAACTACTTACGTGATCGATTCGATGGTCACTATGTGATGGCAACGGCCGCTTACAATGCTGGGCTCTCTCGGGTGCCACGCTGGCTTGAGGACAGGCCTATGGACGCTGATCGCTGGATTGAGAGTATCCCCTTTCGGGAGACGCGAGAATACGTCAAAGCAGTGATGGCCTATGCGACGGTCTACGACTGGAGGCTTGATGGCCATGTAGATGTCCGCTTAAGCCAGCGCATGGCCAAAATGCCTGCTGCAAAGAGCTAGTGCGTCTTTATCTTCCGCCGCCTTGACAGTCAGGTGATGTCGGTACCTCACCTGCTTGGGCTTCCCATTCACTTGGCGTTAACGTGTGCAGGGCAAGTGCGTGGATGTGCCCGGCCAACTCTTCTTTGAGCACGGCATTAACGAGGCGATGGCGTTTGATGAGCATCAGCCCGTCAAAATCTTCACAGACAATGGTCACTTTGAAGTGAGATTCTGAACCGGCAGGAACATTGTGGTTCGAGCTTTCGTTTTCAACGCTTAAGTGTTTTGGGTCAAAGGCTGATTTCAGCTTGCCCTCAATGGTGTTTTGCATTTGCATAGTTAGGTACTGATAGTTGTAGAACTCAATTGTAACAGCGAGGAAAACTCGCGTGTGAATGGTGTTGTTTATGTGTTTGGTTGCTGTAGCTTGGCGGGTGGATTCGCAATATCCACTGGTGGTTTTGGCCAATCGTGATGAATTTTTTGAACGACCTAGTGCAGTGCTCGCGCAATGGGAAGACCACCCTGATATTTTGGCGGGCCGTGATCTCCGAGCCGGCGGTACGTGGCTCGGTTTTAACCGGAGCAATCGACGCTTCGCCGTTGTGACCAATGTGCGCGAGCCCGGTGCCGCTCTAAAAGCACCTGCGCGCAGTCGTGGGTTTTTGATTCCGGATTTTTTATTAGGCGAGCTTAATGCTGAAGAGTTTGCCCAAAATTTACTCGATGAGACCGCTCAAAACTACGACGGCTATAACCTAATGCTGTTCGATGAAAACAAGGCCGTTTGCGTCAGCAATCGCGGCGGATTGCAGCACTTGCAACCCGGTGTCTACGGCTTAAGCAATGCGCAATTGGACACGCCTTGGCCGAAAGTGGAGTCGGCGAAAGCTGGTCTGCACACCGCGCTAGAGCAATCCGTGGGGGTTGAGGCATTAGAGCAAGTCATGCGCGATGCTCAGCAAGTAAGTGATGAAAAGCTCCCATCCACCGGCGTACCCTTGGAATGGGAGCGCAGGCTCAGCGCCATGTTTATTGACGGCAGTAGCGAATATGGCACGCGGGCCTTGACCAGCGTGCGTATTAATACCGAAGGCTTAGCCACGCTGCGTGAGTGGTCTAGAATGTCGTTCGCTGACCCGTGGCAATTGCACGAACTAACTGCCTAAGTATTCAGGCTTACCAGTCGTGACGAAGGCCTAGGCTGACCGAATTAAACGCGTCGCCATTTTGAAGTGAAACCCATCCGCGCGAACGTTCACCCAGTTTGCGAGCAAGCTCTACGCTTAAGGTTTCATCGTCAGCAATACCTGTGTTTGAGTCGCCGTAAGACAATATAAAGGTGTTGTCATTGGCGCTGTAAACACCGTTCAGGTTGTATCCTTGTATAGCGTCGGTGCCGTTGTCGGGGTCTTTGTTTTGCACCATGGCGTGCAGGCCTATGCCGTTTTCAAACAGGTAGTTCAGATTAAGCGTGGAGTGAAAATGCCCCTCGCTGACGCTATCCAAACCGATCACGACACCGAACCCGTTCAGGTTGAGTCCCAGTGAGCCCTGTGAACGCACTAGGCCGTCATCTAGCTGCGCTAATACGGAGATTTTTCCTCGACCGAATGTTTTTGTCCACTTGACCGAGTCGGTCAAACGTTGACTGGTTATGACGCCGTCACCGGTGAAATCATTTCCGGGAAATGCATCGCCTGTGGCGTTCCAGTAGGTGGACCACAACGTACCCACCTGCAATTCACCAAAGCCGCCCTCTAGCGACAAATAGGACAAACGGTTGGCGAACTCGACGGAATCAAGAAAACCATCTCCGTCTGTGTCAGTAGCGATGGAAGAGGAAATTTGGCCTTTGTCCGCCTTGACGCCAAATTCATAGCGGCCACTAATTTTTAAACCATTGCCGATCTCTTCTGAGCCACGAAGGCCAAACCTCGACCCAGAGCTACCGACAGAGATGTCTTTGTCTGCGGCCTCGTTGTCGTCACTGAATTTCTCAAAAGTCAGTCGTATCGAGCCATAAAAAGATGCGTCGGCTTGAGCCGTGATAGGCGCGGCAACAGCTGATCCAATGATCAGCGAGAGTAGTGCCCTTTTCATCGATTGTTCCTCAAATAAATTGCTCGGGGTCTGTGCCCGTAAATTGATGCGCAATGCTTTTCACGCTGGTCCTTAAGCGTCGTATTAATACAACTGTGCAAATACGGCTGTAGTAGCCACAGGACTCAAATTGCTCAACTTGATGATAAAAATTTTAGCCTATAAACCAAAGACGCAACAAGGTTCCTGTTTTCGAATACTCTGAATCGCTAAGCTTCAACTTGAAGCGCTGCGAGTAGCTCTTCGTGGTACTCCAGCTTCAACAAACCTTGCTCCCCAAGCTGCTGGGCAACCAAGTTTGTCAGTGCTTCAGCCAACACAGTAGTCGCGGCTAATCCATTGCTGAATGCCGCACCTTGCGTGTGAGTAGGGGTGATGAAAGTGTAGTTTGCCGCTGTTGCTAGAGGAGAGGCATGGTTGTCGGTAATGGCGATCACTTGTATATCTTGTTCGCGGGCTACCCGACCGGTCATGACCGTGTTGCGGCTGTAGGGGTTGAACCCAATACAAACAAGCGTATCCCCGGGCGTAAGTTGCGCCAAGCTGTGCGCAACACCGTGTTCTGCAATATTTAACAAGCTGACATCGTCGCGGACAAGGCCAAGCATATACGACAGGCTGACGGCCGCGGCAAAGGCTTGACGCATGCCGTAGATTCGTACGCGTTTGGAGTGCGCTAGGAGGTCTACGGTAGCGCTCAGTGTTTGCGGGGTGATGGCGTTCAGCATGCCGTCGATGTTACGGCGTTCTTTGTCGGCTATTTCAGAGGTTAGTTCAATTTGGCTGCGTTGCTCTCCTGCACTTTGGTTGAGCAAGCTGGCCTGTTCGCTGTAGAAGTGGCCTGTATTGGCTATATACCGACGGAATACTTCTTGGAAATCGCTGAATCCCGCATAGCCTAAGGTGCGCGCTAAACGTGAAAGTGTAGAGGCATTGACGTTGAACTGTTTGGCGAGATCTGAGATCGAAAATACAGCTGCCTGTTGTGGAGCCGCGATCATGCCGTCAAAGACTTTGATGCTGCGTCTACCCAAGCGGATATTCTGTTTTTTGCCCGTGTGTATACCTTCGCGCAGCTCTTTGAGTTGGTCGAGGGTGAGTGGTGCGATGGCTTTGCCCGTGGGCATAAGGTTTTAGTGCCTTAAAATCCACGCCAAAATTAGCTTGGCGTTGTGGTTCATGCCGCGTGGTCGGGCAAGTTAATGTTCAGCTCTAAGACGTCGCGATCTTCGCTTTTATCAAGGCGAACAGTCACGTCTTCTTCGTCAATGGTGACGTATTTTCGAATCACGTCGAGCACGTCTTGTTTGAGTTTTGGCAAATACTCGGCGTGCTTCGAGCTAGAGCTGTCAGTGCGCTTATTGCGCTCATGAGCGATCACGACGCTTAGTCGTTCTTTGGCTATATTTGCCGTGTCGCCGCGCTTTCCTCGAAAGAATTCCAGTAACTTCATGTTTATCGTCCGAACAAGCGTTTGAAAAAGCCCTTCTTCTCGGTGGTGAGAAAACGCATGGGACGCTTTTCACCGAGTAGTCGAGCGACTGCATCGTCATAGGCTTGGCCAGCTTCACTCTCGTTCTCGAGAACGACAGGTCGACCTTGGTTGGATGATTCTAGTACGACTTTTGACTCTGGGATCACACCTAAGAGCGGGATGGCCAATAATTCGACAATGTCGTTGACGCTAAGCATTTGGCCAGTGTCAACACGCTCAGGGTCGTAGCGTGTCACCAACAAACGCTCCGTGACGGGAGACTGATTCATCTCCGCACGTCGAGACTTGCTTTGCAATATGCCGAGGATACGGTCTGAATCGCGTACCGAAGAGACCTCTGGATTGGTCACAACAATGGCTTCATCGGCGTAGTAGAGCGCCATGCGCGCACCTTGCTCAATACCGGCAGGGGAGTCGCAAATAATGTACTCGAATTTGTCGCGCATCAGGTCTTTTAGAACCTTCTCCACGCCTTCTTTGGAGAGTGCATCCTTGTCTCTTGTTTGCGAGGCAGGGAGTATCCAAAGATTGTCCACGCGCTTGTCGCGGATCAGTGTTTGTTTGAGATTGGACTCGCCGTTGATCAAGTTGACAAAGTCGTAGACGACGCGCCGCTCACAACCCATGATCAAATCGAGGTTGCGGAGACCGACATCAAAATCGATGACAACTGTTTTTTTACCGGCGCGTGCCAGTCCGGCGGCAATAGAGGCGCTGGTAGTGGTTTTACCCACACCACCTTTACCGGATGTGACTACGATGATTTTGGACAACGCTTATTCCTCCACGCTAGAAGGGTTCAATATTCAGTTTCTGCTCGTCTAACCAAACTTGGACTCTGCGCCCTTGTAGTTCGGCTGGAATTTCTTCGAGCACCTTGTAATTTCCGGCAATAGAGACGAGTTCGGCTTCTAGCGATTCACAAAAGATACGGGCTTTGTCGTTACCCGTGACGCCACAAAGAGCGCGTCCTCGCAATGGTCCGTAGACGTGAATGCTGCCGTCTGCGATAAGTTCGGATCCGGCGCTGGTGCTTGCCATGACAATTAAGTCGCCTTCTTGGGCATACACCTGCTGGCCTGATCGAATCGGGCGGTTTTCGATTCGAGGTGAACCGACAATCCGCTGGATCTTGTCGTCTTCTTTTTGCAGTGTTTTGTCTTCCGCCCGCAAAGGCGGCATATTCAATTCGCGCAGCTTGTCGTGTAGTTCGTCATCAGCCCCGCGCACAGCGATCGGCATGACGTCACTCTCGCGCACAGCTTCTATTAGAGGCTCTAACGTTGTGCTGTTGAGACCTTCCAATCCGCTGAAGTCGATCAGAATGGGCGCGCCACCAAAGAAAGTGGGGGCCTGCTCGATCTTTTCCTTGAGGCCAGCTTTCACTTCCTCAGGGTCAATGCTTTGTACAAGCAGTGACATCAGCGTGACTGTGCCGCCCTTGAGCTCGACAGCTTTCTTTGCAAGTGACATGGTTTGATTGCTACGTATTTAGTCTTGATTATTGACGTGCGCAGCTCTGAC
>CALCKW010000045.1 GCA_937965695.1 uncultured Granulosicoccaceae bacterium
ACCGAGCGCGAGCATAAATACCCAGGCTCGTATTTGCGCCGCGCGCTAGCAGGAGTGGACACAGCTGTCTGGGATTTACACGGTAAACAACAAGATAAAAGTGTCTGCGAATTACTCGGTGGAACACCAGGCCCACTGCGCGCTTATGCCTCCTCAATGAAACGCGACATCAGCCCTGCCGATGAAGCCAAACGCTTTCAGCAGTTGCGCGACACCCACGGCTTTGACGCCTGCAAATTCAGGGTGGGCGCTGAGGTTGGTCGCGACCAAGACGAATGGCCTGGGCGCACAGAAGAGATAGTCCCCACAATAGCCAAGGCCGTCGGCAGCGACATGGCATTGATGGTCGATGCCAACAGTTGTTATTCACCCAAGCGCGCCATTGAAGTTGGGCAACTGTTACAAGACAACGGCGTGCAACACTATGAAGAACCCTGCCCCTACTGGGAACTGGAGCAAACCAAGTCTGTCACCAACGCGCTGGATATCGACATCTCAGGTGGCGAGCAAGACTGCGATTTAAGTGTGTGGCGAGAAATCATCGACCGCCGTGTCGTCGACATATGCCAACCCGATGTCCTCTACTTAGGTGGCATACATCGCACACTGCGCGTAGCCAAAATGGCAGAGGCCGCAGGCCTGCCAATCACACCGCATTGCGCCAACTTGTCACTGGTTACATTATTTACTGCGCACTTACTTAAAGCGCTGCCCAACGCCGGCAAATATCTCGAGTATTCCATCGAAGAAGCCGACTACTACCCCTGGCAATACGGGCTCTATAAAAACAATCCCTACAAAATAAAAGACGGGCATTTTGAAGTGTCAGATGCACCCGGCTGGGGCGTTGAAATAGAGGATGAATGGTTGGCGAAATCTACCTATCAAGTGAGTGAAGTGGATTGATTGAAAGGTTTTTTTTGGTGCGTTTCGTACCTCAACAGCACCCTACAGATGGCCAGCGCATAATGTTAAATAGCACCCGACACAGAGCCCTGTTTGGAGTTTGTGTAGGGTGTCATTGAAGAATGAAATGCACCGCGCGCGCAGACTGCTTTCCCCAACCCCACCTACAACTTATTCCGCCGAGCAATCTCCCGATAAAGCGCCTCCGCACTTACCCCAAGCTCGGAGGCCAACGCCTGCCACTGCCCACGTTCAGGCATCTGCTGCTGGTGAATCAACAACCAAGCATCCAGCCGCTCTGCCACAGTGCGCAAACCCAACAGGGCAATTTGCTCACGCGCATTGCGCACCTCTGCAGCTAAATGCTCAGCCCAAAGCGCGGCCAGTGCAGACTCACTTGCCAGCGCATCGTGCAGAAAATTTTTGGGAATTAATGCAAGCACGCTATCGGTAGCGGCACTACAAGCACAATGGTATTTGCCGGCATAAAGCGAAGCCTCAGCAACAACACACCCAGCCACAGCACGTTGAAGAATTAACTCGCGCCCATTTTTTTCCCGTCGCAGCAAATGCAATTCGCCGCTGATAACAACAGCCAAAAAACGCACCTTATCTCCCTGAGCAAAAAACGTTTGCCCAGCATCTAAGTTGCGTTCGCCAGTCGCAAAACCCAAAAGTCGATTCATCAATTGTTCAGACATGATAGCTATCATGTGATTAACGCCCGCCTTATGCAACACTCCAACCCACACATCTTCAGTTATGCAGAGACAAACAATGTCCACAGTCACAAAAATTGCTGCCGCTTTCTTAAGCACCAGCCTACTGCTCGGGTGTAGCGCGCTAGCCAGCAAGCACTCTGGTGCAAGCCACGCAGGCCACAACATGACTGGCCCCCTACCGCTTGAGGTTGGGCACTCGGCTTTTGCCGCCATCGTTGAAATTGTTGCCCTACTAGACGCTGATCCCAAAACAGACTGGGAAAGGGTAGACATAGAAATGCTCAGACAACACTTGATCGACATGAACCTCGTCACCCTACAGGCAAAGGTGCAAAGCGCTGATCAACCCAAGGGACAACGACACACCGTCAGCGGAGATACAGACGACGTAGTCAGTGCGATTCAACGCATGGTGCTGGCACATACAGACATGATGAACGGCAGTAACGGTTGGGAGCTAACTGCCAACGAAATTGAAAACGGAGTCACACTCGACATCAGCACCGAAGACCCCAGCCAGCGCGCAAAAATAAAAGGCTTAGGCTTTGCCGGTTTCATGGCGTTAGGCATGCACCATCAAGCGCACCATTGGGCCATTGCGCGTGGCATGTCGCCGCATTAAGTTAGAAGAAAAAGCCCCGTGCATGCAAGTTGCGAAGGTGCGCCAGCCCGGTTGACCCTTAATGTCGCCTTACTTCGATGGGTTTCAATAACTCTCGACGTAGGGCGCTGTTAAAGCACGATACGCACTGCACCATCGACAAAAACCTACAAAAGCACCGTCAACATCGCCTGCAAATCTCTGCGTAATTTTGCCAACCCTTTTTGATCCAACTGCTCCAAGCCAATTAAGCCCGCGTACAGCAACCGCCCGTGCAGTTTCGCTTCGTCTTTTGCAAGCCCGTGCGCTTTGAAAAGCTTGGCGCAGTAGTCCAGTCGCGCTGCATCAACGGCTTTTAAGCGCTCACCCACGGCTGCATCCGCACGCGCCCAACAGCGAAGTGCACCTTCGGCACCTTGCCCTCCCACTTCTGCGGGCGGTGGCTCAGATGCCATGTGCACAAGTGTCGCCAACCGCTCTGCTGGGTCGGAACTGCTCGCCTCTACAGCATCGATAATTCCGTGCGTCGCCACGGCCACCCAATAGTCAATCATCGCCTCGCGGAAGGCTCCCAAGTTGGCAAAGTGCCAATAAAAAGAACCTTTACTCACCCCCAACTCACGCGCCAGTGGCTCGGCCTTTAAAGCCACGGGCCCGCGCTCACTCAAGGCGCGAAAACCCGCGTGAATCCAAGCGATTTTATCCAGTCTTTGTTTATCGTTCATGGGGCAACCATACGCCAGCGTATTGACAACGACAAGAAAATAGCCAACCATACGCAACAGTATGGAAAGGAAGCTCTTATGATCGACATCATCGCTTGGCTATTGTTTATTGTTTTATCCTTAGTGGCCGCCCTGCATTTTCTGTGGGCCAGCGGCAGCACCTGGCCCGTCAAAGACCCCAAGGATTTTGCGCGCACTGTCGCCGGTGTGGACTCAGACAAAGGCATACCGGGCGTGGGTCTTACAGCACTGGTCGCGCTACTTATATTGGCAGCAGCTGTTCTGCCGTTGTGGACCACACACTTCATCGCGCTTCCGCTGCCCGAGTGGTGCAGGCCAACATCCATGTGGGTGTTATTTAGCGTGTTCTTTCTGCGCGGCGCCAGCACTTGGGCACTGCCCAATCTTCCCAGAGCCGAACCCTTCAGAACCCTTGACCGACTTTATTTTGCGCCTTTGTGTTTGCTGCTGGCCGCCGGGTACTTAGGCATTGCAGTCAGTCTCTAACCCTAGTAACACGGACCTCCTAAACAACCCAGCCAAAGGGAATCAACCATGAACAACCTACTCCTCAGCGCAGGCGCCATTGGTTTATTCACTACTGCGTTGCATATATTCGGCGGCCAGGTCACGCTGATACGTCCCTTCCTGCAAAGCGATATCGCAGACGACATCAAAGGTTGCTTGCTGGTCTGCTGGCACGTGGTGTCCGCTTATCTATTACTCACGTCTTGCCTGTACCTGTTCGCGGGCTTCAATCACTCACTCGGTCAGCCACCAGCGCTTGAGGGATTGCTCATGGCGGTCTCAGGTTTTTATGTTCTTTTCGCGGTGATCTTCATCGCCATTGGGGCGTTCTTCTTTGGCCATCGCACTGTCTACAAACTGCCGCAGTGGGTGTTGCTGTTGCCCGTGGGTGTGTTGGGGTTGCTGGGTGCGGTGGCTCTGTAAGCAGTCGCCCAACCGCTTAAGCCACAACGTGGCGCCAAGTCATTGGTCACAGCCCCCGCTTAGGCTAAAATGGCGGATTGATCAATCAACGGTTCTGCACCCCCATGGAAAAGACATTCGACCCCTCCGCCATTGAAGCCCGCCTCTACCCAGAGTGGGAGGCCAAGGGGTACTTTGTAGAGCCCGCCGATACGCCCGATAAAGATGCCTACAGCATCATGATCCCGCCGCCGAACGTCACCGGCAGCCTGCACATGGGGCACGCGTTTCAGCACACCATCATGGATATTTTGGTGCGTTACCGCCGCATGGCGGGCGACAACGCCCGCTGGGTCGTCGGTACCGATCACGCGGGCATCGCCACGCAGATGGTCGTCGAGCGCAAGCTGGCGGCTGAAGAAGGCAAAACCCGCCTCGACTTAGGCCGCGATGGCTTTATCGACAAAGTCTGGGAATGGAAAGAGGAATCGGGCGGCACCATCACCCAACAGATGCGTCGCCTCGGCAACTCGGTCGACTGGGACAACGAACGCTTCACCATGGACGACGGCTTTTATAAGGGCGTGCAAGAAGCCTTTATCCAGCTGCATGAGGCTGGCCTCATCTACCGCGGCAAGCGCCTAGTCAACTGGGACCCTAAGCTACACACCGCCATCTCCGATCTAGAAGTGGAGAACAAAGAGTCCAACGGCTCCATGTGGCACCTGCGCTACCCACTGGCCGACGGCGCCGTAACGCAAGACGGCAAAGACTACATCATCGTCGCCACCACCCGCCCCGAGACCATGCTGGGCGATTCAGGCGTGGCCGTTAACGCAGAAGACCCACGCTACCAAAACCTAATCGGCAAGGAAGTGCTGCTGCCGATTGTCAACCGCCGCATCCCCATCGTCGCCGACGACCACGCCGACATGGACAAAGGCACCGGCTGCGTCAAGATCACCCCCGCGCACGACTTTAACGATTACGCGGTAGGCAAGCGCCAGAACCTGCTGTTGATCAACATCCTCACGCTCAACGCGGACATCCGCGACGCCGCGCAGATATTCAACAGCGATGGCACCCTGAACGAAAC
>CALCKW010000046.1 GCA_937965695.1 uncultured Granulosicoccaceae bacterium
CTGAGTTGGGCGCCCGGTTTTGTCTGCGAAAACGTGCATGTTATGGCGGGTGTCCCAAAAATTTTCCGCGCGATGGTGTCAGAAGTCATTCCTACATTGCGTGCTGGCTCGGTTTTGCAATCTGTCTCTGTGAGAGTGGACCGCGGGGAAAGCGTCATTGCTGCCCCGTTGGCGGCTCTTCAGGCGCGCTTTCCAGACGTTAGTATTGGCAGCTACCCCTTTTCAGAAGAAGGGAAGTATGGTTCCAACTTGGTCGCTAGAGGGGACGACACCGAGGTGCTCGCGCAGGTTGAGGCAGAATTAATGACATTGATACCCGATGAACCTGACGCTTGATCGTGATTAAGTCTTTATTTATTACGGCACTTTTTCTATACCTTGTAGCCACTGCTTTGCTATTTTCTTTACAGCGAAAACTGCTCTATTTCCCAACGCCTTCGGTTGCCCATGGCCTGAAGGTTGAGTGGTTGCAGCAGGGCCGAGAAAAGCTAGAAGTAATAACGCTCAACCCAGGCAATGCGAAAGCCGTTATTTATTTTGGTGGCAATGCAGAAGTTGTTTCAAATAATGCTGAACTCTTTAACCTTCAGCTGCCAGGTCAGACCGTCTATCTTCTGAACTACAGAGGATATGGAGCGAGTACTGGCTCTCCGTCAGAGAAGGCTTTGTTTGCCGATGCCATAGCCCTTTTTGACCGGGTTGCTACGCGCCATGATCAGGTGTCGGTAATGGGTCGCAGCCTGGGAACAGGGGTTGGGATATACTTGGCAAGTCAACGCAAAGTTGAACGCCTGCTGTTAATCACGCCCTATGACAGTATTTCAGCTGTGGCGCAATCGCATTATCCATTTTTTCCAGTTCGCTACTTACTGCAGGACAAATTTGATTCAATAAAGCGAGCGCCTAGCCTCGAGCTTGAAGTCATGGTGGTATTGGCAGAAACGGATCAAGTAATTCCTAGAATTCGAAGTGAAGCCTTGATCGAAGTGCTGACAAAAGTGGATGTGTGGCAAGTGCCTGGCAGCGGGCACAACACGGTATCTGATCACAACGAGTATGGAGCACGCATAAAAAGCTTTTTTACTAAAGCTTTGCCGCCAAAAATCTAATTGCCTAAAGCCCGTAACAGCTGTTCAGCGCGTGCTTGATTCATTCCCTCGCCATCGGCTAGTTGACTGGCAATTATATCTACTTGCTCCCCCATGGCCCCCGCTGCAATGGCAATATTGCGCGCGTGCAGTGCCATATGGCCTTTTTGAATGCCTTCTGTTGCCAGCGCGCGCAATGCCCCCATATTTTGTGCGAGCCCCAATGCAACAGCCACTTGCGCTAGTTCATCGGCAGATTTTATATCTAGTACCGCAAGCGCGGCTTGCGCTGCTGGGTGGCTTTTAGTCGCCCCACCGACTAGACCTAACGCCATCGGCATTTCAAGGGTTCCGACCAAAGCCCCAGAGCTGTCTTGTTCCCAACGACTCAACGCCGTATACCGACCCTCGCGAGCGGCATAGGCGTGAGCGCCTGCTTCAACAGCACGCCAATCGTTACCCGTAGCCAGTACTAATGGGTCAATGCCATTCATGATGCCCTTGTTGTGCGTCGCAGCGCGGTAGGGGTCGACAATGGCTAGAGCACAAGCTTCCAGCATACCGCTAATGACCCGATCACCGCTGTAATCGGGTGTGTCTAGTGCTGTGGCAGGTATTCGTACACTGGCACGTGCAAGCCGGCGATCCGCTAAGTTGGATAGAATACGCAAACGCGCTTCACCACCGCTAATTTTTTCAACCAACGGTGCAACAGCCTCAGCCATTGTATTAACTGCATTGGCTCCCATCGCATCGCGCACGTCGACCAAGAGATGCAAGACCACCATAGGCCCAACCGGTGTGTCGTCAAAAAGATGCACTTCAATTTCTCTGCAGCCACCCCCAAGGGACAACAACATCTCGTCTTGTTGGTTAGCCTGATCAACAATTTCTTGTTGCGCTGCTAAGAGTCGACTGCGAGCACCATGCGGATCTAAGCAGCGTAAAACTTGCACCTGGGCTCGCATAATCGGTGTAGTGGTAGAGGCGCTAAACCCACCGTATGCTCGCACTAGGCGAGCCATATTTGAGGCCGCAGCAACAACAGATGGCTCTTCAACAGCCATAGGGATCAAATAGTCACGCCCGTTGATGCAAAAATTAGTGGCCACTCCAAGCGGCAGCTCAAAGGTTCCAACAACATTTTCGATCATGGCGTCGGCCGTGTTCAACGGCAGAGCACCTGGCTGACAGAGTAAAGCGAGTTGATCGGCATTAAGCGCAGAGAATTCGGCTACTGCTTGCAGCCGCGCGCTGGGTTCTAGCTTTCGAAACCCAGGCAGACGTGAGGATCGCTCGCTCATTTTATTCCTTAACTTGAGCCTAAAAAAGCTAGCTTATGCCGCCCATACAGACATATTTGATCTCTAAGAAATCATCAATGCCGTATTTAGAACCCTCACGACCGACGCCGGACTCTTTTATGCCACCGAATGGAGCTACCTCTGTGGAAATAATACCTTCGTTGACGCCGACGATACCGGTTTCCAGCGCTTCAGCGACGCGCCAGACGCGGTTGATGTCACGCGCATAGAAGTAAGACGCCAAACCAAACTCGGTGTCGTTCGCCATCGCGACACCTTCGGCTTCCTCTTTAAAACGATAGATTGGGGCAACGGGTCCAAATGTTTCATCGTTGGTGACCAGCATGTCGGTGGTGACATCAGCCAGTACGGTTGGCTCGTAGAAAAGACCACCTAAAGCGTGTTGTTTGCCACCAGTGACTACGCGCGCACCCTTGGCAACAGCATCGTCTATGTGCTCTTGTACTTTATCCACAGCGGCTTGATTGATCAGTGGGCCTTGCTGAGTGGCACCACTATCCGCCGCACCAACTTTTAATTCACTGGCAGCTTTAGCCAACTTGTTACTAAACTCTTCGTAAACACCGTCTTGGACAATAAAACGGTTGGTGCAGACACAGGTTTGGCCTGTGTTTCGATACTTTGAAGCCATAGCACCCGCAACTGCTGCATCGATATCAGCATCATCAAAGACTAAGAATGGTGCATTTCCACCCAACTCCATCGACACTTTTTTCACGGTCGAAGCGCACTGTTTCATCAGCAATTTGCCTATTGCAGTGGAACCAGTAAAAGTCAGTTTGCGCACGATGGGTGAGCTGGTCAATACTCCACCAATGGCTGACGACTGCTTGCCACAGACAATGCTGAATACGCCCGCAGGTACACCAGCACGCTCGGCGATCTCAGCGAGTGCCAATGCTGAAAGTGGAGTCTCAGTGGCGGGCTTGACCACCATGGTGCAACCTGAAGCGATAGCAGGCCCGGCTTTGCGAGTAATCATCGCTGCAGGGAAATTCCACGGTGTGATCGCTGCTGTCACACCGATAGGTTGTTTAAGCACAATGATGCGCTTGTCTGGCCCGTGACCAGGAATCACATCGCCGTAAACCCGCTTAGCTTCTTCGCCAAACCACTCTAAAAAGCTCGCGGCATAGGCGATCTCTCCACGACTTTCCGCCAATGGCTTGCCTTGCTCAGCACTGAGGATTGTCGCTAGATCCTCTTGGTGTTCCAACATCAGTTCGAACCAACGGTGCATAACAACTGCGCGCTCTTTGGCGGTTTTAGCCCGCCATGCTGGCAGAGCGGTGTCGGCAGCAGCGACAGCACGCTCTGTTTCAGCCGCACCACAATTCGAAATAGCAGCTATCTGTTCCCCATTGGCCGGATTGGTGACAGGCACAGTGCCGCCATCATCGGCGTCACACCACTGGCCATCGATATAGGCTTTTGATCGCAATAGGCTTGGGTCGCTGAGTTTCATGCTGTTGATCCTAGAAGTTGTAGAGGTGTACGTACTCGCTGGTCGCCCGAGCATAACAAAAGCGAAGAATCGCTGCAGTGCCAGTAGCGCCTCGGGTGTGGATTCAACGAATGATGTACTTACTCCCATTGCACCTGCTGTAAGGTTCGTAGATCTAAATTTCGAGTGCAAGCGGTGTTAATCAGCAGTGATATAATTTCCCCGCTAATACCAAATGACACACGGCAACCAATGATGATGAGGCTGAGGAAAAGTGAAACGTCTACAGGGTAAAAATGCGCTGATCACCGGATCAGCGCGAGGTATCGGTCGGGCATACGCCGAGCGATACTTGCGGGAAGGCGCGCAAGTTGTGATTGCCGATATCAATTTGACCGCTGCACAAGAGACGGCTAAAGAATTGGGTGAGGGCGCTATAGCGCTTGAGCTTGATGTGACTAATCAGTTGTCTATCGACCGTTGCGTGGAACAAACCA
The DNA here is from genome assembly GCA_937965695.1 of uncultured Granulosicoccaceae bacterium. GTDB lineage: Bacteria > Pseudomonadota > Gammaproteobacteria > CALCKW01 > CALCKW01 > CALCKW01. The sequence goes on from CALCKW010000046.1 coordinate 4,355, forward strand.
TTGCCACACTCGGCAGCATAGACATACTAATCAATAATGCCGCCTTATTTACCGCTGCTCCCCTTGTTGAAATATCGCGTGATGACTATGACAAAGTTTTCGCGGTCAATTTCTCGGGTACTTTGTTTATGTTACAAGCTGTGAGCAAACATATGATTGAGCGAGGAGAAGGCGGCAAAATCATTAATATGGCAAGTCAGGCGGGGCGGCGAGGCGAACCGCTAGTCGCCGTGTACTGTGCCACTAAAGCGGCAGTCATCAGCTTGACTCAATCGGCAGGGCTTGCATTGATCAAACACGGTATCAACGTCAATGCGATATCTCCCGGTGTTGTCGACGGTGAACATTGGGATGGCGTTGATGCTTTTTTTGCTCACCACGAAGGCCTTGCAAAGGGTGAAAAAAAACGACAAGTCGGTTTGGCTGTTCCGCACGGGCGCATGGGAGTTGCTGAAGATCTAACAGGTATGGCGGTGTTTTTAGCAAGCGCGGATTCAGACTACGTGGTCGCTCAGACTTATAATGTAGATGGAGGGCAGTGGATGAGCTGACGCAGCTGATTCGCTTAAACAGCTGTGAGCTCTAGGCGACAGTAAGACTGGCTGTCGCGAACGATGGGCCTAATTGACAGGGAGATTTAACTCTCCAACCTCTCCGCTAAGGTATAACTTAAACCATGCGCTGAATTTTTCTGGATTGCGCTGCATCTGTCGACGCAGGTCGGGAAGGCTTACCCAAGCAGTCGCGCTGACCTCGTCGGAGTTGGGCTTGAGCTTGAGGTTTATCCTATTAACCTCGCCATGAAACAAGTGCACTTGTTCCACTTCCCGCATTCCACCACCCACATCAGCAGAGTAATCCAAGATTGTCGTACGTTTCATGCGCGCGGCTATGCCTAACTCTTCATACAGGCGACGATGTGCACAATCGACTATTGATTCCCCCCAAGTAGGGTGACTGCAACACGTGTTGGCCCACAAACCACCGCTGTGATACTTGGATGCAGCGCGCTGCTGGATCAAAAGCTTGTCCTCACAGAACAGAAATACCGAGATGGCCAAATGTCGAGCCCCTTGCTGATGGGCAGCGAGTTTATCAATAGGGTAAAGGCTGCCATTGTCGGCAAGACCTGGAATCCAATGTTCGGCCATGTGAAGCTACCTGATAGGAGAGGCTTCACATTGTTGGGCAAATGTCTTCGAGGTTATGCCGACCCGTTCACAGTTTTGCCGTTTATATGTACCAAATCTGAAAAACTACCAATCGTGGATTTTGCCTTCCCAGGTGAAAAACGTACCCGTGTCTTCCAGGGTGACCCTAGCAGCTAAATCACAAATGCCGGCGGCACTTTGCTCGGGAGTGATGTCGGCCGAAGCGCCGCCCATTTCCGTTTGCACCCAACCTGGATGGAATGGACAAACGGTGATGCCCAAATCTCTGAGCTCAAGCGCCAGCACCTGCATTGCCTTGTTCAAAGCAGCTTTTGAACTTCGATACGCGCCCATATCAATACCTTGCAGGCTGAGCGAACCCATTTGGCTGGATACTGTTAATATTCGCCCGTTTGCTGACATCTTGAGATTATCCAGCAAAGTCCTGCTAAGCATCAGCGGAGCAACTGTATTGACGGCAAAAGTATGCATCCACTGCTCTACATCGAGGCTGTGTAGATCTTGTTGTTCAGGGCCTATGATTCCAGCGTTGTTGAGCAAGATATCAATCGTCTGCCCGCGCAGCGCTTCAGATAAATGATTAACAGCAGCTTGATCGGTCACTTCGAGCTCAAATATCTCGCAATCAGCAGACTCGGCCAATACGGAAAGCTCCGCACTTGGTGTACCTCTGTAGGTGGCCATTACCTTGTATCCGCGTTGCAAGAACTGCTTGCACAGCTCTAGGCCAATACCGCGTGCCGCGCCTGTTACCAATACAGTTTCCATCGTTTGTAGCTACTCCAAGTGTTAAAGGCAGCGACTAGGTCATATCTGCTTGTTGGCTACCACATCAAGTCATCAGGGATTTGGTAGTCGGCATAGGGGTCATTCTCGTCTGGCGAGTCGTCTTCACCTTTATGCCAGGCAAGTAATAGATCTGGGCTACGCAGTTGTACCTTTTCAGCAGCTGCGGCCGGCACTAACACGGCTTTACCATCCAGAGCCGCTACAGCTAATAAACCACGACTGAGGTGACGGTGCTGTTCAGCGCTGATCAGTAAGGTCTTTACTGTTGTGCCAAGCGTGTAGTGAAAGCTCTGCTCACCTTCGTCGAGCGTTTGCTGTGCATGCGCGATGATATTGCGACCTTGCGCCGTCTTCTCTTTGGCAATGCGCTCGGCGTCACGGGTGGCGTTAAGTTCTTTGTCTCGGGCCTGTTTGGCTTCGTCTGTTTCGCGAGCATGCTTTTCAGTTTCCGTCTCAGATATCTGGCCACGGTCTTTCAGTTTTTTCTGATGATTGACCGCTTTACGTGCCTTGGCCGCTTTGTGCTTATTGCTGAGACCGGCTTTGAGCAGCTGATCTGCCATTGAGTTACGCATCAATGCATCTCTCTTGAGTGTTGAGTTGGCAACATTATAACCAGTCCGACGATCACTGTAAGAACTGTTGCTTGCACCTGTTATTTGCGCGACTGCCAAGCAATAGACGTTTTGGGAAAATCGAGCATTTTCACTTACTGCAACGCTGCTGATGTGAGTTTCACAACAGGTCAAGCGCCTCTAAGGCTTGGGCAACATCTTGGGAGTCTCGAACTAAGACTGTCTGCAACCCAGCACTTTGCGCACCTGCGATGTTGTCTTCACGGTCGTCGAAGAACATGACTTTTTCAGGGGCCAAGCCTATCTCACGGCAAACGTACTGATACGACTCGACGGTCGGTTTGCGCAATGCAATCTCTGAAGAGACAAAAATATGATTAAACAGATCATTAAAATCTGGGTTGTCGTAACTCCACTTAGCTTGATGAGAAGGATTAGTATTGGAGAAGACGTAACAGGGTATTTTTCCATTGCACTGACGAATCATTGCAATAGTGTCTTCTATTCGATCGCCTAACATCGCGTTCCAACCCGCTTGAATTTCATCATCGCTAGTCTGAAGTTTCATCTGCTGCCTGATGAAATCAAAGTACTGTTCATCACTGAGCTGACCAACTTCATGCTGGGCAAAAGCGTTGCCTTGCTGGGGCAAAGCTGCAAGCTCTTGTAAACTCAAGGAGCTGAATTTTTCCCAATGCTGCAGGCATCTATTGACATCAACATTGATAAGTACGTTGCCTAGATCAAATACTAGAGCTTCTGTGTTCGGCATTGTCATTCCTATTATTCTCAAGTGATCAAAAAAAGGTGAGTCAAGACCAAGTGATCACGACAGTATAACTGAGTACAACTCTCCAGGACTGTCGAGCAATATTGTCAATTTTTTATATGCCGAATAGCGTATTTAATGACAATGAACTATCACACGCTGTACGCTCAGTACAATTCAATACAAAGGTGTAACAGTGCTTAAAAGCATTCAAACACAATTAGAAAACCTGGATACCAACAAACTCATGTTTCATTCAACCATTCATCAAAAAATAATGTATAAACATGCTTTTACGCTCTCTAGGGAGACTCAGATTAAGTCCAATCAGTGACGTCGGCAAATAATTGGGCTCAGCAAGGCGCGATTTGACTTGAGGTTCCCTAGATTTCGAAGATCGAAATGAACGGAGGGCTTAAATACATGAAAAATAATAGTTTCTTAATCACTGGTATTCTGGGAACATTTATCTTCGCCGTATGTTGTTTTACTCCAGTGTTGGTCTGGGCTTTTGCTGTTCTTGGGCTTTCTGCACTCACTGGCTATCTCGATTACGTCTTAATGCCAGCTCTTGTGTTTTTTATAGGTGTAACTATCTTTGCTTCGCTGCGTCGCAGATCATCCTAAAAATATTTACGGTTCTAGTCGAGCAAAGTTTAACTTGAGCTAAGAGATAATCTAATAAAATCGTTTCACACGGAGACACACCTGAGCGGTATTCAAGTTACCTAGAAAATAAAAAAACAACGACTATCCAGCTTCTTAGACGCCTCAGATTAAGTCCGGATAGTGATGTAGGGGTAGAAAACATCGAGCCAGCAAGGGCGCGAATCGACGACACTGGTGGATGCTATTGACAAGGTTTGCAATGCGGCTTGGACAAATTTAGCGCGTCTATGGCGCGAGCATGACCTAATCTGAGATTCCCTAGTTGCGCTTCTCTACTAAATTACTTCTGGCAGCCTATCGGCAGGAGGTGTGTTGCGGCTTCGAGTACTGGTTACTTTGCCGTCAATAATTGTCATGCCAACACCGGGCAAATTACCCAATTGCACAGACTCTAAAATAGATTTTCCTGGTGCGTGTTGCGCTTGATCCATCAGTACAAAGTCAGCGCACTTGCCAGCTTCAATAATGCCAGTGTCCAGTTCTCGCTGACGTGAGGTGTTACCGTTGGCAAAACAGAACGCAATTTCAGCGGGTACGTTACCTAGGCTAGATAACATTGCAACCATGCGCAGAATACCCAAGGGCTGTACACCTGATCCTGCGGGTCCGTCTGTTCCTAGAATAACTTGATCCAATTTACCCAACTCACGCGCCGTGTTTACAACTAGGATGCCTGCACGTTCATTACCGTTGTGCACGATTTCAAAAGCTGATTTACAGCTCTCGCAGAGACAAATGATTTGATCGTCGGGCAGGGCAGAGTGGCCACCATTAATATGGCCGATGACGTCAGTGCCTGTTTCCATCACCATGTCGGCGTCGATAAGACCAGAGCCTGGGATTGAAGGGCCACCTGTGTGAATGGTGCTTTGCATGCCATATTTGCGCGCCCAATCCACCATTTGTTTGGCCGTTTTTCCGTCTTTAACCGTGCCAAGCCCCACTTCACCCAGCAGTTTAACGCCCGAGTTCGCGAGTTCTTTAAAATCCTCTTCGACCATGCCGTGTTCAATGACTGGAGCGCCAGCATGGACTTTCATCCCAGAGGGACGAAAGTTCTCGTACCAGCGCTGTGAGGCTATTGCCAATGCTTTAAGACCAACAACATCTTTGGGTCGGCCAGGCATATGTACTTCGCCTGCGGAAATCATGGTAGTAACACCCCCGTGCAGTGTACTGTCGATCCAGTTTAGTTGCTGTTGTCGAGGTGTATAATCCCCAACAACCGGGTGAATATGGCTATCAATTAAGCCAGGTGCTAAAGTGACACCGTGTGCATCAACAGTAATTGTCGCGTCTTCGGTATCGAGATCTTTTGCGTTTCCCCACGATGAAATTTTTCCATCAATTGCGACCATGCAATCGCCTTCAAAAATGGGTTTGTCTATATCGCCAGATAAAATCAGACCGATATTTTTGATGACAAGTTTATCGACTGCCATTGAGAAATCTCCTTATAACCGTTGTTAGTATACTAACATGTGTTATCCTTGATCAAGCCATAAAGAAACCGTTCTTTTATCAGTTAATTTATAATTTAGCTTTCTTGAATGAAACTTGTCGTGTTGAAAACTCAAGCTTAAATTTGGTGAACTAACAAAGATACTAACGTGAAAATTTCAAATAAAGAAAAAATTGAAAGCGACTACGTACTGGATGAACAGGTTGGCTATTTGCTTCGATTGGCAAGCCAG
>CALCKW010000047.1 GCA_937965695.1 uncultured Granulosicoccaceae bacterium
AGCGATTCGACTTCTTACTCACACTGGTGTTTGAGTAATGACAGAAAAGTCTGTGTTTCTACAGATGACATACACAACAGCCCCTTGAAGATATGACACAGATGAATACAAAGCAATCACCTGAGCACAAACCTCAGCCTATAGTTGACCTTCTGGTCGGCATTGTCATCCCCTCGTTTATCCTGATGAAGTTCAGTGGTGATGAAGACCTAGGCGCAGTAAATGCGCTGATATTGGCGCTCGCTCTCCCTCTGAGCTGGGGACTTTATGAACTCATCAAATACAAGAAATTCAACTTTATGGCAATCATCGGAATTGTCAGCGTACTTTTAACTGGAGGCATTGGCCTACTGCAGCTCGACCTTAAGTGGCTGGCAATCAAAGAAGCGGCTATCCCCTGTGTGCTGGCATTGGCCGTTTTGGGCTCTACATTTACCCGCTACCCACTGATCAAAACCCTACTCTACAATCCCAAGATTTTAGATGTTGAGCAGATCCAAAAGAAACTCGATGAACGCGACAGTAGCGGCGCATTTGAAGCGCGTCTGCTACATGCCACCTACCTACTAAGCGGTGCTTTTTTCTTTTCGGCAACCATGAATTACCTGCTGGCTAAATGGGTCGTGACCAGCCCAACAGGAAGTACAGCCTTCAATGAAGAACTCGGACGAATGACCCTGTTGAGTTATCCGGTAATCGCCATCCCATCGATGATCATGATGATGGCTATTTTCTATTATCTTTGGCGGACAATTCATGGCATGACAGGTCTTTCGTTTGAAGAAATTTTAGTAACCTCAGAAGACGAAAAGCGTTAAATAAATGGGCTAAATGGCACCGAGTGCGAGTTGCACTTGTACTTGCGCTAGTCGCATTTTTCACTTCATTAATGATTATTCTGTAAAACGTCTAATTCGGCACTTTCTTCGCAGCGGCTAACAATCGGCTTGCTCATTCATTAAGATTAACGCTGCACGCAGGTGCAACTTTCCGCAGCTTCTAAGATCCTACCAACATTCGCCTGACAGCCTGCTGAGCAATTCAGAAACAGCGCCGCTACTAGTGCAAGCTTTAGCTAGAAAGGCACAACTCTGAGACATGCATTGACGCGTGGTCTAAACATTTTAAGGATAAGTAAATGAAAAAACTTTTGGCAAGATACTCTGCAGTAGCACTCATTCTCATAGGACAGTCTGCGATGGCCGCTAAAGAACCCAAGTACAGCGTGAGCGAAAAAGAAGGCTCTTTTGAGCTTCGCCGTTACAACCCGATGATAGTGGCGGAGACCTTGGTCTCAGGCTCGATGGACAAAGCATCTGGCGCTGGCTTTCGATTGATCGCCGACTACATTTTTGGCAACAACACCTCCAGCACTGCTGCCAAAGAGAAAATCAGTATGACAGCACCCGTCACTATGCAACCTACGTCTGAGAAGATCAGCATGACAGCGCCCGTGAGCATGGAGAAATCCGATGGCCAATGGCGTGTGCACTTTGTGATGCCTGAGGAGTACAGTTTAGAGACGCTTCCGGCACCCAATAACCCGGCGGTTACACTGCGTGAAATACCAGCTAGAAATTACGCAGTCATACGCTTTTCTGGCTTAGCCAATGAGAAAAAAGCGGCTAAAAAAACCACGGAACTTTTGTCTTGGTTGGAGCAAAAAGATATCACCCCAACAGGAGAGCCCGAGCTGGCTCGCTATAACGGCCCATGGACACCGCCGTTTATGCGCCGCAATGAAGTGATGGTGGAGTATTAAAATACTGATCACAATCTGATCAGTACTCCCGGTGCATTTGCTTTTTGAAGGGGATTCAAGACTTCTGGGATGTTTTATCTCTTTTAAAATAACCAATGAGCGCTGTGAATATTTCACAGCGCTTTTGTATCACACAGCCCTAACTCACAAACCGTGACCTTTTAATCGTCGATTGAATCTCCAGACGAGCTCAGCTCTGCCCAGCTCATGGTGATTTCCCCGCTCCCTTGGCCATAAAAAGTTACCGTGTTGGCTGCTGCGTCTACAGTTATCTGCCAGATATAACGCGCGCCGGTTTTTTCCCACTGGGCGACTATATTTCCGGCACTGTCATAGGCAACAATACCCAGTGATCCGCGGTTATCCAAAAAGCTATAGGCCCAATAGGTTTTGCCCTCATAACTCAGTACCGGGCAATCGGCACTAGACATCAACACTTCAGCACCAACCAAGCAGGTTATCTTCATGCCAAACGGGATTTCACCTGGAGGGCTTGAAGGCAAGGCTGTTCCAACAATGGGGGGCGTTAGCGTGGCAACAATATCAACGGTATCGGTGTCACTGTTTGCGGCTTCATCTGTGACGACGAGCTGAGCGGAATAAGTGCCAACAAGGTCAGCAATGAAAGTCGGCGTAACAGCTGTAGGCACATCAATTGTCGCCGAGCTGCCCGCGGGTTTAGCGGACATCGACCATGAATAACTTATAACGTCACCTGCATTGGCGCCCACCGATTCGGACCCATCAAGGGTGATCAAATCTCCGATCACAGCGCTCTGATCGGGCCCTGCATCTGCGATAGGCGCAACATCATCGGAGTCGTTACCCTGATCATTTTCGGGTCCGGCGTCGTCACCGCCGCCACTGCAAGCAACCAAAAAAGAGAAGCACAGGATTGTTATGCAATTATTGATACGATCTGAGAATATTTTTTTAGTGCTTTGAATAGAATGTACAAAGGAGTACTTTGTGTTTATCGCGTTCATTGTCATCTCCTTGAACCATCTGTCAGTTGGATCAGTGCATGAAATAATTTCGCCCCACAAAAACACCCTATCAGTCACTTCTATCGTTTGTCAAAGCCCATATTGATAGCAATCATAAAGAGGTAACTTGCCTTTATAAAGCACCGGAGTGACATCCAGCCAGAGCTGGCATAAATCGCTTTTAAAAATATTAACCCAACTTAAGAAAATGCTAGAGAACTTCAGATTGAGTCCAGTCAGTGCTGTGGGCGTGAAAAGCTTGGACTCAGCAAGATGTGCATCGACGGAAAAGCAAAGATCCCTAATTAAACGGTGAGCCTCGTTTTTTGTTGTTATAGAAATAAACCACCGCTTAGTATTAGTAGACGACTAACCGTTTTTCCAAGCAATACGGTTTCTCTTCGCCTTAATTTTTAATGTTTTTATGAAAAGACCACACCTTCAGAAAGCTCGCTCCGATAATAGTTTCCGTCACAATCGCCAATCCAATGCCAGGCCCTGCGTATCCACGCAAGTACTCGCCCATACCTAACAATGCCAATGCAATCATGGACACAGCAAGCCCTAAACAGATAGCTTGCCTAGACGGCGAGTGCACCGCTTTTCTGCCGACCCAACACAGCACGGCAAGCCCTAGAAAGAGCAATCCTGCTCTTCGTCCAAAAAAATAGGCAGCTCCGTTACCTTCGACGCTGAATAGAAAGTGAATAAACTCTGGCGCCACGAGAAGAATCACGCACAGGGCCGAAGCGACAAAGGCTGTAGCTGTACTTATTTTTTCAAACAAAGGCACGGTATTCTCCATTTCCTTATTGCTATAAAAAACAAATATCACCGCCGAACGTCATACCAATTTTTGTCTAGGTATTCTCTATCGGTGCCGTCGATCGCTCTGCGCACCCGTAACGGGTTGCTAAAGATTCGCACAAAATGCCAATCCCCAAATTGATCAAACTTTCGACAAGACGTAATCACGGATTCTCTTGTGATTATTTCATGCCGCCTGCCAGATATCCGGCCGTGTTTTTTGAGCTTCCGAAGAAAATCCACGTCTTCGGCAATATGCTTGTCTTCACTGAAACCGCCAACGGCATTAAAGTCAGTTTTTCGAAACCAGTAAAGACCAAACGATAGCCCAAGAACCCACGCGGGAATAAGCATCATGCCATAGCCCACCGCAATGCCCAGCGAGTAGCGCTCTGGCACTATTCGAATACCGCCGCCCAGCACCTTTTCTGAGACAGACCGATAAGCAACCTCTGCCAATACGCCAGAGCTCATCCAACTGTCCGCATCAATGGTCACAACCCACTCACCGGTCGCCGCCGCGACACCCGTATTTTTTATCGATGAGATATTTTTGGTATCGTTAGAGACAACAACAGCTCCATGCCGTTGAGCGATGTGTTCAGTCTTGTCGGTGCATCGATTCAGAACAACAACAATCTCCACCTCAACAGCCGCAGGCAGAACTTGATCGTCAATGGAATCAAGGCAGCGTGCAATATATTTTTCTTCGTTGTGCGCTGGGATAACCACTGAAATCTTCATGTGCTTCACCTGTTCAACGGGCGTCTAAAAATAGTCCCCCTGCAGTATAACCGTCATCCTCTAGGGAGCCTCAGATTAAGCGCGGTCAGTGACGTCGGCGTGAACAATCTGGAGCCAGCAAGGCGCAAATCGGCGGCAATAGAGGTGCTATTGGCTAGACGTGCAGCGCGGTTGGGCCAAATTTAGCGCGTCGACGGGGCGAGCATGACGTGGTCTGAGGCTCCCAATATCTGTTCTGCATCAAGCAAGAGTGACAACACACCTCAACGATACAGCTTTTCGATTTTTGCGAGACCACAGTAATAATTTTAAATCTCACCATTACTCTGTCCATGTTTTTCGGGGCTTGTTAAGATTGCTGTATGACTGAAAAATATGACACCCAAGCGACAGACACACTGGTGACTACCGGCATTATCATTGTTGACCACGGTTCACGGCGGCCCGAATCAAACGAAATGTTTGAAACATTCGTTAGCAACTTTGCTGCTGCCAAAGGCTATTCAATTGTCGAAGCTGCCCATATGGAGATCATCGAGCCCTCCATTGAGACAGCCATGCAGCGTTGTGTGGATAGAGGTGCAACTAAGGTGTTTATTTGTCCTTATTTTTTTGCGCCAGGTCGACACTGGAAAAAAGACATTCCCGCTATCACAGACAGGGCGGCTCAAAAAATTGGCGTTCCCTACGTCGTCACCGCGCCTATCGGCCTACACCCCGCGATGATCGAAGTCATAGACGACCGCTTACAGCATTGTTTGGCGCATATAGCCGGGGATGCCCCAGCATGCGATTGCTGTGATGCCGATGGTTGCAGCATGCAAAACCTAGCTCAAAATTAACCGGCTCACATTGGCTGCAGCGTCTCGCTGAACAGTTAGCAATCGATACGCTAATTCCTAGCCATCGATATTCAGCAACCGCGCCTTTTATAAGATAGGGTGCAAGTTCGCCTTCGCAGGGAGAGCAACCATGACAAAAAGCAACACCATCAGCGACCACTACGCTCGTGGCAAATTGGTCTCTAGCATTCAGTCAGCACTACAATCCTCCGGGATCCCACTGGAAGAAGTCACCGTCAATGACCTTGGTCCCGTTGACGAATTTCATACAGGTGGCCGAGTCGCTACAGCCCATCTGCTAGAAAAAACTTCTCTCCAACAAAATGACAAGGTTTTAGATATTGGCTGCGGAATTGGAGGCACCGGCCGTTTTATAGCCGACCAATATGCCGTTTCTGTCCGGGGAATAGACTTAACGCCAGAGTACATAGAAACGGCAAAGGTTTTAAACAACTGGGTGTCACTCTCCAACAGGATCGATGTGGTTGCTGGAGACGCTACAGCGCTGCCCTATGCTGACGAGGATTTTGACGCCGCGATCATGCTACACGTAGGCATGAACATCGCCGAAAAGCCGCGGCTGTTCTCTGAAATACACCGAGTCTTGCGCCCGGGCGGGCACTTTAGCCTTTACGACGTCATGGGAAAAAGCGACGCCACATTTGAACTACCTGTGCCTTGGGCGACCGACAGCTCCATGAGTTACATACAGTCCTCGGCGGAATACATTGCTCAACTGGAGTCAGAAGGCTTTCAGATAGAATCTATCGAGGGGCGCGGCGATTTTGCTAAATCATTTTTTAAAAAAATGCGTGAAGCTAACGAGTCTGGAGCTGCTCCAGCGCCCGTCGGCCTGCACCTATTAATGGGTTCAGCAATAAAACTAAAAATGAGAAATTTCGCGCAGGCGGTGTTTGACGACATTCTAGAGCCCACAGAAATTATAGCGGTTAAACGCTAGGGAGCCGCTACGAAAGTTTATTGGCACAATGCCTAAAACAAAAAAAGCCGGGGCTCGCCCGGCTTTACCTTAATTCAAATGAAGCACTCTTAACCGCGATAGGTCTTATACACAAGATCATCAAGTTTCTGAGATGCTTTTTCTATATCGCAGCTTGTGTCGTACTTTGGCTTTGATACTTTGTAGTCCATTAAAGTAATCGGGGCTTCGTCGCCCTTGCCGTCTTCCGCCGCTTTGACCAAGTTGTACATTTCACGAGCAGTCACGTAATGGAGAATGTATTTCTCACCATCGTTATAGTTGGTTTCTAACTCGGTGAGAATGTCTTCGAACTCTTGGCCTAAGACATACTTGGCATCTGTTGCACCGTGTGTGTGGGTTTTAATAAACACCCAATCGCGCTTACCTTCTACATGCACAGCCGACTCTACCCAGCGCTTAATACGCTCTTTGGTGGTGTAGGGGTCGCCAGCAATCTCATCACCGATAGGGCGAACCGTGGCAATATTGCTGCCCAGCTGCAGCGGATGTAACGGCCCTTGGATCAATAACAATTGATCACTTTCGTCACCCGGCTTTGAAACCTGTGCCAGCTCACCGCGGTTATAGGATTTAGGCTTGTCGGTCCAAGATTTAGCGTAGTGAATCGTATTCATTTGGCGAGGTGTTGATTCAGGTCGCGAAGGGTGCGTGTAGTCAGCATAACAACCCGTTTCACGCAAAATATCAATTTCGTTGTTAACACCACAGTATTGATTACATCGTGAATTCGCCAATGCCCAATCGCCGTGAATGAAACCATATTTTCTTTCACCATCCACTTCACCGAAGACACCAAATTGCGAGTATTCTTCGACAATCAAGTCGAGCGTCTCTCGCAAGTTTTCTGCAGTATCCGGCGTATGCTTGCCATGGTGCAGGTGGACTTCTATTTCACCGTAGCCTCGGTCGGATAAATCCACCAACTTTTTCAATGATCCATAACGATGGTAATGTGGTGGAAAGAACCATGTTCTTGTTGGTTTTCGACCATCAGCATCTTGGTGTTTGTCGGTTATTTTTGGGTAGACATCTAACAGCTTGTCTACCTGCGCGCGTTCTACTGTTTCATCTACACCACCGGTGCCTGGCTCATAGTGATCTGTCATACAAAAAAACAAATGTATGGGTCCAGAGTGCTCTGTTTTTGCCAACGTGCGCTTCCGGATATGCCAAGCAGCCGAGACATAAAACGTGTAGAAAATAAACTTAATTTTATTAAGCATGGTCGTTACTCACTTTCTTAACTGATGTATTTGACAAGAGGCTGTCCAAAGTCAGTGACAGGTTCTGAATGCCTCCAAAAACTAACTCATTCCTGCGATGCCAACCAACGCAGCGCGGCTTTACGGGGCCACAATATTTTGAATCTCTTGGGCTGATAGAGCCCCATCTCATACAAGCCTTGCCTCACGGTAGAGTTCCGAAGAGCAGACTCTGTTGTACTTTCGCTGGTTCCGGTGCAAAACAGTGAACCACCGTTTTCCATGATCATTCCACCGATATGCTGCAAATTGGGCGCAATCTGCTCAAGACACGGATCGTAATACCAAGAGTGGCCTACAAAACCGCTTATCTCGCGGTCATTTTCCATCAGCTGCGCTGCGGTCATCAGCGTTTTTTTCCAACTACCAGCACCAAACCTAGCCCGCAGATTTTTATCATTGGAATCAAAATGCGTTTCAAGAAAAATTCCTGAACCTCCATTTTGTGCCATAAATCGCAGCATTTTTGTGGGGTGCGATTTAAGCAGTCCTAACGGAAACTTAACGCGACAGAGTTTGCGCCCACCGCAGACGAGCATACTTAAGTTAGCGGCCGACAAATCCTTGTGGAACTGATCGCTTTTATGATGCAGGTAAGTCGGCGGAATGAGCTGATCGGGCGTGTCGGCGTTGGGCGTTCCAGCAATCAATAAACCAAGAATTCGTTCGAAATTCTCAATCCCAAGCTCTTTGACATTGGGCGGGTAGTCCGCATCCAGAAGCTTTGGATAGTTTTTAGCGATTAATTGAATAAGCAATACCGCATGGTACGCATGTAGAGCTCGTGCACCATAACGGTGCTCGATAAGCAGAGCCGATGTGGCTACCTCAACACTGACATGATCATAAGAACGCTCCCGTGGATACGCGGCCAATAGAGAAAAATAACTTTCTAGCGGATATTTCTTTAGATTAACCCCACCAGCATTTGCGTAGAGCCTCGCTGCTTCATCAAGAAGTGTTTGCAGTTTAGTGGTGCTAATAGAGGAATCGTAGCTGGGGTTTATATCTGACATGGTTTTCCGTGTTTCACTGGATCGTTCTGGCGCTATTTTTACGCGCCAAAAAAATAATTTGAGAACAGACTCGAGGCAGAAACCGAAACTCTGCGGACATGTTACGACAAGCCTAATGCTATAAACAGTTGCCAAATATCAATATCCACAGTCTATCGGCAACAAGACAGAACTACAGCGAAATCATTCACATTTCTTACATATAGTCGGCGAGACTACAGAGTAGTTTAATTCGGATAAATGGTAGATAAATCAAAGATGAACCCACGATAAACATATGCCTACTGGAGACAATATGAGGTTCAAAACGGTGCTCAATCTAAGCAAACACTGAGAATTAGAGAGCGGTATCAAGACTGGAGAGAACTGCAACCCATCCAATCTCTACTAAGCAGAGCTAAGATCGTCTTTGCCATAAAGGAATAACGGACCGTTATACAATTTAAAACCATTAAAGGCACTCGTAGGTATTACTTATTGATTCGGTTACGCACTAAAAAACACTCGTCGTTTTTCTAGTGTTGGACTATTTGGCAGATCATTAAACCGATACTCCGACACCTCTACCGAAGGCAAGTTTTTCCCCAAGCTATGCCACAGAACGGTTTTGTGCCCTGCGAGCCAAGAATACCTTCTCACTTGGCAGACCATGCTCATCTATAAAAACCGGACAACTTGAGGCTATCGGCATTTTTTGCGATGCTGATCACTCAAGTGGGCCAACATTCCAAAGAGCTATAAAATAATGAGTACGCCAAACAGAACATTCAAAGCATCAGTGATACAAATATGCGCAAGTTCTGATTTGCAGGCCGATATTCAGCGCTGTTTGGGCTTAATGGCAGAGGCCGTATCTGCAGGCGCAAGGCTGCTAACGTTACCTGAGATATGTGTAGGCTTCGACCAAAGCGAACGCCATCCCAAGACAATTGCCTTTTCAGCGCAAGAGCACCCCGCTCTGCCAGCGTTTAGTTCTTTTGCTTGTCAGCATAACGTAGAAGTACTGATTGGCTCGATAGGCATAAAAGAGAACGGCAAGGTTTTTAATCGCAGTTATTTAATCGGTTCCGACGGAAATGTCGTGGCTCACTACGACAAGATGCACCTGTTCGATATTAACTTGGGAAACGGCAACTGGTTCAGGGAAAGCGACTCCTTTGGAGCAGGTCGGCAAGCCGTTGTCGCACCTTGTATGGGTGGCATAGCGGGTATGACTATCTGCTACGACTTGCGATTCCCACAACTTTATAGAACTTACGCTCAGGCAGGCGCAGACATGCTGTTCATACCCGCAGCGTTTACGCGCCCCACAGGTATGGCACACTGGCACAGTCTCATGCGAGCGAGAGCTATCGAGAACGGTGCTTGGGTGATTGCACCTGCACAGCACGGAACGGCTGACGGCGGCTGTTATGGCCACTCGCTGATCATCGATCCCTGGGGAACAATACAAGCCGAATGTGCACAAGGCGAAGAAATAGCAACAGCGGAGGTCGATCTCGATCTAGTCGAAAAAATTAGAGCCAAGATACCGTCGTTAAGTGCGCAACAAGAATTCACCTTGAAGAAGCTATAAAACCTAAAATAATCTCAGAATTTGGCGTAGCCACGCAAGCTGCAGCAATCATTGCCGCTTCATGGAAGTCACTGCCATACCAAAAGAGAAAAACAATCAGTCGACTGTAGGACTAGAACAATTCGCGCGCATTTTGTTGCTTATCTTCGGGGCCAAAGGCGCAAGTTTTTTCTACAGAGAGCCACGGCATGCGCTGCCGAGGCTTAGTTCATCACATCACTGAGTCAGCTGTTTTCCCGCAGGAACAAGTCCGAGCACTTGCTCAGCCACTGCTCTCTTGAGACAACTATAGGTTTAGCCACCACTAGTTGCCGCAGTTCGCAATTGGGCAAAGTGCTCGTCCCAACCAGCATCCAATGCGGTCAACAGGCCTAAAGCTGCAGCCTGTGCTGCCTCTCCGATGCCATCATGGGTCAAGGTTAGTCGAGTCCCACCATGTGATTCTTCCAATTCCCAGGTGACCTTGGTCATAGCACCACTTAAAGGTTGAATGGTGAACGTCCATACCATGGACTCGGGCTCATTCATGCTGACGACTTCGCCCCAACACATTTTATCGCCACTATCAGCGCCTACCAACGCATAGGGCTGTCCAGCAACCAAGTCAGACTCTGCTGGATGAAACCATAACGCAAGCTTGTCTTTTTCTGTCAGATACTTCCACACAACATCAGGTGAGGCATTAAAAAACACCGTCTTTTTCATCGTTGATTTCGACATCATTGTTTCTCCGATTGTTCGATAACTTGTTTGAGGCTATTTAATTTTTCATCCCAAAAATGATCAAAATATTTGAACCAATCCGCTACAAATTTAAGGCCAACAGGTTCCAATTTGTTCAGCCGCTCTCTGCCTCTACTTTCCACTCGTATCAACTGCCCCTCTTCCAATGCAGTGAGATGCTTTTTGACTGCATTACGCGACACCGGAAACTCGTCGACGATCTGAGCAATAGTCATGTCCCGTTGGCTGAGATGCACTAATATTTGCCGGCGCGTAGGATCGGCCAAGGCACGAAAGGCAGACTGAATATCTGGCGTCACGCCCATACTCCTATTTTTAAACCTCTGTTGACGTCGACCACCGACGGAAAAACACCATAAGGTGTCACTTATAATAACACCTTTTGGTGTCATTACAAGAATCCTTCCCCTGAATCCAAATTTGAAGAGAAAGGCGTACCCTGAAAATCGAATTGCTCAATTCTGTTCAACACGTGGTAACTTCAGAAGCGAGGTAGCAGACTCTAATGAAAGGCGCGTTGATTATCTTCAAGCTACTTTTGTTCTTGGCAATGATAAGCTTTGCAACCTACGTCTATCTGATGGCAGCACAGGTCCAATTCGCCAGTCAGGTATTTTTTACAAGCATCGTTTTGGTGCCCTAGCGTGTTTAACTTCAGCCGACCAACAACATGTACATTTTGGACAGACAACTGGCCGAGCTTGCCTCAGACATTGACACGGCGCTCAATCATCCTCGAATAGCCGACTTCCATTTTCCGACAGCGCAAAATGCTCGGTCGCTTAAAGGGGATTTTTGTGCGGTAAGACTGGAAGGCAGCGGCAGCGGATTGTCCTATCGACTGCCAGAAGAACACGGCTTTGATCGAGGTGTCATTGCCATGCCTAAATCTGGCGACCTTGCACTCGATTGGGTGCAACGCTTTACCGACCCAATTTGCTCCACACCCGGCCCCCAACGATCCGCTGCACTAGCCACCATAAACGCGCTTTACAACGCACTGCTCAAACAAACAAACACTCCGTTACCTCCAGCCGACAACAGTTTTGGTTTGAGCGACATTCACGCGGGTGACAAAATTGGCATGATTGGTTTTTTCCCACCCTTGGTCAAGCGTCTGCGCGACATGAAAGTAGAGTTAACTGTCATTGAATTACGGCGGGACTTAGAACGTGAGCACCCTGGTCTCATTGTCACTACAGACCGCGGCAAGTTAGCTCATTGCACAAAGGTTCTATGCACCAGTACAACTTTACTCAACCAAACACTACCTGACATGATCGCCGCCGCACCGAAGGCACAAGAATTTGCAGTCATGGGCCCTAGCGCTGGCTGTCCACCAGATCCACTCTACGCATTAGGCGTCAGCTCCCTAGCGAGCGCGCAAATCGTCAATGACAATGACCTATGGCAAAGACTCGTCGATGGAGAAAGACTAGGAGATGCTCGTCGAAAATGTACACTCGCCGCTGACAGCATGCTCTCAACCAGATCACTAATTAAAGCTCTGAAATAGAGTTTAAGCTCCATGAACCAAGCCTCAGCAACGACCAACCACTACACAATTTGCCAAAACACTCTCAGTTTACAGAGACAAGGTTTAAACCTTTGTACGAAAACCACAAGCCTCCACAACCTGCTATCTCCCTGCGTTTGAGTTGAGCACCACTGCACTCAAAAAGAAAAGAATTTATTTTGGCAGAATATGTATTTCACCTGTGATCACCTAGAAATCCAGACTGCACAACTAAGTTCGCTATTTTGGGAGAACATGCAAAAGGCACATCATAAACTGTGGCAAGGCGAGTCAGCGCTTTCACATCTACATCATGGGGGTGAGGCGACAGTGGGTCAGTAAAAAATATTAGTAAATCTAACATTTCCTCAGCAATCAGAGCGCCAATTTGCTGGTCCCCTCCCATAGGGCCACTTTTCAGCGTCGCTATAGACAAGCCATCAATATGCTCAAGTAGCAGATCTCCTGTCGTCTTAGTCGCCACTAGTTTGTGTGGCTTTAAGTACGCAATATTCGAAGAAACCCAACCGAGAAGGGATTCTTTTTTTCTGTCATGCGCAATCAAGGCTACTCGGCGATACGGTGTACTTTTCGGATTCATGAGTGGCAAGCATTACCCTGTAAGAGACAAGAATCAACAGCAGCATTTAAGTACAGAGCTTCCGGCAAAAATGGCATTTTTCCCCAGATCACGTTCAATACGCAGCAATTGATTGTATTTAGCCAATCGATCAGAACGAGATAAAGAGCCTGTCTTGATTTGACCACAATTAGTAGCGACGGCAAGATGCGCAATTGTCGAATCCTCGGTTTCACCTGATCGATGGGACATGACATTAGTCATGCCTGCTCGATGCGCTATTTGCACTGCTTGCAATGTTTCACTCAATGTCCCAATTTGATTGACCTTCACCAGCATGGAGTTAGCACAACCTTTGTTGATTCCTGTGGCTAAGCGATCAGGATTAGTCACAAAAAGATCGTCACCGACTAATTGAACCTTGTCGCCAATTTCATCCGTCAGCTCCTTCCAGCCTTCCCAATCATCTTCCGCCATACCATCCTCGATAGAAACTATCGGGTAGTCATTTGCCAAAGACTTTAAATAGGCAACATTCTCGCTTGTCGAGAGAGACGCATTCTCTCCAAGCATATTGTAAGCGCCATCTCGATAGTATTCAGAAGCCGCACAATCCAAAGCTAGATGTATACTCTCTCCCGCTTTGTAACCTGCTCTTTCAATAGCTAACATCATGTAGTCCAGCGCTTCTCGTGTAGACGCTATCTCAGGAGCAAATCCCCCCTCATCTCCAACACCAGTCGACAGCTTAGCTTTTTCTAATAAGCGCTTCAGGGTGTGGAATATCTCCGATCCCATTCTCACCGCCTCTGCCATCGAGGATGCCGCTGTTGGCATAATCATGAACTCCTGAATATCTATGGAATTTGCTGCGTGCTCTCCGCCATTGATAATGTTCATCATCGGAACGGGAAGCAGTGAAGCATTGACGCCTCCGATATATCGATACAGAGGTTGGTGAGTGTGGGCTGCGGCGGCTTTGGATACAGCAAGCGAAGCTCCTAAAATAGCGTTAGCACCTAGCCTTCCTTTATTGGCTGTTCCGTCAAGAGCAATCATCCCGCTATCCAAACCGACCTGATCAAGCGCGTCAGTACCGATTAATAGCTCTTTTATTTCGCTATTCACCACTTGCACAGCTTGGCTCACCCCTTTGCCGTTATAACGACTCTCATCGCCGTCGCGCAGTTCCAGTGCCTCGTGAGCGCCGGTCGAGGCTCCTGAAGGAACAGCTGCTCGCCCAAAAGAGCCATCTTCTAAAAGAACTTCCACTTCAACTGTTGGCTGCCCTCTGCTATCTAGAATTTCAAGCGCTTGAACGTTAGCAATTCTACTCATCATAGTGTCTCCATTGTCCGACAACTGCCCATGGCGACCGCTGTATCAATCATGCGATTTGAGAAGCCCCACTCATTGTCATACCAGGAGAGAATACGAGCCACTTTGCCACCATTCAATGCTCTGGTCTGATCTAGATGTACGATAGATGAGCGGGGATCATGGTTAAAATCAACCGAAACAAGTGATTCGTTTGTGTAGCCCAAAACACCCTCAAGCCGCCCATCAGCTTGTTCAACAATTGCGCTATTAATCTCTTCAATACTGGTTGCTTTGGACGGTACAAAAGTGAAATCTACCACTGACACATTTGGAGTCGGTACCCTGATCGCCGAACCATCCAACTTCCCCGCTAACTCTGGCAGAATGAGGCCAACAGCCGCCGCCGCACCTGTGGATGTTGGTATCATTGATAGCGCCGCAGCTCTAGCTCGATACAGGTCTTTGTGCATAGTATCTAATGTAGGTTGATCCCCAGTGTAAGAGTGCACTGTTGTCATATATCCGCTCTCTATACCAAAGGTGCTATGCAATACTTGCGCAACTGGAGACAGGCAATTTGTGGTACAAGAAGCATTGGAGACAACTCTGTCATTTCCATTTAACGTGCTGTGATTTACACCATAAACAATAGTTTTTACATCGCCACCACAAGGGGCAGAAACAAGCACTTTATCGGACCCATTGGCCAGATGGAGGCTCGCTTTTTTGCTATCTGTGAAGAGCCCCGTGCACTCCAGCGCCACATCCACATCAGCCCAAGGTAGGAGCTCTGGATCCCGAATAGCGCTAACACGGATGGGGCCATTGCCGACGTCAATGGTGCTTCCGACAACTGTTATTGTTCCAGGAAACTTTCCGTGCAGGCTGTCATAACGTAAAAGATGCGCATTGGTTTCTACTGCACCAAGATCATTAATCGCAACGACCTCAATATCAGTTCTTCCAGACTCTACGATTGCACGCAACACATTACGGCCTATGCGGCCGAAGCCATTGATAGCAACTTTTGTAGTCATATCTCAACTCCATTGTCCGCTGTATGCGAATCAGTATGGTGATTATCAGATCTGTCCATATCAGCAAGACGTAGAATAGTCGTTGTGCCTGTACGATGGGGTACACCTGATGTAATAGCGATGGTATCTACCGCGGTTGCAATACCTAGTATTTCGACCTGCTTAACGGCTGTCGCTACAGCATTTCCAGATTCCACAAGTGGCTCTATAACCCGACTTATAACCCCCCACGCTAAGCAGAGCTGACGCGCAACTTCCACTTCTTGCGTTAAGGCGACGATAGGCACATGGGGTCGTTCGCGCGACTGACTCAACGCTGTAGAGCCTGATTGAGTAAAACAACATATAGCCTGAACGTCCCCTGCTTCAGCAATCTCTCTTGCGGCAACAGTGAGTGGACTTCTTGTGCCTGTGGTTAGATCGACCTGGGTTGCTGCGATTGTTTGACGGTAGAGAGAATCGCTTTCAACCTCCTCAGCGACAGCCACCATCATAGAAACCGCGGCGACAGGGTGAGCTCCTGCTGCAGATTCTGCAGAAAGCATAATCGCGTCTGCACCGTCGTAGATTGCTGTTGCAACATCGTTAACTTCTGCTCTCGTCGGCATCGGCGACGAGACCATACTCTCTAACATTTGAGTAGCAACAATGACCGGCTTTCCTGCTGCCCGACACTCTCCAATCAATTTCTTTTGAATTGAAGGCAGCTTCTGTACAGGGAGCTCTACACCTAAATCCCCCCGTGCAACCATGATGCCGTCTGAAACATTTAGAATTTCACTAAAGGACTCGACGGCAGCGGGTTTCTCAATTTTGGAAATTAATTTAGCTCGCCCACGAATTAATTCGCGTGCAGACTCCACATCTTCCTTTCGCTGAACAAAAGAAAGTGCGACCCAATCAACTCCCAATTTACATAGAAACTCAAGATCACTGATATCTTTCTGGGAAAGTGATGAAATAGGCAGCACAACACTCGGGACATTGATACCTTTGCGATTGGATATTCTCCCACCAACTACCACTTCACAATCGACTCGCTTAGGTGTGATTTCTTTGACCCGAAGCTTAATCAAACCATCATTAACCAAAACATAATCGTTTGGCCTAAGTGTAGAGAATATTTCTTCGTGAGGTAACTGAACTCTATCGACACTGCCCGGCTCGTCATCCATGTCAAAACTAAATGTTTCTCCTATGCGCAAGTCCTCTCCAGCATTTTTGAATAATCCACAACGCAACTTAGGCCCTTGTAAATCTCCGAGTATAGCGATCGGATTCTTAAGTTCTTTTTCGATTGAGCGGATATGAGAGTGAATATTCGATATAACACTCTCTGAGCCGTGGCTCATGTTTAGCCTGAAAACATTTACGCCGGCAATCGCTAAGGATTTTATAACTTCGTAAGAGCTTGAACTCGGACCAAGTGTCGCAACTATTTTTATATTACGGTGTAACATTAGATTCCTATAATCTGAAAACACAATGGGAGTTGCGCTAGATAATGATTTAAGTAATATTTAGTTTGAACTGGCAAATAAAACGTTTGATCAATTGCCGATTTTCTATTTCAACGGAAACAATATTTTTTTACACACCTATCAACGCCCGAGCAAAATGAGACCATCAACACCTAGATGTTTAGAAAGTCTAAAAGGCCCGAAGACTAGAAGCGCAAGAATTTATGATGAGTAAACACTGAGTTACTTAGGTACTATGCCGCCCTACCAAGTTACCCAGATGAAGACCTCTCCAGCAAGTTATGCCAGAGAGCTTCAATTCGTACAGATTTCTATCTACCTAATCGCTGAGTTGCTCAAACAATCTTGCCACAGCTTCCGCACCAGGATCTGTATGGCCCAACAGCTGCTCAGCATTCACATAAGTCGCGCGCCCAGCTTTTGCTATTCCAATCGTTGCGGTGTGATTGGCACCTTTACGCGCTGCCTCAGCAGCAGGCTGTAGGCCTTTTTCCAACTCGTCCAACGCCGGTTTCAATGCATCGACCATTGTCCTGTCACCGAGTCGCGCACCACCAATATCTTGCATACGCTGCAGGCCTTCTTTGAGAGCAGCGACCATTGGCCGCCCACTAGATGCAGCATCGCCGGTGGCAGTAAAAAAAATCGCCAGCAAAACACCCGATGATCCTCCCATTGTCTGGCTGAGTTCTTGACCGATTGCTCGGTAGAGCTGTGTATGGTCCGCCAACGGCATTTTATCGAGTGAGGTCAGCAAAGCACGAGCAGCGCCTGACAAGGTAGAACCTGTGTCACCATCACCCGATTTTGCGTCGAGAGCATTTAGATCAGACTCTGCCTCAATCAGGATATTGCAACATTTGGTCAAGAATTCAGCAGTACCTTTATGTTCCGATGCCATCGGCTTGATAGGTGAAAGTCCGTCAGGCAATTCAATGACTGCAACAGGCCTAATTTCTGTGCAACCCGGCCAAACAGTAGGACCACAAGGTGCTTGTAGGTACTTAAGCTCCCGATCCAATACTGGGTACACCGATACCGAAAATCCTTGCATGTCCAGTGAGGTCATTAAGGCAGCAGGACCAACAATGTATTTTAGATTTTTTGCAATTGCAGAATTTGCCAAATCATTTGCCAACACTGTCATTTCGAGCACAGATGTTCCACCAAGATTATTTAGCAACACGACATGCGGACAGTCGTCCATAACTGAGGCAAGTTTTTCGACTATTGCAGCGACTGCTTGTTTGGCGCCCTCATGGTCTACCTGCACTACACCGGATTCTCCATGAATACCTAAGCCCAACTCAGCCTTGCCAGCAGCAATTCTATCTTCTCTTGGCGAACCCGGCACTGTGCAAGTCCCCAATGACATGCCCAATGTTTTAGTCTCTGCAACGATACGCTCCGCCGCAGCAGTCACATCCGAGAGAGCGGCTCCCTCCTCTGCCATAGCACCAGCAATTTTGTGTACAAAGAGCGTTCCAGCAACACCGCGTTGTTGCGGTAGGTCAGGTAGAGCTATATCGTCATCAACAATCACCATGTTGACTTTTAAACCAAAAGCACGAGCACGCTCTGCCGCAAGGCCAAAATTCAGTCTGTCGCCCGTGTAGTTTTTAACAATCAGTAAGCATCCAGCAGGACCGGTCACCGCGAGTATGCCCGCCAACACAGCATCAACCGACGGGGAGGCAAATACATCTCCGCACACTGCAGCTGTCAACATGCCTTCTCCGACAAAGCCAGCGTGCGCTGGTTCATGGCCTGAACCACCACCCGAAACTAATGCCACCCTCTTTTTATCCCAATCTTTGCGAACAACCACGCGAATATGCGGATACCCATCGAGACGAGCTAACGTATCGCCGGAAGTTTGAAGTGCACCGTCAATTGCTTCGGTAACAATGCTGTCTTTTTCATTTATAAACTGAGCCAAAGTTTTCTCCTTCACGAAACTCGTGCGCCTGCGGCATCAAAATAGAATGGTTTGTTTGGGCGAACCTTCACGACGTCACCCTCTTTGAGGTTTGTATGAGCGTCCGTGACGGTAATCACATCGTGGTTTTTATAAGACAGATGCAATCGTGTTTGGTCACCCAAATGTTCGACCCGTTGGACATGAGAATTCTCTCCTTCTCCTTGCTTAATTTGCTCTGGCCGGAGTCCGATCAACTTTGCGCCTTTAGGCACATCAGAAAAAAGATCCGCAGGCAAAATATTAATCCGAGGCTGCCCCAAACGACTGGCGGCATAAACGCTCACAGGATTTTCGTAAACTTCTCGCGGGGAACCATATTGAACCAAGCGTCCCTTATCTAATACACCGATATGGGTCGCCATTGTCATGGCCTCAATCTGGTCATGAGTCACATAGAGTAACGTAGCACCAGAGTTTGCTTGGATGTTTTTAAGCTCTACGCGCAGATCGGAACGTAGCTTGGCGTCAAGCGAGCTGAGCGGCTCGTCCATTAAATAGACAGACGGATTGCGCACTAACGCTCGGCCAATTGAAACTCGCTGCATTTCACCGCCCGACAGCGCAGTGGCCTTGTTATCCAATTTGTGCGATATCTGGAGAATCTCAGCAACATTAGCAACCTTTCTGTCAATTTCGACCTTAGGCGTGTTCAATTGTGGAGATTTCAGCGGAAATTCTAGGTTCTGGCGCACTGTTAGATGCGGGTACAACGAGTACTGTTGAAAGACCATCGCGACATTGCGTTCCGCAGGCGATAGGTCACGCATCGGTTGACCGCCAATCGACACCTCTCCACTGCCAGGTAATTCCAACCCTGACACCATACGCAATGTTGTAGTTTTCCCAGCCCCTGTCGGGCCGAGCAAAACAACAAATGATCCATCGGGGATGGTCATGGACACATTGTCCAGAGCAGTAACCGAATCATAAAACTTGGAAACACCATTGATGACGACATCAGCCATGAGTAAGGACCCCTGAGTTTGCTTCCGAAATTAGAGCTTTCCCTGAACTGGCTTCAAAAATAGTCACAGTCCGTACATCGAAATGAAGACCTACCGTATCCCCAACAGCCACTACATCAGCGCTAGAAACTCGCGCCTTAACCGACCCATTGGCCGTGTCCAACGTAATAATTTGTGTGGTGCCTAAATACTCTACGGCCACTACCCTTCCCTTATAAGACGAGGAATCATCCAAGTACACATGCTCTGGGCGAACACCAAAAGAGAGACCCCCTTTCGCTCCGCTTAAAAGTGTGGGTATTTCAAAGACGGTATTGGATAAAGTTACTTGCTTTGCCCCACTTCCAAGCATTCCGTGAAACTCTAGAAAATTCATGGAAGGAGAGCCGATAAACTGAGCGACAAACTTTGTTGCCGGCCAGTCATAGATCTGTTGAGGCACGCCAAATTGCTCTACAACCCCATGGTTCATCACCACGATCTTGTCCCCCATTTGCATGGCTTCAAGCTGATCGTGTGTTACATATACAGTTGTTGCGCCCATACGATCATGCAAGGCCCGCAGTTCTTCAGACATATGCTCGCGAAACTCTGCGTCCAACGCACCCAAAGGTTCATCCATAAAAAAGGCTTTTGGCTCACGTACGATGGCGCGCCCCAGTGCTACTCGTTGACGGTCACCGCCAGAGAGCCCACCCACGGGTTTGTTTAAGATGTCTTCGATATCGAGAATCTTTGCGACTTCGGCGACTTTCTTTTTGACTTGCGCCCGAGGAACTCCCTGGCTTATCAGTGGATAACTGATGTTTTTACCAACATTCATATGCGGATAAAGTGCAAACATCTGAAAAACAAAAGCAATATCGCGCTGACTGGCAGGCTTCTGCCCGACTTCTTCGCCGTCGATATAAATTTGTCCAGATGTTGGTAGCTCCAGTCCCGCCATCATTCGCAGCGTTGTCGTTTTTCCACAACCGGATGGCCCCAGCAACATAAAAAATTCACCGTCTTCTACGGTAAAGCTTGATGACTGCACCGCGGTAAACGATCCAAAGTCCTTGCGGACATTCTCTATTCTAATTTGAGCCATAAATTACTTCGGGAGGTGACTAACTAAGATAAACATCACGGTGCCAATCAAAGTTGTGATAAATGAATAGGTGTAGAGCCACAATGCAAATGGTTGCATCAACATAAACACGCCTAGCGCAATAAGAATGGATGCGACCATCTCCCAAGGGCCACGCCGGAAGCCCACAAGGCCTTTAACGAAATTGCTCATTTTCGCACCGCTCCGAATGTTATACCGCGAAGCAAGTGCTTGCGCAGAAGAATGGTGAAAACCATCACCGGTACCAGGAATATCGTTGCACCCGCCGCAACAGCAGGCCAATCCTTACCCCCCACGCCAATGATTGTTGGAATGAATGGCGGTGCTGTTTGCGCGGTACCAGAGGTGAGCAAGACGGCAAAGGCGTACTCATTCCACGCGAATATCAAACAAAAAATTGCGGTTGACGCTATCCCGGTGGCCGCCTGCGGCAAAACCACCTTATAGAACGCTTGAAAGCGGGTGTAACCATCAATCAGTGCCGCTTCTTCGTACTCAATGGGTATCTCATCGATGAACCCTTTCAACAACCAAACAGACAAGGAAAGATTCACCGCTGTATACAGTAGGATCATCCCTAGGTGCGTGTCATTTAATCCAAGCTGTCGAAACATAAGGAAAATAGGAATCGAAACGGCAATGGGCGGCATCATCCGAGTCGAGAGGATAAAGAACAACAAGTCGTCCTTTAGTGGAATTCGAAAACGCGAGAATGCATAAGCGGCAGCCGTTCCTAGAATCATACATAACAGTGTTGATCCAAAACCAATGATGACCGAATTAAAAAATCGCTCACCGTAGCGAGATTTACCTGAAATAACTGCGCCTTGTTCATGCACGATCTTGTCGTACCACTTGGTAGGTTCTCCGGCCTCTTCCAGCATTTGTGGCGTGACGCGCGTACGTTCAGTAAAAAGGTTTACATAACCTTCCAACGATGGCGTAAAAACCACTTTGGGCGGATAGGCAATCGCATCCGAAGGAGACTTAAAGCCTGTCGCTATAATCCAGACCAAAGGTAGGAGCGTGATAATGGCATAAAGAATAACCATTGAGCCCGCAAACCACTTCGTCCGGCTGGACGGTTCCGTCACTGAGTAACTCATCGTTCTTTAACCTTGTTGAGGGCTTTCACGTAGATCGACGCCAGTCCAAACACCGTGACAAACAGAATCACCGCATAGGCCGAGGAGTAGCCCGTTTTCCACTTCTCAAACGCTTCGCGTTTTAAATCAATAGAGGTCAACGTGGTTATGTTCCCTGGGCCCCCTCCTGTCAGTTGCACAACTAGGTCAAACATTTTGAAATTTTCAATGCCTCGGAACAGGATCGCTAGCATTAAAAAGGGCAATACCATTGGGATAGTTATTGTCCAAAACTGCCGCCATTTGCTGGCCCGATCACACTCAGCAGCTTCATAGATACTGTCAGGTATGGAGCGCAGCCCGGCCAAACAAATCAGCATGACAAAAGGAGTCCACATCCAAGTATCTGCAATCACAATCGACCAAGGCGCAAGGTGTACGTCGCCAATCATTGAAAAGCTAGCTGGATCTGCGCCTGTAAAAAACGAAACAACGTAATTAAACAAGCCAATCTGTGGTTGATAGAGGAAGGTCCAAAAGTTTCCAACTACGGCTGGACTCAGCATCATCGGAAATACAATAATTGTGGTCCACATATCATTGCCTCGAAATTTCTTGTTGATAAGAAAAGCGAGAAAAAATCCAATGAGAACCTGCAACACGATAGTCCAGAGCAAAAAGTGCGCTGTCGCTTGCATTGTCATCCAGATATCGCTGTCACCTAGAATTCGTTCATAGTTGCGAAGCCCGACCCACTCAACATCTTTATTGGGGCGGTTCACGCGAAAGTTAGTGAAGCTTAATCGGATTGTCCAAATAAGCGGAAATATATTCACAGCTAATAGCAGGAAGATCGACGGGGCAACAAATATCCAAGCGATGGCTCGATCGGAAAGCCCTCTTATACGTTTGGCTACCTTTTCAGGGGTTGCTTTCGCCACTTTTTCCATAGGTGAATTAGGCATTAAATCTTATCCTTATCGGCAATATTGCATACGACATTCGGTGCACTACAAGACTGCCAAAATAATCTGTTAATTCCATCCCCCGACTGAATCTAGGCGATCAGTCGGGGTATGGCGTTGGCCAGCAAAGCTTCCAACAGAGTGATAAAACTTTGACTTAGAGCTTGCCTTCGTCCTCAAAGGTCTCTGTCCAGTCTTTGACTAAACTATCTAAAGCATCTTTGGCAGACCCATTACCCGCGATCACATAGTTATGCATGCGGGCTTGCATTGCTAACAACAACTCGGCATAGGCAGGTTCTGCCCAAAAATCTTTTACGATAGCCATGCTGTCGAGGAACGTCTGTGCATAGGGCTGAGAAGAGGCGAAGCCAGGATCTTCAACTACGGCTTTAAGCGCAGAGTAACCGCCTAATTCCCACCATTTAGCTTGCACTTCTGGTTGCGCGAACCACTTGATGTACTCAAGAGCAGCTTCCTGCTTTTCTGAGTAAGCAACAACAGAGATCCCCTGCCCACCTAACTGCGCGAATTGCCCGTACGGGCCAGCAGGGTTTGGAAAGTATCCAGAGTTTCCGCCACCCACGACAGGATCTGCTTCTACACCTGGCCAGATAAACGCAAAGTTCATTTGCATAGCCACTTGGCCCGATTTATAGGCATCAATGTTCTCGCCCATGTACCAGTTGGAAGAGCCTGGCGGTGTGCCGTTGTCATAAAGTTCTTTGTAAAACTCAAGCCCCTTGACGGCA
Organism: uncultured Granulosicoccaceae bacterium; assembly: GCA_937965695.1. GTDB lineage: Bacteria > Pseudomonadota > Gammaproteobacteria > CALCKW01 > CALCKW01 > CALCKW01. The sequence goes on from CALCKW010000047.1 coordinate 23,536, forward strand.
CCTTCCGAGTTTACAAAACCTTCTATTTCATATGGTTTTTCTGGGTTTTCATATTCAAATCCATAGTTGTAAAGGGCATTTGTCACACCCATTGTGATTCCTTCTGAACCACGCTCAGTGTAAATCGCTGCACCGTAAACCGTGTTGCCATCGATATCACGGCCTTGGAAGAATTCTGCGATATCTTTTAGCTCATCAAGCGAATTTGGAACATCTAGCTTGCGGTCGTGTTTATCCATGAACTCTTTTTGTAGCTCAGGACGAGCAAACCAGTCTTTGCGATAGGTCCAACCTACAACATCACCAAAGGCGGGAAGTGCCCAGTAGTTTGGTGTGTTTTTAGGCCATTCTGAGTAGCCAGTAACTGTTGCCGGAATGAAATCATCCATCGTGATGTTATTGGCGTCAAAAAAACTATTTAATTTTACATAGTGGCCATTCTCCGCTCCACCACCGATCCATTGGCTGTCGCCGATCATCAGATCACAGAGCTGGCCCTGAGAATTGAGCTCGTTGAGCATCCGGTCTGCGAAGTTTGGCCATGGCACAAATTCAAAACCCATCTCATGCCCAGACTTCTCTTCGAAATCCTTACTGAGTTCTATCAGCGCATTGGCGGGGTCCCAGGCAGCCCAGCAAAGCGTCAGCTCATCGGCCTGCGCGGTTTGCACAGATGCTGCCGCAGCTAGGGTAATCGCGGTCAAAGTTATTTTAGTTTTCATGATTAATGCTCCTCCCAAAAATTCCCTCAGCACCATTGCCTCAAGAATTTGCGTATCCAATCCTAATTGAGGTGCGTACCTCATTTCAAGTATTTTTTAGGTGCGTACCTCATTTTCCCTTGTATCTCCCTAATAAAAAAAGGAATAATGGTCAAATTCCAGACAGAGTTAACAGATTCGACCTCCATGAGACCTACCACCAAAGATCTTGCTAAAGCTGCAGGCGTTAGCCTTGCGACCGTTGACCGAGTGCTGAATGCCCGCCCAGGAGTCCGAAAAAAGACGGTTGATGCGGTTAATCAAGCGATAAAAGATATTGGATTTGAGCGCAATCAACTCGCCGCTGCACTCGCTAGACAACGCGGCTATAGGTTTGGCTTTGTTTTACCCCGAGATGGCGATGAGTTTCTCTACGAAATCCTAAGACGAATCAAAGAAGTCGACGAAATAGGTCGCGCTGAGATGATAACTGTCGAGTGTATTCGGGTTGACGAATCCGACCCCCACAAAGCAGCGCAGTCTTTAGCGGAGCTAAACGCTCAAGACTACGATGGCATCGCAATAATGGCACCAGAGACACCACAAATGCGCGACGCCATCCGTCGTATGCGTGAGCGTGGTATTGAAACTATTTCTTTTATTGCTAATCAGGTGGACGACGGCAAAGAGAATTTTGTGGGCATTGACAATCGCGCTGCTGGAGCGACCGCTGGAAAATTAATGGGACGGTTCACATGGCAATCAGCAGGCTCAATAGCGGTAATAACTGAAACAATGCAGTCAAGAGATAGCCTCGAACGCCGTCTAGGTTTTGACTATGTGATCGACAACCTAGCCTCCGAAATCAAGGTATTACCCTCTGTCGAAACACACGGTGAAGAGGATCGAACCTTTAAGGTTATAAAAAACACAATTGAATCTCACCGCGATCTGATAGGCATTTATCTGGTCGGATCAGAAGCCAGGGTGCCGCTCCTGGCATTAGAAAAGTATAAAAAAAATAGCCCACTTTTAACTATTGCACACGAGAGAACGCCATCAACTGTTGCAGCACTAAAGAACGGAAAGCTTGATGCGGTGGTCACTCAGGACACAGGGCATCTCGTTAGATCTGCTGTGAGAATTCTTCGAGCCAAGTGTGAAAAAAGAACAACTTTAGCCTCCCAAGAGCGCATTAGAATAGAAATTCTTGTTGCCGAAAATCTCTGAACCTAATCCAAGCCGTGCAGCACATTGCCTTTTATCACCTTGGTACATTTTAGATCGAAACAATGTCGACAGTGAAGCAGCTCCTAAGCCGCGTGCGATTTACGGACATAAATCCAAACAGACTGCCATTAATGACCGGCATAGATTCACTCCTGACAGTCTGTTGTCAGGGGCAAGTATGTAGAATCATGGTTCACCTACCATGAAGCCATTTCCTTGAATCAAGCAACCTCTACTGGTCTTGTACTTGTCACAATCTCTGCAATTGTTTTCAGTACCGCGGGCCTATTTGTAAAAGGAGTATCAGCGGGCTCTTACGCCATCGTCTTTTGGCGCAGTGTAGGTGCTATTTCAGTGATCTTTCTCTACATACTCTTTCGGGGTGAGTTGAAAAAAGAAATCCAGACATTTGGCTACAGCGGGTTTGCTGTCTCAATTGTCGGTGCTATGGGCACTATGGCGTTTATTCCTGCTTTTAAACTTACATCCGTTGCTAACGTTTCAATCATCTACGCAGCAGCACCTTTTTTCAGCGCTTTTATCGCATGGCTCTGGATGCGTGAACGACCAGCCAAATCTGTTTTGATTGGCAGTGCGTTGGTCATGGTGGGTGTATTGACGATAGTCAGCGGCTCTTCGAGTAAGAGTAATCTGACAGGAGATTTTCTAGCACTGTTTATGACTGTTGTCATGGCGGGTGTGGTGTGCATCTATCGCCGCTATCCCAAAACACCAGCACGCGGCCCAGCCTTGATGATGGCATTGTTTCTGATGCCTGTAGGCCTTCTGTTCGATCAGCCCTTTGCCCTCCCCTTACACGAGATTCTACTGTGTCTGCTATTTGGGTTGGTATTTGCCGTAGCATCGGTGACTTTGGCAGAAGGCGCGCGGCTTTTGCCAGCAGCTCAAACTTCTCTATTAAGTACTTTGGAAATGCCTCTGGCACCTATTTGGGCTTTCTTTATTTTTACTGAATACCCTCCGCTGCCAACCGTCTTCGGCGGGCTACTGATTGCTGCTGCTATTTTGGGAGCACAGCTCAGCATTAACAACAAGGCTCCTTCCTAACATTTCTACAAGCATGGTATTTCAAATGGGTAGTAAACACACAACGTTAAATAGTCGCCTCAAGAATTTCATTGAGCAGCAACCCTTGTTCTTCGTCGCAACCGCCGCTAATGGCCGTGTCAACGTATCACCCAAAGGCATGGATTCTCTTCGCATTCTCAGCGATACCCGGATCAGTTGGCTCAATCTGAGTGGCAGTGGTAACGAGACTGCTGCGCACTTGAGGACACACCCTAGAATGACACTTATGTTCTGCTCAATGGGTGACAAGCCCATGATATTGCGTGTATACGGCTCAGCCACTGTACTGCACCCCCGAGACCATAATTGGGACAGGGCGATCGCTCTTTTTCCCACAATGGCCGGAAGTCGTCAGGTATTTAATCTAGAAATTGACCTAGTGCATACCTCGTGTGGAACGGGTGTGCCGGTGATGCAGTTTGAGCGCACCCGCGCAGACCAAGAATTGCTTCCTTTCTATGACGAAATGGGTCAGTCTGGTGTAGAAAGTTATTGGAGCCGAAAAAATACGCTGAGCATTGATGGCGAACCCACAGGCATTTTCGGAGACTGAGGATCATTGACAAGAACGAACAATAATCCATGTCACCGCCATCATTATTCCACGACAAGCTCACCTCCAGGGCTATACATTAATCTGACTCAACCAATAAAGAACCAAAAGGTCAAATCTGTTACATTTAGAGCATCGAAACTTCTACTAAATTGCTTGTAGAAAATATCTAGGCAGTCTCAGATTAAGTTCGGTCAGTGACGTTGGTGTGGAAAATTTCGACCCAGCCAGGCGCGAATCGACGGCAATTGTGGTGCTATTAGTTAGATTTGCGACGTGGCTTGGCCGAAATTAGCGCGTCGACGGTGCGAGCATGACTTGGTCGGAAGGGCCCTAGGCAAAGCCATCACTAATTTTTATAAAAAACCCAAAACACTATGAACGATCACATTCAGTCCGCTAATACTGATGCTACAACAATCGAGGCTTCCTCGACGCAACAGGCCTATCAGACGATTAGGCGGATGATTGTGATGGCAGAGTTAAAACCCGGTGAGAAGCTAAAAATAAACCGACTAAAGGAACTGCTCAATACAGGTGCATCACCGATCAGAGAAGCGCTCAGTCTACTCACCTCTGATCAGCTTGTAGAACGCCTTGACCAACGGGGTTTTCGTACAGCAGAAGCCAACCGAGAAAATTTTAACGAAATTCTGGCATTGCGTTGCTCGCTGGAAGACATGGCCATTCGACAAAGCATCGAAAATGCCACCACAGACTGGGAAGAAAACCTCGTTCTCTGCCACCATAGAATGGTAAAAGAACAGCGAAATAAGCTAGAAACCTTCGAACAGCTCCACAAGGATTTTCACACATCCTTACTCGCGAATTGCGGTTCACCAATCCTACTAAAGTTTTGCAACCAACTTTATGATCTAAACGTACGCTACCGATACATCGCAGGTCGATCAAAAAATTACCAATCACGCGATGTTTCAGAAGAACACCAAAAAATTCTGCAGGCTGCTATCGACGGAAACGCAGAAGCAGCAAGCACTCGACTACTCAGTCACTACCGAAAAACCGGGGTTTATCTCTCAGGTTTATTTAGCTAAGAGCGCAAAGATTTTGCGAATTCTATCGAAGGTGTTTCAATCTCTAGTCTGACCTCACCTTACTCTTTCACCAAAGTCAAATCGAAATCAACTTTTAAGTATTCCTCGGTCACACTGCCAGACAAGACTAATCCGTCCGGAAAACTCCCGGCGGGCATATTTTGGTACCGCATGATTAAATCTTCGCGAACACCAAAAACAGTGTCTCGATCTAGGTACGGATCGTCCTCGGGGAAGACCTCGGTGACGAGCGTTCGATAGCCGTCAGCCTTAACAATAAAATGAAGATGGGAAGGTCGCCATGGATGACGACCGCAGGCATTTAAAATGTCTCCAACGGGTCCGTCGGTGGGAACGGTATATTCAACCGGCTTGACTGTCGTGAAGGCATAACGTCCATCCGCCCCCGTTGTCTGCAAACCGTGGAATGAATAGGTCTCTTGCTCTGGATCTTGGCTAGAGTACAAACCATTTGGTGCTGTCTGCCATATATCCAGGGTTGCACCTTCGATGGGATTTCCGTCAGTATTTTTAACCAACCCTTGCGATAGCAGCACAGGCCCACCAAAATGCCCTTTTAGATCACCTCCATATGCCAGTGGTGGCGACCCACTGATATGAAAGGGACCCAAAACACTCGAGGATGTACCCTCAGGCCGAGAGTTGAGCATATCGACTAAAGACGACAAGCCCAGCACATCAGACAATAAGACAAACTCATGGCGCTCGGCATCGGAAATATCACCTGTGCGCTCAAGAAAGGAGATTCCTTGCTCCCATTCGGCGTGGGTTAAATTTACATCTTTTGCAAAAGCATGCAAATGCGTAACAAGCGAACACATGACTTCGCGCAGCCTCGGGTTTACATCAGGACCCATGTAGCTTTTAAAAGCATCAGTGAGATTGTCTTTAGTCACATCACGCATGAAACAGCCCTAGTTGAGAATAAACAAACTTAATTGTGGAAAGGCAATCAACAACACCAACACAATCAACATCACGGCGGCGAAAGGCAATGCCCCCAGAAACACATCTTTCAATGCTATGCGGTCGTCATTGAGCGATGCCTTAATCACGAAACAAGAAATGCCCAGCGGCGGTGTCAGCAGACCAATCTCTGCGCCAACGACGGTGACAATACCAAACCACACCAACGACAAACCCATCGGCTCAACCAGTGGAAGAAACAGGGGTACAACGATTAGGATGATAGAAGCAGTGTCTAGCAAAGTGCCAAGGAACAGCATTAACAGCACGTAGATCAGCATAATCAAGAAAAAACTTGCCTGACTGTTCTCCATGTAGGTACCCAGCTCGTTGGGTAAACCGGCAAGGCCCAACATACGGCTGTAAACAGACGCAGCGGTTATAAGAAAAAGTATGGTTGCCGTAATATGGCCCGTCTCGATTAAAACCTGCCAAAAATCTTTCCAGCTCATGCTGCCACGCACCAGCGCAATCAACAATCCAGCCAGTGCACCCGCAGCACCTGCTTCTACGGGTGTCATCCAACCGGTGTATATGCCTCCTAAAACAATGGTAATTAGTAAAAGCGTTGGCAGTGTTTTACTAGCGACGGTTCGCAGCGGCATAGATTCGTAATCGGTGCTGGGTCGACCTCCAACAAAGTTGGGGAACAAGCGCCCCATAACCCAAATAGCAGCGACATAAGCGAACGCGAGCATAAGTCCTGGCACAATGCCAGCGAGGAACATATCACCCACGGATTGCTCTGCGACAAAAGAATAAATAATCAGCATTGCGGAGGGAGGAATTATCATGCCCAACACAGAAGAGCCTGCAACCACACCGACCGCAAATCGCGGATTGTAGTCATATTGCATCATCTGGGGCACCGAGACTTTCGCAAACACAGATGCCGATGCAATCGAGGAACCTGTGACCGCAGCAAACACAGCATTGGCCCCTACAGTGGCCATGCCTATTCCGCCTTTCACCCGGCGGAACCCGCTGTTCATCACTTCGTATATATCGGAGCCAAGCCCCGCTTTAGACACCATTAAACCCATAAAGGTAAACAGTGGAATCGTGGCGAAAGTGTATTCCATCGCACTGTCGCCAATCGCTATTTTTAGCAAATTGATAGCGAGGTCAAAATTGTCACGCATGATCCAAATTGAAACAAAGGAAACGGCGACAAGAGCAATGGGTATGTACACACCCACATAGATGAGAAAGACAATCGCTACAACTGAGATTGCACCTATTTCAATAGGCGTCATTCGGGTCTGCCTTTGGTGTGACTTGATTCAAATTTGGGCAGGGCGAACTTAAACAAGAACAGCACCGTACACAATAAAGCACTACAGAGAATGGTCAGCTTTATTGGCCACCAGGGAGCCGTAAAAACGCCTGGAATACCAAAAAAATCATCGCTCTCCCACATCTCCATAAACTCTGGATATATTGCTACCGCAATAAGCCACATAACTATTGCGGACAGGATGTCGACGAAACGCTGTACTGCTTTAGCAAGACGGGGATTCTTTGCTTCTAGTAAAAGTATTAAACCATCAGAACGCGTCAACCGGCCAACTCTCACGACATCGGGAAGCTGCAAAAAGACGATAAGCACCATAGAAAACTGAACGACCTCAATCGCGCCTCTAAAAGGCTGATTAAAAATCCCTCGGGCAAATATATCGTAATTTACAAGTGCGACGAGACCCAACACAACGAGCGTACCCGCTACATTTGCAGTGGTAGCAACGCGATCAGCTGTACCTGAAAGAACAGATAAGAAACCTACTGACGATTTTTTCACATCTGTCCTCTCAGGCACACATCAAAACACAAGAGCAGCTACCGACGATTCAGCTTACTCTACTGACCAATCCCGCACGCCAACATAGCCAGCTGCTTCTAGCTTCTCTAGATAAGCATTAAGCATGGCACTACCATCCTCACCCTTATCGTCAAGATTTTTAGCCCATTCAGTAGCGATATCTGGCATTGCAGCAGCCCACGCAGCCCGCTCTTCTTGACTCACTTCTAGAATTGTCCCTCCCGCCTCAACATACGCCGCGCGGCTTTCCTCTGCACGATCCATCGCGATACCAGCGACATGGTCTCGATAGTCAACAGCAACTTCCTGAAGCACGGTTTTGACTTCATCCGGTAGTTTCTTCCAGTAGGACTCGTTGACGGTAATCGTCTTGGAGTTTACTGCACCCAGATCCACCTTCAACATGTAGGGCGCTACTTCAGCGATTTTGAATGTCTTTGCTGCCTCTGGCCACAACATGGCGTAGTCAACTAAACCTGTTTGCAGCATATTATAAAAATCGGTCAGCCCACCACGCACACCTGCTGCATCGTTGATTCCCTCAAGGTAGCGCAAATTCATGCCAGCTCCGGCAACTTTGCTTCCCTCTAGATCCTTAAGAGATTTGATCTCGGTTTTGCCGAACATTTGGTAGGTGTCCAAAACAACACCCGTTGCAAGATAAACCTGCTTCTGTTTTTTGAATTCGTTTTGCATCGCGGGGAATTCTTTTGCGATCTCATCGATAGCTTTAGCGACAACACGCGAATCTGGCGCAACAAATGGCGTTACAGCTGAGAGTGCCTGGCTAGGCAATTTTGAAGAATGAAAAATAGTCGTGACAATACCGATGTCTCCCAAACCGAGTTTAACGCCCTCTAAAACCCCTTTAGGTTTGACAATAGAACCACCGTAGCTCTCCTGCCAATCCATTTTATAGTCCCCGCTAACAGCGAGCCGCTTGTCTACTTCAGGGATGAAGAAATTGCTAAATTCCTTGACCCACAAAGCACGCGCTGGATATCCGTCGATGACTACGGCCTTAATTGTCTCAGTCGCAAGTACAGGACTTGCAGACAGGCAGGTGGCGACAACTCCAAGACCTAGTGCGATTTTCTTCATGCGGAAATTCATTGCAGTTCTCCTTTGGGACATTGTCCCGTTGATATGCGGAAATACAAAAGCGAACGAGTGATAAAACATCCACCTGTAATCAAGCCCTAGACCAATTGACTTCCAGTTTTGTCCCAGCATTTTTAAACAACTTGGACAGCGGGCAATATTTTGCGACTTCGATAGCGACAAGTTGCAGCTGCTCTTCGCTGGCTGAACCAAGACTGACTACGGTTAAAGTAATCGATTGAAAAGGCACTTCAATTTCTTCTTCTAGCGTGACGCCTCGACGATCAAACTGGCAGTTTGCATCGATATTGAGATGACCGATATCGACACCAAGTTTCGACGCGCATTTGTTCCCAATGACATTGGTGCAACCGATCAATGCTGCGATCGCTGTATCCGTAGGGGTTGGCCCCAGATTACTGCCTCCTCTCTCAGTCGGCTCGTCAACGGCGAAGTTCAGATCACGTATGGAGACATCTGCCCGGGTGTGCGTCGAACATTCGGCTTTAGCACGTAGCGTTACAGTCGTTTTCATTTTTGCTGACACATTAGCCTCACAGAAAGCTGCAGATTTGTTCAAAGGAGAATCGCGGCAATTTTTGAAACAAAGCGGATTCATCAGCGTAGCCAACATTGCACAGAAAATTGGATTTCCAGCCATTTTCCGCAAAAAATTCTTCGTCAACGATAGCGTTAGAGAATCCCGACATGGCACCAACATCTAAGCCCAATGCCCGCGCGGCAATCATAAAGTAAGCGCCTTGCAGTGTTGAATTTCGGTACGCCGTATCGTGACAATAGTCCGACTTTCCATCAAATAACGGCGTTCGATCTTCGTGAGGAAATAGAAAAGGCAGCTCTTTCCAAAATTGAGGGTCCCACGCGATAATTGCCGTCACAGGCGCATCGATCATCTTTTCAATGTTCTTAGGCTTTAAAGATTTTGACAAGCGCTCTTTTCCTTCAGCGCTAGTGACAAAGACGAAGCGCGCCGGGCAAGTGTTCATACTCGTTGGGCCAGCGATAGTTATCTCGTAGATGGCCCGCAACAGATCTTCAGAAACTGGTTTGTCCGTCCAAGCGTAATGTGAGCGCGCATCCCGAAGAATTAAATCAATGGAAGCATCGTCTAGTCTTTCTTTGTTGGCACGAACTTGCCTAACTGCCGCCTGCGCCTTGTGCCGTAATTCTTCTAGTTCTTCGGCTGAAAGCCCCATCAATCAAACCCCTTTAGCAGTAAAATCAGCTTCGTCAATGATAGGACTAGCGCATACGCCTATGCCTTCGATTTCTACTTCGACAGTCTCACCGGGTACCAGCCAACGTTGCGGTTTTCGCGCGTGACCCACGCCAGGAGGAGTGCCCATCGCGACGAGATCACCCGGCTCAAGCGTGCTGTATTCTGAAATCATGGCGAGCGTTCTCGCTACCGACCACATCATGTCGTCAGTGTTGGCACTCTGCAAAATCTCATCACCGACTCTGCTTTCAATTTTTAGCCCTACCGCACCCGCAGGCAACTCATCCGGCGTCACCGAGAACGGCCCGACGGCTCCAGTATTGTCAAAGTTTTTCCCAGGAGTCCATTGGTGTGTTTTGCGCTGATAGTTACGGACTGAACCATCGTTGAACAACGTGTAGGCAAAGATGTGTGATAGTGCATCTTCTTCAGCGATGTGCCTTCCACCCTTGCCAATAATAACCATCAGTTCTACTTCGTAGTCCAACTCATGAGAGCACTTAGGCCTCACCATGGGCTGGCCAGCTGCCATCATTGAGGTGTTCGACCGCATAAACAGAGCGGGGTAAGTTGGCACTTCATAGCCACCTTCTTTTATATGGTCAATATAGTTGAGCCCTAGACACACAATTTTCCCCGGTTTGCTCACGGGTAAACTGGGGGTTATCGCTGCAACAGGCACAGTGGCTTCAGACATTCCCGACTGCTCAATTTTTTTGAACAATTCTGGGTTGTTAATAAGCCCCATCAGATCGGTTCCAACCTCTGAATGGATAGATGTCAGATTCATGGCCCGATCTGCTTCAACTAGAAACACAGCCTCACTTTGGCCATCACTGCCAACTATAATTCTCATCGCGCCCCCTCGGTATAATATATACCCTATTTATGGCGATTATTTGGTACATTGTCAATAAATATCGATTTTATTTAAAGATAATCAACGGAGAAAGAGCAATGCCGGATTGGGAAGAATACAAAAAAACCGCGCAGGAAAGAGGAAGCTTGGCTCTTGAACTCTATGTGGTGGAATCTACACCCGCACAATCACCTGAGGACGTTAAAGCAAATTTGCCCGCCCACTTGGCGTATCAGCAAAAGCTAGAATCTGCGGGCACACTGGCGTTTGCAGGGCCGCTGTCTGATATGACTGGGGAATTGATGCAAGGCACGGGGCTGATTGTTTTTAGAGCCGAGTCTATGATCGAAGCTAAGCGCATTGCCGATATCGACCCGATGCATGTGTCAGGCGCACGCAGTTATACCTTGCGAAAGTGGCTAATCAACGAAGGCTCTCTGTCACTTAACGTTGGCCTCTCCACGAACAGGGTTGGTTTTTCATAGAAAGGGCCTGCCGGAGAATCATCAAAGGTGCAGCACGTAACACTTGAGCCACAGCGGAAGTGGCCTGAGCAAAAAAACGAACCGCTAGCGAGCTGCATTCCGCTGGACAAGAATCAGAGACCCAAGGCCAGAAACAGCGATCAGCACTAAACCCAACAAGGAAACGCTGTCCGGCCAGTCACCGAATACTAATATGCCTAGTGCGGTGGCTGAAAATAATTGTGTATACACAAGTGGAGCAATTAAGCTCGCCTCGGTCAGCCGGTTCGCCACCACTAGCAGATAGTTGCCTGCGGCCGAGCCGCATGCGCTGCCGAGCAAAAGTAAAACAATGGGCGCATCTAAAACAGGCATTTCCACACTGAGCCCAAAGGGTGCAAGCACCAAAGCCCCCACCAAGAGCTGAGACATCAAAAGTGCTCGCGGCCGAAACGCGCCCGCAACAAGCTTAGTCATTGCCAGATATGCGCCGTAACAGCACCCCGCAACTAACGCCATGCCCATACCAAAAGTCACGTCACCTGAAGGCTTTACCACAAACATCACACCCAAAAACCCGACCGCAAGAAAACCCGACCTTGCAGGCGTTGGTTGCTCTCCAAGAAATAGAATGGCGAGCAGGTACGAAACGACAGGGCCAATAAAAAAGGCACCGTAGACATCGGCAATGCCTTCGGTTTTCAGCGCGGTCAGGATTGAACTGATGCCAGCAATAATAAACAGCGCGCGCAGCAAGACACGCCAATCCGCCAAGCTTGTTATCTCAGCCAAATTCAATCCACTGAATGGCAAAAAAACAACGGCCGCTATGGTGAATCGAGACCAAGCAACAACCAGCGGACTGACACCGCCACTCGCGAGCAACTTCCCAGCCGTATCTCCCAACACCACCAAGGTCACGGCAACAAATACTATTGCTGCGACGCGAAATAGCTCTCTTGGCAACATGGGCATCCTTGTTTATAAAAATACGGGCAAAAAAAACTCCGGACAGGCCGGAGTTTTCAGAAAGCTAGGTGCAACGCACCCTAGACGATTGTCGCAACAGTTGCCGCCCTTAGCTCTTCTTCACTGACACCATCCGCCAATTCAACAATCTTCAAACCGCCCTCGACCACATCCAACACACCAAGGTTGGTGATAATGCGATCCACCACACCCTTACCGGTCAAAGGCAAGGTGCATTCTTTAAGCACTTTGCTGTCGCCGTGCTTGTTCGCGTGATCCATGATCACGACAACCCGCCCAACTCCTGCCACTAAATCCATTGCACCGCCCATGCCTTTCACGAGCTTGCCTGGGATCATCCAGTTGGCGAGATCACCGTTCTCAGCAACCTCCATGGCACCCAGAATCGCCATCGCAATTTTGCCGCCGCGAATCATGCCGAACGACTGTGATGAGTCAAAGTAAGCGGTCTGCGGCAATTCAGTGATAGTTTGCTTGCCTGCATTGATTAAGTCTGCATCAATCTCGTCTTCAGTGGGGAATGGCCCCATGCCCAACATGCCGTTCTCTGATTGCAATGTGACCTGCACACCATCAGGGATGTAATTGGAGACCAAGGTCGGAATACCGATACCCAGATTAACGTACCAACCGTCTTGCAGCTCTTGGCCCGCGCGCGCGGCCATTTGGTTTCTATCCCATGCCATGACTCAGGCCTCCCGTGTGGTTCGTTGTTCGATGCGTTTTTCGTGCTCGCCCTGAATGATGCGATGCACATAGATGCCCGGTAGGTGGATGCTGTCTGGGTCAAGCGAGCCTGTCGGCACGATCTCTTCCACCTCAACCACACAGACTTTACCGCACATAGCTGCTGGTGGATTGAAGTTGCGAGCGGTCTTGCGAAAAATCAAATTACCTGTCGCATCTGCTTTCCAAGCTTTGACGATCGCTAAATCGGCGAAGAGCCCTTCTTCGAGAATATATGTCTCGCCGTTGAAGTCTTTGTGCTCCTTGCCTTCCGCGATAACGGTGCCGACACCCGTTTTTGTGTAAAAACCAGGGATGCCACAACCCGCCGAGCGCATACGTTCTGCCAAGGTGCCTTGAGGGTTAAATTCTAACTCTAGCTCGCCTGAGAGGTATTGGCGCATGAACTCTGCGTTTTCACCCACATAAGAGCTGATCATTTTTTTAACTTGCCGGCTCTCTAATAAGATCCCGATACCAAATCCATCCACACCTGCATTATTAGACGCGAAAGTCAGATCCTTAGTGCCCGCTTCCTTGATTGCCTGAATGAGGAGCTCGGGAAGACCACAGAGCCCGAACCCACCTGAGGCGATGAGCATGCCATCGCTCAGCAAACCATCTAGGGCTTGGGTGGCGTTGTCAAAAACCTTATTCATAGAAAAATACCAACGTATTGTAAAAATAAAGGGTGTTTTTGGCCGCATACCAGAGAACTAACGTTAAAAAATCTGCTTTTCAGCGACGCTAGCTTCGCTCACGAACCGACTTGAATCGCAATCGTTATCGACTTAACTCAATTGCTCAGTTTTAAACGCAAGAACTGAAAATTACCATTCAAAACACTTAAATTGCATGCCCAAACTTGCTCAATAGGCAAGCCGGTCAGCATAAAACAAGTGTAACTGAGTGACAACTTGGGCGCTTAAAATTGGTGTCAAAAAACAGTGCACTAAAACGAATAGCTCCAATCGAGCAAGGGATTTTTTCAACAAAATGCGCTCAAATTATGCGGTTTTACGCTTGACAACTGACAAACCACAAAAAATCTTATACACATTTCACTTTCGCAATTGCTACAAACTCGATTTGCACCTCATTGTGCATTTGTCTTGCGAAGATGTTGCTGTATCTATTTGTTATATAAAGCTTTATATGAATGTGGTCATTTTTTGACCAGAAGCTAGAACTAGCTGTTTTTAGCCTATAAATACGCTAACAAAGCAAATGATCCACAGAGTTATCCACAGATATTGTGGATTTCCATTGACTGTCGTACATGAAAACTACTTTTAAAATCAGCCCGCACTGAACAAGCACTATATTTCGCCGCTATTGTATTTGAGCCAGCAAAAAAACCTATCTGGCTACTACATATTTCATCTGTGACGGAGACTCTCGATGATCTACTTAAAGCTATCCATTGCAATGATGCTACTCATCATGGCCATTAGTGCGCCCGCTTCACAAAGCAGCCAACTGATAGCGCCATCAGCAGCGCAATTTTCCAACCACTGAACATTCCCCAGTGACAAGTGGGCGTTTGTTGCTCTATAAAGAGGCATGCCGCAATCCCCTTGTTACTTTCAGGTCGCAGTTCCGGTGCCGTTGTCACGACACTTTGACTACCTCCCTCCCAAAAACCATACCGCTGTTCCGTTGCCCGGCACTCGGGTATTGGTGCCCTTCGGCCGTGGCAATCGCGTCGGCATTTTTCTGGGGCTAGGCACTGAAACTGACGTTCCCCTAGACAAGCTTAAAGCCGTTGTATCTGTTCTCGACGAAACAACCTGCTTCGACAGTTCCATGCTCGACCTATTGAAGTGGGCTGCGCGCTACTATGTCCATCCCATCGGCGAAGTACTCGGCCAAGCACTGCCGACCGCACTGCGCGAGCCAGAACAATCGTTGGCTCGCTGGACACGCGCATGGCAACTAACAGCATCTGGCAAGAGCGCCCCACTGGGTGCCACCGCCCGCGCACCTGTGCAGACAAAATTGCGTGAACATCTGCGAGAACACCAAGCAAGCGACGCGACATCCTTGAGTGCTTGTGGCAAGAGCTGGCGCGACGCACTAAAAAAACTTAGCGACAAAGGCTGGGTGGAAGAAATCAAACTGCCAGCTCTGCCCCCACCTTGCGGCCCTTCATCAGAAACGGCTCTCACGCTTAACGACGAGCAAACGATAGCGGTAGAGACGGTCACAGAAGACTTTGGCCGTTTTAGCCCTTTTCTATTGGACGGTGTGACGGGCTCTGGCAAAACTGAAGTTTACTTACAACTGGTACAACGCTGCCTTGATGCCGGACAGCAAGTACTCGTGCTTGTGCCTGAAATTGGCTTAACCCCACAGTTGATGGCGCGATTTGAGAATCGCTTTGACGTACCCGTCGTCTCGTTGCACTCTGGACTCGCGGACGGGCAGAGATTACAACACTGGCAATGGGCTAAAAGTGGTGAAGCACGCGTGGTCATCGGCACACGCAGCGCTGTATTTACGCCCATGCCAACGCTTGGCCTGATCATCATCGATGAAGAACACGATGCTTCACTAAAACAGCAAGACAGTTTTAGATACCACGGCCGAGACCTGGCACTGGTACGCGCACGCGCTGCCAAAATACCCATTTTGCTAGGCACTGCTACTCCCTCATTGGAAACACTCAAAAATGCAAGGGATAAAAAATATACACTGCTGACCCTCCGTTATCGCGCTGGAGATGCTACACCACCTACCATTGAGTTGCTCGACATTCGCCGCAGCCAGTTGCACGAAGGGCTCAGTCAGCGGTTGATCGATGCAATGCATGAACCGCTGAGCAAAGGACAGCAAGTACTCATATTTTTAAACCGTCGTGGCTTTGCCCCTGTGCTGATGTGCGAGAGTTGCGGCCAACCTTGCGACTGTCATCGCTGTGATGCACACATGACATGGCACCGTAGCGACAGCCTTCTGCACTGCCATCATTGCGGCAGTCAACGCCCGCTTCCGCGAGTGTGCGAGAACTGCAACGAGCCCTCACTGACCCAAGTGGGTCAAGGCACACAACGCGTCGAAGACGAACTACGCAGCCAATTCCCAAAGCACCGCGTGCTGCGTGTTGATCGCGACAATACGCAACGCAAAGGCGCGCTGGCCGAGAGTCTAGAAAAAGCGCACTCTGGGGAAGCAGATATTCTTGTTGGCACGCAGATGCTGGCCAAGGGCCACCACTTCCCGAAAGTAACCTTAGTGGGAGTTCTAGACATGGACGGCGGACTCTACCGCGTTGATTTCAGAGCCGCTGAGGTGATGGGTCAAACTTTAGTGCAAGTCGCAGGGCGCGCAGGGCGGGCGAAAGACAAGGGCAAAGTGGTTATCCAAACACGCCTACCCGACAACCCGCTGTTACTCACTTTGGTGCAAGGTGGCTACGAGGCTTTTGCAGATGCGTTACTGAGCGACCGGCAAATGAGCCACTGGCCCCCTTATTGCCGATTGGCGATCGTGCGAGCAGAGTCCACCGCTCCAGGTGCAGGCTTGCGATTGCTCGAAAGTGTGTACGCCACATTCAGTAAAGAGCCAGAGCTGCAATGTGCTCCTCCCGGGCCTGCACCGATGGAAAGACGTGCAGGCCGATACCGCGCACAACTCATGATAACCGCCGACACACCGAACACACTGATAAACCAGTTAGCACGACTTAGGCATTATTTGGAAAACAACACCCTAAAAGGAGTGGCTCGCTGGAGTATCGAGGTAGATCCGGTTGATATGCTCTAAAGGTGGCCGGTCAATCCACCAGAAGTGTCGAAGCTTGGCTGCTGAACTGAGCGACAGCAGCCGTCTTGGTAAAAACGGGTTAATTGCACAGTGAAAGTAGAGCTTCGATACGTCTATATTGACCCGACAGATCGTCAATGACTTTAAAATCAATACCTTACAAAAACTGAAAGGTGGCCTGTGCTACGCAGCCTCAAGAAGCGACCTCAATAGGGAACCCCTCCCAGCCGCTTATGTCTTACAGTTATGAGAAACTCAGGCTGCTGGCAGCTTTATAAGTAGTTGCAGCTATTCCATGCGATGCCTTGAGACCCTATCTTATAATTTAGACACACTCACGGTGAGGATTGCCGAAATGAATAAAAGAACCTTCTTATCCGGATTGGTCACACTGCCTGTTGCTGCCGTCGCGTACAAGTTCTCCACGGCGAACGCCGGCATGGAGAGCAAAAGCACGGGCGAAATGCTAAAGAGCGAAGGCTCAGGCATGATCGAAAAATTAGAGTTAAGCGACAGCGAGTGGAAAGAGCGCTTGACCGATCAGCAATATGCCATCTTGCGCGAAGAAGGCACAGAACGCGCTGGCACAAGCCCTCTGAATGACGAAAAACGTGAAGGCATTTACGCCTGTGCTGGTTGCGACTTGCCTTTGTTTAAATCTGAGACCAAGTACGACAGCAGAACTGGCTGGCCGAGCTTTTACGACACCTTACCCAACCATGTGGGCACATCAACAGACTATAAATTGGTCTATCCACGCACTGAATACCACTGCGCACGCTGCGGTGGACATCAAGGCCACGTCTTTAACGACGGCCCTCAGCCAACAGGTCTGCGTTATTGCAACAATGGTATAGCGCTAAAGTTTATTCCTGCCTAGTTTTGATTGACTGCCGCAACTCCAAATGCGAGTTGCGGTGTTTTCGTCTCCCAGACGCCACTCTGCATAAAACAACTGTGCAGTAGCTTCTATAAGCCGCTTTCTTGTTAAAAATTGCGTAAGCAGCGAAATAACTAAAAGCCGACCTTTGCACCTCTTTAGTCTCAAACTCAACCAGCAGACCACAGACTGCTCCTGCACCCGCTTTGACTCCAATATCAATTAGTTAAGTTTATAAGCCCACATTTTAGATTCCGATTCAGTCTGGAAAAATCATAATAATTATGTGTGTACTACAGAAAAAATTGACATGGCCGCCACACTTATTAACAGCAAGTGTTGAAAGGACGTGGCAATAAAGACCGGTCGGTAGCCTGTTTGACCAAACTTAGCGTTCCTCCTACACGACAAACTGTAAGTGCGCGGCGCCACTGATTTCGAAAACAGATTGATGCCAAAACACTTAGGCAGTTAATTCAAACGTCTGCCAAAGAGGATAGTTAAATCACCAGATAAAAATTCAAATCGGCTCGGGCTGGATACTTTTTTATCTCTCGAATAAATGGACTGGTTGAGCAGCTATGAACAATTTCGAATTTAGAAAAAATAACTTTGACTTAATACGATTGTTAGCTGCACTTCAAGTCGTTGCGGGGCATGGACTACAACATTTTAAAGTTGACAATGTTGGCTGGCTGTTAAAGTTGCTCTCATTTTTCCCTGGCGTACCAATTTTTTTCGTTCTAAGTGGTTTTTTAATTTCTGCCTCCTTTGAACGTAGCTCCTCGCTAGCAAGCTACTTTGAAAATCGGATGCTGAGGATTTATCCGGCACTATGGATGTGCTTCATCTTGTCGACCGTCACTATTTTTACTCTCTCTGCTTGGCCACTGAGCGGTGTTGAATTCGGTCAGTGGGCCTTAGCTCAGCTAACAATTGGCCAGGTCTATAACCCCGATGCTTTGAGAGCCTATGGTGTCGGTGTTCCAAACGGTAGCTTATGGACTATCCCTGTCGAGATTCAATTCTATATAGCGATTCCGTTTATCTATTTAGCCCTTAACCATCTCAAGTGGAATAAATTAGCCTTATCGATTTTAGTGATAGCTTCTGTCGCTGCAAACCAACTATATTTTGCTTTTTCATCGGGTCAAGACAGCTTGGCATATAAAATACTGGGGGTCACAGCAGCGCCCTATCTTTATATGTTTCTATTTGGAGTAGTTCTGCAAAGAAACAAACAGTTCATTGCAAAATATCTGGCTAACAACGCTTTAACCCTTTTCGTCTTATATGCGTCAGCAGTATCCATTTACACAATGCTGGGGTTCAGCTCTACCGGCACAAGTCTAAATCCTGTTATAGCCTTGTTTTTAGCGCTTCTTACGATATCCATGGCTTACAGCAATGTGGAGAAATTCGGGAACGTCCTGAAGGGGAATGACATATCTTACGGTGTTTATATCTATCATATGATTGTTGTAAATGCGCTGGTGCAAATGGCTCTATTCTCACCAACAACCAATATGGCAATCATGATGACGCTGACTGTCGCAATTGCACTTCTTTCTTGGCGCCTGATTGAGAAACCATCGTTGTCATTGAAACGGACTTCTGTCAAACGCACAGCACCTGCTAAAGATGTTTGGGTCCCCAACTATGATTTGTTGTCAAAATCTGATACTGATATTCATGGCGGTGTAGGTAAAATAAAAAGCAGAAAAGAAACAAACACAACGGAATAGCGCAAGTCGTTAATCTGCGAATTTTAAGCAAACCGGGTTAAAGAGT
This sequence comes from uncultured Granulosicoccaceae bacterium, assembly GCA_937965695.1. Lineage (GTDB taxonomy): Bacteria > Pseudomonadota > Gammaproteobacteria > CALCKW01 > CALCKW01 > CALCKW01. Next base: position 42,786 of record CALCKW010000047.1, read on the forward strand.
CGCGAGAAAAGCGATATGGTCATCCAAGTGATGACCATTTTGCTGCAGCTTTTGTGATCAAGTACTCTCAATCACAATCTTAGGAAATGCGCCACTGAAGTCACGACTACGTTGGCTTAGCTTAGCAGTCATGGTGCGGGCGATCTTGCGGTAAATCTGTGACACTTGGCCGTCGGGATCAGCAACAACCGTTGGTTCACCGCCGTCCGCTTGCTCGCGGATTTTCATGTCCAACGGCAGGGCACCAAGAAAATCGACATTGTATTCAGCCGCCATCTTGGCACCACCGTCAGCGCCAAATATATGCTCAGCGTGACCACATTGCGTGCAAATATGAATTGACATGTTCTCGATAACACCCAGTACGGGTATCTCGACCTTCTCAAACATCTTCAAGCCTTTGCGCGCATCAAGAAGAGCGATATCTTGAGGAGTCGTGACAATCACTGAACCGGCGACCGGTACGGACTGGGAGAGTGTCAGCTGCAGATCACCGGTGCCTGGTGGCATATCGACAATCAGGTAGTCGAGGTCTTGCCAGCGCGTGTCATTGAGCATCTGCTGCAGCGCGCCGGTGACCATCGGCCCACGCCAAACGACGGGGCTGTCTTCTTCGATCATGTAACCGATGGACATGGTCTGTACACCAAAGTTGACCATGGGGTCGAGGCTTTTGCCATCGGCAGAATTGGGCTTACCGGAGATACCCATCATGCGAGGCTGACTAGGGCCGTAGATGTCGGCATCTAGAATACCCACTGCTGCGCCTTCAGCGGACAAGGCCAGTGCCAAGTTGGCGGCGGTCGTGGATTTGCCCACCCCCCCTTTACCCGATGCCACAGCAATGATGTTTTTGACATTTTTCATGCGGGTGACACTGCGCTGAACGCTGTGCGGGATGATCTTGGTTTCAATGTTGACGAAGACGGTCTCTACACCGTCGAGCGCACCAACAAGCTCTTTAACTTTGGTGCTGATTTCGGGGTGCACGCTCTTACAAGGGAAGCCCAGCTCCAATGCAACCTGGACAGCGCTACCATCCGCTTGCACCGTTTTGACAGCTTTAGCCTCGGTCAACGAGCAACCCAAATTCGGTTCTATGTAGCTGGAGAGCGCCTGCTCTACCGCCGCCTTATCAACACTCATCTCTTGCTCTCCGTTGTTCAGTTTGCGCCCAATAAGCGCGAAAGGTCGAGAATACCACAGCGCAACACTCGGGTATTTTTGTAGCAGCCCATTTTTGCGTCAATTGCCGCAAGCAAGTAGCTCAACATGCAAAAACTCGACGCACAAAACTGTTATATTCTGCTCGAGCACAGCCTCATTTTAAGAGCCGCTCGTGGTATTCTGCACTGTTAACAAACGTTATTTTGAGCCAGACTCCATGACCGCCGAAGCCCCACGCAAAATATTGATCACCAGCGCTCTGCCCTACGCCAATGGGCCAATTCATCTCGGCCACATGGTGGAGTACATCCAGACCGATATCTGGGCACGTTTTCAGCGCCAACGCGGCCACGATGCCACTTGGGTTTGGGCGTCTGATGCTCACGGCACACCCATAATGCTGCGAGCGGAAAAGGAAGGCACGACACCACAGGCTTTGATTGACGCCTACTACGCAGCGCACAAAGCTGACTTCACGGACTTTCGCCTGTCGTTCGATAACTTCCACACAACCCACTCAGACGAAAACAAACAGTGCGCCGAAGGCGTGTACCTGAAGTTGAAAGACGCTGGGCACATAGCCGTACGCACCATCAAGCAACTGTACGACCCCGAAAAAGAGATGTTCCTCTCTGATCGCTACGTCAAAGGCACCTGCCCTAACTGCGGCACCGAAGATCAGTACGGTGACAACTGTGAATCCTGTGCAGCGACTTACGACGCTACCGAGTTGAAGAACCCCGTCTCACAAGTATCTGGTGCAACCCCTGTTGTTCGCGACTCCGATCAGCACTTTTTCCAGCTGGGCAACTTCACGGAGATGCTGCAAGAGTGGACGACCAGCGGAAAATTGCAGCCTGAGATAAGCAACAAACTAAATGAGTGGTTTGATAGCGGCCTACAAGACTGGGACATCTCACGCAACGCACCCTACTGGGGTTTCGAAATTCCTGGATCCCCAGGCAAATATTTTTATGTTTGGCTAGATGCGCCCATCGGCTACATGGCCAGTCACCTGAACTACTGCAACCGCACCGGTGCAGACTTCGACAGCGTCTGGGCCGTCGGCTCTGACACCGAGATGTACCACTTTATTGGCAAGGATATCGCCTACTTCCACACGCTGTTCTGGCCAGCCACTCTGCACGGCGCGGGCTATCGCAAACCAACCGGCGTTTTTTGCCACGGCTTCCTGACCGTCGACGGCGCCAAGATGTCCAAGTCGCGCGGCACCAGCTTTGAAGCACGCACGTACCTGGATCACTTAGACCCCGAATACCTGCGCTATTACTTTGCCGCTAAGCTCAGCACAGGCGTCGACGACATTGACCTCAATCTTGAGGATTTCACTGCCCGCTGCAACAGCGACTTAGTCGGCAAGCTCGTCAATATCGCAAGCCGCTGCGCCAGTTTCATCACCAAACGATTTGATGGCCAATTGGCTGATGCACTGCCCGACCAGGCTTTGTTCGACACACTCGCTGCTGAAGGCGAGGCCATTGCCGCCGACTACGAAAACCGCAACTTCGCGAGTGCCATGCGCCGGATCATGGCCTTGGCCGATCAAGCCAACGGCTACATCGCCGACGCCGAACCTTGGGTGCTCATCAAAGACGAGAGCAAACTTACCGAAGTACAAGCTGTGTGTACGCAGGGCCTCAACCTCTTTCGCCAACTGGTCACCTATATCAAGCCTGTCACACCTGATATAGCTGCCAAAGCCGAAGCTTTCTTGAACATTGAGCCCTTGGCGTGGGAAGACGCTGCAACGCCTCTGCTGAGCCACGGCATCAATAAATTCAAGCCCATGCTCACACGTGTAGAGCCAGCAACGATCGAGAAAATGCGTGAAGCCGCGGCCCCTCCACCCGAAGCACCCGTGCTAACGGGGCCACTGGCGGATGACCCGATAAAAGACACCATCGATTACGCTGCATTCGACGCGGTTGATCTGCGCGTTGCTTTAATCACAGAGGCAAAAGCGGTTGAAGGTGCCGATAAGCTGGTGCAACTCACGTTGGATCTCGGTGGCCAGACACGCAACGTTTTTGCCGGGATAAAGTCAGCCTACACACCCGAAGATCTGCAAGGCAAGCTGACCGTTATGGTGGCTAACTTAGCACCACGTAAAATGCGCTTCGGCATTTCTGAGGGCATGGTATTGGCCGCAGGCCCAGGTGGATCGGATCTCTACATTCTAGAGCCCAACAGCGGTGCTACACCGGGTATGCGCGTTAAGTAAATTGGCGCAGGTTGTCGGCACGCGTTGCCGCCAACAACCTGAGCCCTTGTATATATTGTGCGCACTGCCGAAGCAGGTGCAAAATCATTCAGGTAGATATCACTCCGCCATGAACCTATCTAGCCAAACATCGTCACCGCAAGCATGAGCGAATTAGCGCTTACTCTACTGGCCACCTCTTTGGTCAACAATGTTGTGCTCGTGCAGTTTCTTGGGCTGTGCCCTTTTGTCGGTGTGTCCAAACGGCTTGAGACAGCGCTAGGCATGGGGTTGGCGACCACGTTTGTGCTCACCCTCTCTTCTGTTTGCGGTTATCTACTGCACACCTACCTGTTAGCGCCACTCGACGCCATTTGGCTCCGCACCGTGTCGTTTATTGTGGTGATTGCAGTCGTCGTGCAATTCACAGAAATGGCGCTGCGCAAAACCAGCCCCGTGTTGTACAACTTGCTGGGTATTTTTTTACCCCTCATCACAACCAACTGTGCGGTACTGGGCGTTGCTCTTTTGGTTTTGCAAAAACAAACATCGTTATTTGGTGCAGCGCTGTACGGTTTTGGTTCCGCACTTGGCTTTACTCTCGTGCTGGTGTTGTTTGCCGCCCTGCGCGAGCGCATCGAAACCTCCGATGTTCCCGCTCCTTTTAAAGGCAGCGCCATTGCCTTAGTCACTGCCGGCCTGATGTCGCTGGCCTTTATGGGCTTTGCCGGCCTCGCGCCGGTGTAAACGATGATAGCCGCACTCTGTTTCGCACTGCTTTGCGCCCTGGCGGGGTTTCTGCTGTGGATGGCATCACGCCGTTTCGCGGTCAAAGGCAACCCCCTCGTGGACGAAATCGACGCGATCCTACCGCAAACGCAGTGCGCCCAATGCAACTACCCAGGGTGCCGCCCCTACGCTGAGGCCCTTGCCAACGGCGAAGCCGAGATCAATCAATGCCCACCTGGAGGCGAGAGCGGGGTACGAGCACTGGCCGAATTATTAGGCAGAGAAGTCATTCCACTCAACGTGGAACACGGCGAAGCCAAAGTACCCCACCTAGCCATCATTGACGAGGCGGTGTGCATAGGCTGCACCAAATGTATACAAGCCTGTCCCGTCGATGCCATTCTCGGTGCGGCTAAATTAATGCACACGGTTATCGCCGACGAATGCACGGGGTGTGAACTGTGTCTCCCACCTTGCCCCGTGGACTGCATAGAAATGGTTCCCGCCACTGGCGTACAGCCATGAAAGAAACATCCGTCTTCAGTGGTGGCGTGCGATTAGAGCCTAATAAAGTAGCCACACAATTACCCACACCGCAATTGCCCCCTCAACCTTTGTACGCCGTGCCTTTGAATACACGCGGCGGGCAATTCGCCGAGCCGCGGGTGCAAGTAGGTGATGCGGTACTCGGTGGTCAGTTGATCGCCGGTGCACGCAGCAAAGTAGGCGCACACTCGCCGGTTTCTGGCCTAGTAAAGTCCGTGCAGACAGAAAACAACAAAGCCTGCATTGTGATCGAAGCAGACGGTTTGCAACAAAAAATACCTGCGCGCCCGCCTGTGCATCCCGCCAGTGTCAGCATCGACGATTTGCGCGAGGCTGGATTGACAGGCATGGGCGGCGCGGGTTTTCCCACGGCAGACAAACTGCAAGCCGCGGGTTTAAACAAACCAAAAATGTTGTTGATCAACGCCGTAGAGTGCGAGCCCCTGATCAGCTGTGATGCGCAACTTATCGCTGAAGACGCAAAAACCATACTCTTTGGCGCCGACTGGCTACGACAGTTTAGCGGGGCATATCACTGCCAGATCGTGCTTGAAGACCACAGCGTGGATTCGCATAAGATTTTAACAACCGCACTGTCAGATTCCGATTTTGATGCGATCTCGATAAGCACCGTTCCCACTCGCTACCCCGCCGGCAGTGAGCGCCAGTTGGTACACGCGATCACGGGCACTGCCCTATTGCCTGGCGAGCGCCCGCTCGATAAAGGGGTTCTTGTGCAAAATATCGGCACCGTGCACGCGCTTGGACACTGGGCACAAGATGGCACCCCGTTGACCAAGCGCCTTGTCACAGTTGCAGGAAACGCTTGCCCGACACCGCAGACACTTTGGTGCCCCATAGGAACGCCGGTTGCCGCGTTGGTTGAATACGTTGGCGCGACAGAAAAGAACGTCGATCTCTTTCAAGGAGGCCCTGTGATGGGCCAGCCACTATCCGATGCGACCGCAGCGGTCAGCAAACACATGCAGTGCCTACGTATAGAGATAGAGGCTAAAAAACCAGAAGCGATAGCATGCATTCGTTGCGGCGATTGCGCTGAAGCTTGCCCAGAACACTTGTTGCCTCAACAGTTGCATTGGCAGTTGCAGGGTGACAACTTACCAGGTGCTCAGGCCGAGCGGTTACCCGATTGCATACTCTGTGGATGTTGTGATCTTGTCTGCCCTAGCCTTATACCGCTCAGCAAGCAGTTTGCAGCGGGAAAATCGGCACTGCGCCTGCGCCAACATACAGAGCTGAGAGCGGCGAAAGCCAAAACGCGCTTTGATGCCCGTGAACTTCGCCTTGAAGAAAAAGAACGTGAACGCCAAGAGCGCATGAAAAAACGCAAGGCAGGGACCGCTAAAACAGACAAGCAAAAAGCCGTCGCAGAGGCGATGGCACGCGCCCGCGCTAAGAGAGCTGAAAAGGCGGGAACAAGCAAAGGCGATAAAGATGAATAGCCCGACGCGTAAGACACACCAAGTCATGAACGAAGTGTTGCTGGCCTGCCTCCCGGCAGCGCTGATGTCGGTTTGGTTTTATGGCCCAGGCATTGTTTTGAATCTGATACTGGCGCCACTGAGTGCTTTAGCTTGCGAGGCAGTTGTCAGCACTATGCGCGGCCGCCCTCCCATGAGCACTTGGGCGGATCGCTCTACCCTTGTTGCGGCCATTTTGCTCGCGCTGTCTATTCCACCCATCGTACCCCTATGGCTACCAGTTATTGGCGCAGCCATCGCCGTTGTTGTGGGCAAACAACTCTACGGCGGCCTCGGCCAAAATCCGTTCAACCCCGCTATGGTGGGATACGCCGCTTTACTGGTCTCATTTCCGCTGGAAACAAGCCTCTGGCCAACCCAGTGGTCCGAGACAGGTTTAACCGTAACGGACTTGTTTACTGACTACAACACCTTGCCGTGGGATGCTATCAGCAGCGCCACCGTCTTAGATGCTAACAACACAACCCTGCGTGCTGGTGGCGAATTAAGGCCAAACGATCTCATCGCTCAACCCGCCAGTTGGATAGCCTTTGCTTGGTTATTGGGGGGTGCGTGGCTGCTCAAGCGCAGCATCATCAGTTGGCACATACCCGCCAGCCTTTTGCTGGCTGTTGCCTTCATGGCAAGTGTTTTCTATCTTGTGGACGCCACCCGATATGCCTCTCCGTTAACGCATGTATTTTCGGGCGCCTGTGTCATGGGGGCCTTCTTCATTGCAACTGACCCAGTATCAGCACCCGCTCATCGACGAGCGCGCATCGTTTTTGGTCTAGGCATAGGTGTGCTTATTTACGTCATCCGCAGTTGGGGCAGCTTTCCCGACGGCGTCGCTTTCGCTGTTTTATTGATGAACCTCGCAGCACCAGCGCTAGATCATCTTTATCGGGGACGCAGCTAATGAAAATGATGGCCCCACAACCCGCTTTGCAACTGGGCGTTTTTGCATTGGCTTGCGCGTTAACACTCGCTGCAACACACGCCATGACGCGCAATGCTATTGCAAAAAATGAAGCGGCACATACGGCGGAATTGCTCACCGCGGTGATGCCTCATGCGGCTTTTCTGGAGAGCGCACTTCAAACGGTAGCCGACGAAGAGCTATTATTTTGGCAGGCCGTTGATGCCGATAGCATTTCAGGCATCGTGATTCCGGTCACGGCAACAGGTGGCTACAGCGGTGATATCGAGCTTTTGGTTGGCATAAACCGGCAACAAACTCTGACGGGTGTCCGTGTCACCAAACACCGAGAAACCCCTGGGCTTGGGGATTTTATTGACGAGCGCCGTGGAGACTGGATACATTCGTTTACCGCGCTGTCCTTGCAAAACCCAACCCCACCAGCGTGGCTTGTTAAAAAAGACGGCGGTCACTTTGATCAATTCACGGGAGCCACCATCACGCCGCGTGCCATTGTGAAAGCGGTTCGCGAGGCACTGCAATACTCACAGAAACACCAAGCACAGCTCTTTAGCCCAGCACACCAACAGGACAAACCATGAACAACGAAAGCCGCGAAATATGGCTGCAAGGTTTGTGGCACAACAACCCCGCACTGGTACAGCTGCTCGGTCTTTGCCCGTTGCTGGCTGTCAGCAACAGCACCATCAATGCGCTAGGCCTAGCATTGGCGACCGGCATAGTTTTGCTAACAACTAACGTGTGCATCTCGCTTTACCGCAACTTTCTCAAGCCCGAAATCCGACTGCCAACCTTTGTACTGATTATCGCAACGGCGGTTACCGTTGTGGATCTCATGATGAATGCCTTTCTCTATGAATTGCATCAACTGATTGGCTTGTTTATCCCCCTCATCGTCACCAACTGCGCCATACTGGCCAGAGGTGAAGCGTTTGCAGCACGCCAGCCGCCTGCCAAAGCAGCACTGGATGCGCTGGCCATGAGCATCGGATTCGGGCTTGTATTAGTGTTGCTCGGTGCCCTGCGTGAACT
>CALCKW010000048.1 GCA_937965695.1 uncultured Granulosicoccaceae bacterium
GAGAACCCGGTGAATGAAGATTATTTTGCTATTGAACCAAAACCGAAAGAGCACGAGTTGTTGTTTGCAGGTGTTGTGAGCCCCCGGAAGAATGTAGAGAGACTCATCCAAGCCCTAGCCTTGGTACGAGAGAGAATTCCCAATATCTCATTACGTATAGCCGGTAGCCTTGATAACCAAGCTTATGTCAAAAGATGCAAAGAACAGGTGGAAGTTCTTGGTTTGCAGGATAACGTTGAATTTGTTGGGTCTATTTCTTTGCATGAGATGCAAGCGAGATTGAAAGTAACGAAACTAATGGTACTGTGCTCACTACAAGAAACAGCGCCTTTGAGTATCGCGGAAGCCATGGCGGCGGGTGTGCCTGTGATTGCCTCAAATATATGTGGTATTCCACACATGGTGGAAGTCGGCGTCACTGGGTACTTGGTTGATCCAACGGAAATTGACGATATAGCTCACGGAATTTTAGAAGGTCTTGAGCTGGATTCATATAAAGCAGCAGAACGTTCAAAGGAGCTAGCAAGGGGGCGGTTTGCGGCGAACGTTGTTGCTGAAAATACGGTCGACGTTTACAAAAATATATTGAAATATATTGAGTGAGTAAAAGAATTCTATTTGAAGAATGTCCTGTCTTTGGTATCAACGATAGTGTCTCAATTGGCAGCTTTAAGTGTTTTAGTTTTCGTCTCAGCTCACACAAGAGATTGCTCGTTATTTAGAGCAAAAAAAACCAGCCCGATTGGCTGGTTTTTTTAGTGCGTTAAAGCAAACAGTTACTTGTTGGCTTTACGCTCTTTGGTCTCAGCGATTACAGCTTCTGCCACGTTTGCTGGGCAAGGAGCGTAGTGATCAAATTCCATGGAGAACTGGCCACGACCCGAAGTCATGGTACGCAGATCACCGATGTAGCCGAACATCTCGGACAGTGGGCAAGTGCCTTTGACGCGAACGCCAGTTGGGCCTGCGTCTTGTCCGCTGATCATGCCGCGACGACGGTTCAAATCACCGATAACATCACCAACGTGATCATCAGGCGTAAACACGTCGACTTTCATGATGGGCTCTATCAACTGCGGGCCCGCTTTTGGCAGTGACGCACGGTAAGCAGCTTTCGCAGCGATTTCGTAGGCAATAGCCGAGGAGTCAACCGCGTGGAATCCACCGTCGAGTAAGGTGACCTTAACGTCCAAGCAAGGGAAACCTGCAAGCACGCCTTCAACCATGCTGGATGCGAAGCCTTTGTCGATCGCAGGCCAGAATTCGCGAGGTACGTTTCCGCCAGTAACTTTGGACTCAAAAACAAAGCCTTCGCCTTTCTCAGCTGGCTCAATCATGTAATCGATCTTAGCGAATTGACCAGAACCACCCGTCTGCTTCTTGTGGGTGTAGCTGTCTTCGATGCTCTTGGTGATCGTCTCACGGTAAGCCACCTGAGGCTTGCCCACTTCAACGTCAACACCGTGGGTGCGGCGCAGAATATCGACTTTGATATCCAAGTGCAGCTCACCCATGCCTTTGATGATCGTCTCGCCAGAGTCTTCGTCAGTCTCAACGCGGAAAGAAGGATCTTCTTGGACCATTTTACCGATAGCGATACCCATCTTCTCAGCACCGGCCTTGTCTTTAGGCGCGATAGCGATTGAGATGACAGGGTCGGGGAAGACCATAGGCTCGAGAGTCGCTGGGTTTTTCTGATCAGCAAGTGTGTGACCTGTCTGAACATTTTTCAAACCAACGAAAGCAACGATGTCGCCTGCCTGGCAGCTATCAATCTCTTCACGGCTGTCAGCGTGCATTTCAACCATACGGCCGATACGCTCGGTTTTACCGGTGAAGGTGTTGAGTACGGTGTCGCCCTTGTTGAGCTTACCCGAATAGATGCGTGTGAAAGTCAGGGCGCCGTAACGGTCATCCATGATCTTGAACGCAAGCGCGCGGAAAGGACGATCGGGATCAACGATAGCAAATTCGCCCGTTGGCTCACCTTCGAGATCAACCTCTGGCTGCGGGTTAACTTCAAGTGGGTTAGGCAGGTAGTCGACAACACCGTCGAGAACCAACTGAACACCTTTGTTCTTGAACGCTGAACCACAGAACGTTGGGAAGAACGCAATCTCGCGCGTGCCTTTACGCAGGCAAGCTTTGATTTGATCTTCCGTCGGCTCTTCACCTTCTAGGTACTTTTCGAGCAGATCGTCGTCCATTTCGAGAGCTGTCTCAATCATGGCAACGCGGTACTCTTCCACTTTGTCGACCATGTCGGCAGGTACGTCTTGGATCTCGTACTTCATCGGGTCGCCTGAGCTATCCCAGACCCATGCTTTACGCGTGAGTACGTCGACCATACCAACGAAATCGTCTTCGATACCGATAGGTAGGGTCATGACAACAGGACGGGCAGCCAAAACGTCTTCTACCTGCTTCACGACGCGGTAGAAGTCTGCACCCATACGGTCGAGCTTGTTGACGAAGATGATTCGAGCAACTTTGGATTCGTTGGCGTAGCGCCAGTTTGTCTCTGACTGAGGCTCAACACCGCCAGAACCACAGAAAACGCCCACACCGCCGTCGAGTACTTTCAACGAACGATAAACTTCGATCGTGAAATCAACGTGCCCAGGGGTGTCGATGATGTTCATGCGGTGATCTTTCCAGAACGCCGTGGTAGCAGCAGACTGGATAGTGATTCCGCGCTCTTGCTCTTGATCCATGAAGTCGGTTGTGGCTGCGCCATCGTGTACTTCACCGATCTTGTGGATCTTGCCGGTCAATTTAAGGATGCGCTCTGTGGTGGTGGTTTTGCCTGCGTCCACGTGCGCAAAGATGCCGATGTTGCGATAGAGTGTTAAGTCAGTCATAAGAACTTGTCGATTAGATTAATGGATATCGTGTACTAAATTGTGACGGCCAAAGTTGCAAACCAAATTCGCAACTAGGGTCGCGATGGACAGTGTCAGCACGTTCACCTCCGAACGTGTGGGTGCGACCCACATGGCCGACTCAGTGTTTAAGTAAGAGCGCGGCCCAGAAGATCTAGCGAGAACCCAAGCTCCCACACGATCTTCAGCGAAAGCCGATTTCAGCTTCCAAATCCCGCCGCCTTTGCTTTGGGCAGGGCGCGGGAAATCCGCCCAGTATAACGAATTTTTAGGTCTTCGCTCGTTTTTTCGATTGAGTTGTAGGGTGGATGCTTGCTTGAACCTAAATTGGTGTTGAATTTGCTCAGCAAGGGCTAGATAAGGAAATCTGAGAGAACACCGAAATGATATCGGATCTAGCTGGAGCGTTGCTGCATGAAATGCTGCGTTTCAACCTTGGTGGCCAGTTTATGTGGCTGATTTTTATAGCTTTTATGGGTTTTACTTTGCGGCTGCTGCTGCGAGGGCCGGCTGACGCATGGGTACAGGCAGCGTCGTCAACGCTCTTGTCGATGGGGGTGTTGGGCACCTTTGCTGGGATTGTGGTTGGGCTCAGTGGATTTAACGCCGGCAATATCGACGATAGGATTGGCGATGTTTTGGCGGGCTTGAGCACCGCTTTTTACAGTAGTTTGCTGGCAATGGCGTTGTCGTTGGTTTTTAAACTCGTGCAGATTGCGACCCATCAAAAGTTGCGCGAGAGTGAAAGCGCTGACGCGTCGGACGATATCGCTGAAAAGCTGCTGATCGAAACAGCAAACGGCGTTAAGCAATTGCGGCAGCTAAACGTCAATACACGCGAGCACAGTGAGTATTTAATTCACATCACAAATGCGGTCGCTGACGCCAGTGATTCCTCGGGTATGTTGGGGCAAATGGCAGTCCAGCGAAAACTGGTTGGCGAAGGCATGGCGGCGTTGGTTGCTGAAATGTCTCGTTTGCGTGAGCAAGGCAGCGCAACAGTTGAAGCACTGGCACTATTGCAACAGCAACAGCAAAAATTTATGGATCAGCGGCAGTTCAGCGAGCGTGATCTAAAGTCGCATATTGATGGGTTGCAGCAGGTATTGATGACGCTACCCAACCGCCGCGACTTCCGAGCGCTGGGTGCAATCATTACTGATCTTCATGGGCCTGCTGTTGTCCCAGCAGCCTATCCTGGGGTGCGCTCTTGAGCTTGAATAACGCACTGACTTCGGGGCGTCATAGGGTCGAGGATGAGGGCTGGTTGCCCATCGCTGATTTAATGGCGGGTCTGATGATGGCCTTTGTTCTGATCACCGTCGTAGTGTTGCGAGACTCTCCCAGCAGAACCGATGAGACTCTTCCAATTGAGCAATCGACTGCGGTCAGCTATTTTGAAAGTCGAGAAGCAATCGCTGATTCTCTGGAAGAGGCTTTTGGTGATCTGTTGGTGCTGTGGGATGCTCGTTTGGATAGATCAACATTGACGGTGGATTTTGGCGCACCAGAGATCAATTTCGCCACCGGTAGCAGCGAACTCAACCAGCGTTATAAAATCATTCTGCAAGATTTTTTCCCGCGATATCTGGAAGCGCTAGCTCCACACAAAGCATTGATCGACGAGGTCCGTATAGAGGGTCACGCCAGCAGTGATTGGTCTCCGGAATCCTCTAAAACCAATGCTTGGTTTGAAAATATGGCGCTGTCGCAGCAGCGGACACGAGAAGTGCTTCGATACATCTACCAGTTAAGGTCGGTAGAACCCTTTCGAGATTGGGTGCGTGAGCGAGTCGTGGCGGTTGGTATGTCTTCGGCGCGGACAGTACGCAACGACGATGGCACTGAAAATCAAACACGCTCACGCCGCGTCAGCTTTAGGATGATCACTAACGCCGATGAACAGTTAGCAAAAATCAAAGCACTGGGCAATTGATGGGAGGTTGATGAGCTATCCACGCTGGTTCGGCATATGGGTACTGCTAAACTGCTAGTCATGTCAGATATCAGTGAAAATTTGCTCGATGCACTTATGGAATTGCCCGCTGTGCAATCCCTTTGGCTACGCCCTAATCAGAGGCGTGGTAGTCACTTCAGCCGGGCTGACGAAGATCTACTGTTTTATGCTCCAAACATTGACGAGCTTCAGTGGCAGCAAGCCATGGATTTGGTCGCTGCACATGAAAAATGGCACTTGATCACCGTGCTAAAGGTGCTTTCGGTACCTGTGGAAGGGGCGATAAAAGCGCGCCCACGACGTCAATAGCCCAGACACTTACTCGCGCAGTTTGAGTTTCAGTTCGCCTTCACGAATTTCCACATCTTCGATGCCGTCCGAAAAACTCTTCCAAAAACCTTCGTCGCCAAACTCATTGACCAGATCGACGTTTTTCAATCCTCCTAACCAAGCGTTGGGTACAGGTACGCCCCAGACACTGACGCCCTTTAAAATAACTGACGGCTCGCCGTCTCGCACACTTATAGAGACGCCCGTGCTGGCCCGTAAGGTCTTGCCGCCAAAAAACGGCAAGTCAGGATCTAACGGCATGAGCAATTTTGCACTCATTAAGTCGTCGGAGAAATCCAGCACCAAACGCTCACCCATCTCGCTGTTTTCGTCGAGCAGTGCGTTTACTTCGCGCTCGCTGAGCGCTATCTCACGCTTGTCTGGGTTTTCAGTGTAGGGTTCTGGATCCATGTTTTCTTCATCGGTCAAGCCAACTTTTAGATCCTTTAGGCCTACTGCAGCAAGTTTTTGCTGGAGCTCAACCTTTTCTTCGCTGTTAAGTGCGATAGGGGTAAATTTGTCTGAAAACAAATCACTGTTTAGCAGCCAAACTGTGGCCGCGACGGTCACTACGATCGTTAAGAGAACGATCACTAGCACACTCATGCCGCGTTTTTTCTTGGGGCTTTGTCCGTCCACCGATAGCTCACTCTTGAATAGGCAATGAGGTGCAGTATAAACATGTGCAGCGCTGGTTGCAGATTGCCAGTAAGCAAACAGCGTGATTGACTTGCTCTTGATAGGATTTTTCTTGAAAGACTTACCGACGGATTCTCAGCGAACGATACCGTTGGTATAGTCTGATCGCAAACAAAATGAAACACTCTGCTAAAGTGTGCGGATGTCAGTGCTTGTCGGCGTTACACACGGCTTTGACTAGTCGTGGCATGGCAATAAAGCCAGTGTGAAGGCGTATGTCGCACAGCGATAACAATGATGTCGCTACGAACAAAGTACAGGCAGGGGATTTTTTTGTTTCTCAGTGAGGTACTTCAGATTAGTGCTCCTCGCCGATTTAAATACACAACTAGTTGGTAAAATAACCCATTGGTCTTTTTTTATCAGGAGTCATCACAATGAAATGCAAAGCCGCAGTTGCATGGGGCGCTAAGCAGCCTCTCTCTATCGAAGAAGTTGAAGTTGCCGGTCCACAGGAAGGTGAAGTTCTGCTGAAAGTACACGCCACAGGTGTTTGTCATACAGACGCTTTCACTATGTCTGGCGAAGACCCCGAGGGTGTTTTTCCCAGCATTTTGGGACACGAGGGTGGTTGTGAAGTCGTTGAGTTGGGCGCGGGCGTAAAAAACCTTGAAGTAGGTGACCATGTTATTCCGCTTTATATCGCGGAATGTGGTGACTGCGAATACTGCAACGGCACCAAGTCAAACTTGTGCCAGACCATCGCTCCGACAATTTGGACCGGTTACATGCCTGACGGCACGCGACGTTTTAAGTCTGGTGGTAAAGATCTCTATCACTACATGGGGTGTTCGACGTTTAGCGAGTACACGGTTGTACCTGAGATCGCTTTGGCCAAAGTCAATAAAGCGGCGCCACTCGATAAAGTATGTCTCCTAGGTTGTGGTGTGACGACGGGTATCGGTGCGGTACTGAATACTGCCAAGGTGGAGCCAGGTGCCACAGTTGCTGTGTTTGGTTTGGGCGGGATTGGTCTTTCAGTTATACAAGGCGCGGTCATGGCAAAAGCTGGCCGTATAATCGCCGTTGATATGAACCCTGATAAATTTGAGATGGCGAAGGCCTTGGGTGCAACAGATTTTATCAACCCTAAAGACCTGAGCGTCTCTACCACTGAGGCCATTGTCGAGATGACAAACGGCGGTGTCGATTATTCATTCGAGTGTATTGGAAACGTGCATGTTATGCGTGAAGCGCTAGAGTGCTGCCACATGGGCTGGGGAGTCTCAACCGTAATTGGTGTTGCCGGTGCTGGCCAGGAAATTTCCACACGTCCTTTCCAGCTGGTGACAGGTAGGCGTTGGCAGGGCACTGCTTTTGGCGGTGTAAAAGGTCGCACAGAGTTACCCGGGTACGTTGATCGTTACATGAATGGTGAAATCAACCTCGACATGATGGTGACGCACACTATGCCGTTGGAAGAAATCAACACAGCCTTTGATTTGATGCATGAAGGCAAGTCAATCCGTTCAGTGGTGCTCATGTGATGCAGCAAGTCGAACGTGTAAAAGAGTGGGGTGGATGGTTGGAGCGCTATACGCATGCTTCCAGCAGCTGCAATTGCGAGATGACTTTCTCTATTTATCTGCCTCCACAAGCGGCAAAGGGACCTGTGCCGACTGTGTATTGGTTGTCGGGGCTGACTTGTACTGATGATAATGTGCGCACCAAGGCCGGAGCTCAGCGATACGCAGCTGAGTATGGGCTGGCCCTCGTTATGCCGGACACCAGCCCTAGAGGCGACGATGTGGCCGATGAGCCAGAACGTTATGACTTGGGCAAAGGGGCTGGTTTTTACGTTGACTCTACGCAAGCTCCTTGGTCGGCGCACTACCGTATGTACAGCTATGTCACCAAAGAGTTGGTCGAGCTGGTGGAATCTAATTTTCCAGTGATAGCGGGCTGTAAAAGTGTGACGGGTCATAGCATGGGTGGTCATGGCGCTTTGGTGGTTGCGTTAAAAAGTGCTGGTGGTTACAAATCAGCTTCGGCTTTTGCACCTATTTGCAATCCGACGGTATGCGGTTGGGGAGAGGGGTGTTTTACTGCTTACCTAGGGGAAAATAAGTCTGATTGGTCAAGCTACGATGCCACTGCGCTTATCGAGTCAGGCGCTGCTGCGCCACCGATGATGATTGATCAAGGCATGGATGACGAATTTTTGGCCGCTCAGCTCTATCCACAGAACTTGCGGGCCGCCTGCAAGAACAAGGGTGTTGCTTTAGAATATCGCGAGCAAGAAGGCTACGACCACAGCTACCATTTCATCAGTAGTTTTATCGGTGAGCACCTTGCTTGGCACGCCAAACATCTTAACGCTTAAGGCATTTTGAAAACTGGTGGCCAATCAAGTTGCCAGTTTTTTAGGTGAGTTTCATTGATTAGTTGTCAATGGTAAGCCTAAAGCTTTTCGCTTTTTCAACTTAACGCAATTGACTGTCTTTGCTGCCGCGACGATTGTAGCCTGCGTGACGTTTTGACTGCTCGTCTATTTCGCGCTGACAGGGAACGCAAAGACGCACACCTGGTACCGCTTGTTGCCTAGCCTCGGGGATGGGCTGCTCGCATTCCTCGCAATGATTGAGGCTATTACCCGAAGGCATTTGATCGCGTGCACGCTTTATCGCATCTCCTACACTGGCGTCGATTTGGTCTTGCACTGCTCCATCTTTCGCCCATCCGCCTGCCATGTTTTCACTCCATATTTTTTGGTATACGTGCAAGTCATGGTGCTTTTGATCGAGGGAACGACAGATTAAATTATGCTCGCGCCGTCGATTTGCACCTTGCTGCGTCCAAATTTTCACGCCGATGTCACTTTTCAGACTTGATCTGAGGCTCCCTAGCGCGATTGATGACTTGAAGCATTAGTTTGTGGCAGCCATGCATCAATGCATCGACCTGTTCGGCGCCAATGTCTGCCGTTTCAATTAACGGTAGCACGTGAACCATCGCTGTTCCATTGTCCCATTTGTTCATACTGAAATTGTCCAGGTAGGGATCCACGCAAACCGGCACGATAGGAACCCCCGCATTGATGGCAGTGAGAAAGCCTCCTTTTTTAAATGGAAGCATATTCTTGCCATGATTTCGTGTGCCTTCGGGGAAAAACCAAATATTCGTGTTTTTTTCGCGTAGGGCCTGTTTGGTCGTATCCATGGATTGCATAGCTTTTTTGTGATCGCTCCGATCGATCAAAATGTTGCCAGCAAGCCAGTAGAGTTGACCAAATAGAGGGATCCACTTGAGTTGTTTTTTTCCGATGCTGACTGTTCGTGCTGGTACTGCTTTACCTGCTACAAATAAGTCCCAGTTACTTTGGTGGTTGCACACCACCACAAACGGGCGGTCGATAGGGTAGTTTTCGATCCCTTTTATCTCTACTTTTAAACCAATGATGGGTAAGCCAAAAAAACCATATAATTGTGCGCAGAGTCGGCTATTCGTTGGGTTAAAAGGTCTGGCCAGCCCAATTAGCAGTCCAGCGATGGAGCCAAAGAAGAAATGTAAGCCCAGCAGGGCGTATCGGAATAGGCGGATCATAGATATATCGCTAAGAAAAACACAGAATAGCGATTAATGTGCCTGAGCGCTCATTTTCCATTGGCGGTCTCCCAAGATCAGTTGAATTTGTGACGTTGATGCAGTCTGTGAACTCTAGTGGGGTGCTGCTAAATCTCAGATAGGTTTTCTGGTAAGTGTTGTTAACAATCTATCCTAAATAAATTTAGAGTGATTGCTGAATAGAGGAATTAAACTTGGACCAAACTTGCACTGGGTTAGTGGTGTTGGTGCTGGCAGCGGGTAGTTCTCAGCGAATGGGTAAAGACAATAAACTGCTGTTGCCGGTAGGGGAGGAATCGTTGTTGTCGAGAGCACTCACTGCTGCGACTCAATGTTGCGCGTCTGAGGTTTACTTATTAACGGGCTTTGAGCGGCAGCGTATTCTGGCTGAGGCAAAAAAATTCTCGATTAAAGAGATTTACAACCCCGAGTACAAGGCTGGCCAAGATAAATCTATTGCGGTCGGGTTGTCGGTGTTGGCTGCGGGTAAAACCTCAGTGTTGGTGTTGTTAGGAGACCAACCTGATATCACTGCTCAGATGCTTGATGAGTTAATAATGGCCCACTACGCAGATGGTGCTAGTCGGGCATTAATCCCAGTGTTTAGGCAGCGAAAAGGTACGCCTAGAATTCTGCCTTTGCGACTTGTTGAGCTTGCAGCGCAAGTGGAAGGCAAATTTTCTCTTCGTAAACGGTTGTCTTCTTCAGAAGAAAATGTACACCTGTATGACATTAACAATGCAGCGGTATTGCTAGATATCGACACGCCTGCTGATTATCGGCAATACATGAAAGACTGATTTTTCACTGCGATGTTTTTCAAGTACCCCTGTGCCACACCATCTGCGCCACACCTCTAATTATCGGTTCGGTATTCTTGTTGTTAATGTGGCTGCGAATTAAGTGGACTAGAATTTGCGTTAAGTGCTGGTGGGTAGACGACAGTTAAGTTTTGAAAGAAATATTCAAATGCTACTTGGGCTGTCGAGATGGCCTTTGCGATGGCTGTGTGTCATCGCCGCCGCTACTCGTGATTAGAAAATCAATTGTGGCCAGCTATGTTTATTGCTAGCCGTTTGTCAGGCCTTTTTGAGCTGTATATACCGTATCTGCTCTAGTCTGCTGTTAAAATTTTTCCTCTGTTTGCTTTATGGGTTTTGATCGTTAAGCAACGAAGGTTCTATAGCTTGGACTGGCGCCAACTTGGAGTTGAGTATGAAGCGTTTAACCTTAGGGTTTGGTTTGTTGTGTGTCTCTGCAGTTGCTCACGCTGACGTGTATGGCTTAGTGAGCGGGCGAACGGCAGACGTGCGCTCTGAACCGCAGTTGACTGTAGAAGCAGGTTTGACGCTTCAAAGCGATCAAAATATTATTGGTGGTCGGGCCAACTTCAAGGTTTCTCCCGACTCGCTTATTTACGGCACAATCGCTAGCGTCAAACCAGAAGAAGGTAGTAGCGCTATCGCTTTCGGTGGTGGGGTTGTCTACCAATTTGATCAATCTGTGCTCGCGGGCTACGACGTAGCATTTAAGGGGTCTTACCACCTCTATAGTGCCGACTTTGGCTCTATCGAATCAGATCTGAGTGATCTAGGTCTTGACCTAATCATCAGCCCAAAGGGGCAAACCACTGCTCAAACAGGGGTTAAAGTGTTCGGACTTGTCGGTTTGCATCGGTTAGGTTCTAAAGCAAGCTCTCCTGGTGGTACAGCGTCGGATAATAAAGTAGAGCCAGCTTTGGGTTTTGGAGCCGTTGCGCCCGTAAGTGTTGGTGAGATATCGGCATCTGTTGAGTACATCGACGAACTCTACGTCGGTTTGGGCTATCGCCTAGCGATAGGTCAGTAGTCAGTCGCTGTAAAAACGCTTTTATTGACTAGGCCGCCACTCATCAATCGTTGGGTGGCTCCTAACTAGGTGTTTGACCGAGCGCTTACAATTCAACGCTCAGCTCCCTCCAGAAGCGATCTCTAAAATATTCGTCAAAAAAACTTCCCCTTAGCCTAGTCACTGCGCTATCATCGGCTGTTCACTTTCTTCGTTTGCCCATGTGGGCGCGTGCAGGAATCAAAGATTTTATGGTCACCATACGTTTGGCCCGTGGCGGCTCCAAAAAGAAGCCCTTTTATCAAGTAGTTGTCACCGATAGCCGCAACCGTCGCGACGGTCGTTATATTGAGCGTGTCGGCTTTTTCAACCCAGTTGCTAGTGGTACATCTGAGCGCTTGCGTCTAGACAAAGACCGTGTCGATCATTGGGTTGGTCAAGGCGCACAAATGTCAGATCGCGTTGCCAGCTTGGTTAAAGAGCACGGCAAAGCGGCAGCTGCTGCCTAATTCAGTAGAACTCTCCTGTGGCTGAGCCAATAAATCCTGTTGTACTGGGTGAGGTTTCAGCTCACTACGGTGTTCGTGGATGGGTGAAAGTTTTTTCCCATACCCGGCCACTGGAGAATATCCTGGATTACCCTCGTTGGTGGTTGCGTGTTCGCGGCCAGTGGCAGGAGGTCGAGGTCGCCGAAGGGCGAATGCACGGTAAGGGGATTGTCGTTCGCTTTGGCGATGTCGACAGTCGAGAACAGGCAGAGATCTATCTGAAAGCTGAAATCGCCGTAAATCGAGATCAACTTCCTGAGGGTGACGGCTTTTATTGGTCCGATTTGATCGGACTGAAC
This sequence comes from uncultured Granulosicoccaceae bacterium, assembly GCA_937965695.1. GTDB lineage: Bacteria > Pseudomonadota > Gammaproteobacteria > CALCKW01 > CALCKW01 > CALCKW01. The sequence continues at coordinate 12,107 of CALCKW010000048.1, forward strand.
GTCGAAACCATTGAAGGTGTATCGCTGGGTGTTGTTGACCATCTGTTTGAAACAGGTGCCAATGATGTGGTGGTGGTGCGAGGAGAGCGCGAACGTTTGCTCCCGTGGGTGCGTGACGACGTGATTAAGGATGTCAGTTTAGAAGACGGGATTATTCGCGTCGATTGGGATCCTAACTTTTGAAGGCGCTGTGAAACTCGAAGTGATCACTTTGTTCCCCGAGATGGTGGAGCAGATTGTAGCTTGGGGTGTAGTAGGTCGTGCAGCAAAAAACGGCTTGCTCGAGTTCGGAACCCGTAATCCTAGGGATTACGCGACCGATGTCCATCGCAGCGTGGATGGTCGCCCCTATGGGGGTGGACCAGGCATGGTTATGCAGCCTGAGCCATTGGCAGCTTGTATACGCGATGTGCGTAGAACACTTCCGCAGGCTAAGGTTTTGTATCTCAGTCCGCAAGGTCGCGTTTTGGACCAGGCTTATGCTGCTGAACTGGCTGCGCTACCAGAGCTGGTTTTGCTCTGCGGTCGCTACGAAGGTGTAGACGAGCGTCTTGTCACCTGTGAAGTTGACGCTGAAATCTCCATTGGGGACTATGTGCTCAGCGGTGGAGAGCCGGCTGCGATGGTTGTTGTAGATGCGTTGGCGCGTCTGTTAGATGGAGCGCTTGGCCACCGAGAGTCGGCTCAGCAGGATTCATTTTCAGACGGTTTGTTGGATTGTCCGCACTTTACTAGGCCAGAGGTCTGGGAGGAGCAGGCGATACCAGCCGTGCTTAAAAGCGGGGACCACAAGGCAATAGCGGCGTGGCGCAGGCAGCAGTCGTTGGGCCGTACGGCCGAAAGACGGCCAGAGTTGTTAGAACAACTCAAATTGAATAGACAGGATCAACGCTTATTGGATGACTATTTGAGTCAGCGCGGCGTTGATCAGAACGACTAAATTGGCGCGTGAGCGCAACTTGAAATTGGAGCAGAGCTCATGAGCATCATCATTGACCAGATTGAACAAGAACAACTGAAACAAGACGTACCTGCCTTTGCACCAGGGGACACTGTAGTCGTCCAAGTCAAAGTTAAAGAGGGTACTCGAGAGCGTTTGCAGGCTTATGAAGGCGTTGTTATCGCGAAGAAAAATCGTGGTCTTAACTCTTCTTTTACTGTGCGTAAAATCTCGCACGGTGAAGGTGTAGAGCGTGTTTTCCAGACGCATAGTCCAATGGTCGATAGCGTCACGGTTAAGCGCCGTGGTGATGTCCGACAAGCTAAACTGTATTATCTGCGTGACCGTCAGGGTCGTTCAGCTCGCATCAAAGAGAAGCTAGGCTAAGAGGCTCGGGTCTCTCCAAAAAAGCGGTCCAAGTGGCCGCTTTTTTTGTGGGCGAAGCAATTAAACCGTGCTTTGCTCGTTTTGCGTTGACGGCTTCACCTATCGCCTATTCGTTTTAAGCCGAAAACCTCACTGCAATTGAATTTTCACTTGAATTCCGGTGCTAACACCCTATATATCGCGAGAGAAACGACTAGTTCTGTGAATTAGCGTTTTATTGCTAAGTAGCTTTGCATACGTTGATAGATCTCTTAGTGATACCGCTTGTTAACACTGGACTCAACACGGAGAAAAAAATGACCGCCACAGCAAAAGTGGAAACGCACGAATTCCAGACTGAGGTGCAGCAGCTTTTGCATCTGATGATCCACTCGCTCTACTCAAATAAAGAAATATTCTTACGGGAGCTCATCTCGAACGCCTCGGATGCCTGCGACAAATTGCGCTTCGAAGCTGTATCCAATGGTGAGTTGCTAAGTGGTGATGCCGATCTGCGTATTGACATAGATTGCGATGAAGCGGCCGGTACAGTGACAATTCGTGACAACGGCATCGGTATGAACCGAGAAGAAGTCATCGCGAACATCGGTACAATTGCCCGGTCCGGTACTAAGCAGTTTCTAGACTCTATGACCGGAGATGAAAAATCCGATAGCCAGCTGATCGGTCAGTTTGGCGTGGGTTTTTACTCAGCATTTGTTGTTGCCGACAAAGTCACTCTGACTACCCGTAGAGCGGGTGATTCAGAGGACAGCGCCGTGCGTTGGGAGTCCGATGGTTCGGGTAGTTTTACTTTGGAAGATGTCACCGATGCATGTCGTGGGACTGAAGTGGTGCTGCACTTGCGCGAAGACGATAAAGAGTTTGCTGGAACTCATCGTCTGCGCAATATCATCAAGAAGTATTCTGACCATATCACTTTTCCCGTGCGCATGCTGGAGCAGCAGTTCGGTGAGCCAGAAGAGGGGGAAGAGAAAAAAGACCCTGAATGGGAGGTTGTCAATTCAGCGTCTGCACTCTGGGCTCGATCTAAGAGTGAAATCGATGCAGAAGAGTACAAAGAATTCTACAAGGCCATTTGCCACGATTTTGAAGACCCGCTGGCATGGTCGCACAATCGCGTAGAAGGTAAGTACGAATACACCAGCTTGCTCTATTTGCCCAAGCGCGCGCCGTTTGATCTGTATGAACGGGACCAAACCAGTGGTTTGCGTCTTTACGTGCAGCGTGTATTTATCATGGATGAAGCCGACAAACTGATGCCGCGTTATCTGCGTTTTGTCCGTGGTGTTGTTGACTCCGCAGATTTGCCCTTGAATGTTTCGCGTGAAATTTTGCAAAGTAACAAGGTGCTGGATGCAATCCGCAGTGGGTCAGTCAAGAAAGTGCTGACCATGCTACAAAACATGGCGGATGACGAGCCGGAGAAATACGCAGAATTTTGGGTGCAGTTTGGTCAGGTCCTCAAAGAAGGGCCAGGTGAAGATTTCGCCAATCGCGATCAAGTTTGCAAGTTGCTTCGTTATGCCTCCACGCACAGCGACACTGACGAGCAAACCGTTTCTCTAGATCAGTACGTTGAGCGTATGCAAGAGGGTCAAGACAAGATCTACTTCATCACCGCAGATAGTTTTGCTGCGGCCAAAGGCAGTCCTCACCTTGAATTGCTGCGCAAAAAAGGCATTGAAGTTCTGCTGATGTTTGATCGCGTTGATGAATGGGGTATGTCCCATCTGCAGGAATTTGAAGGCAAGAGCTTTGTATCTGCGGCAAAAGGCGATCTCGGTCTAGAAGATTCGGAAGAAGATAAAAAGGCGCTAGAAGAGAGTGCTAAAGAGTCCGAAGGTCTGGTTGAACGAATTAAGGCCGTGCTCAACGACAGGGTAGATGAGGTAAAAGTATCTAATCGCCTGACTAGTTCACCGGCTTGTTTGGTGCTTGGCGAGCAAGACATGGCTCTGCACATGCAGCAATTGCTAAAACAAGCGGGCCATGAGCTGCCTAGCAGTCAACCTGTATTAGAAATCAACCCCGAGCACGCTATGCTGCAACGCATGGACCAAGAGGTTGACGAAGATCGCTTTAGCGATTGGGTTAGCTTGCTTTACGATCAGGCGATGCTCGCCGAAGGTGGTGCATTAGAGGATGGGGCTGGGTTTGTGCGGCGTCTAAATGAAATGCTGCTCAGTTCTTGAGGTTCTTCATTAACTGATTCAATCGAGGCACCCACTTTGGGTGCCTTTTTTATGTCTTATCAGTGAGAGGTTTGCTGCACTGAGCCCATTAGTTCAATGAGTGGACGTGCACGACCTAAGTGCCAGCCTTGCGCATAGTCAACCCCGATACTTTTGAGTAGTTGTAAAGTCTCTTCGTTCTCGACGTATTCCGCGATTGTTGGCAGGCCAATTTTTTCTCCTACTGTTACAACGCCTTCTACAATGCTGCGATCGATGCTGTTACGCGTGATGTCATGAACAAAACTGCCATCGATCTTTAGATAGTCGACGGACAGCTCTTTTAAATACGTAAACGATGAAAGACCGCTTCCAAAGTCATCAAGAGCAAATGTGCAGCCTTCGTTGCGCATCTCAGAGATAAAATGCTGTGCTATTTTTATATCTGTGATTTCTTCAGTTTCAGTGATTTCGAAGCAAATGCGATTTCCTTCTAAGCCGTGGCGCGCAAATTCATGCTGCACAAAGGCGAGCAAGTCTGGGTCACTCATGGATGCCCCTGACAAATTAATACCCAGCTCGTAACTGACGCTTGTGTTGTGGTGAAGCTCTGCACAAGCCTCTAGCGCGTAGAGAATAACCCATCGGTCTAGCGTGGGCATCATGCCGTAGCGTTCCGCAGCTGGCATAAATGCGCCAGGGGATAATATTTCATCGTTTTCACCGAGCATTCGGAGCAGTAATTCGTAGCGGATCATACCGTGCGCTTTTGCTCGATCTGAAATAGCGACAATCGGTTGGGCAAATAGCCGAAAGCGATTGTTCTCTAGCGCGTCTCGTACCAATGAGACAGCTCGCATTTCTTGGCGGCGCTGGGCTGGCATCGAATTGCTAGAGCCGTACACTAAGAAGTTCCAATGGCCGGAGTCTTTTGCAGTTTGGCACGCAACTACAGCGCGTTGTAGGAGTTCGAGGGCTGTCGTCACTTCGGTACTGACAGTAGCTATGCCAATACTGGCTCGAACATCATAGCTGCGACCCTGCCAGTTGAAACGAAATTCACTGAGATCATCCACAAGTTGTTTTGCAAGCAGTGGTGCACGCTTGCTTGCATTCTCTCTGACTAAAATGCCAAATTCGTCGCCACCAAGACGGCCCAAGCGATCACCATCTCGCAGACGAGTGCTGATGAGAGTAGCCAGTTGTTGAAGCAGGGCGTCTCCAGCAATGTGGCCTGCACTGTCGTTGACCAACTTGAACTTGTCCATGTCTATGTACAGCAGCACCTGGGCTACATCGCTGCGACGTACTTCGCGCAGCGCTTTTTCTAGGTGTTGGGTAAATCGCTGTCTATTTTCTAGCCCAGTGAGCTGGTCAATATTGGCTTGTCGAAGCAGCGTTTCGGCCATTCGACGCTGTTGCGTCACATCTTGTAGTAAAAACGTCGAGCCTTGACGAATACCGTCAGAGTTACGAACGGGAGAGCAGCTTATGTGCAGTGCTACCTCGCGGCCATCACCCGCCAGTAAAAGCGAGTTATCTAGATCGATTGAACCAAGACTGAAGTCTTCACTAAGCAAGTTGTTAAGATCGATTACTTCACGGGTATCGGCCTGCATCAGTTGGCAGATATCACCCAGACGAAGGCCCGCTGCTTGCGAAAGGTCTACATCGAGAAGCGATTGCCCGGCTGGGTTGATGTAGCGGATCATACCGCGATTGTCGACGCTGATAAGCGCGTCTTCCAGGCATTGCACCGTAGCCAAAGCTCGTTGTTCAAGGCTGCGAGGCAGTGCCAGTGCATCGCTGGTCTCTGTTGGGTCGAGAACCATGTTGAAGTAACCCTGAAGGCGATTGTTTTCCACCAGCGGTACACCCACATAGCACATGGATCGAGGTTGATTTTCACCCGTAAAAACGAGCTCGCGCACAACGCAAGCTTTGCGGCGATGAAGCTCAGACTCCGCCTTGAACAGGTTTTCAATGGCGTCTGGGCGTTCTAAATCTGTCAGTGTGCAGTCTAGGTGAGTATCATCACTCTCCATGTCGCCTTCACCGAACATCGCTAGGTAGCGATCATTCATTCGAATCGGTGTGCCGTCTGCTGCGTTGATGCTGATTGCCGCAGGCACATTGTCAATCGCAGTGACGTCCCAAGCGTTCTTCTCGAAATCCATCGGCGACAGCTCCTGCAAGCTCTGCAGACTGGCGAGCAAACTTGCTGTTTGCTCCATGCTGGCCGGTGGGGTCATTGTGGTCAGTGGGGTGTCAAAGAATGCGCTCAACATGCCGACAATACGACCGTTGTCACCCAGCATTGGTATGCTGACTCCAGCGATGATTGAGCTGCTCTCTAATGATGAACCGGCAGGCAACTTGCTGGCACCTAAGCCATAGTAGCGGGCCTCTGTGCCACGCATGGCCTCCATAGTGGGTAGTTTTTGCACACTGCAGTCTGCGTGATTCCACTGCTCACGCAAGAGCCAATGGTCTTGGTTGCCATCGTTAGGCAAATGGATGCTTACCAGCAGCGCACCTGTTTCTTGGGCTGTGTAGTGACACAAACCACGCCAGAGGGATCCAGATGGCCTTGAGCGGTTAAGTGCTTTTGGCAGGCTTTCGGAATTTTTAACTCTTTTGGGTCGGCGCAGTAAGGCGTAGAATGCCGCTCCAAGTAGTGCTGCAGCGATAGTTGCGGGGATTTGAAGAATCAGCCAGTTTTCGGGGCTGAGAAAGTTTTCAAGTTCAAGTGCTTCTACGCTGGGTACTGAACAGGCGATACCTGCCACCGCAAGAGATGGGATAAGTTTTAGATGTTTGGCTTGGGCGAAGTCGCGCATGTCAGTCAAAAGTTATCCCGCCTGTGGTCAGCGGCCCACAGTATCTGGTGTTGATGTAAAATTACGCGCAGACTAGGTCTTTTATGACGAAGTCTGAGCCCATCAAGGGCTGTTTACACGATCTTGAGAGGCGCTAACTCCCCTTGTCGGACATATTCAGGGTGGCGATTTTTGTCGCTACCAAAACACTTGGCTTTTTGTTTCAAGCGTTTTGACTATAATGTCCGTTACAACGGGTGTCGGCACCGGCTCAAGAGTATCCCATTTTAGGGGGAGCTGGTCACCAGATTGTTGGTGTTTAAAACAAACTTAATGTAGCCCGCTCCTTAAGTCATTTGATCAATTGGAAGAAACACGATGAACAGAACCATGCTTGCGCTTGGAGTGGCCTTTTGTGCCCTCATGTCGAGTGCATCTCAAGCGGCTGATACAGCGGCCGGCCGACTGGCGTTTGAAACGTGCCTTGGCTGTCACGGTGAGGCACGTTACGTCAATACTTACCCTACGTATCATGTTCCGTTGTTGGCGGGTCAGCATGAGACTTATTTGGTCGCGGCGCTCAAAGCATATCGCAGCGGCGAGAGGGACCATCCGACCATGCGTGCAAATGCTGCTGCATTGAGCGATGAAGATATCGCCAACATTTCGGCCTTTTTGGCCGGCCTAAAATCATAGGGTGGGAGTCACCATGAAATTATTGATGAAGACCACACTTGCAGCTGCCTTTCTACTTGCGGGCCCTGTCATGGCAGGTGACCCTGCTGCGGGAGAAAGCAAGTCTCAGACTTGTGTCGCTTGTCATGGTGAAGGTGGTAATAGCACCTTGCCGATGAATCCCAAGTTAGCAGGGCAGTATGCGAGCTATTTGGAGCACGCGCTGCGAAGTTATCGAGACGGCGGACGCAAAAACGCAATAATGGCTGCTCAGGCCGCAGCACTGTCGGATGAAGATATCGCCGATCTCGCTGCATACTTTGCAGCTCAGTCGTCAGAAATGTTTGTTGTCCCAAAGAAGTAATTGCTTTGGGGCAGCGCTGCCACGTGCACAGACGACACTCAGTCGTTCTGTGCATAAACACTATCGCAACAACATTATTCTGGCGGTTTAGCGTTCGGTAGTTGTGCCAGTAAATTGTGAGCGGGTGGTGGCATTTGCAGGTGATAGCCTTGAGATAAAAGGTTTTCACGAACAACTTGCGCATCCGCTTGCGCCAGCTTTCTCTCTTCGGTCAGTTCAAACCTCAAAGCCAGTTCTAACTTCCCCATGCTCGAGAGTAATTGCTCTGGCAGGTCACTAAAATTGTCTTCGCGGAGCAAGTATAAATACGCCCCTTGTTTGCGAGTTCCTTTATATACAAAACACTGCATGGTTTGTTCTTTTGCACTCAGGTCTGGTTGTGGAGAAAATTGCCGCTAGCGACAAAGTAGGCGTTGAAGCGCTCGGGGAAGTCTTCAATGACGGATGAAGAGACATAAGATTGAGCCAAGAGAGTATCGCTCCATTGTTTACATTTAGGGAAACTATCTAGCTTTTCTCGCGGATGCAGCTCTTCGGTCAGGGCTTGGCGGCTGTAGAACGGTGCAAAGGCCGCGTCGACCAAAGCGAAGACAGATCCGTTGAAGTAGGGGCCGCCACGTAATTGCGCTTCTAGTATTGTCAGTAGCGCATCTCGTTTGTCCGCCGCTTCAAAGTAAGTTGTTTTATCTTTAGCGAGCATGCAGCCGTACTGAGCGACAATTAAATTTGATGCAAATTCAATCCAAGCGCGATTGTGCGCTCGTCGCAGTGGGTCCACAGGGTGCAGGGGGCTGCCCGTTGTTTCATCGATGAATTCATTGATAGCTGCAGATTCAAATAACACTTCGCCTTCAACTTTTAAAAGGGGAACCTTGCCTAATGGTGAGGTGGCGAGAAACCATTCAGGCGGGTTTTCTAAATCAATGTAGGTGACTTTGTGAGCCACATCCTTACACTTAAGGGTGATGACCGAGCGCTGTACAAAGGGGCAAAGGTCGAAGCTGACAAGTTCCATAACAATCTCCAGGCAAACTATGGCAAATCAAAAAGACACTTCTGAAGAAGCGGTGAGGCTGGATCGCTGGCTCTGGGCTGCACGTTTTTTCAAAACACGTGGCTTGGCGACGGAGGCCATCCGAGGAGGCCATGTGCAGCTGAACGGGCAGCGAGTAAAGCCTGCCAAAGGCGTCACTATTGGTGATCGGTTGGAGATTCGCAAGGGCGAATCGCTTTTTGTTGTCGATCTTTTGGGTTTGTCCTCTAAACGAGCAGCTGCACCAATTGCTCAGTTGCTTTATGAGGAGACGGCAAAAAGCCTGAAAGCGCGTGAAGTGATGCAAGAAGCCCAGCGTTTGCAACGAGCGATGGGTCCTCAGTTGGGCACGGAAGGCAAGCCAGACAAACGCCAGCGCAGGCAGCTGCACAGGTTTAGGCAGTCGCACGATGACGGTGCATAACTTACTCGGCTATCGCTTTTGTTCGAGGATTTTAAGTGTTCTTAAAAATGGATTCGGCTGTAATTTAATTCTGCCCCGATATGTAAATATAGCTATATAAAACAATAAGATAAGTATTTTTCCGAGCTCGCTTGTCTAAATCCACTTAGATTTTAATTGCCTGTTCATTTAGGAATGGCACGGTTTTAGCGCCTACCACTCAGTAGACGTGCGCTGTTTTGCAGCGTTTCATTGAAATCAAAGACTTAAAAACGGGTTTGCCTATAATATGCACCAATAGAGTGCGGGCACCGACCGGAGAGAGTGCAATATGTCCCAAGTAGACGCTTCAGCAGTAGACTCGCTGTTTTTATTGGTTGGCGCGTGCATGGTGTTAGCCATGCATGCAGGCTTTGCCTTTTTGGAAGTAGGTACCGTCAGAGAGAAAAACCAAGTCAATGCGCTATCCAAAATTTTTAGTGATTTTGGCGTGAGTACATTGGCCTATTTCTTCATTGGCTATACCGTTGCCTACGGTGGTACCTTCTTGGTTCCTGCTGAAACACTGGCCATGGCTAATGGCTATGAGCTAATGAAATTCTTCTTCTTGGCCACTTTCGCGGCTGCCATTCCAGCAATTGTCTCTGGCGGTATCGCCGAGCGTTCACGCTTTCTTCCACAATTGATTGCCTCAGCCGTTATCGTCGCCTTCTTTTATCCGCTTTTTGAAGGGATGGTTTGGGGCGATCGCCTCGGTTTTCAGGCAATGATCGAATCAGTGGCTGGATACCCTTTTCATGACTTTGCTGGTTCTGTTGTGGTGCATGCAGTCGGTGGTTGGATCGCGCTGGCAGCAGTTATATTGTTGGGTGCGAGACGAGGCCGCTACACAGCTGATGGGCGTACGTTGTTGGCACATCCACCATCCAGTATCCCGTTTTTAGCTTTGGGTTCTTGGGTACTAACGGTCGGCTGGTTCGGTTTTAATGTGATGTCAGCGCAAAGCGTTGGCGGAGTAAACGGTTTAGTTGCTTTGAATTCATTATTGGCGATGGTTGGTGGTCTTTTGGCCGCTTTGGTCGTTGGACGCAACGATCCGGGCTTTTTGCATAACGGCCCATTGGCTGGTCTAGTCGCCGTTTGTGCCGGTTCGGATATTATGCATCCGGTCGCTTCTCTGTTTGTAGGCGGTGTTGCCGGTGCTCTGTTTGTTTGGGCGTTTACAGCAACCCAAAATCGACTAAAAATTGATGATGTGCTGGGTGTGTGGCCATTGCACGGTTTGTGTGGAGTCTGGGGTGGTCTAGCTGCCGGAATTTTCGGCACAGAAGCAATGGGTGGTCTAGGTGGTGTAAGTTTTCTCGCGCAACTGATCGGCACCGTTGTCGGTGCAGGATACGCCCTCGCATCTGGTTTCTTGGTCTATGGTGTTATCAAGATTGTGCTCGGACTGAGACTGAGTGATGAAGAAGAATACGAAGGTGCTGACTTGAGCATCCACAAGATAAACGCGACGCCTCGTTAATAGGCGGCAAAGGAGTAGAACATGCAGCGCATAACCGCGATCATAAAACCCTTCAAGCTCGAGGACGTTAGAGAAGAGCTCTCGAAAGTTGGTGTAAAGGGTATGACCGTCATCGAAGTCAAAGGCTTTGGGCGGCAAAAGGGCCACACTGAGTTGTATCGAGGAGCCGAGTACGTTGTCGATTTCCTGCCGAAGGTAAAACTAGAGATTGCTGTGTCGGACGATATGGTCGATGTTTGCATAGAGGCTATTCTCAAAGCCGCACAGACCGGCAAAATCGGAGATGGCAAAATATTTGTTGAATCGCTGCAACGGGTCATTCGTATTCGCACGGGAGAAGAAGGCCCAGAGGCGCTCTAAGCGACAAATAGAGTACTTGTAGAATGTTAGTGGATCTGGCGGTACTCATACCGCCAGAACACTCTTTCAAATGCCTGCTCGGCTGAAGCTAGGGACAATTCGGCTCAAAATGGAGAGTAAAATCCGGCGCTTAGGCTAACTGCCGAGATTTCTGTTAAACTCCAAGGAATAATTCCCCGCCGCGGAAAGCGTGCTGGGCCATTCCACAGACCCCCGAAGACTAATCGCACCCGTGCTGAACCGAATTATCCAGAGATTCTTTGGCGGTTCCGACGCTGATTCCAAAAACGTCGCTGAGCCAGTCCTGATCCCCCGCCCGGATCACCCCATCTCCCGCAAAGACGTGAGTAAAAACGCGTTGAAAGTGCTTTATCGCCTGCGCGATAACGGATACGACGCCTATTTGGTGGGTGGGTGTATACGAGATCTAGTGCTTGAGCATTCGCCCAAGGATTTTGATGTCGCGACAAACGCTAGCCCAGATCAAATCAAAAAAGCGTTTCGGAACTGCCGACTAATAGGCCGTCGTTTTCGTCTTGCTCACATCGTATTTGGTCGAGAGATAATCGAAGTAGCCACTTTTAGAAGCGGGCACTCCGATGCGGGAAAGAACGACGCGCATACTGATGCTCAGGGCCGTATTCTTCGCGACAATGTCTATGGCACGCTTGAAGAAGATGTTCTTCGTCGTGACTTCACCATCAATGCACTCTATTACAACATCGAAGATTTTTCGATTGTGGATTTTGTGGGAGGGATGCGTGACCTTAACGATGGTGTAATCCGTTTATTGGGTGACCCCGAAACACGATATCGAGAAGATGCGGTTAGGGCGCTACGGGCGGCTCGGTTTGCGGCGAAATTAGACTTCACCTTGCACCCAGCTACTGCTGAACCCTTGCCGCGAGTTGGTGAGTGGTTAGCGCAAATCCCCGCTGCACGTTTGTTCGAAGAAGTGCTCAAGCTGTTTCAAAGTGGCCATGCGATTCGCAGTTTGGAAGAGTTGCAGCGCTATGATCTGTTGCGTTTTCTTTTTGCATCCTTGGATAAGCGGCTAAAAGATGAGCACCTGTTGTCTACAACATTGACGACATTGGCTCTTAAAAATACTGACTTGCGTGTGGCTCAAGAAAAACCGATCACGCCTGCTTTTTTGTACGCTGCGCTGCTTTGGCCAGATATTCAAATACGGGCTGCTGAAATTGGTGCACAGGAAAATCTGCCTCCGGTGCCTGCGATCCACGCGGCCGCTGATGAAGTGCTCGCGGAGCAAGTGAGGCAAACTGCATTACCCAAACGCTTCTCCATGCCCGCGCGGGAAATTTGGGCGATGCAGCCCCGGCTGGAGCAGTACACGGGAAAACGCGCTCTCAAAAATTTAGAGCATCCGCGTTTCAGAGCTGGGTATGATTTATTGGTTCTTCGCGCCAATGCTGGTGAGCCATTGAAAGAAATGGCCGATTGGTGGACTGAGATACAAGAGTCTCCGGAGGTGGCAGAACAGATGGCGATGGCGCGGCAGAAGAACGCCGCAAGAACACGTCCACCAAGACGTCGTCGAGGTGGGCGCAGACGCGGACCAAGACAAGATACCCCGCAGGACTAATGCAGCGTCTTTTAGACGGTGATGTCATCGTTGCTTTAGGGGCTAACCTTGATGCACCGGTGCAGCAGCTGCGGCAAGCTTTTGGGGAAATTGCTCAGTTACCCCATTGTGATCTGATTGCAGCATCTTCCCTATACGGCAGTACACCGATCGGTCCTGAGCAGCCTGACTATGTAAACGCGGTCGCACACATTCGCTCTGAATGTTCGCCACATGGTCTACTCGATCAATTGCAGGCTATTGAGCATGCTCACCACCGTGAACGCAAGTTACGCTGGGGCGCGCGTACGCTCGATTTGGACATCATCTTATTTGGGCAGCAGCGTATCAATGATGCAAGGCTAACCGTTCCTCATGTACTCATGCATGAACGAGCGTTTGTATTAATGCCGTTGACAGAGTTGTATCCAGATCTCATGTTGCCGCATCTGGCCGTCAGTGTCAGCGAACAGCTTTCTACGCTCTCATGCACGGGAATATGGCCCTTGTCTGAATCGTCTATTTAAGTACGCTTTCTCAATATTCACACTTTCGTGCTGTGCGCATGAACACAAATCCCTTCAAAGCTGCATTGTGAACCAGTTCACATTTTGCCCTCATTGGCGTGGAGCACTCTTGGTTCCCCGACAACTTCCAAAAAAGGAATACCAATGAAAAAGCAAATAACTCACGTAATACTGTTGGCTTTGACGCTACTGTTTTCGTCCTTGGCGCAAGCCGCTGTCGTAAACATGAACAAAGCGAATGTCGCTGCGATGGTAGAAAACCTGCAGGGTATAGGCCCTAAGAAAGCTGCGGCCATCGTGTCCTATCGTCAGTCTGTAGGTTCGTTTAAGTCCCTGGACGATCTACTCAATGTAAAAGGCATCGGTGAGAAGACATTGATGAAAATCAAAGGAGACATGTCTTTGAGCAAAGGAGTCATTGAAGTTGAAGGCATTGTAAACACAGCTTCAAAAATAAGTGACGCCGATAAAGCCGCTGAAATTTCAACGGAGAATAAAAGTTCGAGTAAGACGGAATAGGTGCTAAAAAAGTAGACAGAAAGCAGCGTGCAGGTGTTTAGCCTGTACGTTCTATTTCTGTGACAACGAGCGGGCTGACTTTCGGGTTGGCCCGTTTTTCTTATTGAAAGGACTGACTTTTTTCCCATCTGTGCGGTCTGATTCTTGCAGCTAGAGGCCAAATAGGCCCTGCGTGTTCGCGCACTTTCTTGGGCGACTTTTTTATCAAAGGCTAATTGTTATGTGCTTGAGGTTACTTCGTTATGCCGTTATCGGTGTTTTGGGTTTTTGCGGCAATGTTGCGACGGCGGGGCAATGTGGCGTCGTACCCGAAGTCGAGTTCAAGAACTTGTGTGCGGGCTTGAGCACATCTTCCTCGTACGAGGAGATGAATCGCATGGCGAAGCCCCCGCTGCTAAAGGTCGTTCGTGACCGCAGTTTTGGCAGCAAAATTATTCGTATAACTGATGCTGGCGATGATGCGGTTGTTAAACCAATGTACAGCACTGTGCAGGCATGGAATGCGGATGAATCTCTGCTCTTACTATTCGCTGACGTGAACGGTGTGAATAGTCATGAACTTTATAATGGTCGAACCTACAAATGGAGCGGGACTCTTGACATAAAGCCGCGTGATATTGAGCAGGTCTTTTGGCATGCGACAGACCCGGACATACTTTTTTACATCGACGGGGATAATAGCCAGTTGATGAAGTATTCGATAAAGCGCCGACGTCAAAGCATGCTCTATGATTTTCATAAAGTTTGTGAAGGAGAGTTGGTCACCACAGGTGGTGATACCCAAATGCCCAGTTGGGATTCTCGATATATTGGATTGCGCTGCGGAGGAGGAGAAGACACACGTGCACTTGTCATGGTGTTCGACTTAGAAGAAAAGGAAATTGTCTCCAAAGGTCTGACCGGAGTGGGTGACGGCGAGGGTGATCGATACCATGCCTGGACTGCGCCATCGATTGCTCCCAGTGGCGAGCGAATGTTCTTCCAAGGGGATGTAAGCAATTTAAGCTTCGCGCGCCAAAGAGAATTGGCAGTGGGTAGCGCGAGCGAACATGCCTCCATCGGACTTTTACCCAATGGACACGATGCGCTGTTTGCTGTTGGTTTTGATCCAGCCAGCGATAAAAAACGTTGTAGCGAGAGCATAGGTGCTTTGGTTGCACACGACCTGAATACAGGCGACTGTAACGTTGTCATTGGCCCAAGCACTGGGCATGGTTATCCGCCCTCTGGCACACACCTCTCTGCGTTAAGTTATCGCAATCCTGGTTGGGTTGCATTGTCATCGGTCGGTGACATTGAACAAGCCAAGCCTGGAAAATTGCAAAAGCTTTTCAATCAAGAGATCTATCTTGCGTATACCGATCCTGAAAACCCAATGGTATGCCGTGTCGCTCACCACCGTTCAAATGGTCGAGGCAACGAGCTGCTTCGTACACCTTATTTTGCAGAGCCTCATGTCACAATCAGCCCAAGCGGCACACGCTTGATTTTCGGCAGCGACTGGCATGGTGAAAACTCTGTAGATACCTATGTGGTAGAGCTTCCAAGCTACGAGGCTTGTACTCCTTAATTTTGTCTTATGAGACAGAGGAATGAGCGCAAGCACGACGAGCTTATTCTCGTCTAAGTTGGTCTAGTAAGATTGATTCTTTCGGAGACGAGCAGTTTGCTAGGCATTGGCTTAGCGACGAAAGGCTAGCGGACAATTTGTCCGCTATTGCTACTACAAGAATTAAACTCTCTCGAATGCCGCAGCGATTCCTTGACCGCCACCTATACACATAGTGACCAAAGCTCGTTTACCGCCCGTGCGATGTAATTCGTGAATGGCTTTGGTCGTGATGACTGTACCAGTCGCGCCGATTGGGTGGCCCAGTGATATTCCACTGCCGTTTGGATTCGTTTTTTCTTCGGGTAGCCCAAGGTCGCGGCACACAGCAATAGCCTGTGCTGCAAATGCTTCGTTTACTTCGAAAGTATCAAAGTCCGCTATGCTCAAACCCGTCTTTGCCAGTAACTTTTTAACCGCTGGTACAGGGCCGATCCCCATGTAAGCAGGTTCGCACCCTGCATGTGAATAACCAAGCAATCGAGCGATCGGTTTGAGACCGCGGGCCTCTGCTGCATCGGCGGTTGATAAAACTATTGCTGAGGCTGCATCGTTAAGCCCAGAGGCATTGCCAGCTGTCACGCTGCCATCCTTTTTGAAGACAGGTCGCAACCTAGCCATACCTGCAGCGTCTACGTCACCACGAAAATGCTCATCGCGATCAAACACGGTTACGCCTTTGCGTGTTTTTAGCTCAACAGGGACAATCTGATTTTCGAAATGTTTGCCTTTCCATGCAGCCGCTGCGCGATGGTGGCTTTGAACAGCAAGTGCATCTTGCTCCTCACGTGTGATGCCCCACTTTTCAGCGATGTTCTCTGCCGTGATCCCCATGTGAATATTTTCGAACGGATCGTGAAGTGCCCCGACCATGGCATCGACCATGGCGGCATCTCCCATACGCGCACCCCAGCGAGCTGAGGGTGCCCAATAGGAAGCTCTGCTCATGCTCTCGGCGCCACCAGCAATTGCGATTTCGTTGTGGCCGGATTCGAGCTGCTGTGCGGCCGAAATAATGGCCTGCAAACCGCTGCCACAGAGGCGGTTGAGTGTGAAGGCTGGCGTTTCGACAGGCAGACCGCCTTTAACTGCTGCATAGCGAGACAGATACATATCTCGCGGATCACCATGCACCACATTGCCAAAGACCACGTGTTCTATATCGTCCGCTTTCGCTCCGGATCGAGCAAGTGCTTCTTTGACGACGAGTGCCGCCATATCGACCGTAGGCATATCTTTTAAGCCACCACCGTAGGTGCCGATCGCCGTGCGCACTGCGCTTAGAACTACTATATCTTTCTGCATGTTGTCTGTCCTTATGTCACAGGCCACTTTGGTGGTCTCTTAGAGATCGCATTATGGCAATCTTTGTTGCACCGCACAACGACTACCCTAAGAGTCTCTGTTACTTGGTCACTATCCTGCTTATCAAAAGCAATATGTGCTTTCTTGCCGATCCTAAGCCATTATCTAATGCTAGATGTGGCAAAAAATTTGGATTGAACAACGACGGGAATGACTTGCCAAGTCTTACGCTTTCAGATCGTAGCCTCGCTTTGCCAGAAATGATTTTCCCTAAGGACTAGTCAGTGTCGAAGTTGCATAAATCTACTTCAATCGTGAAGCAACAAATGGATTCAGGCTTAAACCGTTTAGAGCCTAATCTACGTTTGTTTGCTGTGGCACTCGCGATGGGAGTGGTTGTTGGTTTGAGTACACTCGCCTTGATTGAGGCCATTGCTATTGTTCAGCGTGTGTTACTCGGTGATGCTTCAGAGAGGCATCTAGCCACTTTGTTGGATCAAACTCCTCGGTGGCGTGTTGTTTTAGCCCCTGTCGTCGGTGGACTGGTGTTAGGTGTACTGATCAGCTACTTGCCAGGAAAACGTTATCACGGGGTTGCGGATGTCATGGAAGCATGTGCATTGCGTGGTGGAAGAATGGATGCCCGATCGGGAATCGGTGCTGCAGCAGCGGCTGCAATTTCAATTGGCTCAGGCGCTTCTGTGGGCAGGGAAGGTCCCGCAGTGCATATAGGGGCTTCAATCTGCGCGTGGGTTGCCGAAAAAATGGGGCTTAACCGGCGTCATTCACTGGTGCTGTTAGGCTGTGGTGCAGCGGCAGCTGTAACCGCTTCCTTCAATGCTCCCATTGCAGGTGTGCTGTTTGCTCTGGAAGTTGTGGTGGGCTATTACACCTTAAGGGTATTTGCACCTATTGTTTTGTCCGCTATTGGAGCGGTCATTGTCACACGGATTGCGTACGGTGATTCACCCGCGTTTAACTTGCCTGCTCACGCCGTTAAATCTCTGTGGGAACTGCCTCTCTTTGCAGTACTTGGCATATTAGCAGCCTTGTTGATGATCTACTGTATTAGATCTATACGCTTAGTGCAGCTTTCTCACGAGAAGCTTGCCATTCCAATTTGGCTCAGACCAGCAATTGCTGGACTCTTCGTCGGTCTGATCGCCTTAGTGACACCTTATGCATTAGGCGTCGGTTACCAAACCATCAGTCTTACTCTGAACGAAGCCTTCCCCTTATCGATTGTACTCGGCATATTGTTGGCTAAAATGGTGGCCACAAGTTTGTCTCTCGGCAGCGGTTTTTGTGGAGGGGTGTTTAGTCCCTCTCTGGTGTTGGGTGCACTTGCCGGTGCAGCGCTGGGTCAAGTGGCGGCAATGGTTGTGCCCGGAGAAATATCTTCGCCAGCGGTCTATGCCATGGCTGGAATGGCCGCATCGGCTTCGGCGATGTTGGGTGCACCTATATCTACGGTACTGATTGTTTTTGAACTGACCTCGGACTACAACGCTATCGTGGCCGTTATGCTGGCTTCCGCTATAGCGGCGACTGTCATGATGTATAGGCCCTATTGCTCATATTTTCGTTGGCAGCTGGCTAGTCGGGGAGTCAACATTGTTGAAGGACGAGACCAGATATTGATGCGCACTGAGACCATAGACAGTCTCGTGTCTCAGCGCTTCACCCAGTTGTCTTCTGCTGAACATGTACAAGGTGCGTTGGCTCGAACCGCTCGTGATCGACAAGAGGTGATGGTAGCGACGAATGAAAACGGATTGCTTGTCGGCAGTATGACCGTGTTGGAGCTAGTGGCTGAAACTGATGATGAAGCTCAGGCAGGTCAATTTACAGCGTATGCACACGATCAAAGCTTATCTTTGCAATTGGGCAGTAGTCTCAGCGGAGCCTTAGACGCGATGGCATCACATCAAACGTATTATCTTCCTGTGGTCGAATTCGACTCAGATGAGCAGCAGCGAGTTGTTGGCGTCATCTATCAAACAGATGTTTTAAAAAAATACAACGCGCTTTTAGAGCAGGCAAGAGCTGAAGAATTCGGTGTGAACTGAACTCACTTGGCGTGTCGCATAAAAGCTGGCATTTAAAGTGCGAACCCACAGAGAGCGTCAAAAACGCAGCTGAAAATAAAGGTCTGATGGAACTGACCTAAATAGACCACAAGGAGTGGGTCGTCATGGAAGTTTTATCGACGAAGGATGAATTTCTGCAAAGCTTGGAAAGGTGTGGACAGAATGAAGGGTTTATGCCGATGTTCTATGCGCGGTTTAATTCTTCCTCTGATCTTGTCAAAGAGCGTTTTCAAAAGACTAATTTTGAACAACAAAATTCGAAAATGATGAGTTGCTTACGAATGGTTGCTGGCGTAAGTAACAATGAAGCCGAGGCTCTGTGTGAACTTCGTAAGAGGGCGCAGACTCATGGTCCCGAGCATCTGAACATTAGCCCAGAGCTCTTCGAGCTTTGGCATCGAACACTGGTTTCTGTTGTTGCTGAAGTAGATCCTCATTGGAATGAGGGACTCAAAAAAACGTGGGACACCACACTCCACAGCGTTACCGCACACATGATTAAAAATCGCTAGCTAATTTTTCTAGGTTAAAAAAAGGCGAACCAAAAAAGATTCGCCGTCAATCTATCTACCTACAATAAATCTATTCAACCGGTACTTTTTTGTAGCTTCCATCAACAGTAAAATATTCACTGTTGTCGTCGCGATAAAAATAACTGTTCCCGCTTTCCAGTAGCTTTGCCAGCATATTGGGTACTGCTTTACCTTCAGCCTGTAGGCGTTCAACAAATTTTTGAGGACCAATTGCATCTAGCATTTCAAAAGGGCCCTGTGACCAGTTGAATCCCCAGCGCATTGCGCGGTCGACGTTGACGATGTCGTCAGAGATGTCTGGAACTAAATCGGCTGCGTAAGCGAGTGTGCCGCCCATCAATTCCCAAGCGAACTTTCCTGCTAAGCTGTCAACAAACAAGGCAGTGCTGAAGTCTTGTTCATCTGCGTTGAGTTCTGCCACGACTGCAGGTCGCCAGTTGCCCGTGTCCAAGTCATAGGTTTCACGGTTTTTGCTGCCATCTTCGTTTTTACTGACGCGATAAAAACCACCGCCTGTTTTTCGCCCTAGTTGGCCAGCTTCTAATAATTGCTGCTCAATCGTAGGCAATCTGGCGCTAGCTTCGCCGACGTCACCAGCCGGTAGATTGGCCGCTAAGTTTTTAGCAACAGAATCCATGATATCGAGCCCGATCAAATCGATTAGCCCGTACAGGCCTGTAGGTGGAAGTCCCATAGGTTTGGACATAACAGCATCGGCTAATTCAGGACTTAATCCTTCAGCGCGCAAGCGTGTGCCGGTGTGCAGACCGGCGAGCATCCAGTAGCAGCCAATACGGTTGCCAATAAAGTTGACGGTGTCTTTGGCATAGACAACTCCCTTGCCTAATTTCTTTCCGCAAAAATCGGCGAGCTGCTCAATAACTTCTGGGCGTGTGTCTTCACCTGGAACCAACTCCAACAGGCGCATGATATGAACAGGATTAAAAAAATGTGTTACAGCGATCTCTTCGCGCAATCGCTGCGGCATACCAGCGCTGATGTCGCGAAGTGGAATGCCAGAAGTGTTTGAAGTAACCAACGACCCGTCTTTACGTGCCGCTTCGACGCGCGTAAACAAATCGCGCTTGGGCTGTAGCATCTCGATGATGACTTCACAAATCCAGTCAGCGTCACTAATAGCGCTCTCTAAGTTATCGATGCTATCCGCCGAGATCAACGCGGCTTGTTCTGCCGTTATAGCGGGGTACTTACCGCCTTGTAGTCTTTCTATAGCGCTTTGGGCTATGTCTTGTTTCATATCCAGCAGAGCCACTTGGCAGCCAGCCGCAGCGCATACACCAGCGATACCGGCACCCATAGTACCCGCGCCCACAATAGCGACTTTTTTGATATCCGATTGCATTGAATCTGTTCCGATAACGTATAAACCAGCCACTTTAGCGTTATGTACACGCAGATTCAATTGCGGGTGCACTTGGCAGTTGTTTTTTGAGGTTCACAACTGCTGAGATCCAGTTCGCAATAAATTGGCATGACTCTTAACTAAATTTCTTCTCATTTGGAGTTGCTGTCGTTTTCTACCTAAAGTTTGCCAAGGTTGCCGTGTATTAAATTAGTCACCACGACGTAAGATCAGACATATTGCGGATTTTTTTCCGCTAGCTGTTGGTGGGATATGTATTCTTTCTGGCAGGAATAGTCAGAAAATATCTGACCAATAAGTTTAAAAATTATCCTCTAAAGCGAGAGTAAATGAAAAGAAAGGTTGTCTTAGGAGTCGCAATTGTAAATTGTCAGAAGGAGGTCTTTTGATCTCTGTAGAGGTTGCAGAGTACTGGGAAAAAATATTCACAAAATTAAAACTAAAAAGAGCTTAAGCTCTGTATTTCTTCGAACTGAATTTTCCCGATCAATAAATTTTGGGTTTACTGTCTTTAAATTACACGCTGCTCGATTTTTGATAAATTGTACTGTGGCGGATATTGGGCTCACCTTCGAGTTTGTAGAGTTTATCTATTGGATCGCTTTGCCACTCCAAATGACAATTCTTTCGCCCCATCAAGCGAATCAAACGAGCGAGGCTTCGCGTAACTGTAAAGTTCTAGCTACATCAAAATGACGGATGAGTGGTTGCTTAGGCGAGTGACAATATTAGGTTCCCCTTTGTGCAGTCGTTGTAACCCGAACTGCTAACTGGTTCACAAAAGGTGCAAACTCCGTTTCAGCAGAGAGAAAGTAGTATTAATGGTAACGCTTTTAACGGCTTAGGATGTTTTAGTTGGTTTTTTCTTGTGTGTTTCAAAGAGTTCTTCATTGAAAAGATTCTGTACTTATTGTTAGTATCGAAGCAATACAGCAACCGAAGAATGCAATGGAGCCTGAATATGAAATTCGCTCAAGACAAGATTAATTCATGGAAAGTCGCAATACACGGTTTTTTGAAGGCTTCGTGCGTTGTTATTTGTTCACTACTGCTTTTCAGTGGGCCTGCACAGGCCGAACCAGATTATTTGGTTGAGGGCACGGTTGGTACGACATCGGAAGAAGAGGCGAGTGAGTTGGCTTGGGCTGTCAACCAAGCTCAAGCGAGAATTGTAAACGGAAATATTGCTGCAACTGGAGAATTTCCGTTTGCCGCTGCGTTGCGCACACGTTTTAGAGCTCGGGTGGAATTCTCCGGGCAATCTTGGACGTCGGGTCGCTTTTTCATGGGTGACGGTGCTGGGAATTTAGAGGCAGAGTCTGTTTATTGCGGAATTTACGCTGATGAGTTTTGCACGCCCCAAGAGATCAGTGGGCGGATATGTTTCTTGTTTTTAGATTATGCAAGGACGGGTGTCAATTCGCCGGAAACTCCCAGCCAGCAGGTAGACAGATGTGCCT
Organism: uncultured Granulosicoccaceae bacterium; assembly: GCA_937965695.1. Classification (GTDB taxonomy): domain Bacteria; phylum Pseudomonadota; class Gammaproteobacteria; order CALCKW01; family CALCKW01; genus CALCKW01. Next base: position 33,799 of record CALCKW010000048.1, read on the forward strand.
CTAGTGGCGGTGTAGGGGTCGTGTTCTTTGATTCTCAAAATGGCAATGTGGGTATAGATGATGTCGCTGATGCCGTTTCTAGCATCCCTGTTGCGAGGATAGGTTTAAGCAATGGCGACTTTAGTGAGTTTGCTGAAGAAGTCTTTGCCAGTACAGGCACGGTTTTAAAAGCCTCAGTTCTTGTTCCCTCAACTATCTCTTGTACGGGTAGTTATTTGGGTAACAGATGGGTACTTACCGCTGCTCACTGTGTTGCGACTCCTAGTGCGAACCAGCCTGTTGTACAAACCAGATACCCCAGAGACTGGACTGTCGTTGTTGGCGTGAATGATATGAACTCTGATCAAGCATTGAGTGAGCTTTCAGGGGTTGCACAGATAGTGGTGAGTCCCGACTATCGGGTTGACAGTAGTGGTACGCAGCACGGCGATTGGGCTTTGATGCGCTTAAGTAGCGAGCCAAGAAGTGGGTCTGCAATCAAAGTAGCCAGTGTGCAGGCTGTGGAAACAGGCAAATCTCAATTCAGTGACGTGACGTTGATAGGCTGGGGATCTAAAACTGGATACTTGCCTGGGCAAAATCCAACCAACCCAGACCTGCCATCGGATCTGCATCATGCCGTTGTCAGCTTGACTGATACGAATACGTGTAACGCTGGTTTTGCTTCTTACGGATCGCTGTTGGGGCAAACGCTCATACTAGACGAAGACATATGCCATGCCAGACAGCCGGATTTTAACGCTGACAGTTGCCAAGGAGACAGTGGCGGCCCCGTGACCATGACGGTGGGCGGCGAGACACAGTTGGTTGGCGTGACAAGCTGGGGCGTTGGATGTGCTTCTGGGCTACCCGACTTGTATTCTGTTTCTACCGGCCCGTCTTATTACGCGGATAAAATCTCAGCTGCCGTAGGTTTCAATGTATCGGCAGCAGCAACCGGTGGCACTGTTGGACCGGCTACCGGTAATCCGGATAGCGATGGTTCAAGCAGTTCCGGTGGGGGCGGCATGTTGTCTTTGTTTAGTCTTTTCGCCTTGTTACTTTGGCTCCCAGTTAACTTTTTCGGCAAGAGGAGACGTGCACAGTGAAATCATTCCTGCGATGGATTGTATGTGCCGGCGTTTTTCAGTTAGCAATAGGTTGTTCCTCCGGAGGCCTTTCCGCCGGAAATAGCGAGGCGGAGAAAGAGAACAAAATGGATAGTGATTCTGAAATAGTCTTGGTACCTGTTGGATCTCCAGTGGTCACTGGAAATACTCTGGCGTTTGATGTCGTGTCTTTTGGTTGCACCCAGGCGACAGACTTTCTGGTTGAAACACGCGTTGCTGAAAACCAATGTAAAGTGCGCATAATTCGGCAGAAGCAAGATTTCTGTAAAGCTGCACCGGAAAAAATGTCCATTCGTTTCGATTGGAACCCGCCCGCAGAATGTGACGGTTTGGATGTCGTTTTTGAGAACCCTGAGCTGCAGTAAAGAAACGGAAAGTTCGTCAAGAAGCTAGTGTGCCGTGGCATCAGCTAGCGGTTTTTATTTCAATGTATATTTTTGAAAACTGACATAGAGCATTCATCGTAGCTCGCAGCTGCGGTGGTGCTTTTGGTTCTTTCTCAGGTCGAAATTTACGCCCGAAAAGCATTGACGTTATGGCAGTTGAAAAACCGTGGATTTTTTTAATTGCAACACATCTACCAGCGCTTTTTATAGCGTTTGAATTTTCTAATTGAACGATGAGCCCTTGGCTTCTTGTTTATTAATTTCTCAGGCTCGAACGCTCTCTCGGAAGATGTTTTTAATATTTGGCGTATGAAGACACTGAACGACGCCGGACTAATTTATGGCTCACCGAGCTACTGGTTGACAGTTAGATGCGGACTAGCGCTGATATTATCGGTATCTTGCCAAAAACTCAGGGTCTAAATTTCCTTCCTCGTCCATCTTAGGGTAGGCCAATGCATTCCGCTGACAATAATCTGCCACTTTTGGATGAGCCCAGCTGAATAACGTGGTTCTATAGACTTCTGCGTCCAAGCGACAACTAGCGTAGAGGCCTGCCTTTTCTCGTTGATGCTGCGCTTCGCTCAGAATAATCGCTGCTGCCACTGAGACGTTAAAAGATTGCACCATACCCATCATCGGTATAACAATCGGCTGATCAACCATGTCGGCGACGACATCATTGACGCCGTATTTCTCGGCACCTAACAACAGCGCTGTGGGTTTGCAATAATCCACTTCTCGATAGTGTATTGCGCGAGGAGTGAGGTGAGCGGCCACAACTTGAACGCCATTGGCTTGCAACTCTCTAACACTGGCAGCTATTTCGTCTTTGAGTGTGACGTTAACCCACCGATCACTGCCTAGCGCTGTACCGGATGCCGTTTTAAAACGTTGTTTGTCCCGTTCACCCATCGCTAGTTCGACTTGGCCTATTCCAACTGCGTCGCAGGTGCGGATTATCGCGGCAATATTGTGTGGTTTGTGCACGTAGTCAGCGAGCACGCTTAAATCTGGTTGGCGACGGTCGAGCGTTGCTCGAAGTTTGGCTAGTCTTTCGGGTGTCACTCGATGCTTCTCTCAGCGATTTAAGGCCACTATTGTACGCATAGTGAATGCGTAGTGGCATCTGTGCTGTTTTTGTTTTAGTAGGGGAATCGCTCGGGATCGTGCATGGTCGCGTATTCACTTTCTATATAGTTTTGCGCATCGCTCATTATATTGCTTGCCGAACGGTCGAGCGTTGGAATGGGTGGGCCAATGCGGTAGGTCACAGTGCCGGGCCATTTCAACAGGCTGTGGCGTGGCCAGAACTCACCTGAGTTGTGCACGACTGGCACAATAGGGCGGCCGGTTTTAGCCGCCATCAACGCACCACCCGCTTTGTAATCTGGAGCGTCGCCGGGAGATTTACGCGTGCCTTCAGGGAAGATAGTTACCCACAATCCCAGTGAGAATCGATCCTCGGCTTGTTCGATCATCTGCGCAATCACCTTGCGGCCAGCTTTGCGATCAATGGTGATGTAGCGCAGCGCGGACATACCCCATCCAAAAAAGGGCACCCACAATAGCTCACGCTTGGCGACAAAAGCAGAATGCGGAAGCTCGTAAAGCAGCACAAATGTTTCATAGGTGCTTTGATGTTTACTGAAGATTATCGCTGGTTCATCGGGCAGGTTCTGCATGCCTTCCATTCGATAATCCAGACCGCAGATGTAGCGTAGACCCTGAATCTGTAACCAAGCGTAACCTTGCACAATCCAGTATCGCTGAGTTAGCGGTAGGATGAAAGTGAGCAACATGATTAAGCAGTACACCATGGTTGTGATGGTGATGTAGACCATGTAGATCACTGAGCGAATGAAGGTGAGTTGGCGCGAAATTGCTTTGGCTTCCGTCACGTCGGGGTTTGCTCCGATTCTAAAAATTTTTCAACAAAATCGGCAAGATCATCGACAATTTGCACCTGTTTCTCAAGTGCTGGGTTTTCCTCTAGAGTATCTTGGCCTTTGCCAGTGCGCACCAGCACAGGTTGCGCGCCAACTGCCATCGCTGCTTGCAAGTCTCGCAGGGAATCACCGACCACAGGCACTTTGTCTAGATCAATGCCCAAGCGCTTGGATACATCGTGCAGCATACCGGGCTTTGGTTTGCGACAACTGCATTCGTCACTGTTACTGTGAGGGCAGTAGAGTACGGCATCTACGTGCCCACCGAGCTTGCTCAGCGCATCGTGCATTTTCTGGTGAATAGCGTGCAGATCATTAACGCCAAATAGCCCCAACGAAATGCCCGATTGATTTGAGATGATCACGACTCGATACCCGTGCTGATTTAGCTCGGTGATAGCCTCCAGGCTGCCCTCGATAGGCAGCCAAGCATCAGGATTACGGATTTGCTCTGTGTTGTTGTGGTTGATCACGCCGTCGCGATCGAGCAGCACCAGTTTCATGCGCTAAGCCTTTTTAAGTCTGTATGGCAATTGTACCTTAAGGATGTCGATGCCCATAACACTGTCAAAATGGTCTAGTTATCGGCGCGATTTGCGTCGTCCCTGCGCGGGCTTTTGCCGAGTCGTTGCTGCTGATCTAGGCTTAGACTTTGTGGTTGTTTTTCTATGCCTGCTCTTGGTTTTCTTGGGTTCTTTGCGCGGACTTGTCGGCCGTTGTTTGCGGTGCCCGGCGGGCGCCACCGAAGAAGAGTTCTCTATCGCTTTGGCCAGCGAGCCCAGCTCGCGTTCATTCAAGTCGCGCCATTCACCCGGTGGAAGCCCTTTGAGCGTGATACCCATGATTTCTACACGCTCAAGCTTCTGCACCTGATAGTCAAAGTATTCAACCATGCGACGTATTTGTCGGTTCATCCCCTCAACCAGTGTGATGCTAAATACTCGCTGCCCAATGCGTTCAACGGCACATTTTTTAGTGATCTTGCCGAGAATAGGCACGCCATTGCCCAGAGCGCTGATAACTTCTTCACTGATCGGTCTGTCGACCGTGACCACGTAATGCTTTTCGTGCTGGTTGCCAGCGCGCAAAATTTTATTGACCAAATCTCCATTGTTGGTCAAAAAAATCAATCCTTGAGAATCTTTATCTAACCGGCCAATAGGGAAGATGCGTTTATTATGATTCACAAAATCGACGATATTGTCTTTTTCGCTGTGTTCAGTAGTGCTGACAATGCCCGCAGGTTTGTTCAGTGCAATGAAAACTAATGCTTCTTCGTCCCAAGGTTCAATGTCTTGGCCGTTTACCTTGACTTTGTCGCCGGGCGATACTTGATCACCAATGCCAGCGCGTCGGCCGTTGATGCGCACGTTTCCCTCTCCGATGAATCTATCCGCGTCTCTTCGCGAGCATATCCCGCTCTCGCTGATAAATTTGTTCAGACGGATTGTTTTTTTGAGAGACATGCTTAACTCTGGATTGGGTTGATCGATTCGGATCGCCAACGCTAACATTGACGCCTTATTGTCTCAGAAGATAAGGGTTAGCGCCGCATTGGGGTGTTTGCTGGTTTTCGCAAAGCCAAGCAATTTAAACGACTAGCGATCTATCCTGAAAACGGCAAATGGACGGCTACAAGGTGTGGGCTAATCCTATGCTGTAGTAAATGACAGTGCTGTTCTGACTGTACTAAACAAGTTTATGGCAGACCAAGTCCAGGTTTAAGAGGTGTCGAGCGCTGCGATTCTCTGCTGTCTTACATCACCTTTGCAATATGAAGTTTTCGGTTTTCACGAATAGCTTTTTGATTTTTAACTACTTACCATATCCAAGACAGCCTCGATTGTTGAGGCATTTTCTATTTCTGCGAGGACGCAATGAAAAGATTTTTGAGTGTGGTACTACTGTGTGGTTTTTCTATGATTGCTCAGGCCAGCGAAGGCGTTGTTCAGCTTGAAAGTGCGCACGACGTCACAGCCACCGCTGACAAGTTGGAAGGTATTCTGCTCAGCAAGGGCATGACCATCATGGCACGAGTGCCTCACAGCAAAGCAGCAGCTGGTGTTGGCGTAGAGCTGCGAGATACTGAACTGCTGATATTTGGAAACCCTAAGGTGGGAAGTCCGCTGATGAAATGCGAGCAGTTAGTCGCCTTAGACCTGCCTCAAAAGGCATTGATTTACGCAGATGAGTCGGGCAAGACATGGATCGCTTACAACGACCCAATGTACCTAAAGGCACGTCACAATGTAGAAGGCTGCGATGAAGCACTGGCTAAGGTGTCCGGTGCTCTGGCTAAGTTGACTGGTGCTGCCGCTAAGTAAGGCGGTCGCCGCATTAGATACAGCCGCCCATTTGGCGGTTGCGTCACTGCGATTCGATTCTTAATATCGATTCAGTTTAAATTGAGATACCTGCCCACACGGCCCCGTAATAAAGATACCAGCTCGGGTGCCATAAAAGCGTAGTTGTCTGGTACGTCTAAGTTGACCAGCTTTTTGTCATTAAGTTGGGTTGCAAACTTGCGAGCCACTTTTTGACGATGGACTTTCTCCATCACAAAAATAATTTCTGCCCACTCTATCAGGTCCCCGCTGACCACGGTTTCAGCATCTTTATTGGTACCTGCGCTTATTGCCTCAATGCCTTGCATGGATGAAAAGACAGCTTCTGCTGTAGGGCTGCGTAGTTTGTTTTCTGTACACACACAAACAACAAATTCACGTTCTGTTGCTCTCTTTTCCCTGTGTGAATTTACCGTAGTGCATTTCTTTCGGCCTTCAGTTACTGGAAATATAGTTCGTAGACTTGCCTTGCTGTGATGAGTTTACTTCGGAGTGACAAACAGACAGCGGCGAGCATATTAAGCATAAAGTTCGTGCCCGTGCTATAAGGATTTCCTAACGGTTTGTTTAAAACACGGCTGCAATGAACGTCTCGACTTGCAGCATTGTGTCAGATCCACCAGAGGAAAAAACCATGGCCCGAATTGCAATTGCTGGCTTTCAGCATGAAACCAATACTTTTGCGCCCTTAAAAGCCGCCATGGTCGATTTTGAAATGCGCACCGATTGGCCGCCTTTATGTCGTGGTGAACGGCTGTTGGCTGAGATAGAAGGCGTGCATCTGCCGATAACAGGAGCGTTGCAAGCCCTTAGTGATGCGGGCCATGCGATAGTGCCACTGCTGTGGGGTTCTGCAACACCAAGCGACTGCGTAACACGCGGCGCTTTCGAAATGATCTGTGGCCAGCTGATGGATATGCTGGAAGACCAATGGCCAGTGGATGGCTTGTATTTAGACTTGCACGGGGCAATGGTGTGCGAGCATTTGGAAGATGGGGAAGGCGAGTTATTAAGAAGGTTACGAGACAAGTTCGGAGAGTCATTGCCGATTGCTGTCAGCCTCGATCTGCACGCCAACATTACTTCTGAGATGGTGCAGCACGCCAGTTTAATAGACTGTTTTAGAGAGTACCCCCACAACGATATGGGGGAGTGTGGTGCACGCACTGCTAACAGCTTGATCCGACTACTTGAACATGGAGCAAGTTTTACTGAACACACTGTTTTGCATAAATTGCCTTATCAGATTCCTCTTACTCAGGGTTGTACTTATATAGATCCTTCAAAATCGATATACGAGTTGGTAGATGAGTACGCAAAAAACCCTGGCCTAGCGAGCGTGGTGTTTGCCTGTGGTTTTCCTTTGGCTGATATTCATGAGACAGGTCCTGCAATTCTTGTGACGGGAGCTGATCAAGAGCAAGTGCAGCTTACTGCCGACACATTGCTTGATGAATTATTGGCGCGCGAGAGCGATTTTGCATTAGTGGCACACAGCCCTCAGGCTGCCATTGCACGTGCTAAGGAAGTTCTTCCAAAGGCCAGCGGACCAGTGGTATTTGCGGACACGCAAGACAACCCTGGTGGCGGTGGTGCAGGGGATACCGTCGGGATATTCAAAGCACTGCTGGCGTCTCAAGTGGACAGCGCAGTTGTTGCGATGGTTGTTGCACCGGAACTTGCCAACGCAGCTCACGCTGCAGGCGTTGGCAAAATCATAAGTGGCGAGCTAGGCGAATGGAGTGGTTTTACCGGCGAAGAACCCTACCGAGGTGATTTTGGAGTGGTAGCACTTGGGGACGGTAATTGTATTGGCACAGGACCGATGTGGTTAGGTGCGCAAATGGCCATGGGGCCCAGTGCATTGCTTCGCGTGGGCGGAGTACGAGTGATGGTAGGTTGTGTCAATATGCAGCTGGCGGATCAATCTATGCTGCGGCATTTAGGGGTGGAGCCCGCCGAAGAGAAAATATTGGTGCTAAAAAGTTCTGTGCACTTTCGCAATGATTTCCAAGAATTGGCAGAAGAGATATTGGTGGTCGCTAGTCCTGGTCCAGTGACGGCAGACTTGAGTCAGTTGCATTATCGGCGCATTAGGCCAGAGCTTCGTATTGCGCCTGATATTGGTAGCCGCTAGTAAATACTATTTGGAAAATATATCTAGGTACTGGCCATCTGTGTTTAAAGTAATGGTGACGGGCTTGTCACCTTTGTTGACCCAATACCAACCGTGGTTACCTCCAAATACCGCTTCAATTGTGCCGCTATCTTGCGTTACAGACTCTGCTTTAGAATAACTAATAAAGACACTGTCGTCTTTATAGACGTCTCCGTGGGTGTCGTGGTAGACGGGCCCACCTTCGCTCTTCCAGGAGTAGTTGGATTCAAATCCCTTGTTCATCACCATTTTTATTTCTTGGCTTTGTCCGGGAGCTAATGGGACTTTTATTTCGTGTTGGTTAGAGGGACGGCCTTGCTCGGGAGCATCTGCTTCGGCCATCGCCGTTTTTATTAGACCCATACGGGTGAGATGCAATCGTTCCCCAACTCCTGTTGGATCGACACCGCGCTCTGCTGGCAACACCACTGTGATCGCTAATAAGCCCACTGTAATTGCGGCTGCAAGGGAGCTGAGTAAAAGACGGGTTTTACTTGGTAGCTCTTCTGCTAGTGGTTTTCTGATGTGCATCTTAGAGCTCCTAGGAATGGGACATGTATTCGTTGATCTGAAAAACCATCAGCGCTACACCACAGACCATCAACAAGTAGTTTGCGGTTTTAGCCTGTTGCCAAAAACCTTCACTCCTCCGCCAGAAACCCATAACAATTAGGATGATGGCTAGAGCTATCAACTGGCCAAGCTCAACGCCAATATTGAATGCCAACAAATTGGCTAGCAGACCATTGGCAGGAATACCAAATTCTTGGATTTTCGTCGCCAATCCAAAACCGTGCAGCAAACCAAATATAAAAGTAGCCGTTCGAGTATCAGGCGCCCAGCCAAACCACTTCTTCCACAGACCCAGGTTGTCAGCGGCCTTGTAGATGACTGAGAAACCGATAATAGCGTCGATCAAATACGCGTTGACTTGGATATCCCCGAGCACTCCTGCCACCATGGTCAAGGAGTGACCGACTGCAAACAACGTGACGTATACCCAGATGTCTCGTGCTTTATAGAGGAAGAAGATCACACCAAGT
>CALCKW010000049.1 GCA_937965695.1 uncultured Granulosicoccaceae bacterium
GATACACGCAACGTTATGCCGATACTAGCAATTTATAACATCATGCTTCACACATATTGTAAAGCCTGCCGCTGCAACAGATGTCGCAATTGGCAGCTGAGTGTCTAATCTGGGACATTCGTCGGGTTTAGACAAAAAACAAGTTGGCCCAGATCAAATAAGCGGAGGTTGTTGATATAAAAAGCGAGTCGCCATTATACCTGTTATTACAGCGATAAAAGGTTCTCACGACCAGATTAATTCGATGAGGTTTTCAGCTGCTCATATTTTTTAGCGGTGCAAAGCCTTCAAAAATCGGGTTGCCCACACTCAATATTACTAGCTCGCCACACTCACCAAAAAATAGCTGATTGAATATTCATTGGTTCGTTTACTTATTTGTGCATTGCACAACCGTTTGGCAATCACGGTTAGTTAATGCAATTATTGAGACTCAGTACGCATTTTCAACAATTGACAGGGAGATACTCTTACATCTGACAAAACACGAATAAACACACTGCAGTTACTCAATATGCCATAACTGGCACGACAAAAAATAAAGAGTCATTTCTAATTGTTGCCAAAAAAACCGGCCCAATATTTAGGCGAAATAACTTCCTTATCTGTCACCCCAATACGCTTTCAAATTGGTCAAGAAATAAGCGCTACAGACTTAGCGCTTTATTAACTAGCTGCTGTTTATCTCGCAAGCCAGTGGTATCAATGCCACGCGCGATAAGCTCTTCTCTCAAAGCGTTTTCATCCAGCGCTTCTATGGCATCCGATGACATATTGAGAAAATTATACCGTTTTATTAGCGCTATATTTAATTCTCCAAAATTAGCGTTTTTTTCAAATCTAAACTCGGTCGCGTATTTTCCCAAAAAATGGTCAAGAAAAGTATTTAGGCTTCGCCTTACTCTCGGGTCATCAGTCAAGTCAGTCGACGTGTCATCTAAGGTTTGCACCATCAGTTGCACCCAACGCTCTGCTCCCTTTTGGTTCATCAGTGCCATGGCATTGTGCGTATGATGAAAACTGAGCCTAAACTCGCCCCCGTGATATGCCAAGCCCCCACCCATTACATCTGTCCACATGGATGCTTGAGTATTGACATGATGTTCAATACTGCCAACGTTCGCAAAGACCGAAGTAAACCAAGGTTCATCGGCAAACACACGCTTATAAAATCTGTAGACAATGTCCACAATCCGATCTTGCCCCAACACAGAATACAGCTGCCAAAACTGGATCGGTTTGCTGGCCTCATTTGGTGCATCAAGTGTCAAGATTTGCGGCATTCTGTGCGCATTCTCTGGCAGATTTTTTTCAGCGATTGCGCGCTGAATATACTTAGTCCGGATCTTTTCGGTCATGTAGCCGTTGGCCGTTGGAAAAGTCGGATAGTCAAAGCTGTTCATGGTCTCGGGTCGCAGTTGAGTGAGCTTTCTATAGGCCCTTAAAATGGGTATGTTGGTTGTAAAAATCAAGCTTGCAAAGTTGCTCTTTAGCCCAGAGTAATCAACCGTAGACATCACACCTGCGCTACTATGATGGTATGTCCTTCTGAGCAGTCACAATGCCACTCTCTACATCCGCACCCGTAGCTTCCGTTTCTAGCTCCCGACGCTCGAACAGCCAGCTAGGTATCTTGCTGATGTTATGCGGCATGTTCCTCTTCTCCGCCACTGATATGGTCGCCAAGCTACTCACCGATACTTTCCACCCCGTGCAGATCATCTGGTTCAGGCAAATGGGCTTGTTTTGCGGTGTCGTCGCCATGCTCTGCTTTCGGGGGTTATCAATACTGCACACCAAGCAGCCGAAATTGCAGGTTCTTCGTGGTGTTTTAGTGGTGTTCTCAAGTGTTTTGTTTGTTTTTGCGGTGCAGCACGTCGCCTTGGCTGACGCCGTGGCTGCTAGCTTTGTGGCGCCCTTCTTCCTGACCATAGCGGGCGCTATTTTGCTCAAGGAGCCCGTGGGTATTCGCCGCTGGTCCGCCGTGGCAATAGGCTTTATTGGCGCCATCGTGGTCGTGCGTCCGGGTATGGGCAGTATCCATCCAGCGGCCATGCTGGTGGTGTTGGCAGCGGCCTTCTATGCGACGCGACAAGTCATTGGCAGGCTGTTAGCCGATACCGATAAAACCCTGACTACTGTCGCTTACACGGCTATCGTATCGAGTTTATTAATCTCAGTGCCTTTGCCCTTTGTTTGGCAAACACCAACGCTGGGTACCGAGTGGGCGCTGCTCTTTGCCATTGCGGTTGCGGGTGCAGGCGGTGAAGTACTGGTGATTAAATCCCTAGAGGTTGCGGAAGCAGCCGTTGTTGCACCCGTCCACTACACGCTGATTATCTGGGGAACAATCTACGGCTACTTTGTGTTCAACCAATTGCCGGATCGCTGGACGCTCATCGGTACCGCCATCATTGTCTGCGCTGGCATCTACACCTTGCACCGCGATCGTATCCACGCTCAAAAAAAGCAATCTTAAGAGCCGATGACCAAAAAATCTGCATCGCCTGCACTCGCACCTTTTAGCAGCCCAATTTTCCGCTCGCTGTGGTTGGCGACACTCGTCTCAAACCTTGGGGGATTGGTGCAAGCGGTCGCGGCAGGTTGGACAATGACCACTCTCACCGACTCGCAACAAATGGTCGCACTGGTCACGGCTTCGACCATGCTGCCCATCATGAGTTTGTCTGTGTTAGCTGGAGTTCTGGCAGACAACTACGATAGACGGCACGTTATGCTGGCCGCACAAGTACTCATGCTGTTTGCCTCAATCGCTCTCACACTGGTGACTTTCTTTGGCATGCTCACGCCCTGGTTACTGCTGGCACTGACCTTTTTAATCGGCTGCGGCGGTGCGCTGCACAATCCATCGTGGCAAGCGTCGGTTGGCGACATCGTTCCGCGGGAGCAAGTACCGGCCGCAGTGATGGCTAACGGTATGTCATTTAATTTAATGCGCAGTATCGGGCCGGCGCTAGGTGGTTTGATTATCGCGGCGGCCGGCGCTGCTGCGGCTTTTGCTTTAAACAGCATGAGCTACTTGGCGTTGATCCTAGTTTTAGTGTTCTGGCGCAAACCGGCTAGCGCTTCCGCCTTACCACGTGAAAGTTTCCGCCAAGCGACAACAGCGGGCATACGTTATGTCAGTCTCTCGCCCAACCTTTTGCGTATCATTCTCCGAGGATTTTTATTTGGCTTAACCGCGGTGTCAGTACTTGCATTGTTGCCGCTGGTTGCTCGCGATCTACTGGGAGGCAGCGCATCGACCTATGGTTTTTTATTGGGCTCCTTCGGCCTGGGTGCCGTTGGCGGAGCACTGAACAACGCAAAAATACGAGCGCGATTCGACAACGAAACAATCGTTCGCTGCACGTTCTTGGGAATGGCTTTTGGCACGTTGCTGCTGGCTACCGGGCAAGGTTTGTTGTTTGCCGTGCTGGCACTGATGTTGTGCGGTGCATGTTGGGTTACAACCAATGCTTTGCTCAATGTATCGCTACAGCTCTCTACTCCCCGTTGGGTCGTGGGCCGTGCCATTTCTTTTTATATGATGAGCAGCGCTGGCGGTATGGCTTTGGGTAGCTGGTTGTGGGGTTTGGTTGCGGAAACGCACGGACTAGAAACGGCACTTATCAGTTCGGCGGCTACGCTACTTTTGGGCATTTTGGTTGGCTATCGACTGCCGCTGCCAGAATTTGCCAACCTCGATTTGGCACCACTCGACCGATTCATTGAGCCCACACTTGCCGTTCAATTATCTCAACGAACAGGCCCGATTTTAATCACTATCGAGTTTGATATCAGTGAAGCGGATATTCCGGCTTTTTTAGAGGCGATGGCAGCGCGGCGTAGAATTCGCAAACGCGACGGCGCACGCCGCTGGTCTCTGTTGCGCGACTTGGAGCAACCCAACATTTGGACGGAAAAATATTACGTTGCCACTTGGGTTGAATACGTTCGTCACAACCAACGAAGGACCATGTCCGACTCCGGCATCTCTGACACATTGCTTCGTTTACATCGAGGGGTAGAGGCACCGCGAGTACGTCGCATGATCGAGCGCGAAACAGTACCAAAACAAGCCGATCCCCATATCAAGGGTTATGAAGAGCACCACTGAATCACACGCCTGTGCCGAGGGGCTTGAGATTTAGCCGACTTCTTCCCCTATAAAAATTTGATCGCCCTGCAAAGAAAAAGGAATTGCAGTCAACGCACTGCCCTGCGCAAACCCGTCAAGCCCTTTACCAGTCTGCGCATCAAAGCTGGCATGGTGATTGGAGCAAAGCAGCACATCGCCCTGTACTGACAGCACATTTTTGGTGCGCCAATCGAGTGGTAAATATTGATGGGGACAAGCGTTGAAGTAGGCGAAAACCCCTGTTGTATTACGCAGCAACAGCACTGAAAAACCATCCAGATCAATACTTTTGCTACTGCCGATGCCTAGCTCAGACAGGTTGCACACAAAGGTACCGGGATCTGGCGCTCTTGGTAGATCTTGCCAATTCATGCAACTAGCCCTTTTGCCATTGTCAGAGAGCGAAAGAGCCTCAGATTAAGTTCGGTCAGTGACACCGGGCGAGCATAACTTGATCTGAGGCTTGCTAACTCAGTCACCTGAGTTGATAACACCGCGTCGTATTTGATCTTCTTCGATTGACTCAAACAGGGCTTTGAAATTCCCTTCGCCAAATCCATCGTCACCTTTACGCTGAATAAATTCAAAGAAGATGGGACCTATAACTGTCTTGGAAAATATTTGCAGCAAGATGCGCGTGACGCCGCCATCGACAACACCTTCACCGTCAATCAGAATCCCGTGCTTTTTCATTTTATCAAGGGGTTCTCGATGGCCATCTACCCGCGCATGGCTCATGTCATAGTATGTGGGTGGCGGAGGTGGCATAAAGTCAACCCCATTGGCGGCAATCGCGTCTGCGCTGGCGTACATATCGTCAGTACCTACTGCGATATGCTGTATGCCTTCACCTTTGTATTCTTTTAGATATTCTTCAATCTGGCTATTTGCATCAGCACTTTCATTGATTGGAATACGAATTTTCCCGTCAGGTGAAGTCAGCGCTCGCGAGAAGAGCCCTGTGTGTTTTCCTTTGATATCGAAAAAACGGATTTCACGAAAGTTAAACGCTTTGGCGTAGAAGTCGTACCACGTCGACATGTTGCCACGCTCTACATTATGCGTGAGGTGGTCAATATAGTAATAGCCAGCGCCTGCGGGCCTTGGATCAACTTCGTCTACCCAAGTATATTCATCAGAGTAGCAAGAACCATCATCGCCATAAGTTTCAACAAAATACAACAGCGACCCGCCGATACCGACGACGGCAGGTACGTCTAGGCTTTTGTCATCACCGATGTACTCCTCAGCACCGTAGTCGACAGCACACTTTAAGGCGTGCTGTACGTCCGCAACTCGCCACGCCATAGCCGGGGCACACGGTCCATGCTCTGCCACAAACCGGGCTGCATGGCTGTTTGGCTCACGGTTGATCAAGTAATTAATAGTGCCCTGACGATAGAGCGAGATGTTTTTGGTTTTATGACTAGCGACTTCAACGTAACCCATACTCTCGAACAGTTTTTCAAGATGCCCCGCTTCAGGATGGGCAAACTCGACAAATTCAAAACCGTCAGTACCGGCTACATTGTTTTGATCGATCGTGGCTTTTGGTGCATCGTGTGGGAACGGACCCATGGCGTTAACCTCATTGTGGACATGGGTTTCGTGCCCTACCATGTCGAATCAAGTTCCCGGCCCGCGGGGTGTTAGCTCGTGTGTGCTAACGGCTTAAATCATAGTTCTGCAAACAGGGAATAGTCAAATAAATATTCAAAATAAATTTCAATTTTTAAGCCAAATTTAGCTTTTCGGGGCGCTCCTATATCCGCTGGGGCTCGTGCCTGTGATCCGTTTAAATTCTCGATTAAAGTTGGACTTGGTCATAAAGCCCACACTCATCATCACTTCCGTGATGTTTTGATCCGATTGTTTTAATTGTTCGCAAGCTGCTGTAATCCGTTGCTCATTAACCCACTGAGAGACATTTTGCCCCGTCAACAAATTAACGGCTCGTGATACTCGCCGTGCAGGCACGCCGCTTTTACGCGCGAGCCTTTGAAGGTTTAATTCAGGGTCTTTATAAAGCTTCTGCCCGACCAATAGAGACTCTAGTTTGGGCATCAACTCAAGCGCTTCTCTCTCGTCATCGGCATCCGTTGAATGCTCTTCAGGTTCCGTCAACTTTGCTTCTTCTGAACGTCCCTGGCCCGCTACTACAGCTGCCAAACCCAGAATAAGAATACTGGGTACGTTGGCCAGCGCCACAATTGTTGCAGCTCGATGACCATCATAGAAACGAATATCAAGAGATATCAGCACGTCGACAAATGTAAATGCAAACAACAAAAAAGCCGTGATCATCAGTGCCTGATGGCAGATGCGAGCAGCGCTCATTCTGACCATCGACAGGGCATCGGGCCCTTGCCTCGCCAATGCCATCAGTGCGGCAGCGTATACGATGTAAGTGACTATAAGCACTAGATCGATGGGTGCTGGCCAGAGCAGCATGCAGACACTCATGACGGCCATGGGTGCAACATGCATCCAATCCCGAGGCCAGTGCCAAATTGGCCCTTCTCGAGTGAGGCTGCGAAAGGCAATCCACGCCAACGGACACCAGGTGACAGCCAACAACGCCTGCAGGGGTAGCAACGCCGTGATGTTGTAGCCCCAACGAATTCCAATCAAAAACAGTCCCATACAGTAGAGCAGCAACAGAGCGCCAAACACCCGCCCAGAAGGGGCTAAAAAGAGACGCTCTCGCAGCACGATCAACACGGTCATTAGCATTAAGGCGACAACAATGGGTAATGGTAGGAAAAACATAGTTTTTTAGCTTTGCTCGTTATGATTAGAGATTTATCAGTTACTTAAGGTCAGATAATGACCTAAATCGCCATCTAGTTCGACCTCAATCATGTTCTAGGACGCGTCAATTAACGGTTCGCCGCAATCTTAATCACACCTTCAACAGCAACAGGATAGTGATCAGCGATGAACAACAACTTATCGAGAAAAAACACCCCACTGGCAAACGCAAAGCGCTCTTTCCTAAAGCGTTTGCTCGTGGCAAGCCAGATAGCGATTATCTGCAGTGGCGCGCAGGCAGCGGGTTTTAGCCAATTAACCGTACCGGACCCTGGGCACAAAGATCTCCAGATCGGCGTGTGGTATCCCACGGCAAAACATGCTCCCAGTGAACCCAACACGCCGTTCAATCAGGCGCTGGCACTGGATGCAGACATTGAAGGCGAGCACCTGCCATTGGTGATGCTTTCGCACGGCTTTGGCGGGTGGCAAGGTGGGCACGCCGACACAGCGAAGGCCTTAGCAGAAGCAGGTTTTGTCGTGGCAGCCCCCTCTCACACAGGAAATACGTTCAGGGACATGAGCTCGACGATAGATCAATGGATGCTCGACAGACCAAGGCACATCAGTATCAGCATCGACTTTCTGCGCAAACAATGGCGGCAAGCGCCAGCACTGAATCAGGGACAAGTTGGATTGTTTGGTTTTTCAGCTGGCGGGCACACCGCCCTCTCCCTAATTGGCGCTGTGCCGAATATGAGTAAAGCCATAGCCCACTGCGAATCAGACCCGAGTGAATTTATTTGCAGCGAGGGTTTTGTGGCTGGCATGGTGACAGCGGACATGGGATCACTGCCCGCTGAGGCCTGGGGTAAAGACCCGCGTATCGGCGCGGCGGCGATTGCAGCGCCCGGCCTTGGCATTGCCTACGATAAAAAGGCACTCAGTGACGTCAGTGTTCCAGTGCAATTGTGGTCGACATTGCAGGACAAGCGCGTTCCCCATGCGACTAATTCTTTGCCGATTGCAGAGGCACTTCAAGAGCGCGTGGAGACACACTGGATAGACAACGCGGGTCACTTTGCGTTTATGGTTCAGCAGTGCACCGAAAAGTTAAAGAAGTTCGAGCCAGACACTTGGGATTTCATCTGCAAAGATAACGAGGGTTTTGATCGCCGTGCCTTTCACCAGAGTATGAACGCCGAGATGGTGCGGTTTTTCAAGGCGAGCTTAGCAAGCCAATAATTAGGAAATCATCAGAGGGCTATCACGATAGCCCTCTAGATAGGCTAACTGAGCGTTATCGCATCAGAGAGCCATGGTTGTGATTTTTTAAACTCTTTTAGACGGACTTGGGCGCAAACATAATGATCGCCATACCGGCACAAGCGACCAACGATCCACCAATATCCCAAACGGTTGGCCTAATGCCATCAACGCCCCAAAGCCATAATATGGCAACAAAAATGTATACCCCGCCGTAAGCCGCATAAATTCGACCAGCGGCACTTGGATGCAATGACAACAACCACGCAAAGACTGCTAGGCAAATTGCAGCGGGTATTAGTAACAAGGCGCTTTTATCTTGTCGAAGCCACAGATAAGGTAAATAACAACCCACTATTTCAGCCACAGCCGTGACAAAAAAGAGAGCAACTGTTTTCAGTTCAACCATCACGAGTTTACCTTTAGGTGAATTTTCTTAAGCGCTATCAAAATTAAGGGACCTTAGTCTAAGCTCGGTCAGTGACGTCGAGGTTCCCTAGGACTATCTTCTCAGCACCCTAGTCGCAGGACGCATTTGTAAAGGTTAGACTTAGAATTCATAATCGAGATATCACTCGAAAAGGAACGGTGCCATGTACACGTTGATTGGAAGCCCAAAATCACGAGCATTTCGCGTGCTGTGGGCGCTAGAAGAACTGGGACTCGACTACGATATAAAAAACGCACCACCACACTCCGAGGATATTCTAGCGGTTAACCCCAGTGGAAAGCTCCCTGCTCTCTTGGCCGATGGGCAAGTGATCACTGATTCAGTAGCGATCATTCAGTTCTTAGCGGATAAGCACGGTGCGCTGACGCACCCAGCAGGCACGCTACAACGCGCTCATCAAGACAGTTTTACACAGATGCTCAGCGACGAGCTCGACGGCACCTGTTGGGTTATGGCCAAGCACAGTTTTGTTTTTCCCGAGGAAATGCGACACAAAGAGGCCGTGCGCGCCGGAGCAGAATGGGATATCAGTCGCGCATTAAAATCTCTCGAAGCGCGTATTGGCGATGGCCCTTGGTTAACCGGCGATACTTTCACTGTGGCAGATTTAGTGCTTACGCATTGCAGCAATTGGATGGCGATGATTGGGCTAGAGATGCCCACCGGAAAAACCGCCGAAATAATAGAGCGCGCGAAAGCCAGACCGGCTTACGTTCGGTCTTTTGACATCCGCGATGCGAGTTGACGCACAAGCTAGACACAATTGTGTCTAGCTTGTAGTTAGCTTAACAGTTCCATGGTTAACGCACCGTCGGCATATTGCAAACTCTCAACCACGGTAAAATGCTGGGTGCCCGGTTCATAGACACTCGAAACACTTCCGCCTTGACGCGCCCAAGATTCAGCGATCAATCGATTTTGGCGTAAAAACTCTGGCCGTTCATCAGCGCCCACCCAAAAACAACACGGCAAGTGTTTATGAGGACTATCTAGGCTTGGGCTTTCAGCTTCCGCACTCTGCTCTGTCAATTTAAGCGTGTTATTCATCTCTGTCATTAGCAGAGGCCGCAGGTCGTGCACCCCACTGATAGAAACCACTTTTTGCATTCGCTTTTTTATTGAAGCAGAAAGAGGACTACTACTGCTCGCCAGACGAGATACCAGGTGACCACCCGCCGAATGACCGGTCAATACAATAGGCCCCGCCACTCGAGACGCCGCTTCAGTCACTGCGCTAGCAATTGATTGCGTTATCTCAGGGACCGTGACTTCCGGTGCCAAGGGATAACCCACAACAGCGACAGACCAGCCTTGTGCATAGGGCCCGAGCGCCAGTTGAGACCAATAGGATTTATCAAATCTGTGCCAAAACCCACCGTGAATGTAGATTACTAGCCCGGATGATTGCTCAGAAGGTTGAAATAAATCAAAGCACTCACGCACGTTTTGACCGTAGCTGACATTGAGTTCGCCACGCATCTGCGCCCGGGCGTTGGCTGCCCGCTCCGACCAGCGATCTGCATAGTGTTGCGCGCCATCGATATACCCTGAGTTATCAAAAGCGTCATTCCAATCAATCATTTAGCGTATCTCACGTTGATAAAACATCCCAATGGCTGCTTCAGAAGGTGTTGAACAAGCAGTTTATACAATTGTATAGGCAGAATTGCTCTAGGGAACCTCAGATCAAGTCATGCTCGCGTCGACGTCACTGACCGGACCTAATCTGAGGCCTCCTGGTTGCTTTTATTTTAAATATAAAACTTCATACTTGAAACATTATTCTTGAAGCCTTACTCTAAACCCAATTACTTGACCCCTTGAACAGGAGTGGTAAATGCGTGTTATCTGCTTAGGCGGTGGCCCTGCAGGCCTGTACTTCGCTATTTCATTGAAATTACGCCAACCGGATACTGAAGTCACCGTATTGGAACGCAACAAGGCTGATGACACTTTTGGCTGGGGTGTTGTGCTCTCTGACGAAACACTAGACCGGCTCGCCAAAAACGACAGTAAAAGCGCCGACTCAATCCGCGAGCACTTTGCTTATTGGGACGACATCGCAGTTACCTTCAAAGGCGAAAAAATGGTCTCGAGCGGACATGGCTTCTGCGGTATTGGCCGCAAGCGCTTACTCATTCTATTGCAAGCGCGTGCACGCGAGTTAGGTGTCATTTTAAAATTCGAGTCTAACGCGCAATCTGCTAGAAGCTACAGTGACGAGTATGATCTTGTCGTTGCTAGCGACGGTCTCAATTCTGCGGCTCGCGCGGATTTCCCCGATGAATTTCGCGCAGACATCGATGTGCGTAGTTGTAAATTTGTCTGGCTGGGTACAAAGCAAAAATTTGATGACGCTTTTGCCTTTATCTTTGAGGAGACAGACAAAGGTTGGCTGTGGGCACATGCCTATCAGTTCGACGAAGACACGGCTACTTTTATCGTCGAAACAGACCAAGCGACCTACGATGCTTATGGCTTCGACAGCATGAGCCAAGAGCAAAGTGTGGCCGTGTGTGAAGAGATATTCAAAGAGCACTTGGGCGGCTACCCCCTGCTCAGCAACTCAGCCCATATTCGTGGATCGGCTTGGATCAATTTTCCAAGAGTGCTCTGTGAACGCTGGAGCCACAAAAATATTGTGTTGCTGGGTGACGCCTCAGCCACGGCGCATTTTTCCATCGGATCGGGCACTAAGCTAGCGCTAGAGAGCGCCATGGGTCTGGCAGCGTATGTCACGACACAACCAACACTCGCAGACGCCTTTAGCCTTTATGAAGACGAGCGCCGCCTAGAGGTGCTCAAACTACAATCTGCAGCGCGTAATTCTTTAGAGTGGTTCGAGGACATACACCGCTACCTAAAACTAGACCCTGTGCAGTTCACTTATTCTTTGCTGACACGCTCACAGCGAATCAGCCACGAGAACTTGCGCGAGCGAGACGCCGGTTGGCTGCACAACGCTGAGCAGTGGTTTCAACAAGCTGCCGGGGTTGAAGCAAACACACCTGTTCGGCCGCCGATGTTTACGCCCTTTAAGTTGCGAGAACTAAAGCTTGAAAACCGCATAGTTGTTTCACCTATGGCGCAATACAAAGCGGTGGACGGCAACCCAACCGATTGGCATTTTGCGCATTACGCTGAGCGAGCTAAAGGTGGTGCAGGACTTGTCTACACCGAAATGACTTGTGTTAGTGCTGACGGGCGAATAACACCTGGCTGCCCTGGCTTGTATGCGCCTGAACATGAGATCGCTTGGGGTCGACTAGTGGCTTTTGTGCATCAGGAAACAACCGCTAAGCTGTGTTGCCAAATCGGACACGCTGGTCGAAAGGGGTCGACACAACTTGGCTGGGAAACAATGGATGCACCATTGGATCAAAACAATTGGCCACTACTATCGGCTTCCGACATTGCCTGGTCTAAAGACAATGAAACGCCACACGCCATGAATCGCGATGATATGGATGCAGTAACGGCCCAATTTGTTGCAGCAACCGAGATGGCTGATCGCGCAGGCTTTGACATGGTCGAGTTGCACGCAGCTCACGGCTATCTCATTTCTTCGTTTATTTCACCTGTCTCCAACACACGCGATGATGAATACGGTGGGAGTTTAGAAAATCGCCTGAGGTATCCGCTCGAGGTCTTTGAAGCGATGCGACTGGCTTGGCCCGAACACAAGCCCATGTCGGTGCGTATTTCAGCCACCGACTGGGTAGGTGAAGCCGGCGTGACACCAGAAGAAGCTGTCGAAGTGGCACGCTATTTTTCAGCATCGGGTGCTGACATTATTGATGTTTCAGCAGGACAAACCACAATCGATGCTAAGCCGGTGTACGGACGCATGTTTCAGACACCTTTTTCCGATCGAATTCGCAATGAAACTGGCCTTGCCACGATGGCGGTTGGCAACATCTACGAGCCGGATCACGTCAACTCTATCCTGATGGCCGGCCGTGCCGATCTCGTTTGTTTAGCTCGGCCACACTTGGCAAATCCCTATTGGACTTTGCATGCCGCGGCGGAGCTGGGTGATCGTCAACTCGATTGGCCTCTTCCCTACCAGCCTGGCAGAGATCAACTCTGGCGTTTGGCTGACAAACAGAACGTAGAAGCAGAAAAAGTATGAGTGCGCATAACAAAGACCTCACCGGTAAGCATATGGTGATAAGCGGCGGTGGCAGCGGCGTAGGTGCAGAAATTGCGCGTAATGCTAGTGCGGCCGGTGCTGCCGTGACAATTCTCGGTAGACGATTAGAGCCACTGCAAGAAGCCGCGCAATCCACAGGCGCCCTAGCCGTGCAATGTGATGTAACAGATCCAGCCTCTGTTGCGAACGCCTTGCAACAAGCAAGAGATGTCAATGGTCTGGTAACAATTGCAGTGGCCAACGCGGGTGACGCCGCAAGTGTCCCCTTTTCCAAAATGGGTGCTGATGACCTTGAACAGGCATTGGCAGTCAATCTAAAAGGTGTGTTCCATCTTTGGCAAGCTTGTCTCCCTGATCAAAAACAAGAAGGATGGGGCCGTATGGTTGCCATTGCTTCGACCGCTGGTCTCAAAGGGTATCCTTATGTCAGTGGATACTGTGCAGCCAAACACGCGGTGGTAGGTCTGGTTCGTTCACTGGCGATTGAACTTGCTCGCACTGGAATCACCGTAAACGCTGTCTGTCCTGGATTTATAGAAACCCCTCTATTGCAGCGGTCAGTCGCTGAAATACAAAGCAAAACAGGCATGTCAGCGGATGAGGCTAAAACGGCCTTGCTTTCGGGCAACCCACAACAAAAATTTATACAAGTCGAAGAGGTCGCAAGCGCTGTCGGTTGGCTGTGTTCACCAGAAGCACGATCAATGAACGGCCATACTTTGACTCTCTCAGGAGGTGAAGTTTGAGCAAGACCGCTGACGCACTGCCAGAACCACTCGATAGCTCCAATGAGCGCGTTCGTCTCTGGATCCGGTTACTAAAAACGACGCGGATTATTGAGGCCGAGCTGCGCGAAAGATTGCGTCTTGAGTTCAATACAACACTGCCTCGGTTCGACGTGATGTCCGCACTTTATCGCGAAGAGCGCGGTCTCAAGATGAGCGAAATTTCCAAGCGCCTTGTTGTTTCAAACGGCAACGTCACCGGCATTGTCGATCGTTTAACGCTTGAGGGTCTAGTGATCAGAGAAGCCTTGCCTGGAGATCGACGAGCGGCTGTTGTGAGTTTGACCACCAAAGGAAAAGAAGAATTCAGCCTGCAGGCAAAGGCACACCGAGAGTGGTTGGACGACTTGTTAGGTGGTTTGAGTAACGAGGACTCTGCGCAGGTCAATACTCTTTTACGCGCCGCCAGTGAAGCCGAAAAGGACTGAAAAACCATGATAGAAAAAACGACGCACTTTAATTGTGAAGTCAAAAACCGCATCGCTACGATTTCGCTGAGCCGTCCTGAGCGAAAAAATCCTTTGACCTTCGACAGCTACGCAGAGCTTCGTGATTGGTTTCGAGAATTAGCCTCGGAAGACGATATTGATGTGGTTGTTTTTGCATCCAATGCGGGGAATTTTAGTTCTGGAGGTGATGTGCATGACATCATCGGTCCATTGACAAAAATGAACATGAAAGAACTCATGGCTTTCACCCGCATGACCGGAGATTTGGTCAAGGCCATGATCCACTGTGGCAAGCCAATCATTGCAGCCGTGGACGGAATTTGTGCAGGTGCGGGTGCGATTATCTCTATGGCATCGGATCTAAGAATCTGTTCGCCGACGGCCAAGACAGCCTTTCTTTTTACGCGGGTTGGATTGGCCGGGTGCGACATGGGGGCCTGTGCCATGCTGCCGCGCATCATTGGTCAATCAAGAGCAGCCGAGCTGCTTTATACGGGGCGCGCCATGCGGGCTGAAGAAGGAGAAAGCTGGGGCTATTACAGCCGCATTGTTGAGTCTGATCAGTTATTAAGTACAGCAATAGAGATGGCAAGCCGCATCAGCGACGGCCCTAACTTTGCGCACATGATGACAAAAACGATGTTAGTGCAAGAGTGGTCCATGTCTCTTGATCAAGCAATAGAAGCCGAAGCCCAGGCACAAGCTATTTGCATGCAAACCGAAGATTTCAAACGTGCTTACAATGCCTTTGTTGAAAAGCAACAGCCTATTTTTGAGGGAGACTAATGTCAGATTCTAGCTTTCTTGCTTGGCCTTTCTTTGAAACCACACACCGGGATCTCGCCGTTAACTTAGATGCATGGGCAAAATCTGAGCTTGCGAATATAGACCACAGCGATATCGACACCGCTTGTCGCACGCTTGTGGCGAAACTGGGCAAGGCGGGCTGGCTTCAACACACCGCAGCAACCGCTGGGGAGACAATGGACGTGCGAAGCCTCTGCCTCAGCCGTGAGATACTCGCTCGCCACGACGGCTTGGCCGACTTTGCCTTTGCCATGCAGGGACTGGGAACCGGTGCCATATCTTTATTTGGTACTGAGCAACAACAAGCCCAGTGGCTGCCTCGCACTCGCCGCGGAGAAGCTGTCGCTGCTTTTGCTCTGACTGAGCCTCAGTCCGGTTCTGACGTCGCAAATTCCACGCTTAGTGCAACGCTTGATGGTGATCTTTACCTGCTAAACGGTGAAAAAACGTGGATTTCAAACGGTGGCATTGCCGATGTGTACACCGTGTTTGCGCGTACTGGAGACGCCCCCGGTGCACGCGGATTATCCGCCTTTATTGTCACACCCGACATGCCCGGTTTCGAAGTCGTGGAACGTTTAGAAACTATCGCCCCTCATCCCCTCGCCCGATTGCGCTTTACGGATGTGAAGGTTCCCACTAGCGCACTGATCGGTGAGTCAGGTCAGGGTTTTAAGATTGCGATGTCGGTGCTAGATGTTTTTAGATCAACGGTGGCCGCTGCTGCCCTTGGCTTTTCTCGGCGTGCGCTGGACGAAAGCCTAGCGCGGGTAAGCACACGCGAGATACAAGGCGCGCCCTTATTTGAGCTCCAGATGGTGCAAGGACACATAGCCGACATGGCGGTTGATGTCGATGCCAGTGCTTTGCTGATCTATCGTGCGGCTTGGTGTAAAGACTCCGGTCAGCCCCGCGTGACACGGGAGGCAGCCATGGCCAAGCTTTTTTCAACGGACAAAGCACAAGATGTGATAGACCGCGCAGTTCAACTTCACGGTGGTGAGGGCGTACGATCAGGTGCGACCGTTGAAAAACTCTACCGAGAGATACGCGCACTACGCATTTATGAAGGTGCGTCAGATGTTCAACGTGTTGTTATTGCGCGCCAAGCCATTTTGGCCTACTCAGGAGAATGACTATGCTCGGTCCATCCGCACACAGCGATAGCTTCACCCGCGATAATTTGCCACCCCTCGCTGATCAGCCAGATTTTTTGCTCGAAAACTTTGACTACCCCGAGTACATCAATGTGGCCGAGCAGCTCACCGATCAAATGGTGGAAAAAGGCTATGGCGATAACACGGCTCTCATTGGAAATGGCAGAAGACGCACCTACAAAGAACTGAGTGATTGGAGCAATCGCATTGCTCACGTGTTGATTGATGATCTCGGTGTCAAAGCTGGGAATCGCGTGCTAATTCGCTCTGCCAATAACCCCGCCATGGTAGCTTGCTGGTTAGCGGCGACAAAGGTTGGTGCCGTGGTTGTCAATACTATGCCAATGCTGCGCGCAGGTGAGCTCACGGCTATTGTAGACAAAGGCGAAATTAGCCACGCCTTGTGCGATACTCGACTGCTGCAAGAGCTTCAAGACTGTGCCGATTCAAGCCAATTTCTTAACTCCGTCACCGGATTCGACGGTACTTTAAACCATGACGCCGAATTAGACCGCATGGCGCTCGAGAAATCGGTGCAATTTGACGTGGTACAAACCGGACGAGACGACGTCGCCCTCATGGGCTATACCTCAGGCACAACCGGGTCACCCAAAGCGACCATGCATTTTCATCGGGACCTACTCATTATTGCTGACGGTTATGCCCGAGAAGTATTAGACGTGAGATCTGACGATGTTTTTGTCGGGTCACCGCCTTTGGCTTTTACATTTGGTTTAGGCGGCCTGGCGGTTTTTCCCCTGCGGTTCGGTGCGGCGGCTACCTTACTTGAAACAGCAACGCCACCCAAGATGATCGAAATCATCGAAAAATACAAAGCGACCGTATGCTTCACAGCCCCCACCGCCTACCGAGCAATGATGAGCGCTATGGATGAAGGGGCAGACCTCTCAAGCTTAAGAGCCGCTGTATCAGCGGGAGAAACACTGCCTGCGCCTGTCTACGACGAGTGGATGGAGAAAACCGGTAAGCCTATGTTGGACGGCATTGGCGCAACTGAAATGTTGCATATTTTTATTTCTAATCGCTTTGACGACCATCGCGGTGCGTGCACTGGCAAGCCTGTTAGTGGGTACGAAGTACGTATCGTCGACGACGCCGGTGAAGAATTACCGCGCGGAGAAGTGGGTCGATTGACCATGCGCGGTCCAACAGGCTGCCGCTACTTAGCAGATGACCGCCAACACAAATACGTTAAAGATGGTTGGAACATTAGCGGTGACAGCTTCTCGATGGATGAAGAGGGTTACTTGTATTTCGCTGCTCGTAGCGACGACATGATTGTTTCCTCCGGTTACAACATTGCTGGCCCCGAAGTCGAAGCGGCCCTACTCTCGCATGAATCTGTCGTGGAATGCGCTGTCATCGGTGTGCCAGACGAGGAACGCGGCACAAAGGTCGAAGCGCATGTCGTTTTAACAGAGGGCACCTTGGCGAATGATGAGAGCATTGTTTCGCTGCAGAACCATGTCAAAGCAACTATTGCTCCGTACAAATACCCCCGCTCAGTTGTTTTTTGCGATGCTTTGCCTAAGACAGCCACAGGGAAAATTCAACGCTTTGCCTTGCGGCAAGCAAAAAAGAATAATTGATTGTTTTTTTTTCAAGGCTGCGTTAGACGGACTAGCCTTACCAAAAACCAGCTGAAGCGAGCACAATCGGTTCAGGCCGAAACCAGACAACGAGAACATCATGCCACACAAAACCATACAACCCGAAGGCTGGGCACCCGCCAAAGGTTATGCAAACGGAATGTTGAGCGATGACAATCAGCTATTCGTCGGGGGCCAAATAGGCTGGAATGCTCAGCAACACTTTGAAAGCGACGATTTCATCGAACAGACAGAACAGGCACTTAAAAATATTGCAGCGGTACTCGTCGAGGCTGGCGGCCAGACTTCTGATATCACGCGTTTAACCTGGTACGTGACAGACAAAAAAGAATACGTGGCTAAACAGCGCGAGATGGGAGAATCTTATCGACGGGTAATGGGTAAGCATTTTCCAGCGATGACCATGGTTGTAGTCGCTGGCCTAATTGAAGATCGAGCGCTCG
Organism: uncultured Granulosicoccaceae bacterium; assembly: GCA_937965695.1. Lineage (GTDB taxonomy): Bacteria > Pseudomonadota > Gammaproteobacteria > CALCKW01 > CALCKW01 > CALCKW01. The sequence continues at coordinate 18,035 of CALCKW010000049.1, forward strand.
TAGAAATAGAAGCGACGGCCGTATTGCAGAAAGATTGAACACTTTCTAAATAAGAGGCATGTTCAGTGAAATATTCTAGCTCGCTGACACCCTACAAAGGTCTGTGAATTGACACGATGTAGGGTGATGACAGAGATTACCGATCCAACTAGACCGACGCAGTTAAACCACCGTCGACACGAATATTCTGGCCCGTGATGTAAGAAGACAAATCAGACGCTAAAAAAGCCACCGTCTCAGAGAGTTCCTCCACACGCGCATAACGCCCCGCAGGAATTCGAGCGACTCTGTCCGGTTTTTCGGGCAAACTATCGATGAACCCAGGCAGCACATTGTTCATGCGAATACCTTGAGCCGCGTACTCATTGCAGAACAGCTTGGTGTAGCCCGCCAACGCTGCTCTAAAGATCGCAGAAGTGGGGAAATCGGCATCGGGCTCGAACGCTGCAAACGTTGAGATATTGACGATAGAACCAGACTTTTGAGCCTGCATAATGGGCAATACAAGACGAGTCATGCGAACCACATTCATCATGTAGTAGTCCATCCCCAGATGCCAGTCGTCATCACTGATATCCATGACCGCACCTTTTGGCCCGTGCCCGGTGCAGTTAACAACAGCATCGATTCGCGAGAACTTAGTCATCGCCGCTTCTACAAATGCTTCCAGATCTGCCACCACGAGATTAGAACCCGTAAATCCAAGTCCTCCAAGTTCTTTGCCCAATGCCTCGCCTTTACCCGACGAAGACATAACAGCAACTTCATAGCCTTTTTCATGTAATTTTTTAGCAGAATCAGCACCGATGCCGCTGCCACCACCAACGATAAGCGCAACTTTTTTGTCTGTCATTTTTAGATCCTTAGATATTGGGAGTTAGCTCATTATTTCAAATATTTGTTCATCGAAACACTTTTTAGCAGTAACTCTTGCCTCAAAACACTTTTCGACCTCGCGATCACTGAGTAGCCAGATTTCAAATAAAAACTTTCAGCATTCAACGATGAATCTAGGCTGAGTTGGGTTAAGCCTGCAGCTAAAGCTAAATCCTCTAGATGTGTTAGCAAAGAACGAGCAATCCCCCTACCCACAAAATCCGGATCGACATAAACGGCTTTGATTTGTTCTTGCGAAATTTCGATGGCCGCAAATCCCGTTATCCGCTTAGTTTGCCGTTCCTCGGCCACACACATTTTTTCATTTGACTGCATGGCAGCGATATATTGATCTGCACGCTTACCGCTTGTCCAAGCATCAATTTCGGAGTCCGTGTAATGTGAACAACAGAGGGCATGAACGGAGCGTCGATGCAGGTTGAGAATTTCGTTTGCATCCTTGGCCTGCGCTTCTCTGATTATGCCTCTGTACACACGAAAGTCCTATCGAATGCTAATCTACGCTCTTGCTATCATCAACAACATTCATTGTCGCTAGCCCGCTGTTACCTAGAGCCACAGCTGCAAATGGACCGCCATGTCGTGTGAACGTTAGATCGTTGAAATCTTGCGCGGGTTCTTCAGCGAGAATTTTCTCGGCATATTGCTCGGCGTTGTCCTTTGGACGATAGCCGAGATAACTTGCCTTTGCGTTATCCACTGGAGCACGGTCATTGTTGGAGACCCCGTAAACCACGCTAAATCCTGTGACGGGTGTGTCGATAGCGCGCTCGACCATGTGAATTAAATCGTCATAGGATAACCATGTGCCCAGTGCTCTTGCATTACTCACTTGCGCGCAAGATAAAATCCGCATACAAACCGACTCTACCTGATGCTTATCCCAGTAGAGACTGGCCAAGTCTTCCGCAAAACATTTTGCAAGACCGTAAAACGTATCGGGCCGATGCGGCGCATCTATTCCGATAAAGTCAGTTTTCGGGTGCATGCCGACCGCGTGAATGGAACTGGCATAGACCACCCTGCGCACACCGTTTTGGTGGGCGGCTTCCCAGACGTTGTACGCACCGATAATGTTGGGGCCAAGGATTTGATCAAACGGGGCTTCGTCACCCAATGCGCCAAAGTGCACCACCATATCAGCGCCCACCAGCAGAGCTTTAATGTCATCAAGCTGCGCAAGATCTGCGCGCTGATACTGCTCGCCGGGGTAGAGTTTTCCAATGTCTTCAACAAGATCTGACGACAATAATTCGTCCGCCAGCTTGCTGAGGGGTTCACGCAGATAAGAGCCCAGTCGCCCTGCTGCTCCAGTCAAAACAATTTTCTTCATGCTAAAAACCACCCCTTGGCAGTGAATTTAAGTGCTAACAAGTGCAGTGACACATTGTTCGATTCGGTCCATCGCGCGCTTGAGTTGCTCCTCAGAGGCGGCGGTGGTTATTCGGAAAAATGGCGACAACCCATAAGTGCTGCCTGGCACGGTGGCTACTTTGCCTTGGTTGAGTAGGTACTGGCAAAAAGCGTTATCGTCTGGGATACGTTCACCCGCTGGCGTTCGACTACCCATCAGTGCCTCACAACCGATCAGCGCGTAAAAAGCCCCCGCAGGTGGGTCAAGCGTCAGCCCAGGAATAGCGGCCACCCGTTGAACAATCAAATTGCGGCGCTGCTCACAGGCAGCACGGAATCGACGGACTTCGTCTTGCGGGCCATTTAACGCTGCGGCCGCGGCGGCTTGTGCTATCGAGCAAGCGCCAGAGCTTATTTGCGACTGCACTTTAGTCATCGCAGCGATAAGTTTTTGCGGTCCTGCGCAATAACCAATGCGCCAACCCGTCATGGCATAGGCTTTTGACACCCCATTGACCACTAAGGTTTGATCACGCAACTGAGGACAACTTGCGGCAAACGAGACAAAGTTTGCTCCGTCAAAGAGTATGTGCTCGTAAATCTCGTCGCTCATGAGCAGAACGTGCGGGTGACGTGCCAACACTTCACCTAAAGCTTGCAGTTCTTCCGTTGAGTAGACGGCACCCGCTGGATTAGAAGGTGCATTGAGTAATACCCAACGGGTTTTTGGTGTTATCGCCGCCTCTAACACCGCTGGGGTCAATTTAAATTTGTTGCTGGCCTTACAGGCTAAAAATTTCGGTTGAGCTCCCAGTACTAGGCAAATATTTTTATAAGAATCAAAAAATGGTGCACAGAGAAGTACTTCTTGTTCAGGCTCTAGGGTTGCCATAAAAGCGGCGAATATGACTTGTTTGGCCCCATTTGAAACAAACACCTCCGCTTGAGAATAATCGAGCTGATTCTCCCGCTTGAGTTTTCCCACGATTGCGTCTTTCAGCTCAGCGGTTCCATCGGTGGGTGGGTACTTGGTCTGTCCACTCAATGCAGCTTGGTGCGCTGCTTCAATGATATGTTTTGGTGTTTGAAAGTCTGGCTCACCTAGACCTAGGTCGATCACGTCTTCACCCGCGGCAACCAGTGATTTGGCCAGCTGGCTCACTGCCGCTGACGCAGAGGGCTTAACCGGGGTTAAGCGCGAAGACGCGTAATTCATTCACAGTCTCGCTTGACGGATGCGAGCAAGCTATCCGCACCTTTTGCCAAAATTGATGCATCAGAGCCGCAGGCAACAAAGCTGAAACCTCGCTTGAGCAAATCTGCTGCAAAGGCTGGGTCCAGTACTAGAGTCCCGACAGGCACACCAGCTGCGATCAATTTTTCTGCGACAGGCAAGATCAGTTCCCAAACTCGGGTATCCATGGGTTTGCCAAGCAATCCTATATCCGCGGCAATATCAGCCGGACCAAAAAATATCCCACTGACGCCATCGACCGCGGCGATATCCTCGGCTTGTGCAACTGCCGCTGCTGTTTCTAGTTGCAATAATACGGTGGTTTGCTTTTCTATTTCTTGAAAATAGTCGCTACAACGGCCAAAGGCATTGGCGCGTGTTGATCCACTGACACCGCGAATTCCCAGCGGCGGGTAGCGGGTACTTGCCACCGCTAGCTGCGCTTCTTCCACAGATTGAATCATCGGAAACAGCAAACCCGGTGCACCTAGGTCTAACAACCGTTTCACCAAAATGGGGTCGTTCCACTCGGGTCGTACGATGGCAGTTGTAGGACTAGCGGCAAACACTTGGAGTTGACCCAAGATACTGGATAGATCATTGGGAGAGTGCTCCATGTCCACCAGCACCCAGTCATAACCCGCGGGCGCCACCACGTCTGCGGCGAAATTACTGGTCAAACTCACCCATAAGCCTATTTGCTTTTGTCCTTTTGCAATCGCTTGCGTGAATGGGTTTTCTTTGAGCTTCATATGACCGCCTTCTCGATGTACTTTTCACCTTTTGCGATACGCTCATAGTTAAACGGGCTCAAATCCAGTTCGCGATATTGGCCGTAAGTTATCAACTCGGCTGTACCACGCCCCATGGCGGGAGACTGTTGAAAGCCATGGCCGGAGAAGCCGTTGACGAAGAGAAAGTTCTCCACTTCTGTGTGTGGGCCAAGAATCGCGTTTTGATCAAAAGTATTGAACGCATAATGACCTGCCCAGCTATTGATGAGCTTTATCGCTTCGAACTGTGGAATACGATTGGCAATGATCGGCCAGACTTTCTCTTCCCACAAAGTATGGTCCTGCTCAAAATCGTCATAGTCCACAGCGGGGTCCTCATTGGGTGGGCAACCCGCCAGGTAATAGGTGCCATCTGTGCGCATGTGCACACCTGTGGGGTCTATGGTCAACGGCAAGTCACGATCAAGCGGCTTGGCGGCATCAAAGATGAAGGTATAGCGTTTGCGCGGCTCTACTGGCAACTCAATACCCGCCATACGAGACGTCAAGACTGCTCGCGGACCAGAGGCGTTCACAACCGTGCCACAACTGATCACTTCGCCGGACTTTAAAGTAACGCTTTCAACTTTATTGCCTGCCCCGTTGCGTGTCATCGCAACAACTTCATTGGCAAGATATTCAACGCCCTTTTCGCGGGCGGATCGCTTCCACCAGTCGAAGACGGTGTTTCCGTCGAAATAACCTTCGTCCACCAAGTTGTGGCTGGCAGCGACAATATCGTCAACCTTGTAAAATGGATAATCGCGAGCGATATCTTCAGGACTGAGAATTTTGGTGCCGGCACCACAGGCTGCTTGCACTTTTTGACTTTCAGCTAGTACATCAGCAAAAGCTTGATTATCGGCCAAGTACATATAACCGTAGCTTTGAATAGACAAATGTGGCACACGCGGATCACTGCCCATGTACTCGTGGAAATTTTTAACAAACTCTGCAGCAAACTGGGAGACACGCACGTTGATCTCACGAGAGAATTGCTGTCGCATACAGCTATTCGTGTGTGCAGTGGAGCTGTTTTCGTAGGTGGTGTCGCGTTCCACGACCAATACGGAGCCGTTGAAGTCAGGGTTGTTGGCGAGAAACCACGCCACCGACGAGCCAAACATGGCTCCGCCGACAATGACAACATCATAGCTCGATTTCATCGGGCTGCTCACTATAGCTTTTGCGTTCATCAGTGGGATTCTCCATTTTCAACGGCTTTCATGACTCGGCTGATCTCACTCTCTGGCAGACCATAGGTATCCCTCGCGACCTCGGCTGATATGTACCCGCGGCTTAAATCTCGGCAGACGAGTGCGGGGTCTCGATCGCGGGCCTCACCGTAACCGGCGCCACCGGGAAAAGCCAATTTAACGCGCCGACCGTGCGCGACAAACTGTTTGCCCTTGCCTTGCATGACGCTGCCATCGTCTTGTGAAATGGTTGTAGCTGCTCCGTTTTCACCGCCTTGCCGACCTCGCGCGGGGTGATCCACACGGTCAAACATCGCCGAGAAATAGAACTCATGTCCCTCGACTGCACCGACTTCCATATACTGTCCTAGACCGCCCCTCTGCTTGCCCGCCCCGCCGCTGTCTGAGCGCAGTTCTTTACGCCATATGATGACAGGCCCCGTGTGTTCCGTGGCCTCTACTGGCATGGTCATGACACCCGACGGAAAAGCTGTGGCACTTAAACCATCTGCTGCCGGTCGTGCGCCTGAGCCACCGGAGTTAAACGTCAAGACTTCCGACCGTACTGCATTCGCGGGCGCTTTTTGGTCGGTGCGTGGCTGTAATGAAACTTGGAAGTTACACAAAGTTCCAGCACCCTCAGCAGGTACCGTCGCTGGAAGAATTTTGTCCAGTGCATCGTAAACGGTGTCAGGCACCATATGGCCGATAACATGGCGCAGGGCGACAGGTGCGGGGTGCAGCGCATTGACGATACTGTTGTCTGGAGCGACAACTTCAAACGGTGCCAGAGATGCAGCATTGTTAGGGATCTCCGGGGCGATAGCACACTTGAGTGCGTAACAGGCATAGGCTTTGGTGTAGACCAACGGCACGTTTATACCTTTTTTGTCGAGACCTGAGCTGCCGTCAAAGTCACAGACAATGCGGTCTTCTTGAATATCGAGCTTTACTTTTAAATCAATGGGTTTGCTGTAGCCATCGATACGCATCTCGCCACTGGCCTGTTTGCGCGGCAGCGCGGCGATGCGTTCCAAGGTGGCACGCCGAGAGTTATCCAAGATAAACGTGCCAATCGTGTCGAGATCAGTCTGTGCAAACTCTTGCAACATTTCAAGCAGGCGGCGGTGCCCTATTTCATTGCAACTGGCCAGTGCGTATATGTCACCCACCAGTTGATCGGGTTCACGCACATTGCCGCGCACCAGAGACAACAAGGTTTTATCAACAATGCCCTTGTCCGCAAACTTCATGATGGGTATATACAGCCCTTCTTCATAAACGGAGTTTGCGTCTGCGCCAAAACCGCGACCACCAATGTCGACCACATGTGCGGTACAGGCAAAAAATCCAACATGCTTACCTTGATAAAACGTCGGACTAACAACAGTGATATCGTGCAGATGGCCCGTGCCTTCCCAAGGATCATTAGTGATGTAGACATCGTCTTCAAAAATGTTGTCGACACCGATTCGACGAATAAAATGGCCAACTGCATCAGCCATGGCGTTAACGTGTCCAGGTGTTCCGGTAACCGCCTGTGCCAACATTTGGCCAGCGGTGTCGTAGACACCCGCAGAGAGATCCCCTGCTTCACGTACTGACGTAGAAAACGCCGTTCGCACTAGCACCTGCGCCTGCTCTTCCACCACAGAAATCAACCGATTCCACATCACTTGATGTAGCACTGCTTGTTGAGATTGTTTCATGTGCTTGCTCCCAATTGGGCCGAGTCAGTGGTGGCAGTTTGCTCTTGCAGCGTAATATCGATACAACCATCACTTTGTAATTGCGCAGCTCGGCTGGCAGGTAAAATAATAGTCGTTTCATCCTCAGTGATCACCGCAGGACCAATGACCGTCTGGCCCGGCTCAATGTTGTCTCGCAGTACAACAGCGGCGTTTTGCTGTTGGCCCAAAGCCGCATCAAATACCGGGCGATGACCCGCTACCGGTGCAGAATCACCTTCAATCACCGGCGCCAATGGACTCACTTGGGCTGCAGGTGTTGTGGCGTTGACCGACCATACGGTTATCTCGATATCCATTCCATCCACCGGTCGACCAAAGAGAGCGGTGTAATCCCGCTCAAACAGATCGCTGTAGGTTTGCGGATCGGGGTTACGTGCTTGCTCGGCACTCAGCACCACAGGGATCTCCCACCCTTGGCCCGTGTAACGCATATACACTTTGAACTCGTGTTCTATGTCAGAGGTGGCATCGCAACCGAGTACAAAACGGGTTGATTCTGTTTCAAGCTCACCCAACAAATGACGGATATGGTCGGCATCAAACGCCGACAATCGCATATAAACACTGCGGTTTGCTTCAAAGCTCGAGGGGGCACGCAAAAAGCCAATAGCTGACCCCACCCCAGCACCCGAAGGCACAAGCAGTCGGTCAACACCCAGCTTTTCGCACAGGCGCGCAGCGTGTAGCGGTGCCGCCCCGCCAAACGCGATCATGGTGTACTCAGACAAGTCTTCGCCATTTTCCACGGCGTGTACCCGAGCAGCATTCGCCATGTTTTCGTCAACAACCTCTGACAATCCATACGCTGCTGTCAGGGAATCCATCTCTAGCGGCTCACCTAGACTGGCGAGCACGTCAGCGGATTGATCAGCTTGCAGTTTAATGGTTCCACCGGCAAAATTATCTGGGTCAAGCTTGCCAAGCACAAGATCTGCATCAGTGACTGCAGCACGATCTCCACCTCGCCCATAACAAGCGGGACCAGGTTCAGAACCGGCCGACTCGGGGCCCACGCGTATTTGGCGCATGGCATCCACGTGGGCAAGCGAGCCACCGCCGGCTCCGATCTCGACCATATCAATAACGGGAATCGAGATAGGCATGCCAGAACCTTTCTTGAATCGGTAACTACGGGCAACTTCAAAGACGCGACTGGTTTTAGGGCTTTGGTTTTTGATTAAACAAATTTTTGCAGTAGTGCCACCCATGTCAAATGAGAGCACTTTATCTAAACCGTAGCGTGCTGCAATATGCGCTGCGAATACAGCACCACCTGCGGGGCCGGATTCAACCAAACGAACGGGGAACTCAGCAGCGTCTTCCAACGAGATGATCCCGCCACCGGAATGCATCAAAAAGATTTTGCAGCCCACGCCTTCTTCGGCTAAACGACCCGCAAGGCGACCCAAGTAACTTTTCATCAGCGGTTTTATATAGGCGTTGGCGACTACTGTGTTGAAGCGCTCGTATTCGCGCATCTGCGGAGACACTTCACTGGATAGCGACACCATTGCCGTCGGGAAGCGTTCGGCCAGTACCTCGCGCACCAGCTGCTCGTGATTTCCGTTGATGTAGGAGTGCAATAGCCCAACCGCGATACTCTGGTAACCCGCTGCTTTTAGTCGGTCAACGAGTACTTCTACATCCGCGCGCTGGAGTTCAATCAGTACTTCACCGCTGGCGGCTATTCGCTCTTCCAGTGTGTAACGGCACTGTCGAGGCAACAAGGGTTCTGGCAGTTGGAGGTTGAGGTCATATTGTTCGAAGCGCGATTCCGTGCGCATCTCAATAACGTCACGAAAACCCTGCGTGGTGATCAGCGCAGTCTTTGCACCCCGTCGCTCGATCAGTGCATTGGTGGCGAGTGTGGTGCCATGGATGATGCGATCGATGTTGGCAGGGACAATACCCGCTCGGTCACACACTTGTAGCATGCCATCAACAATTGCGTCTTCCGGCGCTGCGTAGGTGGTGAGTACTTTGGTTGAAAACTGTTTTTCACCCACCTCGAGCACCACATCAGTGAATGTACCGCCAATATCGACGCCTAACCGAATCGAAGTGTCTTGATTCACAGCTTTACCCACGTTAAACAATTAGTTGGCTCTACAATACTCAAGCGATTGAATAATATCTAATTATAGTTTTTTATTGATAGGATAATTTTTTGCTATCGAATCACAGACACAAACACAAACACAAACACAAACACAAACAACCTAGAGAGCCTTTGGAACAGAAGTCTGATCCAGTCGATTCACCAAGCGTTCTCGATAAACAATGTATAGAGCAGCGGCAATAATCACCGTGGCACCCAACAAGGTGTACCCGTCTGGGATTTCATCAAAAAAGAAGTAGCCCAATATCGCTGCGTAAATGAGCTGCATGTATTGGATATTGCTCACCACACTGGCCTCCCCTAAACGCAGCGCTTTGATACCAACCCACTGGCCCACTGAAGCCAAAACTCCCATGAGCAGCAACAACAGCAGCCCTTTGAGATCGGGGGTCTGCCACAACCAAAACAGGGGAAAACCGGCAAATAAACCAACAAAGACAGATTGGTAAACCAGCAGCGTAGCGGTGGATTCTGTCTGGGAGAGTTTTCGAACAGAGATCAATGCAACCGCTCCTGCCATCGCCGCGCCAACAGGCACTAGGGCGGCGACATTAAAAAAACCTTCCACGCCAGGCTGCATCACTATGACCACACCAATAAAACCAGCCACCACGGCCCCTAATCGGTGTATACCAACAGGCTCGTTTAAAAAAAGAAACGCTAACAGCGATACAAACAACACCTGCGCAAAGCCAAGCGTGATGGCTGTAGTCAGTGGCAGCAAAGTGAGCGCCCAGAGGCCGCCCGACAGCGCGACAAAGGCACCCAGTAACCGCGTGGCATGTAGCTTGGGATGTTCGGTTTTTAAACTACCGGGGAAGGACTTGGCAATCGAAGGCAGACACGACAAAAAAACCACCGCTTGCCGAAAAAACAGTATTTGCAAAACGTGGTATTCAAGCGATGCGGCTTTGGCCATTGCAGCTGCTACGGCAAATAGCGCAAAAGACAACAATGCCCAGAGCACGCCTCGTGTATTGAGACTAATTGCAGGTGTGCTGGTTGCAGCAATAGGCGTATCGGCCATTAGGGGTAAACAGTCTCGCGTGGGATTGAGTAACAAGGTACACGGTATTGTTGTTTATCGCTTGGTAGATGTTACTCTGCGGCGCTCGCACGTGTTTCTTAGAGGATTAGCCCATGTTAGATGCGACTCAAATTGTGACCTATGCTACTGCGCTTGGTGTTGCAGCGGCTATACCGGGCCCCGGTATGACCGCCCTTTTGGCACGCAGTGTTGGCTCAGGTGCGCTAGCGGCTTACGCGATGCTCGCCGGATTAATTATAGGCGACCTGACTTATCTGTCTTTTGCCGTGTTTGGCATGGCGGTGTTGGCCAAAAGTTTTAGTGTATTGTTTGTGGCCGTAAAGTGGGGAGCTATTGCTTACTTGTGTTATCTAGCGTGGTCTTTCTGGCACGCAGCTCACCAACCTATTTCAACGACTGAAAAACCTAGCCGAAAAGACCTTTTAACCGCAGCTCTATCGGGGTATACCATCACGCTCGGCAACCCAAAAACGATAGCTTTCTATCTCGCATTGTTACCCCTTGCCATCGATCTCGAGTCAATCTCAGTGCAGAGCTGGGCTCTTATATTAGTGCCGCTGACGGCGCTGGTGCTGATTGTTGTTGGCTCTGTCTTTATCCTTGGCGCTCTAAGTGTGCGACGGACTTTAGCCAGTGACCGCGCGCAAAAGCTGCTGCATCGCGGTGCTGCTGTGACGATGCTGAGCGCTGCAGGCACAATGGCTATAAAAGAGTCGTAAAACCCTACACACACCTGAAAACCATGGGAATACCAGGCACTGCAACCTTGATTGCCTTTACAATTATTTCATTTCCATCTGCCAACTTTTGATTCGTTCGCCAATAACGGGTTCAACCTTTGCCTGTTGATATCAATCGTTCAACAGACACGGAAAAGTTGTGCAAAAGATACTCGAATCATTGTCTAAGAAGACTAATTCAGCTGTTTTCATCACCACGCTCGTCATCACCATGGCAGCCTGCTCTGAACAGAATGGCGCGTTGTCCGGAACAGAAACTGATTCCTCAGCAGGAAACGGATCATCAGAATCCAACGAGACCGCTGAACCAAACACGAGTACGTCAACCAACTCTGCACCGTCGGTGGACACCACGATACCCGTTGCCGATGCGAAGCAAATTTCACCCAGCGCAAGTTTGCAGGTGACTTTTGATCGATCGCTTTTGGTTTCAAGCGTTGATCACACCCAATTTACATTGCATCAAAATGGAAATTTGGTCGCAGCCCAAGTTGAGTTTGACGGTTCAATTGCCACCTTAATACCGGATGAAGATTTAGTTGCATCAACCCACTACACCGCCACCGTCAACAGCGGAATTGTTGACACCGACGGCAATGCGCTCGTACCGCACAGCTGGGATTTTTTCACTGAAGGAAATGGTTGGAGCGTAGAGCAGCAGATTGGACCAAGCGAAGACAACCCCCACTACCCTCAAGTCAGCCTAAATACCGCTGGAAATGCAATCGCGGTCTGGTACCAAGACAATGGCAGCAAAGACAGCATATTCGCCAAACATTTCTCACCTGATTCTGGCTGGGGAACATCAGAGAGGATTGACGCCGAGCTTGGCGATGCGCTGAACCCTCAAGTTGGCTTAGACGACAACGGGAACGCACTTGCAGTATGGCGGCACCAACAAGGGTATATGCATATCCGAGCAAATAACTACTCCGCAGACACGGGCTGGGCAGCTGATAAGTTGCTTGAACTGGATTCCACCACAGCCTCTCCCCCTCAGATCAGTGTTAACGCCGATGGGTACGCAATTGCAGTTTGGAGTCTAGACGACCCAGGTACATCCACAAGCGACAGTATATATGCCAATCTCTACTCGCCTGAAACTGGCTGGGGCGGTGCCGAGCTGCTTGAATCAAGCGCTGAGAATGCCAGCGACGCTCAAGTCGGTCTTGACGCTAATGGCAATGCGCTCGTGGTGTGGATTCAAGACGACGGCGCTGACGATAGTATTTACGCCAACCATTACTCTGCCGGATCGGGCTGGGGTACTGCAGAACTGATAGAAACAAACTCAGGCAGAGCCAGTCGCCTGCACGTTGATTTTGCAGCTAACGGAAATGCCTTCGCCATTTGGAAGGAATTTAACAGCGGCAATAGCGCATACGACATACTCACAAGTCGCTATTCGATCGAAAGTGGATGGGAAACTTCCGAGTCAATTAGATCCGGTGTCGAGTATTCAACTAGCCCTCAGATATCGGTTAACTCAGCGGGTCATGCGATGGCCTCGTGGCACCAACTTGATGGCTCGACATCGAGCATTTACGCCATGAGCTATTCCGCGCAGACTGGATGGCAATCTGTCGAATTAATAGAATCAAACTCGGGGAACGCCTTGTCTCCAACGGTTGTTCTTGATTCATTGGGTAACTCTTTGGTCTTATGGCGACAGGACGAGGGCTCCGTATATAGCTTATACACCAACCGTTATTCAGCCACGACAAATAGCTGGGCCCAGGCTGAATTAATCGAATCAAGCGCTGCCTATGCGACTTACCATCAACTAAGTAATAACGCTGATGGTCATGCTATCGCCATATGGAAACAAGACGATGTTATTAAAGTTTCGCATTTCGACCCTAGAGTAGTCGCGCCTTGATATAGAAAGCCCGTTCATTCACTTGGGCTGAGAACGCCACCATTTGAATGAGCAGCTAAAGCCTAATAGTACGGAGATAATGGCTTTTTTTTAAGAACCAATTTTTATATTCGACTAAGTTGAATATATTTTTAACGCTACCAAAACATGAGTTGTTTTTAGCGAAGAGCACTTTCAACACGAGTCACCGGCGTCAATCAAAAATGCCTTAGAAACTTCAGCAGCGATCGCCGCGGCTCGTGCCACAATACCGGGTGATTTCTCGGCATCGTAACGAGCATAAAAATCCAATTGCGCCGGTGTCCAAGGGTAGTCCAGTCGAACCAACTCAGATTTAGCCAACTCTTTGTAAACCATCGCCGCCGGCAACGTGCCAATGCCCATTCCATCCACACACATTTGCAAGCTGGCCGAGACGTTGTTCGACTGCACTAATCGCGGGTGAATGTCTCGACGTGAGGCAAAATGCTGCACAACCTCTTTATGTGGTCTCGTATTTCTGGCATGCGTTATCACGGGATATTGAGCCAAGTCTTCAATATTCACTGCATGTTCTGGCAAAGCAATTGAGGGTGACGCTACCCAGATTAACGGATATTCCCCCAAGGGAATTTCGCCACTGGTTTGGTGGTTAAAAGGTGCATTTTGCAAGGCCAAGTCAATGGACCTGTCGCGTAATTCTTTACTCAGATTGACCGAGATATCCACACTCAGCTCAACGAGCGTTTGAGGAAATTGTTCTTTTAAGGCTTTCAGGTATTCGCGCAACCAAGTGCGAGCCACCATTTCTGTCACCCCTAAACGCAGCACTCCGTCATACAGAGATGCTTGGTCAGCGGCTTCCATCAATTGCTCTGCACTCTGCAACACCTGGCGAGCGCGATATAAAAGCTCTTGCCCTTTAGTCGTCAATCGCACAGAGCCAGCGTCTCGGTCCATCAGACTGACCTGCAGCGTTGTCTCTAACGAAGAGATACGAGAAGAGATATTGGGTTGCGTGGTGTTGAGTCTTTCCGCCGCCCGCCTAAAACTGCCAAGGTCAGCGACCCAGACAAAGGCTTCCAATTGCTTGAGGTTAAAGTTCACGCTTACAGCTCCCTGCCCTAAACCCTAAGCATCGGTCATTTGCGGTCGCAGACACAATAGCCGAATGAAATTTGGCTTTAAAATGCGCGCTAATTCGTCATTCTTAACCCGAAAAAATCAAGATTGCTGCGCCAGCAACTCCTCAACGTAGGCCTCCGTATTCGGATTCGGTCTTGCGCCCTTTCGGGTGATGGCCGAATAATGCGTGACAAGTTTTCTGCTCTCTGGTTGGATAGCCTGCAGCTTCCCCTCGTCAACCCAGCGCTGCGCAAGATGATTGGGTAGAAATCCAACGTAGCACCCAGTCAGTATTAAAAAAGCCATGCCTTCACGATCGGTAGACGTCGCTGAAGCCTTTAAAACCATCTGGTTTTTTTTGGTATCAATCGCCTGCGGATAGGCCGGTAAAACAGCATCAATATCACCAAGAGCTTTGTCACTGAGCCCGCTGTTGTCATGATCAAACAACGGGTGCCCAGCACCGCAAAACAAGTTCGACACCTCTTGATACAAAGGAAAATAATTAAGCCCGGGCAGTCGACGGAGATCAGGCACGACCCCCGTGTGTAAGCGGCCTTCCAAAATTCCCGTCTCTATTTCGTTGGGGGGAATCATGCGGATGTTAATCAGCACTTCTGGACCACGTTTTTTTAGAGCAGCCAAGGCGCTCGTGATGCGCATCCGCGGCATGGTCACCAAATTATCCGTAATGCCGATATTGAGTTCACCTTTGAGCTCAGTATTGATCGCGTTTACTTGAGACCTGAAGGTTTCCAATCCTGCGAACAAGCGCAACATCGCTTCATAAACTTGGTTCCCCTCGTCGGTCACAGAAAAGCCACCGCGCCCTCGATGGCACAGACGCATTTGTAGCAAGCTCTCTAACTCACTGATCGCCATGCTTATGGCTGGGCGGCTAATGTTGAGCTCAATTTCTGCGGCTGCAAACCCTCTACTCTCAACCACAGCCTTAAAGATGCGAAGCAAGCGAATATGTGAATCCCCCAACTTGCGTGGAAGTATTGGAGTGGTTCCAGCCATTGGTTCCCCCTAAGTTAACTGATTACTTATCTTATAATAATTAATTATGAAATTAATAACCTGATTAATAGTCGATAATAGCGCCTACACCCCACGCACATCTTTTACGATCAGTAGCTTAGGAGCCTCAGCATGCCAAACGGTGGATTGACACAAGCCCAATTAGACGCGCATTGGATGCCGTATACCGGCAATCGTGATTTCAAAAAAGATCCTCGGCTGATAGCGTCGGCCTCTGGCCACTATTACACCAGCACGGATGGCCGTCGGATTTTTGATGGTCTGTCCGGCCTCTGGACTTGCGGTGCAGGCCACAGCCGACCCGAAATAACCGAAGCGGTGTCCAAACAGGTCCACGAATTGGACTACGCACCTGGCTTCCAGTTTGGTCACCCCAAGTCTTTTGAGCTGGCGCACAAGATCACCGAGTTGATGCCCGACGGGATGAATCGGGTGTTTTTTACAGGGTCCGGTTCTGAGTCAGTAGAAACCTCTTTGAAGATTGCACGCGCCTATTGGCGAAAGATGGGTCAGGGCACCAAAACTCGATTTATTGGTCGAGCTAAGGGTTATCACGGCAGTAACTGGGGGGGAATAAGTGTTGGTGGCATTGTTGGCAATCGTTCGCTATTCGGTCAGGGTGTTGATTCTGTCCACTTGCCCCATACGATGCTACCTGAAACCACATTTTCCAAAGGCATGCCAAACACCAATGTTGATTTAGCAGGAGAACTGGAATCAATAATCGCCGTTCACGATGCCAGCAATATAGCCGCAGTAATCGTCGAACCAATGGCCGGTTCAGCAGGTGTTATCCCCCCTCCAGTCGGTTATCTACAACGTCTGCGAGAGATCTGCGACAAGCATAATATTCTGCTGATTTTCGACGAGGTGATTTCGGGTTTTGGTCGCATGGGCAGCAACACGGGTGCTGAAGAGTTCGGCGTGGTACCTGATATGATGACTTTAGCCAAACAACTAACTAACGGCGTGATACCCATGGGTGCCGTGGTTGCCAATCAAGGAATCTATGATTGTTTTATGGAGAACGGTGGCGCCGACTACATGGTAGAACTGCCCCATGGCTACACCTACTCCGGGCATCCAGTAGCCTGTGCCGCTGGTATCGCAGCGCTAGATCTACTCGTCAACGACGACTTAGTCGCCCAAGTTAAAAGCATCTCGCCGCACTTTGAGCAGGCGCTGCACAGCCTCAAAAGCTGCAAATACGTATCCGATATTCGAAACTACGGACTTGCCGGTGGCATTACGCTTGAGGCCTCCCCGGGCGAGCCAGCACTGCGACCCTATCAGGTGGCGATGAGTATGTGGAAAAAAGGCTTTTACATTCGATGTGGTGGTGACACGGTACAACTGGGTTTACCTTTTACCGTCGAAGCCTCCGAAATTGATACACTGATCGCTGCATTGGGCGAAACACTCGACGAACAACAATAACGATGGCCTGCAAAGCCTTCGCAATTTATTAAACAAGGAATCAACATGAGCACCGTAGGTCATTTAATTAATGGTGAAATCCGCAACGACGCAGATCGCCTGCAAGATGTTTACAATCCGGCCACCGGCGAAGTCAGCAAGCAGGTTGCACTGGCATCTGTGGCGACCGTTGAAGAAGCGATAGCCGCAGCCCAAGCCGCCTTCCCCGCTTGGCGAAACACACCGGTTGGCAAACGTGCTGCCGTGATGTTTAAATTTAAAGCACTGCTTGAAGCAAATGCCGACAAAATCTGCAAATTGATCGGAGAAGAACACGGCAAGATCTCACACGACGCTGCGGGCGAATTGCAACGCGGCATCGAAAACGTCGAATACGCTTGTGGCATCGCTGAGTTACTCAAAGGCGAACACAGCCGCAACGTCGGTCCAGGTATCGACTCTTGGAGTGAATTCCAGGCACTGGGAGTCGTCGCAGGTATCACCCCGTTTAATTTCCCTGCCATGGTACCTCTATGGATGTACCCAATGGCAATTGCGTGCGGCAACTGTTTTATCCTTAAGCCCAGTGAACGCGACCCGAGCTCTGCCCTTTTTGTCGCTGAGTTATTACAGGAAGCGGGTCTGCCACCGGGTGTGATGAGCGTGGTTAACGGTGACAAAGTCGCCGTTGATGTTCTGCTTGAGCATCAAGATATCAAAGCGGTCAGTTTTGTTGGCTCAACGCCCATTGCCGAATACATTTACACAACCGCAACAGCAAATGGCAAGCGCTGCCAAGCTTTGGGTGGCGCTAAGAACCACGCCATTGTGATGCCTGATGCCGACATGGAAAACGCCGTTAACCAACTGCTCGGCGCAGCTTTTGGCAGCTCGGGCGAACGCTGTATGGCGCTTTCTGTTGCAGTGGCTGTTGGTGACGAAGCTGCAGATGCTCTGATCGCTAAAATGTCCGAAGGCATGAAACCACTCAAAGTTGGCCCCGCCGACGACAGTAGCAATGATTTCGGAGCGGTTATTACTAAGCAACACATGGACAAGGTTGTAGGTTTTATCGACAGTGCTGAGAAAGACGGCGCTAAGGTCGTGGTTGACGGGCGTGGTGTGAAAGTCGCCGGATATGAAAACGGTTATTTTGTCGGCGCTACGCTGATCGACCATGTGACCGCTAACATGGAAAGCTACCAGCAGGAGATCTTTGGTCCAGTGCTACAAGTGTTGAGAGTAGACACCATGCAAGAAGCCATGGATCTGATCAACGCGCACGAGTACGGCAACGGCACTTGTATTTTTACCCGTGATGGTGAAGCAGCGCGCTACTTCTCCGACAATATTTTAGTGGGTATGGTCGGCATCAATGTACCATTACCGGTGCCCGTGTCATACCACAGCTTTGGCGGCTGGAAGCGTTCTCTCTTTGGTGATCTACACGCCTACGGCCCAGATGCCGCGCGTTTTTACACCAAGCGCAAAACGATCACGCAGCGTTGGCCTTCCAGCGGTGTTCGTGAAGGTGTGAGCTTCTCCTTCCCGAGTTAGGAAGCAATTCCTAAGATCCGCCGTTAGTCACTAATCACGGCGATTAACCTAAAAAGCGCTGCCACTCTCGGTTGCGCTTGGCCATCGCCACCAAATAGCTACAGGTAGCTCGTGCCTCAATGTCGCTTTCAATCAGTAGCTCATAGGTTTTACGCACGAGCTCTGCCCCTACCTTTTTCCCACGCAATTCTGGCGGCACAAAAGAATAATTGAGTATCCTGACTTCATCGAAGTCTTTATAAGTGACATAGGCTTCCTGACCTTCGACCATTAAGCTATAGCGCTGTTGGTCAGCGTTGTGCTGTATGTCCATCCTAAAAACTCGCTGTCAATTATTTAAGGCGAGCATAACAAAATGTTTAACACCGGAGAGTGCTAAATTTTATTCAAGCTAAAAAATAGAATCGTTATGAATACTTTACAGCGACCTTAACTTGCAGACCACGACACCGTGTTCAAGTCGATGTAGTCGACCATCGCGTTGAACATCGGATACCACGTATTTTGGTCGTTCACACCTGCCACTGCATAGTCAAATTCTTTCTCGACCACAAATAATTCTTCAAGATCATCAGGCCTTATCAAAACAAACTGACCAAATACAAGAGCACCCACATGACGCGTTTTAAATTGCAACCATAAAAAAGGTTTGTGCGCCGTGATTGCTTTGCGAATGCCTACTTGATCTCGTATTGACGGCATCTGATCACGCAAACCCTTTTCTACAATGGCTTCCTCTAACTGTTCGACTGAGATAGTTTCTTCGAAGTAATTAATATTGTTGATTTGGCCTCGCACAAAATCGTTATCTGGCAGCAGCAATAGCGACTTGTACCTATCGAGGTCAGTCTTTACGCTTTTAACCACCGAAGCGACTTTTCGAGTTGGAAAGCGGCCGGTTTTTGGATTGCGCTCAGTGATCCTCATATGAGTGCATGCTCCCATTAGGCTCATGGCTGACAAGAGAATTGATCTTCTAAAACCGTTCATCGCTGTTCCTTTGCTGCGAGCTACTTCCCGATGGACCCCAATACGGCATTTGACGGATTACACCTCGGCCAAATTTTCTTTCAAAATACGATCCTGATTGCCGCGCAAATGCGGTTTATTTAAAAAATCATCAAATGTATCTGACTAATCTCAAGTTTCAGGAAAGCGAACGCATCGAAATAGATACAACGCCAACGCCGCCAATTGCACTGATGGCGTTGTTGAACAAAATACGCCATAGTGGCGACTCCCCGAATCAGCTCAGCCCTTTTTATGCCCAGCAAAGCCACTCTTATCGGTACTATCGCCCTTGTTCTTTGGGGTTTGCTGGCCCTTTTTACAACGGAAACACAGGGCATTCCTCCGTTTCAATTGCTGGGTCTCAGTTTCGCCATTGCTAGTTTGCTAAGTATCTTGGCCATTCGTGCACAAGGACGCGCTGTTACACAGACTTGGCGTCAGCCTTGGATTGTTTGGTTACTGGGTATCGGTGGGCTGTTTGGATATCACTTGTTTTACTTTATTGCACTCGCCAACGCCCCGGCGTTGAACGCCAGCATGATTGCCTATCTCTGGCCGCTTCTGATTGTCCTCAGCTCTGCGCTATTGCCAGGAGAACGTGTTCGTTGGTATCACGTTGTCGGCGGATTAACCGGACTAGCAGGCACTTTCTCCCTGCTCGGTGGTGATTTCAAAAGTTTCAGTGGAGAGTACGGCAGTGGTTACATTGCTGCGCTGGCCTGTGCTTTTATTTGGACAGGCTACTCGGTGCTTAATCGTTTTTTTAAAAAAGTGCCAACCGACATAGTGGCCGGATATTGCATAGGCACAACCGTTTTAGCCTTTGCCTGCCACTTAGTGTTGGAACAATGGGTGAGCCCAGGCGTCGCCCAGTGGGTGGCTATTATAGCCCTAGGAATAGGACCGGTTGGTGCAGCTTTTTTCTTGTGGGACTACGGGGTCAAACACGGCAATATCCAATTGCTAGGTACGTTGTCTTATGGCACACCTATGTTATCGGCACTAATATTGATAACCACTGGCCGAGCGACAGCGACTCTTTCAGTCGTGTTCGGTTGTTTGCTGATAGTTGCTGCTGCCTGTTTAGCTTCCGGTTTTTGGAAAAAAACTCAAGCCTAAGCCAATCTGGATTATTTAAACATTTAGCCGAAAAGCTTTAGAGCAACAGAGGAATAACTCTCAACACAAATCATCGTCGATCGGTTGATAAAAAACCTGATCTTCCAACGCTACGCTCCCGGATTCACAAACACGCGCGGTAATGCCTCCGTGCCCTCTCACTGCATTGTATCCGCCAGGACCCAAAAGCCGCTCCATTTTACTACAAGGGTGGCACATGCCAGTGTATTCCAAAAGAGCATCACCGACTTTAAAATACTTCCCTTTTAAAGCCAGCAGATTCAGCCCAGAAACAGCTATGTTCCGACGTAGAGTGGCTGGTTGAACAGATTCAAGCCCGAGACAGCCAGCAATCACAGCCAGATGCTCAACCTGAATCAACGTGACTTGTCTAGGATTACCTGTTCTGCCAGAAAAGCGATCGCCATCGAGACCAACATCCACCAGTAACTCGACATGGGGAAGCTCAACGATCTTTTCACCGCGAGCAGGCCGAACACCGATCCACTTCACACGTCCGCGCTGTGGAAGTGTTAGCAGTAGTTTTTTAATGGGAATCAGTTCAGGCATTGAACATGCGGTCAGTGTAACGATAACAAGAAGCAGATTAGCACTGTCCGGCGCTTTGAAAACAGGTTTTTCAGGGAAAGTGTTATGCTTCAGCGCCTAATCCCAAGCTAACCTGCTAGTCCAGCATTGCGATTTGTTTGTTCGTTACAGCGGAAGTAGCGCTTCTAACACCGTCTTCTGCCAACTTCACCTGATTACGTCCAGAATTTTTGGCTCTATAGAGGGCGTCATCAATACGCTGCAATAAACCCGTAAAACTTTCTTTGTTGTGCCGCTGCGCTACACCTATGCTAACCGTTATGTCGAGATTTAAATCGTCAAGCACTAGTGGTTGCTCGGCTACTGCCTGTAAAGCCACCTGCGCCACTTGGTAGGATTCTCTGCTGCCGCATTGTCGCAGCAAGATGCAAAACTCTTCCCCACCCCAACGACATATATAATCAGATGCTCGTATATTTTTCTTCAATGTCTCAACCACATGCTTTATGGCTAAGTCACCCACCAGATGCCCGTGTTTATCATTGATAGATTTGAAGTGATCTATATCTACAAACATCATGGACAAAGGCTGCTGTTTTCGCTCGCTCGCCACCATCGCGTCTGAAGCAAAGGCCTCAAATGCACGGCGATTATAAGCGCCTGTTAAACCGTCTAGGTGAGCTCGGTTTTCCAGATCTCGATGGTAGGGAAACAATACTCTATGCGCTAGACCCAAAACCAACAAAGCAATCGCTAAACTTGTAAGCAAGTTATACAACAAGGTATGAAATATTGGGGCTAGCATCGCTTGCTCGCGTTGCTCAACCATCAAAAACCAATCAAGTTCTTCGATATAACGGCTGTTGAGAAAAACCTTGTCCTCACCGTTAAAGTAGTTTTTTGCCTGTTGCCCGCCATCCAATATTTCTTTAGATAGTTGGGATAATCCTTCGACGTCCTGAATACGGCTAGCGTTACCATGGGGTTCTGAGCCAAGTTGGATATGACCAGCCTTATCGACAAAATATATAACTCGATTAAAAGTCTTACTGTAGTTTTGGATTATTTCGCTGACGGATTCAATGGCGAGCCCAACACCTATCGCTCCGATGAATTTCCCTTGTCGATCCAGCATGCGGAAATTGACAAAAACAGCTAATTTATTCTGGTTCGCAGCATCCTGATCAACATTTAATTCAAAATCAGCCCCTTTTTCGCGAAATCGAAAATACCAGCCGTCTTTTGGGTCTGCAGCACTCATTGTTTGCAGCAAGCCAGTAGGGTGATAATAATTACGTGTTTTTTCTGAGGCGAAAAACACCGTGAAGGCTTCATATTCGGCTTGGATTTTTCCCAAATATCGCGACATATCATTAATGTTTCGCTCACCGCTAGCAACCCAATCATGCACAAAAGTATTGCTTGCCATCACAGAAGATATAAAAACAGGTCGCAGAAGATCACGCTGAATTTCAGAATAGATAGTGTTACCCACAAGCGGTAAGGTGCTGTCGGTGAGCTGATTGCGAATCGCTTCTCTGGAGACCAAGAAACTGGCGAAGCTTGTCCCCAACATACCGAACAACAAGATAACGGCTATGGCCGTTAAAACCCTCTTTTTGCGTTGAAACATCTATTAAATCTCTGGACGAGGTCTGTTGAGAGAGCTTCGGCAAAAAATCCGGGCTCCCTACAAAGTAGCCTTATGCGGCTTAAACACAAAACAAAGCAAGTACTAGTCCAACTTAGCTTATCCCCCTGTCAACAACCCATAAGCTGCGGGCGGGCAAAACAGGCTTTACAAAGTACACGCAAGTTAATAACGTCAATGACTACAGATAGTTAGCCCAATCTCAGTCGGGCTTTGGAATCAACCACGGGTCAACAACACTTGCGACGAGCTTCTCGCCAAAATGTTATCCTTCAACCTTTAAAAGCACCCTTTCCGGAACACTTGCATCATGAGTTTGGATAATCACGTCGATCCAATGGATCCCGCTCTACGCGCTCGCTTTATAGAAGCACTGACGCCCCTTTTGCCCGTGCATTGCTTGTACACCGAAGAAAACCAATTACGCCCCTTTGAGAGCGACGGCCTAGCGGTCTATAGGAGACGACCATCGGTGGTGGCTTTGCCTGAGACTGTTGATCAGATACAAGCAATACTGCAGATTTGCCGAGATATGAAGATTCCTGTCGTTGCTCGCGGTGCAGGTACCGGCCTTTCGGGCGGTGCGCTGCCACGACCTGATGGGCTGACTTTAGGCCTCAGTAAGTTCAACAAAATTTTGCATATCGACGCTGACAACACCCTCGCCGTGGTGCAGCCAGGGGTACGCAATTTGGCCATTTCCGAAGCTGCAGCACCCCACGGACTCTATTACGCCCCTGACCCATCATCTCAAATAGCCTGTTCGATTGGCGGTAACGTCGCTGAGAATGCGGGAGGCGTTCACTGCCTCAAGTATGGTTTGACCGTGCACAACGTTGTGCAAGTGAAAGTCGTGACTATTGACGGCGATTTATTGACAATAGGTGGAAGCTCTCTAGACACCCCGGGCTTCGACTTGCTGGCACTGATGCACGGATCCGAGGGGTTGCTTGCAGTGGTCGTTGAGGTGACCGTTAAGCTATTGCCTGCGCCGCCAGTTGCCAAAGTCCTGTTAGCCGCTTTTGACGACGTGCAAAAAGCGGGCGACACAGTCGCAGAAATTATAGCCGCGGGTATCATCCCCGCTGGTTTAGAGATGATGGACAACGCGGCCATTGTTGCAGCAGATGCCTTTGCAAAATGTGGCTACCCGACAGATGCCCAAGCACTGTTCCTGTGTGAGTTAGACGGCTCTGCCGAGGAAGTTGAAGAACAGATGGCGCAAGTGATTGCACTTGTTGAGGCCGGAGGTGCTACGCAACACCGCGTGGCAGCCGATGAAACAGAGCGCTCAAAACTGTGGAAAGGCCGAAAATCAGCCTTTCCAGCAGTGGGTAGAATATCTCCAGATTATTACTGCATGGATGGCACTATCCCACGATCAAAGCTGGCCTTCGTTTTAAATAGGATGCGCGAATTGTCAGAAGAATACGAATTAGAAATCGCGAACGTTTTCCACGCAGGAGACGGCAACCTGCACCCTTTAATCCTGTTTGATGCGTCTGTAGAGGGCCAATTGGCGAAGACGGAAGAAATGGGTGGGAAAATTTTAGAACTGTGCGTAGAAGTGGGCGGCACCATAACGGGCGAACACGGTGTCGGCATGGAAAAAATAAACCAAATGTGTGTGCAATTCGGCCGTGATGAAATCACTCAATTTCACGCACTTAAAGCCGCATTCGATCCCGACGGATTGCTCAACCCGGGTAAAGCAATTCCAACACTGCAACGCTGTGCTGAGTTTGGTGCGCTTCATGTACATGGCGGAGAAGTCCCGCACCCTGAGTTGGAGCGCTTCTAATGACCGATCAAGATTTGAGCAGTCAGCTGCAACAGCAAGTTTTGCACGCCAGCGCCGAAAAACAGAAATTGGAAATTCGTGGCGGGAACAGTAAGTCCTTTTACGGACGGCAACAACGCCCTGAAGCACAACTACTCGAGGTCGGAGGTCACACAGGTGTGATCAACTACCAACCAGCGGAGCTGGTGCTCACGGTTCGTACAGGTACTCCGCTCTCAGAGATTAATGCTTTATTGGAAGCTAACCATCAGGTTCTTCCCTTTGAGCCCCCTGCTTTCGGTTCAGACGCGACACTCGGTGGGACTCTGGCCTGCGGTCTCTCGGGTCCATCTCGCCCTTATGAAGGCTCGGCTAGAGATCATATTCTTGGCTTGCAATTGCTTAACGGCAAGGGACAGGTATTGCGTTTTGGTGGTGAAGTGATGAAAAACGTTGCTGGCTACGACACGTCGAGATTGATGGTGGGAGCCTTCGGCACTTTGGGTGTTCTGCTCGAGGCCTCGATGAAAGTTTTACCTGCAGCAGCAACACAACACACACTCGTACACGAAACAACCGAGAGCGAGGCGCTGACTCAAATCGATAGACTGCGCAGTCGCTACCTGCCAGTAACCGCGTGGTGTTATGCCGAAGGCCGTGCATTCACACGCTTGTCAGGCAGTAAGCAAAACGTCGCGGCTGTATGCAAAACACTCGGCGGTGAGACATTAGCCAGAGCAGATGTTCGCTGGCGTGAATTACGCGAACACCAGTTACCTTTCTTCAATGACCCAAGGCCATTGTGGCGTCTCTCACTGCCGTCGGGTACACCTCCAATAGACCTATCAGGACGGCAGCTACTCGATTGGGGCGGCTGCCAGCGCTGGCTTCTCAGCGATGCGGATGCTCCACTTATTCAAAGTAAGTGTCGCGAGGCCGGTGGTCACGCTGAATTGTTTCGCGATGCAGGTAGCATCGATGTTTTTCAAGATCTCGACGCGAGCTTAATCCCGTTACACCAGAGAATCAAAGCCAGCTTTGACCCTGACGGGCTGTTTAATCCTGGCCGCATATCGGCGGAGTGGTAAGTACATGCAGATTTCTATAGAACCTGGCCTTCGCGAAACCGAAGCCGGTAAACACGCTGAGAGCATATTACGCAAATGCGTGCATTGTGGTTTTTGCCTAGCCACATGCCCTACCTACAATCTGCTCGGTGACGAGCTGGACAGTCCGCGCGGGCGCATTTACCAGATTAAGTCTGTTTTGGAAGGTGAGCCTGCAAGCGACAGCATCCAGCTGCATTTAGATCGTTGCTTAACTTGTCGATCTTGTGAAACGACTTGCCCCAGTGGCGTGCAGTACCATGACCTGCTCGATTTAGGTCGTGGGCTTGTTGAAAAACAACTACCGCGAAGTGCACCACAAAGAGCGCTGCGGTGGGCACTGCGGACCTTTGTGTCAAATCCTAAACTCATGACCCCGGCGCTGCGCCTCGGCCAATTGTTCAGACCAGTAATGCCTGCCGCTCTAAAGAGCCATGTACCCCCTTGGCGTACACCTGGCACTTGGCCTTTGCCCAAGCACACTAGAAAAATGCTCGTTCTCGCCGGCTGCGTACAACCCGGTGCGCAACCACGAACCAACGCTGCCACCGCTCGTGTGCTCGATAAACTTGGCATAAGCTTAATTACCGCACCTGAAGCGGGATGCTGCGGCGCCGTTCGCCATCATCTCAACGATCAAGAAGGTGGACTGACAAACATGCGGCGCAATATCGATGCATGGTGGCCTCATATAGAATCAGGCGTCGAGGCAATCGTAATGACCGCTAGTGGCTGCGGAGCACAGGTTCAAGACTATGGGAAGCTGCTGGCCGGGGAATCTGACTATGCCGATAAAGCAGCACGTGTGTCTGAGCTGTGCAGAGATATCTCTCAAATTATCGCAGCAGAAGATCTCAGCCCACTCAAAGTCGACAGTAAAAAACACGGCCTCGTCGCTTATCATCCGCCTTGCAGCTTGCAACACGGCCAACAGTTGCCTGACATCGTTGAAAACCAACTAAAAGAACTAGGGTTTGATTTGACCCCTGTGGCCGACAAGCACCTTTGTTGCGGCTCTGCTGGCACCTATTCTATTTTACAAAAAGATTTATCTCAGCAATTGCTCGAGAACAAAATTGACGCCTTAGAAGCAGGCAGGCCTGACATCATAGTGAGCGCGAATATTGGATGTTTAATGCACATAGAGACAGCAACCGAAATACCTGTGGTGCATTGGATAGAACTATTGGATGAACAAAGCCTTGATACTGAACAGTAAAACATTTGAGCGTCAAATAGGCACCGGCTAAAAAAACCATGCTTGTCTCCTGCAGGCATGGTTCAGCGCCCCAATCCGAGTACTGAATGCGCCCTAAAGACAAAAGAACAACCAAGAAGTTCAACGATAAATTGCTGCAAACAAGCAACTAAAATTGGAATTTTTCCTGAATTTTAAAGACTAAGAACGCTACACTACTGTTTTTATTTGGAGTGCAGTGATGCAGCGCCCTGTCATTGTTTTCATCGCTATTGTTGCCGCCGTCGCAGGTTTTTTGATATCACAGAAAAATGCCCCGTTGCCCGCGCAAACAGCAAAAGTATACGCCAGTGATTTGGCTGGAGAAGCTGTCGATGTAACCGCCGGCAGCGGCAAACTCAAGCTGGTAAATTTTTGGGCCAGCTGGTGTGCACCCTGCGTAGAGGAGCTACCGTTACTAGAGTCTTATGCTAAAGACAATACCGACACCCTAGAAGTGCTAGCTGTCGCAATCGACACCTTAGCGCATGTCAATGAGTTTCTAGAGAAACACCCTTTAGAATTACCAGTAGCAGTCGGCACCAGCTACGCCACAGAGCTGATGGTAGATTGGGGCAATGACATCACCGCCCTGCCTTTTACCGCATTGTTAGATGCCGATGGCAACTTAGTTAGAGTGCACAGCGGTGCTTTTGACGCAAAGGCCTTAGACGCGTTTGTCCATTGAGAAATCGTCCATAAAAAAAAGGCAGTCCAATGCGGACTGCCCATTCTGATTGCGATCAAATTTTCTCGATTGACCAACAACGACTAGGTCGTTTTTTCTCTGGTTTTTCGATGACACTAGCCTTCGTCGTTTAATGAATCCCCTACAGAAACATTGGCCGTTCTCTCATCGATAGAGTCCGCATAGTCTAGTCCTTGGAAATAAAACGCGACCGCCGCGACATCGATAAAGGCATCGTGAACAGCATTTGAAAACCTGAGGTAGGATTCACGTCCAACGAAGGTCGCTACCTGCTGGAGTTCGTCCTCATTGAACGCTTTGTAAGCGATAGTCAGTTGATCGACGTGGTGCTCTCGAAAAGCGGCTGCAAATTGCTCTTTGTGCTTGGTCTGCATCAGTTCGACGTCTTCTATCGACCGATGCAGATCTTTGTTCTCAACGGTATTCACCGCTACGACCATGCTTTTAGCCATCTCCAAACCAATACGCAAACTGATATCAACGAGCTCAGCACGATCTACGATGTCGTAGATCAGCGCTTTTCGCTGTGCTTCAATTGCGACCGATTTAGCCGCATCAGCTAGAAGATAAGATTTGGGATTGGCATGTGCAAAGGCCATTTTTTTACCCAGCGGAGTCTCAAACCACTCCCCTACAAAAAGCTTGTCTTCAAAGGTGAGTGCCTCTAGGGCCTCTAAGGCCGCACTGTTAAACTGATCGACATATGGTTCTGATACTTCTTCTGACTCTAACTCAGCGTCCAGCACAGCCTCTGGCATCTGTTCAAAGACAAAGGCGTAGTGACCTCGGTTACCCGACAGATCAAAGAGTTTTGCCGCGTCGTAAGCAGGTGCTGAAAAACAAACACTAGAGAACAAAAATGCAGGCACCAGAAATGCACGGCGCAGTGTGAAACGTATGGCCATCCTAGTTTTTCCTTTACGGCTTAAGCTAGGGTTTGCGGCGTTTGATAGTGATACTTTATTACTACAATACAAGGGTTTTCCGCTTCAGGAATTGCGAGAGCCCGCTTGGGTAGCTGGAGTACCGCAACACTTATATGCACCGCAGAGCGCACTACTTGGAAACCCATCAAAATGTAATTTAACAGTTCAGCCATTACTAAATATTGAGACTTTTTAGCGCTGCTCTAAAACCGAATTAGACGTCTAAAAATCCATTCCATAGGCCCTTGTTCGACATGTTTCATCCAAAAAACACTAAAGATAAGGGAGAACGCACAGTAGGCAAGTGAGCAAAAAAGTGAAAATTCAATACTCTGATCATGCAAAGTACCAGTGGCTTCCATCAAGCCCATGCCAAATATCACGTGCAGAATATAGAGACTGAGTGCCATTTGCCCCGTATCGGACAAATAACGTATCAGCTTGGTATCAGTTAAACGCTCGCTGACATAGAGGCAAAAAATAATAATCATCGCTGCCAAACTGCCTGCGGCGAGAAGGTATTGCGGCATGGGAGGTATGATTTCGGTAGAAAACAGAAAATCTATTTCGCCAGCGTGCAAGCCCCAAGCACCCGCGTTAAAAAACACTGGTCTAAACCAGTTAAAAACAGATTCGGTGCAAATCCATAGAAGTAAAGCCGTGATAAATAGCTTTTGCCGTTGCGCGCCCACACCGAGATTTTGTCGCCCTAACCACAGACCAAAAATCAAGAACGCGCTCCACGGTATAACGGGATGAAAGCCATTAAACAGAATATGCCTGAACATACCACTGGGGGTCCAGAAACCGTGATAATGCAAGGTGTCCCAGTCCCATCCTTCCGCATAGTCAAAGACCAATAACAACACAGGAAACGCATAGGCTACAAAAACGCAGAGCCACAACAGCGACCGACTACCCCAAGTAAAAACCATCGCGGCCAAGAGAAAGTAGAAACCATAAAAATGCAGAATATCCGCTGGCCAAACTAGCGAAAAAGCCAGACCGACTATCACCAAAAGCAAACCGCGTTTTATCAAATTTTTCCTGGCGTTTGAAATATCAGAAGCATGTCGCGACTCCAGCGCCGACCTGCTGATAATGCTCACTCCGATTCCCGCTAGAATCACAAAGAGTGCTGATGCTCTCCCTTCAAATATACTGGCAAACCACTTGAGGGAATCACTACCTGAAACTGCGCCTTGTGCAATTTTAAAGTTGACGATCACCATGCCAAACAGCGCAAGTGCTCTCGCCACATCAAGTCCGATTATTCTTTTACCGCTAACAGTGGGCTTCAATGATTTCAACATATTGGGATTAGGGAATCTATCATCAGTTTATCTCTTCATTCAGAGTTGCGCCATCGGCTGACCCTCCGTATGGTCAGTAGATCTATTTTCTCCCAATCGCGACCGAGCCAGTACAGATGGAAACGACTTCAAACACTAAAAACAAAGACCGAAAGCTCATGGTTCTGCTGGTCGAAGACCACCAGATGCTAGCTCAAACATTGATTGACTACTTGGCTTTGGAAAACTTTGAAGTTGACTATGCCGCTGATGGTTTACAGGGACTAGGCCTTGCTCGCGACAATCACTTTGATGCAATAATTTTGGATCTCATGCTGCCATCCCTAGATGGCCTCTCAATTTGCAAAGCACTGCGAGAGGATTTACAAATCGACACACCAGTGATTATGTTGACAGCGCGAGACCAACTGGACGACAAACTGGATGGCTTCGCCCACGGGGCAGATGACTACCTCATCAAGCCGTTTGAACAAAAAGAGTTAGTCGCTAGATTGCGAACCATGATCAAGCGCCATCGTGCAGAGGTTGTTTCAAAAAAATTGATCGTTGGAGACTTAAGCTTGGACATCAGTAGCCGTCAAGCTTGGCGCGAGGGACAGCAAATTGATCTCTCCCCAACGGCGTTTAGTATTCTGAGTTTGCTCATGCGTGACGCACCCAAGGTTGTGACTCGTGAGGCCTTACATCAAGAATTGTGGGGCTCGGAGCCACCGGACACCGACGCCTTGCGAAGCCATGTTTACAATCTGCGTAAACAAGTGGATCAACCCTTTGAAACGCCCATGATAGAAACCGTAAAGGGTGTTGGGCTGCGCTTGCTCAATCCAGCATCTTAATATCTACCTTTGTGCCCTGCCCTTGGCTACTCTCGATGGCCAAAGTCCAGCCGTAGCTATCGCATAGTCGACGCACGATATCCAAACCTAAACCATAGCCAGTGTTATTGTCGGAGTTGCGTTGAAAGGGTTGCTGGAGCCGCTGCACCTCACTCGCTTGCATACCCGCCCCGGTGTCGCTAACACGAACACCGTGCTCATGTATTTTCACCACCACATCACCAGAAACCGTGTAATGGCAGGCGTTACGCAGAAGATTCGCCACGACCATTCCCACTACTTGCGCAGGCGCCTGCACTTGTAATTTGCTCTGCTGTTCTAAGCTTATATGCACGTGCTGGTCAGCATTGTGGCTTATCTCAATTTGAGAAATAAGCAATGGAGCCAGCGTGTTCACATCGGTCAACTCGTTTGA
Organism: uncultured Granulosicoccaceae bacterium; assembly: GCA_937965695.1. Classification (GTDB taxonomy): domain Bacteria; phylum Pseudomonadota; class Gammaproteobacteria; order CALCKW01; family CALCKW01; genus CALCKW01. The sequence goes on from CALCKW010000049.1 coordinate 48,798, forward strand.
TTTACTGTCCTCGTGTTGCGCTTGCGCCAAAACTAAAAGCACCTCTATCAAAGATAACATGTCTCGCGAGGTAGTCTGCATACGATCAACGACGCGAGCTTGAGCTTCATCGAGATTTCCTTGTTTCTCGAGCAGCTCTAAGGATCCACGGATCACGGATAGCGGTGTGCGCAACTCATGACTAACGTCTCGGCTAAAAGCCCGCTCTCGCACCAATTGATTTTTTAAACGCTCAGTAAAGTCTCGCAGGGAATCCGCGAGCACTCGCACTTCATCATCGACCTGCGGGCCACTCCAATTTTCGTAGCTCAAGGTTTCAAGGCGATTCGAATCAAAACTAAAGCTGCGCATCTTTTGAGCTAGCGACATCAACGGCGACAATGTCTTATTGGACTGGTGATAAACAAACCAAGCGGAGAGATATATTGCCACTAACGTGAGGCTCAAAGGCACGATGCCAAACCAAAACGCCAGTTTCCTGACACTCTGTTCGTCAAACACCAACAACAGACGACGGCCTGCTCGCTCTTCAACGAAGACAATGGAATTGTGTCCATCGAAACTGGCTCGAGATTGCCCATCCGGCGAATCGGCTAATACAGCGGGAATGCGATTAACGCCAGTGGCAATGGAACTATAACCGCGTAAATTGCCTGTGTTGGGCAAGGGGTGATCGGGATTTTTTTCCAATTGTTCCCAATAGTGCGAAGCTTCTTTACTCAGCGCTGTACCAATCATCACTTTTTCCACGACAATGGCAGCCGCATAGACCCCCAAAGCGGTGGTTATGCTGATAAATAGCAGCTGAAGCCTTAAGACTCGGCCCAATTTGGACTGAATACCCGTTCGAGATGCTGATTGTGGCTGTTCTGTCCGGCGAAAAAACATTCGGATTAGTCCAATTTGATTTGTACAAAAAATACAGTAAATTCAGCCACATTGCCTCAAAGAAAAAGAAAACATACTCTTCACGTTAGATTCACATGATCTCCAGTAAAGTTAAGAATGCTGTGTCTATACCATCAGAACAATTGAGAGAAAGGTGCCACATGAGCGAGATCTTGCTCAACAAATTTGTCGACGTTTACCAACAGTTGAATAAAAGCAACTTAGAGTCGTTACGCAATGTCTACAGCCAGGATGTAGAGTTTGAAGACAGTCTGCACCAGTTGAAAGGAATAGATCCGCTGATTGCTTACTTTCAAGATCAGTACACCAATCTTGACCACTGTCAGTTCATCGTAAAAGAGGCCCACCAACAGCACCAAAATGCTTGGATCGTTTGGGACATGCGTTTTTCGCACAGCAAACTCCGAGGCGGTCAAGAAATTGTTGTGCAAGGAGCCAGCCACTTGCGACTCTCGGACACCGTTAGCTATCATCGAGATTATGTCGATATGGGACAGGTGTTGTACGAGCACCTCCCCATATTAGGTGCTGCCATTCGCTGGATTAAAAAAAGGGCTGTCAGTTGAACGGAAAACGTGTGTTGATCACCGGTGCGAGTTCTGGAATCGGCCTGCAATTGGCAAGAGACTATCAAGCAGATGGTTGGCAAACCATTGCCTGTGGACGTAATGCCGATCGCCTTCGCGAAACTCAAGCTACTGAGACTTTAATATTTGATATCGAAGACTTGCAACAGACGATAGCTGCTGCGGCAAAGATTGAAGCACCTGTAGATTTGATCATTCTCAATGCCGGCAACTGTGAGTACATCGACGACCCAATCAATTTCGACTCAGCGCTGCTGACTCGAGTGATGAAGGCAAACGTTATCGGTATGGCGCATTGCCTCGAAGCTTTTCTAAAACATCTCAACCACGGAGGCCAGCTTGCGTTGATGGGTTCATCAGCCACATTACTGCCCTTCTCCAGAGCGGAGGCTTATGGCGCCAGTAAGGCAGCAGTCGCGTATTTAGCCGCCTCACTAAGGGTAGATCTTAAAAAGGAGAACATCTCGGTCAGTCTAATCCAACCGGGATTTGTAGACACGCCTCTCACCGCAAAAAACACTTTTAGCATGCCAGGCATGATCAGCGCAGAAAAGGCGTCGCAGGATATCCGTGCAGGGCTAGAAAAACGTAAATCCACGGTCACCACACCGCGGCTCTTTAATGCTGTACTTGGATTGCTCGGTCTGTTACCTGAGCCCATTCCGACGGCTATCGCCACCAGATTGCGTCAGCCATGAGCAGAATAGCCATCGTTGGAGCGGGGATATCAGGGCTTGTTTGTGCGCACCACCTTAGCAAAGAGCACGAGGTAGAGTTGTTTGAAGCCAACGATTACGCCGGCGGGCACACTGCGACCGTGAACGTGGACACAGAGGATAAAACATACGCTATTGACACCGGCTTTATAGTATTTAACGACCGCACTTATCCGCGGTTTCGTGCTTTGCTGAAAGACTTAGATGTTGGTTATCAAGATACCGAAATGAGTTTTAGTGTCCACAACCCAGATCAAAACCTCATTTACAATGGCAACACTATTAACAGTCTCTTCTGTCAGAGACGCAATCTCGTGAGCCCAAGGTTCTGGTTATTTGTTAAAGAAATATTGCGTTTCAATGCCGACTGTAAAAGTCGACAGGCGAAAAACGACTATCAAAACAATATTGCATTGGGTGAATTTCTACGCAGTGAGAGATACTCTGCTTTTTTTTCACAAAACTATATCCTGCCAATGGGTGCCGCAATTTGGTCTTCTAGCTTGCAAGATATAGAAGAAATGCCGCTGAAATTTTTCATTAATTTTTTTTACAACCATGGTTTGCTTGATGTCAATAAACGACCGCAATGGTTTTCCATTAAGGGCGGTTCCAAGTGTTATGTAGAAAAGTTATTACAGCGCTGCTCTGCAAAACTGCACCTGGCGACACCAATTGAAAAGGTCTCCAGAAATACCGCTGGCGTCACGTTACTGACATCCTCCGGTGAACATCATTTCGACGAGGTGATTCTTGCTTGCCACAGTGACCAAGCACTAGAAATGATTGAAGACCCATCAGCAGCTGAGCAGCAAGTGTTGGGTGCAATCACTTATAGCAGCAACGAAGTGCTGCTCCACAGCGATCCCAACTTACTACCCCCAATACCAAGAGCACATGCCAGCTGGAATTATCACTGCAGTGAGCGGCGCGACGCAGCTGCCGCAGTGACTTACAACATGAATATATTACAAAGGCTGCCAAAGGAAGCTCCGCTGTTTAATGTTACACTCAACAACAGTTCGGCGGTGCGAGAAGATCTTATTTTAAAACGCTTCAACTACAGTCACCCGGTGTTCAGCGCACCCATGGTAGAGGCACAGACAAAGCGCCAGCAAATTTGTGGTGTGGACAAAATTCATTTCTGTGGAGCCTACTGGTACAACGGCTTTCACGAAGATGGTGTTCGCAGCGCTGAAGAGGTCTGTTCACGTTGGAAGCCTGCATGAATAGCGCAATTTACAGAGGCTGGGTAAGACACAGGCGTTTCTCTCCCGCCCTCCATGAGTTCAAATACAACATATTTTTTCTCTGGCTGGATCTAGATGAAATTTCTGCGCCAGAACCGTTGAGCAAACTTAAGCCTTGGTTCTCCACCACTAAATTTGCGGCACTGCGTTTCAATGCCAGTGATTACCTTGATCCCAAACAAGGCACAACCCGTGCTGCGGTCTGGCAAAAAGTGCAAGATCTGGGCGGCGAGGACGACGATGGTCCTGTCTACTTGCTCGGCCAGGTGCGTTGTTTGGGTTTCTATTTCAGCCCTGTGAATTTCTTTTATTGTTACGATCAACAAGATGAGCTGAAATACGTTGTCGCCGAGGTCAGTAACACTCCTTGGAACAAACGACACTATTATTTGGTCGACACAGAACCTAAAAAAAACACCCCTAAAGAGTTTCATGTATCGCCTTTTATGTCTTTAGACATGGCTTATCTCTGGCGCATACCCGAGCCTAACAATAAACTTTGCCTGCACATTGAAAATCACAATGACGCCAAGTTATTCGACGCGACACTGGTGATGACAAAATACGCTTTAAATAACGTCGAGTTAAAAAAGACCCTAATACAAATTCCCGCCATGAGTTTTCGAATTCTAAGCAGCATTTACTGGCAAGCGCTAAGAATCTGGCTAAAACGCATACCCTATGTTCCCTATTCTACTAAGGACAGCTCAAATGCAGCTTCAAACAAGTAGTTCCAGCATTGTCCGGAAGCAAGTAAAACCGAGACTTGCCAAAAAATTACTGTTAGGACTGTTCGGAAAACTGCAACACGGATGTCTAACGGTTGTCGACGGAGACGACACTTACAGGTTTGGCGACAGCACTCTCCCGCTACACGCTGAGATAATGGTCCACGATCAATCGTTCTACAACCAAGCACTCTTTCACGGCACAGTCGGGGCTGGGGAGAGTTATATGGAAGGACACTGGGACACGCCTGCACTAGCACAACTGGTTCAGCTGCTGGTTCGCAACATGGCTATGCTTGATCGCATCGACCATCTAATATCGGCACCCACACAATGGGGCCTACGACTCAACAATTTTTTCAAACGCAATTCAAAAAAAGGGTCTAAAGAAAATATTCTTGCTCATTACGACGTGGGCAACGAGTTTTATAAGCTGTTCCTGGATGAATCAATGACCTATTCCTGCGGAATATTCGCAGAGAGTGACAACGATCTCTACAGCGCACAATTGCGTAAATTTGAAACAATCTGCCAGCGCTTAGACCTGCAAACAGGTGAGCACCTTCTTGAGATAGGTACGGGCTGGGGCAGTTTTGCTATCTATGCGGCACAGAAATACGGCGTTAAGGTCACCACTACAACTATCTCGGAACGGCAACACGACTACGCAGAAGCGCGCATAAAAGAGGCGGGCCTAGAAGATCAAATCACGTTACTCAAGCAGGACTATCGCGATCTGGAAGGTCAATACGATAAGCTGGTATCAGTAGAGATGATCGAAGCCGTTGGGCATCGATATTTGTCTACCTATTTCAAAAAATGTGAATCGTTACTGCATCCCGGTGGCCGACTACTTATACAATCGATCACTATTGCTGATCAACGATATGATCGATATCGCAAGCAGGTAGATTTCATTCAACGCTTCGTTTTTCCGGGTGGTTTTTTGCCCAGTATCAACGCGATTAGCACCTGCATGAAAAACAAAACTTCACTGCAAATCTCCGATGTCTACGACATCGGGCCGCACTATGCAAAGACGCTGAGGCACTGGTCCGAGGGCCTTCGGGCTTCTAAAAACGAGGTTGAAAGACAGGGGCGCTCCACTTCCTTTTATCGTTTATGGCAATTCTATTTCCAATATTGCGAAGGCGGATTTTTGGAAGGTGGCATAAGCACCGCGCACATATTAGCCAACAGACCTAAGTACGGATAGTTCATGAAGCGATCACTAATCATTGATGCACTGTGCTTGCAATTTGCTTGGTTTAGCTGCGCAATTCTGCACGACCAAGCATTTCCTTGGGTAGTGATTTTTCTTGTGATCCAGCTTTTCGCCAGTTCAACTGTAATCTCACAACTATTACCAGCTCTGATCGTTACGCTAGCGGGTTTGGTGCTCGAAGTCACTATGATCAGCACTGGTTTAATCGACTACAGTTCTGCCTACCCAATGCCACTCTGGCTTCCCGTACTCTGGGTTATTTTTGCCTTCACTTTTGGCAATAGCTTGCACTGGCTAGCTTCAATAGGGTTAGTACCACAGGCTCTGCTAGGTGCAGTATTTGGTTGCCTGACTTATCAAGCCGCAACTTCATTTGACGTACTTCAGTTGTATTCAGACAGGATCACCTCAGGTGTAATATTGTTTGCTGTCTGGGCCGTTGCTCTACCTTTACTTTTTTACGTACGTGGCCTGACGCTTAAAGGCCAAAATTTTGATTAGCCGGATTCTAAAGCTACTAATATTTTTCTCGCTATTCAGCAATGCTTCTGCTGTTGAGAATTTGCAAATAGTCGGTCAGGGGGAGATGCGGTGGACTTTCCTGAGAATATACAGTGTCACTTTGTACAGCGAAGATGGCTTATACAAGCCTGATAAGTTTCCGCAAGCGCTCGAAATCGTCTATCACCGAAAAATAAAATCGAAAGCGCTTGTCAAAGCGACAAAAGAGCAAATGCAACATATCGGTTTTGAACACCCAGACAGTGAAGTCTGGTTTGAACAGCTGAGCACCTTGTGGCCTGACATTCGCAAGGGAGATACCCTGCTTTTTGAAATCGATAAAAACAAGAAAAATAGGTTTTCATACAACGGAGCACCTCTCGGTGGGATCAGTAATACGGATTTTTCCGAAGGTTTTATCAACATTTGGTTATCGCCAAAAACATCCGAACCGAAACTGCGTGAGCAGCTCATTAACTTTTAGCATTAGGAGACATACTAATGACAGCCGCTCGCCGTATTTGTTTCACCTTATTGTTTAGCTGTATTTTTTGGTTGACCGCTTGCACAAGCTTAACCATTGACGACGCTGAGACTACATCTCAAACATTCGCCATCGAAGATTTCCTCAGGGGCGACACCGTTGCCACGGGCATTCTTTTTGACCGTTCTGGAAACGCTACTCGTCATTTCAACGTTGACCTAGAAGGCACGTGGGACGAAAAAAACGAGCTGCTCACTCTCCGAGAGGATTTCGTCTTCAATGATGGAGAGGAAAATCAAAGAGTATGGAAAATCAAACGATTGGGAGATGGCAAATACGAAGGTGAAGCAGACGATGTCAGCGGCAAGGCAATTGGCGTTAGCAAGGGAAATACAATGCTTTGGAAATATGAGTTGAATATTCCCTACAAAGGCTCAACCCTGGCGGTTGACTTTGAAGATTGGATGTTTCTCAACGACGATATTTTGATCAATCGTGCAGTTATGCGAAAGTTCGGCTTCAAAGTTGGCGAAGTACTGATTACCATCAAACCTAAATAACACTAGGGTAGATCAGTACAAGCTTGGGATTTTTCGCGAAATACCGTAAACGGATGGTTTCTTTGGTGCGTAAATATAAATCTTAGACTCAGTCTGAAGCTCTCTTGATCACCTAAAAAACACCACACAGCCTGTTTTTCTATCATATTTTTTAAACTCCTAAGCGCCCTGCCAGTTATAAATATTGCATCTCTATGATTGCAATGAAATGACAGGGAAATCCTCAAAACGCACTGAAAAAATCTACTTCGCGCTGTTTCGACCGAAACACTAAAACGGTTCCGGCTAAACCAAAAAGAAATCGCACACCAATCCAGCAGTTGCATACTCAGCTGTATCGTAATAATCTACGCGTGCCTGGTGGAGCAAACCACTAAATAATTAGAGATTATACCGTGAACGATATCGCTATCGGCTTCGCAGAGAAGCCACACGTGCGTCCTGCCGACGCTCGCTTTTCCTCCGGCCCGTGCAGAAAGCACCCTGGCTGGGACATTTCCGCACTCAACACTGAACACCTCGGCCGCAGCCATCGCGCCACCAACCCCAAAGCCTCCCTGAAATCAGCTATAGACCGCTCAGCGGCCCTGCTCGAGCTACCCAGCGACTGGAAAATCGGCATTGTGCCCGCTTCAGATACCGGCGCTTTTGAAATGGCTATGTGGTCTTTGCTTGGGTGCAAACCGGTTGATGCAATGGTGTGGGAAAGCTTTTCAGCCGACTGGGCAAAAGATTTAGCAAACCTCGATATACCTAGCTTAAACGTGCATGAAGCCGACTACGGGAAACTGCCAAACCTCGATGCAGCCTCCAGTGAAAACGACATAGTTTTTGTTTTTAATGGCACGACAAGCGGCGTCAGAGTGCCTCATCTCGATTGGATTGCCGATGATCGCACTGGGCTGGTCTTGTGTGACGCTACATCTGCAGCCTATGCCATGCCGATTGACTACAGCAAAGTCGACGTATTGACGTGGTCCTGGCAAAAAGCCTTGGGTGGCGAAGCAGCGCACGGCATGTTGGCCTTGAGCCCCCGTGCCATTGAGCGTTTGGAATCAGTGCCCGCCCCTCGCGCTTTGCCAAAAATATTCACCTTGACCAAAAAAGAGTGTTTGATTGAAGGCATTTTTACGGGTGCAACAATAAACACACCTAGCATGCTCGCTGTCGCCGACCTGCACTCAGCGCTTGATTGGGCCGACCGCATTGGTGGTCTGCCTGGATTGCACGGTCGATCGAGCGCAAATTTTTCTGCCATGGATAAGTGGGTTACATCAAGTCAGTGGGCCGATTGGTTAGCCGACGAGCTCGACACACGATCAAGTACATCGATGTGCCTGCAAATCACAGCCGCTTCTTTTCAGCAACTCGACCTCAAAGATCAGCAAGCAGCCGTTAAAACGATGGCGGGCTGGCTTGCTGAAGAAGGCGTGGCATTTGATATAGCCAACTACCGAAGCGCACCTCCCGGTTTTCGGGTTTGGGGAGGAGCCACCGTAGAAGCCAGTGATGTTGAAGCCCTAACCGCCTGGCTCGACTGGGCATTCTATCGATTCGAATCAACCATTCTTTCTGCCGAGGTGCACAATGTCTAAACCACGCGTACTCATATCTGACTCTATGTCTTCACTGGCTGTCACCGTTTTTGAGGATCGCGGCATTGAAGTCGTGCAATCATCCAAACTTTCAGTCGAAGAGCTCCTCGATACCATTGGAGATTTTGATGGCCTTGCGATACGCTCTGCCACCAAGGTAACGCCTGAACTATTGGCTAATGCCAAAAACCTAAAAGTCGTGGGTCGCGCTGGTATTGGTGTCGACAACGTTGATGTGCCTAACTGCACAGCCAATGGTGTTGTGGTGATGAACACACCGTTTGGAAACGCGATCACCACAGCCGAGCACGCCATGGCCATGATGCTCTCATTAGCCCGACACATTCCGCAAGCAAGCCAGTCAACCCACGAAGGCAAGTGGGAAAAGTCTAGGTTCATGGGCACCGAGATCACAGGCAAGCAGCTAGGAATCATTGGCGCCGGCAATATCGGTTCAATTGTGGCTTCGAAGGCTTTGGGTTTTGGTCTACATGTTCTGGCTTATGATCCGTTTCTCACACAAGAACGTGCAGAAACCTTAGGTGTCACCAAGGTTGAACTGGATGATCTACTGCAACGCAGTGACATCATCTCCCTGCATGTCCCTAAAACACCGGATACGGCGAACATCATCGACGCAACCGCTTTAAACAAGATGAAAAAAGGCGCGCTTTTAATCAACTGTGCACGCGGCGGGTTGGTCGACGAGCTAGCGTTAAAGGTAGCATTAGACTCAGGCCATATTCGGGGAGCGGCTTTAGACGTATTTGCCGAAGAGCCTGCAAAAGAAAATATTTTGTTCGGTATGCCAAACGTCATATGTACGCCGCACCTTGGTGCTGCTACCTCGGAAGCACAAGAAAAAGTTGCCGTACAAGTCGCGGAACAGATGAGCAACTACCTTCTAACTGGTGCAATCACCAATGCGCTAAATGCTCCAAACCTCAGCGCAGAGGAAGCGCGGCAACTCAAACCGTACTTAAATCTCACCGAGCAGCTCGGTTCATTTGTCGGTCAACTGACCAACGACCCGATCAAAAAAATGACCGTCACCTACGCTGGAGATGTAGCAAACTACAACACCGAGCCACTGACCACCGAAGTACTAAAGTCCCTTCTAAGCCATCACAGTGAGACGGTGAACACTGTAAATGCGCGTGAAATTGCGCGTGAGCGAGATATTACCGTCGTCGCTGCAAAGAAAGATGGCAACGATGAGTATCAATGCCGCATTACTGTAGAAGTGGAAACCGAAAAAATGCAACGCGCCATCGCAGGCACGCTGATTGGCAACAAGCCACGTGTTATTGATGTGAAAGGCATTTCGCTCGAGTCAGAACTGGGTGAGCATATGCTTTACATCACAAACGATGACACGCCTGGTGTTGTCGGCGCTATTGGCACAATGGCTGGCAACAAAGGTATCAACATAGCGAACCTGCACCTTGGGAGGCGTAATGACAAACCGAGCGCAATCGCCTTGCTGGAAGTTGATGCTGTTGTGTCCCAAGAAGAATTAGAAGCCTTACGTGCTATTCCGAGTATCACAGCAGTGCACTACCTGAGTTTCCCGTCCAAACAATAACTCCTACTCTGCATTGATGTCTTAGACATTCAGCGTGGTGCTGATTGCTCGGCACAGCTCTGAGCTTTCCCTGCTTTCTCAAGTTTGTTGAGAAAGCTAGGGATTTTTATTTATCCAAGCCACTACGTCGCCGGCATTTTCCCCAGGCGGAAAAACAGGATAAAACACCTTTTGAATTTTCCCATCTAAGACGACCAATGTGATTCGTCGGAACAACTGTTGCCCCGCTGCTTCAAAGGTCGGTAATCGCAGATTTTCTGCCAGCTGCAATGCCTGATCGCTGAGGAGTTCAAAGGGCAATTCTAAGCGATTTTTAGCCTCTTGCTGGTAGGACGTGCTTTGACTACTCAGACCATATACCTTGCTATCTAGTGCAGACAACTCGGCGTGGTGATCTTTGAATCCGCAGGATTGAGGCGTGCAACCCCGCGCTCCGGGAATATCATCCCAATTGTCTGGCAGCGGTGTGTCAGGCCGCCCGGTCATCGGGTAGATGTACACCACAACGCGACCGATCATGTCTCCCAAAGAGATACTTGTTCCATCGGTGGCTTTTAACGTCATTGCCGGTAGTCGCAAACCCACGAGGTGATCTGCCGCTCCGTCGTCCTGAGGCACCGGTAAATCGCGGGGTAACTGTGTGAGATCCATCGAGATATTCCTACTATCGTATAACGGTGTTTAAAGAGTTTTTGGTCAATACACTGACCTGGGTTTAGCCAAATGCACGATGCAATCTAAAGCGCGTCGTAGCCAAAATAGCCACTTTCAAAACGTACCCGGCCACTGGCAATAAATTGATTATAATCCCACCGGGTATCACTGACATTCGCCATGTACTCGGGCACTGGCATATAGCTGAGTGCACTGAAATTCTCACCGGACGGCGAGTAGACGTTCACTTCATTGCGTTGGTACATCACGCCTTCAAAACGATCCAATCGCTGCCAAACCGCCTTGCTGACATCGCGAAAAAGCAAACCATTAACGCTTTCTCCCGGACAAGATATCAGTGCCGGAAAAGGCTGCTGAATCACGGCCCGGCAACTGTGATCGTCCAGTGTGACCGGCTCGCTGCTCAGCATCTCGCCGCTCACTTCGAACATGATGTCATCACACATCAAGGTACCGTAGACAAATAGATGCGGCATTCGAACTCCTTCGTTATTCATTTCCACTGCTGTACATTATTAGGCCAGCAACATGTCTCGGCAACTGCTTAAACGACGCAACTGCTTCCCTTGCTGATCAAAATTCTCTGGGCTTAACCATGTTTGCATCATTCGTTTTATCGCTGGCCATTCACTGTCGATGATTGAATACCAAGCCGTGTCGCGATTTCGATTTTTATAAACAGTGGCTTGTCGAAAAATACCTTCAGGCACAAACCCAAACCGTAGGGCCGCAGCGCAGCTGGGCGCATTTAACGCGTCACATTTCCACTCGTATCGACGATACCCCAATTCATCAAAAACCCGTTCCATCATCAAGTACATGGCTTCCGTTGCCACCGGCGTGCGTTGCATCAGCGGGGAAAAATGCAAATGCCCGACTTCAATTGTGCCAACTCTGGGCTCTAGTCGGAGATAGCTGGCCAATCCCACCGGCTGTCTCCGAGCGTCCAATATAGTATGAAAAAGTGGATCGGCCGACGCGCTTGCACCACTCAACCAATCGGCAAAATCATGGACGTTGTCGAAAGGACCATAAGGCAAATAGGTCCAATTGCCGTGCTCGGTATCACGGGCAAACGCCTCAAAAAGTGCCTCTCCGTGGGCAAGCACATCCGTGCGAACAAGGCTACAATAGCGCCCTTGCATCGGAGTGTCTGCGGGGCGTTCACAAGGCTGCCAGTCTAAGACAGAATGCCCTACAGGTTGGTCGAGCGAATTTCGCGGTATGCTGATAGTCATCACTAACTCCAAAGTACGCGACTAGATTGCAGATAAAAGCATCGAAACTCCAGTGCCAAAAAGTATTGGCCGAACAAGCCGTATGCGTAGTTAAACGGAAATGCACTATCACCAGCGGTGACCATGTGCAAAATCAGTTTTAGATGAGAAACATTTTTATGTCGAAGTTGCACCCCATCGCCTACCTTTTACTTGTGTTATGGACACACCAGACTATCGCTGATGAGCCACTGAGCGAATCGGTGCACGCCTCTGTGCAGGCTTTATGCAACACAATGAAAGCTTGTACATTTGCGCAGGTCGAATCGGAAAAGCCTGTCTCCGCAGCCATGAAAAAGATGGTCGAGCAAATGAGCGAAGAAGCCTGCCAAGCCATGCACAGCAGCTTTACCGCCATGCCTGACGACAAGTTATTAAAAGAGCAAGCTCAAGCGTGCTTAGATTCTATGTCCTCGCTCAGTTGTAGTGGTTTAGAGGCACTGGGCAGCGGCACCACACCAGCCTGTGAAGCGTTTGAAAAGCGCACCAAAACCTATCAATAAGCCTGGCTTGTTGTCGAATCAAGAATGTGCGAAGACAAATAGCGCACTAAAAGCCTATATTTCGCCAATTTTGCGATCAACTAAGTCATAAAATGCGGTAATCTTGAATTCCTTTTTGATGACCGACGTATAGAACAAGACACATGGCAAACTACACGCTCGAAAACACCCGCATTGCGGCCTGCACTCCACTGCTTACCCCCGCCGAATTGCACGCGCAGCATCCGTTGAGCGACGCTGCTGCCAACAACGTGGCTAAAGGTCGACAGGCTGTGCGAGATATCTTGGACGGTAACGATCATCGTCTGATGGTTATTTCAGGACCTTGCTCCATTCACGACACCGATGCTGCGATTGAGTATGCCAAGCGCTTAAAGGCGCTGAGTGAAAAAGTGCAAGACAACCTGTTGCTGGTGATGCGCGTGTACTTTGAGAAACCACGCACTACCGTAGGCTGGAAGGGCTATGTCAACGATCCCGATATGGACGACAGCTTCAAGCTCGAGAAAGGCCTCAAACAAGCGCGAGCGCTATTAACCGCCTTTGCAGAAATGGATTTGCCAACGGCCACTGAAGCGCTGGACCCTATCTCCCCTCAATACCTCGGTGATCTATTCAGCTGGTCCGCCATCGGTGCTCGCACGTCTGAGTCACAGACTCACCGTGAAATGTCCAGCGGCTTGTCAACACCTGTAGGCTTTAAAAATGGCACTGACGGTAGTTTGCAAATTGCCATCAATGCTTGGCAATCGGCTGCATCACCACACCGTTTCATGGGCATTGATGAAAATGGAAAGGTGTCTGTACTAGAAACTCGTGGAAACCCACACGGACATATCATTTTACGTGGCGGAAAAGAGCCGAACTACGAAGCCGGTCACATTGCCGCTGTGGAAGAAGAGTTAAAGAAAGCCAAGCTTGACGCAAAATTGATCGTCGATTGTAGCCACGGCAATTCCCACAAAAACCATGAATTTCAGCCAGTGGTTGCAAGAGATGCTGCCGACCAGATCGTCGCAGGCAATCAGTCAATCTTAGGCCTTATGCTAGAGAGTCATTTGCAGGCAGGTAATCAAAAGCTGGCTAACCCTGCCGACCTCACCTACGGCGTATCAATCACAGATGCTTGCATCAACTGGGAAACAACTGAAACCTTGCTGCTAGAGATGAGCGAAAGATTGGCCGATCCTTTAAAAGCCCGCGCTGTTAACTCAACACCAGCAGAAACAGCTTAGTCCTAAAACAATGTTCGCCAGCATTCTGCTGGCGGATTCAATTTGCTAGCACAAGCCATTACACTATTCCGCAGCCCTAAACCCGTAAAACTGCGGCGTAGGCCTTAAGTATCCGAAAGATCGAGCCACCCATGATCAGCATAAGAAACTTCCGCGAAGGGGACGCACCACAATTGCGGCAGCTTTTTTTTAACACTATTCGAACGATTAATCGACGCGATTACTCCGACGATGAGTTAAAAGCCTGGGCACCTGACGACATAAACCCAACGCGTTGGCTAGAAGAAATGCAGTCGATCAACCCGTTTGTCGCGGAAATTGATCGGCAAATAGTGGGATACACTGATTTACAAGACGACGGTCTCATTGATCACTTTTTTTGTCATCACGAGCACCAAGGTCGGGGTGTGGGCAGATTTATGATGCAACATATAATTGTTCAAGCACGTGTCCGCGGCATTAAAAGACTGCACTCCCATGTCAGCATCACCGCCAAACCTTTCTACCTTCACTTTGGCTTTTCAGTCAATAAAACACAGCGTGTGGAAGTTCGTGGTCAAATGCTTGAAAACAATGTGATGGAAAAATTACTGGAAACTGAAAAATAGCAGTGCTGAATAAGTCGATTTGCTGTGACATTGAGCTAGCATAGAGGCATCATGGTACTTCGCCTGCAAGGGAACTGTTTGTTCTTTCAATCAGAGCACCAGGGAATCTCAGATCAAATTATGCTCGCACCGTTTAGTATTAACTGAATTTTTGGCGCCGTGTGGAAAAATTCGGTGAACGAAAAAAGCTAAATATTATTGGAGACTTTCTTGTCCAACCCCTCCCTTCTACTCGACAAGCCTTGGGCTCCAACCCTTTTACGTCTCGCTATTCCCGGCGTGATTGGCGCCGTGGTGATGTCTTCATTGCAGGTGGTCGAAGCGCATTTTCTCAGCCGTTACGGCGCTGAAATTTTAGCGGCAGTCGCGGTGGTACTTCCATAGTTTATTTTACAAGGCATGTTCTCTGCGGGGGCTATTGGCGGAGCCATCAGTGGCTCAGTAGCGCGCGCTATGGGGAGTGGCGACGGGCAAAGAGCCAGCGCGCTACTGGCATCAGCAATTATTATTGCTCTCATCGGCGGTAGTATCATGGCTTTTCTAGTGATTAACTGGGGTCATCATATCTATAGGTGGGCAGGCCTCGATAATGATCTCCTCCAAGTTGCCGAGCGATACGCTTGGTGGGTTTTCATGGCTCAACCTGTCTACTGGCTCATGAACATGCTCTGTTCAGTGCTGCGGGGCACGGGTGATTTAAAGCGGCCCGCTTGGGCAATGTCGGTCACCGTCATCAGTTACACATTCTGGGCCTACTTGTTGTTACCTGCACCTTCTGCATCGCAAGAACTAGTCATGCAAAGCGCAGGGCAAGCGATGGCCTTAAGCTTTATTGTTGGACTGATCTGTATCGTTGTGCTTTACCTCTACGGGCAACGCCCTATCGATATCCATCTATCGGCTTTTAACCCCAGTGTTTTGGGTGCTGTTTTGCGCCAAGGCTTGCTCGCCGCCAGTCAATCGGTAATGACCATCATCTATTCATTGGTCGCCACGGCACTGTTTGCCCGTCTCGGTTTGCATTGGCTCGCCGGGTACGGTTTATCTGTGCGACTAGAATTATTGATGGTGCCAGTTATCTTTGGTATCGGTGGAGCACTGATACACTAGTCGGGGCATACGTAGGTGCCGGCAGACGCAGAGAGGCCTTGTCGATAGCTTGGCGCGGCATATTCGCCAATGCTGTGCTAGTCGGTTTGATAGGTGTTGTGTTCTCCATTTGGCCTGGTTTGTGGTGCCAACTAATGGCGGACGGGGCCGAAACAGCCGCAATGTGTGAGAGCTAACCGCGTGTGATGGGACCGACCTACGCCTTTTTTTCGCTTGGACTAGGCTTGTATTTTGCGAGCCAAGGGTTGAACACACTGATCTACCCTGTTGCTGGAGCCGCTTTACGACTCGCTATTGTTACTGCGGTATTTTGGTTTTCAACCGATGAAACATCACCACACATACTGTTATGGTGTGTCGCAGCAGCAGTAGTTTGCTACGGTGGAGTAACCGCAGTAGCCTTAGCACTGGGGCCTTGGAAAAAATAATTTGCCTTCCTAAGGAGCCTCAGATTAAGTCTAGTCAATGACGTCTGCGTGAAAAAGTTGGACCCAATAAGGCGCGAATCGACGGCAAGTGTGGTGCTATTGGCTAGACTTTCAACGCGACTGGGCCGAATTTGGCGCGTCGTCGGTGCGAGCATGACTTGATCTCGGGTTCCCTAGACAATGGCATACGGCTAATTAAACATGAATACTTCAAATTTAGAGATACTCAACACGCTTGCCCAAACCATTGATCGCCATCAAGAGGGTGCACTGGTCACGCTCGTGGCAACAGAAGGCTCATCACCACGGCCTGTGGGCTCTCAAATGTTTATCGATGCAGATGGCACACGCAGCGGTGTGCTTTCGAGTGGGTGCATTGAAGCTGCTATTACGGAACAAGCTTTAGAAGCACTGCAAGCTAAACAGTCTCGCTTGTTACGCTATGGCAAGGGCTCACCTTGGATAGATCTACAACTACCTTGCGGCGCAGGAATTGATATCCATATCGCCGTCAATCACGACAAAAACCTTGTCGACCGAACCCGCCAACAACTATCTCAGCGAAAACCTGTCACCTGGGCTCTTCGACCAGATAATTTGCAATGGGTGCACGCAGGTGGTGCCGAGAAACCTGAGGCCATCTTGCGCTATGCGCCAGAGCGGCTTCTAGTAGTCGCCGGTCGCGGGCCTGCATTGTCTAGTTTGGCCGCTATTGCCAGTCAATGTGAGATCGCTGTGCAAAGTATCTCACCCGAGCAAGATGACTTGGATGCAGCACTTCCATTTTGCCGCAGCATACAATTGCTTAAACACCCTAACGACTTTAAAGCACCCAAGCTTGACCGGTGGAGTGGCGCCGTCCTGCTCTTCCACGACCACGATTGGGAACCTACGATATTAGCCCAATTGCTCAAAACCGATGCCGTGTATCTCGCAGCATTAGGCAGCCCACAGAGCCACCAGCGGCGCTGTGAATTACTGAGAGAAATGCATTTAAGTGATGATTCAATAGCGCGCTTGAAAGGGCCTGCCGGCCTCAATATCGGGGCGCGTTCTCCGGCAGAAATAGCCCTGTCAATCGTTGCAGAATTTGTTCAAACGCTAGGTCAGTGAAGCACCGACGATTACCCAATAGAACACACTTTGACGCGACAGACTTTGATTCAAAATATCGAAGACTGCGTGCGCGTTGTGACAGCTTCCAGTACCTTAATACCTTGGTAGGAATTACCTTTTTCGTTGAGTTTAGGACTCCACACAGCAATGCTATATTTACCGGGGTGCACCGCCGCAATCCCGCCACCTACCCCGCTTTTTCCTGGCAAACCCACGCGGAAAGCAAACTCACCTGCTTCATCGTAAAAACCGCACATTTGCATGATCGAGTTTATTCTTCTGGCCCGCTGTGAACTCACCACCTGCTTCTCAGTAACAGGGCATTTGCCCTCATTAGCTAGGAATAGAAATGTCTGAGCCAATTCACTGCACGTCATCTCAATGGAGCAAAGATGGAAATAAACATCCAACACGGTATCGACATCATTGTTTAGATTACCAAATCCTTTGCAGAGATTGGCCAAGGAATAATTTTTAAAGCCTGTTCTCTTTTCCGATTCAAACACACGAGGACAGTAGTCTATTTTTTTATGACCCGATATTTCTCGAACAAAATTGAGTATGTCTTTTTTCGGGTTAGCTAATTGGGTGATTAGCGCATCACAAACAACAATAGCACCTGCATTTATTAAGGGATTTCGCGGGAAACCCTGCTCATACTCGAGTTGCACGAGAGAATTAAACGCGGTGCCAGAGGGCTCAACGCCAACGCGTGTCCATAGATTCTCACCCATAACCTGCAGCGCAAAGGTCAAAGACAAAACTTTTGAAACGCTCTGTATCGAGAACTTTTCCTCGCTGTTCCCCCAACTATAGCGATTACCACCAACCGTCATCAGGTGCACGCCAAGCTTATTGGCATCAACGCCCGCCAGTTCGGGAATGTAGGATGCAACTCTACCCGGGTTGTCTAAGGTCTCTAGCTCAGACGTAATGTCATCGATGATCTGTTGATAATTAGTCTGCATTTTTAATCTTTATCCATGGCCTAGAAGTACGAGTTCAAAGCAATCAAGCTCAGCTAAGGCTCAAACGGTAAGCCTTCAAAGTCAAAAAGATTGCCGCTGTCCTCAGGCTTAATGACACGCATGACTTTGATCAATTGGTCGGCAATATAGTCAGGCTTGTTTAACTGCTGCTCAGTTAACCCCTTTTGAAAAGGCGCGGATAAAGCTGTGTCAGTTGTGCCGGGCTGCAAGCCCACTACCTTGACGGGTCGCCGAGTATTTCTGCATTCGATGGCGAAGTTTTTTATCAACATATGCAGTGCTGCTTTGCTGGTACGGTAGGCATGCCAACCACCGAGTCTATTGTCGCTGATACTACCGACTCGCGCCGAAAGGATGCCCACCGTCATGGGATATTTTTTATCCGCTCGCAACATCAGCTGCTTGAGCAACAACGCCGGCCCGACCGCATTGACATCAAAAGCGAAATGCAGATGTTCTCGACCTAGGCTTTTGAAGGTTTTTTCCGGTTTGGTGTTTTGATCATGCAACCAACCTGTGGCAACAAACACCCAGTCGAATTGAAGCGCTGGCGCAAGCTTCTGTAGAGCCGCGTCAATACTCTCATCGCATGCCAGATCTATCGTGATATCAGTCACGTCGCCTTTGAGTGTCGATAGCTTATCAATATCTCGCGCCAGACGAACCAACTGCATCTGCGGATTCAATTCTAACAGGCGCTGACAGTAAGCTTGGCCAATCCCGCCACTGGCCCCTACGACTAACGCACTTTGAGGCATTCGTTGTTGATCACCAGAACGTGTCGCTAAAATTGAACTCGATTGCACGCCATCGCGAGAGAACCGAGTGACGGCTCGGTCAGGTTTTGCGTAGCTCAGGTGGCCAAGTAGTTGAGTCTGGTGATAGGTATCTAAGCTGCTAACCGCAACTGATTCTGCTCGTTCAAGCGAGATATAACCATCTTCTGCAACGATGTTGTCGGGAAGTTCAATACTGACTATTTCACCAATGACAAAAGTGGTGCGGTTGATGTCAAAGGCGTGTTGCTCACGAAACTCCAAGCCCAACTTAATACGGGACTGCTGCACGAATGGCGCGGCAAATTTTTCTTGCCACTGTTCAGTCAAACCGGTCTCATCGAACTCGGATACATCGTCTGGATAGCGTGCTGAGCTTTGATGCGCTAGCTCAAAAATACCGGTATGTACATGATTTAGCGTATACACACCCGTGCTCAGGATATTCTCCAATGTACCGCGCGGGACCGTATGGGGTCGCATCACCATTCCCACCAAAGCGGGATTGGCACCTAGGTGCACCACGGACGAAACAATCGACAAATTACTTTTGCCATTTCCATTGGCCGTTCCCACCATGTTGGCGCTTTTAAAACCCGACAGAGAATTGATGAACAGCACTCGGAAACGATCATCCAGAGCATCGATGTCAGATTTATTGAGCTTCATAGGATTCAACCACGGTTAAAAGTGACGGCCAGAGTACGGCCAATGTTCAGGCAGTGTTTGTACTGCCGAAGCTACTCGCTTTGATCCACAAATATTAAATTATCTGTGTTGAATCCGCGCTGTGCGGCTGCTGCAATAAAGCGTTCCATCAACGCGGGTTGAACTGTAGGTGTTCTAGACAAAAACCACAGATAGTCCAGATCAGGCCCAGAGACAAAAGCGTATTGATAGTTTTCTTGGTCCAACTCAAACACGGCATAAGAGCCATAAAAAGGCCCAAAGAAAGATACTTTAAGAAAACCCTCGTCTTTCGCGTCAACGAAATATGCCTTGCCCTGCGCGTCTTGCCACTTTTGCTTCTTTTCTGAATAACCGCGATTAAGAACAGATACCCCGCCATCAGAGCGAAGTGAATATTCTGCTGAAACGTTACTCAGCCCGCGCTCGAAGCGATGGTCAAGCCGCGCTATCTCAAACCATTTACCCAGATAGCGATCTAACTCGAAGTTTTCTACTGGCTTCACTTGCTCCGGCAAACTAGTACAACCGACGAGTAACAAGCAACACAATGCAATCAATTTTTTCACAGTATTTAGCTGACCTTAATAATGAAAATAAATGTTAGTGTGCGATGATGAACGAAAAACAAAAACTTTTCGCAAATAAATTCAAGCAAGCTATTGCCTCAATTTTTTTGCCAACCTTGGGCCCAGCATGCAGTATCTTTTAGGTCTCGCCATTGAATAGGGAATTTATTTTTGCTCATCACAGACTCAATCATACAAGTCAGCACGCTGCCATCTTCGTCATATTCCACATCAGTAACAATAAAGTGCAGTTGTTTAGCAACTGGCTGTAAGGCTGTCCATTTGCTGTTCAATAGTTTTTTAGGATGGATTTTATTCACCGGCGTACACCTTGACTGCAATCACTTTTTAAGACCACGACGAGCAGTATCAGGTTCCCAATACTAAGTGATAATCTAACACGATCAAATGCGGGCTGCGCGATCAAGTCATGGACTATACAGCACAAAAAATCACGAAAGCTCTTTTTCAAATCTCCAGGTTTCCAATCGAAAGACCCCCGATGGTGTATCTAAGTTTTCAGTCATTTTTCCGACATTGCACCAGCCACTTTTTTGGTAAAAGCGTTCTGCCCTCGCGTTTCCGATAGCACAAGCCAACCAAGCCTTTTTAACACCCGCTCCCCGCAGCCTAAACTCGGCGTCAGTCATGAGCGCAGCTGCAGCACCTGTGCCTTTTGCAGCACTTGAAACAAACAGCTGTTGCAACTCTTCGTCCACGACATAACACAGACCGGTGGGCGATCCTAAGTCGCCACAAACTCGAAGAATTGGCCGATTCTGGTGAACACGATCCAAAAAAGATTCATACGTTCGCAGCTCCACTAAGGTGTTAGGCACAATCGTCGCGTGCGCCTCATGCCAACTTTTCCACCAAAGACTAGCAATTGCCGGTATCTCTGCTGAATCGGCAAATCTGATTATCGTGTTTAACATCTTTTAACGCTCGAAATACAATCATCAATTGCTTGGGTCACAACACTGACGCCAGCTTTCTGCTCATCGAGTAAATACCATTTTGCTGAGAACAATTTCACGCGTTAGCCGATGAGCGATACACCATCAAAACCTCCGATTTCTCACGTGGTTCTTCGCTAGTCGCTCATTGCCTCTTTTAAAGTTACCCGTCAACCGAGCCATCAGCTGCTGTAAGTCAGAAAAATCACCGAGTTCAAGCGCTTCTTTAAATTCCCTCGCTTGTTCACCACGCAAGACAACAGCCTTTTTATCGTGATGGAACAGATGAAACTCGTCTCGATATACTTTAAAAGAAAACCCTAAATCATCTGGCATTTAAAAATTATCCTGTGCATGATTTAGCTATGTTCGTTTGCCCAAAAAACGCATACTTACCTTGTATGCTTGGTAAGCAACAGTCGCTGCAACAGTGCCTCCGAATAGCTGAGCAATGGGCCACATGGAAGCACCTCCTCCTTGATAGGGAAGATAATATTCGCTAAAAAGAATAAACAACAGCAACACGAACCAAGGGACCGCAGCGGCGGCGATACCTGTGAATTTCGATCTAAATCGAAGTGCACACAGCACTCCCCATAAAGCCGATGGAACAACGAGTGCAGTCCAAGCAAGTAGCGCATCCATTTCGAATCCTTAGCAAATCATCTCTAAAAAAATGTTTCGACAAAGCACATGACACCCGCATATTAGCATCGACTGTCACTGCAATTGTATGCGTTAGAAACCTTCCAGTTTTAAGGCCTCAGGTAATCAATCGGGGTATATATCTCCCGCCCAAAGAACTGATGCAATCCAATAAGCTTGGGTAACCTCAGATCAAGTCATACGCACACCGTCGACGCGCTAAATATGGCCCAGCCGCGTTGCGCATCTAGCCAATAGCGCCACAGTTGCCGTCGATTCGCGCCTTGCTAAGTCCAATTTTTTCACACCGACTTTATGACCGGACTTATTCTGAGGCTCCTTAGGGCACATCCCAGGCACAGCCTAACTAGGTTTGAAACCAGCCATTTATTAGCACAGGCGACTACACGGCTAAAAAAAAGGCATCTTCGGGTATTTTTTCAAATATCCTGCCCTTTTTCGGGCAATATACTTAACAAAAACTTGCCTGATACCTATATTAGCCACATGTCCCAAGAACAAATCCCAGAAGAGCTACTGCAACACTTGTGTTACAGCAGCCGACTCACAGCCCACGAAGCACGCAATCTCGTTGCGGAGGTGCTCGCCTATTACGGCGAGACCACTGAGGCCTTTGTGCGTCGTCGTCACTTAGAACTGCAATCCCAGGGACACAACAACAAAAACATATTTCAGCAACTCCTTTTGGAGCTGCAACAGCGTCGGTTTCCCGCGGCGCAACTCAGCGAACGACAGATCAGACGGATGATCTACGGCTGATAAATCTGACCCGTGTGATAGAGGAAAAAATATTATGTGTGGCATCATCGCCTATACAGGCACCCAGCAAGCAGCTCCCATTTTGATGGACGGCCTACGTCGCCTCGCCTACCGCGGTTATGACTCCGCTGGTGTGGTGGTACAGAATCGAAGCAAGCTCAAGGCCCTAAGAGCAGCGGGAAAGTTAGAAAACTTGGCAGCACGCAAACCTGAGTCAATCAAAGGAACTTGCGGCATGGGCCACACCCGCTGGGCGACACACGGCGAAGCCACCGAAGCTAACGCGCACCCTCACCTCAGCAACGATCAACGTGTGGCAATTATTCATAATGGCATTATTGAAAATGCAGACCAGCTGCGCACCAGACTTTCAAACGAAGGTGTTGAGTTTTTGTCTGAGACGGATTCCGAGGTGCTGGCGCATCTGATTCGCCGCGAGCTCGATTCGGCAGAAAATCTGCTGGACGCTGTGTGTAATACACTAAAAATAATCCAAGGGACTTATGGCCTAGTTGTTATTGATTCAGAGCAACCGAACACGCTTGTCGCAGCACGGGCGGGTAGCCCTGTGGTTATTGGTATTGGCGAAAACGAGATGCTCGTTGCTTCCGACACGACGGCGCTTGCCAGCCACACGCGAGAAGTCAGCCACCTGCTGGACGGCGATGTAGCGCTGATCACACCAAAAGGCATGCAAGTGCGATCACTCGATACTGGACTAAGAGAACCTCAAACAACACAACTGGATGAGCACACCGCTGAGACCGGACGGGGAGAATTTCCCAATTACATGCTTAAGGAGATTTTCGAGCAACCCGAATCTCTTGCGCGTACCTTGGGTGGCAGACTTGATAAACGCTTTAACACTGTCCGACTTGGCGGCTTAAACGTCAGTGCTCGCGAACTCTTAGACGTGCGCGCCGTAAAAATTCTTGGCTGCGGCACGGCCTATTATGCCGGTTTAAGCGGGGCGCACATGATCGAAAGCCTTGCTCGCCTATCCACCAGTGCAGAGCCAGCCGCTGAATTCAGATATCGCAACCCTGTTATCGAACGCGATGTTTTGTACGTTGTTGTTAGCCAAAGTGGTGAAACATTTGACACCCTGGCCGCCACGCGCGAAATACAACGCAAAGGCGGACAAGTCATCGGCATCAATAACGTCGTGGGCAGCAGCTTGGCGCGCGAGGTCGACGGCGGTATTTACATGCACGCGGGTCCTGAAATATCTGTCGCTTCGACCAAAGCCTACACCAGCATGGTCGCAAGCCTTGCCTTGCTGGCGGTCTATCTAGGCCGCATTCGTGATCTATCACCCGAAGCCGGCGGTCAAATTATCTCAGCGCTAGAAGCGTTGCCAGCTCAAGTGACAGAGGTACTTTCGCAAAGCGAAGAGATAGCCTCTGTCGCTGCTCAGGTCCAAAACGCTAAGAGCGCTTTCTTTATTGGCCGCGCCGCCGCCCACCCCATTGCGCTAGAGGGAGCGCTCAAGTTAAAAGAAATCGCTTACCTACACGCCGAAGCCTACCCAACATCCGAGCTAAAACACGGCCCGCTCGCCCTCATCGATGAAAACATGCCTACGGTGGCTGCACTCCCCAACGATGACCTATTAGATAAGTCGATAAGCTCACTGGCAGAGATTAACGCGCGCCGCGGTCCAATAGTCGTAATAACTAATGCCAATGATCCACGTATCGAAAAGCTCGCCAGTCACATCGTTCGAGTCCCAGATACCCACGACGCGCTGCATCCTGTTTTGATGGCAGTTGCGCTCCAGCTATTTGCCTACCATGTAGCCAACGCACTGGGAAAAGACGTGGATCAACCGCGCAATTTGGCTAAAAGTGTGACAGTGGAGTGAAGAAACAACGGTACACCTAAGAGATGGAACGCCATGTGCTTAATGCATCACTAATTAAGTCATGGATGCCCTTATGTTCTGCGTACCTAAGCAAACTGCCGTCTTCGCCACGGTATTACTCGCCACTGCCACAATGGTGGGGTGTACCGAGTCCAGTTCACCGCTAAGCGGCAGCTCGGCGTTTGGTGCCAACGCCTCATCCGTTGACACTTCAAGCACTTCTGAGGGTTCTGGAGAAGAGAATTCAGAGGAAGCCGCAGCACCAGAGGGCATTCCAGACGTAGGCACAAAAATCGCAGCCTTCAACAACTTCGAATTTGAGCCTTTTAGCATCACGGAACAGACGGTCGTCTATATTTATGTCAGCAACCCATCGGCGCATCAGTTTGATGCGTGGTTGGTCGACGAAGTACAGCTAGACAGTTACCGAGATGCTGTGGCAGCCTTGCCTGCATCCGCGCTGAGCACCCATCAAAATTACCAAGCTGACTATGGCATTGACCTTGCCCAGAGTCTTGGCGAAAACATCTACGTCAATTTCGACCTGCCCGCAGGTGACTACAGTATTCTGATCGACAACACTGACCTTGGCGACAACGAAACATTTAATGACGAGGCAGTCGATTACCAGTTTTCTGTGTACGTCAATGGAAGCGACCTAATCGCTTCAGATTCTGATGACTAATGTAGCCACTTTTTAGATTAATAAAACAGAATGCATTGAATAAACAATCACAAAAACTGGGTGGCGTGTAACGGCACAACGCGGGGAAAGTGGCACAGATAAGGCCAGTCGGTTCAGACTTGTTGGCGACCCTTAAAAGCATGCTGCAGTGTGCCACCGTCTAAAAATTCCAACTCCCCACCCATAGGCACACCTTGCGCTAGCCGGGTAACTGGCAACTGGACCGCACGAGCCATCTCAGTTATATAGTGCGCGGTTGTTTCGCCTTCTACCGTGCTAGAAGTTGCGATAATTAGCTCCTCCAGACCGGTTGCACTCAAGCGCTGCTGCAACACATCCAATCCCAATTCTGCCGGACCAATACCATCCAAGGGTGACAACTGCCCCATCAAGACAAAATACAAGCCCTTAAATTCGGTTGCACGATCGATAGCCATCACATCAGAGGGCGATTCGACAATACACAACTTAGAGCCATCACGCTCGGCGTCTTGGCAGCGGTTGCAAATGGCTAATTCAGTGAACGTTCGACATCGCTCACAGTTTCCGATCTCTCGCATGGCGCGTTCCATCACCTGTGCCAGTTGTAGGCCACGAGATCTCTCGCGTTGCAATAAATGCATCGCCATGCGTTGTGCCGATTTGGGACCCACGCCGGGTAATACACAAAAGCGATCCATCAGTTCGCCCAGCAAAGACTCGCGCATATTTAAAATATCTCTCTGAGCGCTTCGCGCTATCGGTTAGCCATGGGGTGATCAGCGTTTAGCTGAAGCAGATCCCAACGATTGCCGTATAAATCCTCAAACACTGCGACCCAGCCGTAAGGTTGCTCAGCGGGCTCTCGAACAAAGCGAACACCACGCTCACGCATCTGCTCGTAGTCACGCCAAAAATCGTCAGTATTGAGAAACAAAAAAACACGCCCCGCACCCTGAGCGCCAACCACTTTTTCTTGCTCAGGTTTTGAAGCCTTGGCCAACAACAATGTGGCACCTGTGGAACCTGGAGGTGCAATGACCACCCAGCGTTTGTCCTGTTCGGGCTGGTAGGTGTCTTCGATAAGCTCGAAATTTAACACCCCAGTGTAAAACGCAATAGCTTCGTCGTAGTCGTGCACGACTAACGCAATATGCACAATTGACTGGCGCATTGGCGCTTGCGGTAGCAGCGACACGCTAGAAAGGCATCTTCATACCAGGGATATTCATGCCCTGTGTCACATTGCCCATTCGACTCGCCGTTTCCGCCTCGACCTTGTGTGTTGCGTCATTGACCGCGGCCGCAACAAGATCTTCCAGCATGTCTTTATCATCACCGACGAGGCTGTCGTCGATGTTGACGCGTCGAATTTCGTGCTTGCCAGTCATGGTAACTTTGACAAGTCCGCCACCGCTCTCACCATCGACTTCCATGGCTGCAATTTCTTCTTGCACGCGCTGCATGTCTTGCTGCATCTTCTGCGCTTGCTTCATCAAGTTACCCATTCCACCTTTCATGCTCGTCTCCTTCTTTGATCTCACCGTGCCTATGCACCGTGACAATATTAATACCTAATAATGATTCGCCGAACTAGTTATTCGTAGTAGCCTTCTGGTGGCTCATCGAGCGGACGAATACTTCCCGCTTGTACTTCCGCGTCAAACTGGCGCTGAAAATCCTGCACTAACGGATCATCGTAAATTGATTTCTCAGCCTGCGCCTGTCGATCAGCAATAGCTTGCTCTGCTTGCTGTGCAGGAGTAGCAGCGCTAACTTCGCCTACATCGATAACGAGACGGGTATTGTTACCCGTGTAGGCTTGCACCGCTTGTTCTAAGCGGCTGACAAAACTTGGAGCGTTCAAGTGCGAAGACTGCTCGACCAGGGTTAGCCGAAGTAGGCTGTCAGTACACTCAGTTGGCACACAGTGCACGGCCAATTGTTGCAGCATACCTGCCACACCCATCGCCTTTATCACTTCAGACCAATTGTCTGGATTAATAGCCGCGTCGTTAGCCATGCTAGGTGCAGGAGCAGGAGCAGGAGCAGGAGCAGAGGATGTCAATTCAGCAGACGGTGCCGCACTTGTATTCTTTGAGGCCCCAACAACAGGAGCCGTTTCAGCCGGTGCATCTGCAGCTGAGGACTCGGCAGTAGGCGTTACGGGTGCCGCCACATCTGACGGGCGGTTGGCACCGTCGCGTCGCGCTTGAGCCAAGTGCTCTTTTAGAGACACGCGCCCTTCGCTGCTCTGCGCTGCTGCTGGCGCGACAGAAGCTGCAGTGGATGCGGGTTGAGCGGGAGATTGACCTGCCGCGACCGGCGGCGCACTCGTGGCACCGCCGGCACCAGGCTGAAAAGCCATCATACGCAGCAACGTCATTTCAAAGGCTTGGCGCGGATTGGGCACCAAAGGCATATCGCGCCGACCCAAAAGCGCTATTTGATAATACAACTGTACGTCAGCAGCGGGCACTCGGGCTGCCAGCGCACGCAGGCGATCAGCATCAGCGATGGTTAAATCGCCCACTTCCGGCACTGTCTGCACCAGTGCCATTGCGTGCAAAATACTCAGCATATCGCCCAGTAGTGCTTCGTAGTCAGGGGCGAAAGCATCCAGACTGCTAACGGCGGCAAGCAATGTCGGCCCATCACCGTCAGCAATATGCTCAACCAGCTCAAGGCGACGTGCCTCGGAAACAGTACCGAGCATGCTCTGCACGCCTATCGCATCAACCTCGCCTTCGCCAAACGCTATCGCTTGATCAAGCAAACTGAGGGCGTCACGCATGGAACCCTCACCAGCACGTGCCACCAAATCGAGCGCCAACGGCTCGAAGGGCACGCCCTCCTCGCTCAGCACTTTATTTAAGTGGCCACTAATGACAGGCACGGGGATTTGCTTGAGATTAAACTGCAGACAGCGCGACAACACCGTCACTGGCATTTTCTGAGGATCGGTCGTGGCGAGTAAAAATTTTACGTGTTCCGGCGGTTCTTCCAGCGTCTTCAACAGCGCATTAAAAGAATGCTTCGTGAACATGTGCACTTCATCGATGAGGTAGACTTTGAAGCGTCCGCTGCTGGGTGCATAGGGCACGTTCTCCAGCAGTTCGCGGGTCTCATCGACTTTGGTGCGGGAGGCGGCATCCACTTCAATCAAGTCCATGTGGCGACCTTGATCAATCTCTGTACAGGCGCGGCATTCACCACAGGGGGTAGAGCTCACACCCTGTTCGCAGTTGAGGCACTTTGCCAAAATGCGGGCGATGGTGGTTTTGCCGACACCGCGGGTGCCCGTAAACAAATAGGCGTGGTGCAGGCGCTGACTGTCGAGGGCGTTGACCATGGCACGTAACACGTGCTCTTGCCCCGCCATCTCTTGGAAGCTCCGAGGCCGCCATTTGCGCGCCAGGACCTGGTAACTCATAGAGGCTCGTTTGTCTTTAAGTGGGTGGGTCTCAGCCCGATTGAAGTCTACTTCGGAGGCCGCTAAACACCAGTAGACGGCCGAATTAGCTCGGGCAATCCACCAAAAAATGCGGGTGGTCGACCGTGCCAGCCACATCCCGGCGCCCGAGTCGATGGTTGCCGCTGCTCCCTTCCGGGCCTGACGGGGTTCACCATTTATCGTCGCGAGAGGACCAACACGGCCTACCATTGAACCGCCTATTGTGCGGCAAGCTAAGACAACAGGCAAGAACTTCATTCGACATCCGTTGCCCGCCGAGAGTTTCAGGCGCGACACACTATCAGAGCCTCAACGGCAATCACCCATCGATAGCTTTTTTGCGCATTTGTCACACAGCTGTAGCATTTCAAGCCACAAAGGCCTTGTATTGGCAGCGGCTCTCGACGACACTTTTAACCCTCATAAATAGCGCAGTGCCATTGGTTAAAATGGAAAGCACCATCCTAATTGTCGAAGATGAACCCGCTATACGCCAGTTGTTGAACACGGCCCTCTCGCGTGAAGGATTCACCGTTTTAGAGGCAGCCAATACCTCCTTGGCCGATGCCCACATTGCCAATGCACTGCCCTCTTTGGTTCTGCTGGATTGGATGATGCCCGGTGAATCAGGGATCAGCTATCTAAGACGCCTTCGAAAAGATGAGCTGACGCGTGAGCTGACGGTGGTATTGCTGACCGCTCGCGACGCAGAGGCCGATGTGGTGACAGGTCTTGACGCTGGGGCTGATGACTACCTGACAAAACCCTTTTCTCCAAGAGAGCTTATATCGCGTGTGAAAGCTCATCTGCGTCGCAGCCAAGGCTTTGGCACTGGCATAGCGCTGCGCATTGGAGCGATAACCTTAGACACTGCCTCATACACTGTGCAGATCAGTGATAAAAATCTCGCGATCAAGGGCAGTGAATTTCGCCTGCTGAAGTTTTTGATGGAACACCCAGATCGTGTTTACAGCCGCGCGCAGTTGCTGGACCAAGTCTGGGGCCGCAATACTTTTTTAGAGGAACGCACGGTGGATGTGCACATCCTTAGACTGCGAAAGCTACTGAAGCCGAGCGGCTGCGACAAGCTGGTACAAACAGTTCGCGGTGCGGGCTACAAACTTAGCGCCGAGAAGCACCCCGGCTAGATACCTCATGCCTTCGCATGCAAACCTCAACCACTGAACCAAAGCACATAATTCATGCAAAAAGCCGTCATCGACGAACGCAACCGCGTGATAGCAATATTAGTGATAGCCGCCATCGTGGGATGGGTTATCGATCAGCTGCCCTGGGTGCTGGCACTCACGGGAATTGCACTCGCGGTGCATGCTATATGGCATGGCTCGCGACTGCTGGACTGGTTACAAGGTGGCGCAAAGCCGCCACCTGCACAATCGGGATTATGGGCCGAGATTTACAGCCAAATGCGACGCGAACGCCGAGCCAGTGAAGGTCGCCGCCGTAAACTCTTAGACATGCTGCGTTGGTATAGCGATTCATCCGATGCACTGCCCGATGCCGCGCTCATTCTGGACGAGCACAACACGATCATCGGCAGCAACCAAGCCGCTCGGCACACCCTTGGAATAGACAACAAACGAGACCGCGGCCAGCGGGTGGACAACCTATTGCGTGATCCGATGTTATTGACGCTGCTCAATGACGAGCTGCCCGAGCCAGTAATCGAGATGGACAGCCCTGTCAATGCAGGCGATACACTGCGCTTACGACTAACCGCTTACGGTGCTGGCAGCCGCCTGCTGTTGGCTCAAGACATCAGTGAACAAATACATAACCAAGAGACTCGGCAGGCTTTTGTCGCCAATGTTTCACACGAACTGCACACACCGCTCACAGTGGTCAACGGTCACCTAGAGCTGCTGCTCGACGACCCCGATTTTACCGAGGTTCAGCGTGAGCAACTACTGCAGGTGTCCGCGCAGTCAAACCGCATGCAAGCAATTGTGCAGGATTTGTTGTCACTGGCCCGATTGGAGAGCGCACCAAGTTTAGCCGATAGTGCGCCGGTTCAGATGGCGCAGCTGATTCAGCTCGAAGTAGATACATTGCTGGGCTCCGGTCGTTTTTCAGAGCATCACGTTCAATGCGCACTCGATCAAAACCTGCAACTGCTAGGGCGTCAAACAGAACTTCAAAGCGTCATTCATAACTTGCTACATAATGCGTTGCGCTATACCCCAGCGGGCTCAACAATCGACGTCGAATGGTCACGACTGCCCAGTGGCAGACCGGCGTTCAAAGTAAGCGATAACGGCCCAGGTATCGCCGCCGAACACCTGCCTCATCTTACCGAGCGTTTTTATCGCGCAGACCCTGGCCGTTCCAGCGCTACGGGTGGCACCGGACTCGGATTAGCAATTGTCAAACACGTGCTTCAACGTCACGGAGGAGAGCTACAAATCAGCAGTATCGAGGGTGAAGGCAGTGAGTTTTTGGCCCTTTACAGTGTTGAACGCGCCACTTCTTAAAGGCATACCTGCTAACAGCTCTAAACAATCGATGATTTGTCATAAACAAGTCATATTGGATTATTAAACTGCTGTTGCTGGCAGATAAAAAGAATTGTTCAGCGCTTGCAGTTACCTGTTTAAAACTGAGAGAGATTTTAATGTCCAAGTCCGCATTCGCCATCGCCGCCGCGTTATTTGTCGGCACTACCGTTACCCATGCCGCTGGTCGCAACCACATCGAAATCGTCGGCTCATCTACCGTATACCCCTTCGCCACAGTTGTCGCCGAACGCTTTGGTCAGTCAGGTGAGTTCAAGACCCCAAAGATAGAGGCCACCGGTTCTGGCGGCGGTATGAAACTCTTTTGTAGCGGTGCAGGTGTCAATACACCGGATATCACCAACTCCTCTCGCCGTATTAAAGAGAGCGAATTCGACAAGTGTCAGGCCAACGGTGTCGTGGATATTGTTGAAGTGCTTATCGGCTTTGACGGCATAGCTATCGCCAATAGCGTAGAGGCCGATCAGCTGACGCTAAGCCTTTCAGATTTGTATCTGGCGCTAGCCAAAGACATTCCAAACCCAGACGGCAGCGAGACCTTTGTACCCAACCCCTACACACTGTGGAGTGAAGTTAACAACACCCTGCCCGCCAGTAAAATTGAAGTGCTTGGGCCACCACCCACCTCGGGAACGCGAGATGCTTTCGCTGAACTGGTTCTAGAAGGCGGATGTAAACAGGTCGACTGGGTTAAAGATCTAAAGGCAAGCGATAAAAGCACCTTTAAAGCACGTTGCCACAGCGTACGTGAGGACGGCCACTATGTAGAAGCTGGCGAGAACGACAACTTGATCGTGCAAAAGCTTTCGGCCAATAGCAACGCGTTAGGTATCTTTGGATACTCCTTCTTGGAAGAAAACGAAGACTTGGTGCAAGGCTCAATCATCGACGGCCAAGAGCCCACCTTTGAAACAATTGCCGACGGTAGTTATCCTGTTTCACGCCCTCTGTACTTTTATGTCAAAAAAGCACACATGGGTCAAATCCCTGGGTTAGAGCAATACTTAGCTGAATTCACCCACGAAGACACCTGGGGCGAAGAAGGCTATTTGACGGACAAAGGTATGATCCCGCTGTCCGACGAAAAGCGCAGTGAAATCGGGACAGCCGTCGCCAATGCAACTCCGATGACTATGGACTAAATCTGCTTCACTCTTGCACGAATTCCCGCCTCGACACACTTTTGTGTCGAGGCGTTTTGCCAAAGGAAAAAACGTTTAATGCCGCTGTCCAATAGCTTACTGATTATTCTTGCTATCGCGCTGATTGGTTTTTTTATCACCAGACAACGTGCGTATAGTATTGCACTGAAAAACGGTGGCGTTGCCAAACTGCATTCTCTGCCCTTGTATTATGGGTATTTGGCCGGTATCTGGGCGCTGGTACCTGCACTGATATTGTTAGCCTGTTGGAGTGCCTTTGAGAACACGCTAATCAATAGCTCAGTTCTGGGTCTTGCCCCTGCCGACCTGGTCGCCCAAGGTGAAGACCAAATGGCGCTTTTGCTCAATCAAGTGCAAAATATTGCTGCGGGCTCGATAGAGGCCAGCCCCGACGACGCACTGCAAGCCCGTATGGTTGCACGCATGCAATCGTTACAAGGCACCAGCCTACTTATCAAATCCGCACTTGCGATAATTCTTGCGGTAGTCGGTGTGCTCTGGGCTTTTAAGAGCGTTAACCCAAATTACCGCGCTCGTATTAAGGTTGAAGGCTTTGTGCGCATCGCCATGCTGCTTTGCGCTTCGGTTGCCGTACTCACCACTGTCGGTATCGTATTTTCCGTGTTGTTTGAGTCAGTACGGTTTTTCGGCAAAGTACCCATCAGCGAATTTATGCTCGGCACCCACTGGAGCCCGCAGACCTCAATCCGGGAAGACCAAGTTGCCTCAGAAGGTTCGTTTGGAGCTATCCCTTTGTTTTTGGGCACGCTGTTAATCAGCGCTATCGCTCTGATTGTGGCAGTGCCGATAGGGCTGATGTCAGCAATTTACCTAACTGAATACGCCAAGCCACAAGTGCGCGCGTTTGCTAAACCTGCGATGGAAATACTCGCGGGCATTCCCACAGTTGTATATGGCTTTTTTGCCGCCCTTACCGTAGCACCTGCGTTGCGCGGCTGGGGTGAATCCATTGGCCTGTCGGTTTCCTCAGAGAGCGCACTTGCAGCTGGCCTTGTGATGGGTGTGATGATAATTCCCTTTGTGTCTTCTCTGTCCGACGATGTGCTCAATGCCGTACCGCAAACTATGCGCGACGGGTCGCTCGGGTTAGGTGCAACCAAATCAGAAACAATCCGGCAGGTAGTTATACCGGCGGCTTTGCCTGGCATTGTGGGTGGTGTGTTGCTGGCTGCGTCTCGCGCCATCGGTGAGACGATGATTGTCGTCATGGCCGCAGGACTAGCCGCCAATATGACCGTCAACCCACTGGAAGCCGTTACCACTGTTACGGTGCAAATTGTCACGCTGCTAACCGGCGACCAAGAATTCGACTCAGCTAAAACACTTGCAGCATTTGCACTTGGTTTGATGCTCTTTATTACCACCCTTGTTCTCAACGTGATCGCTTTGCATGTGGTGCGCAAGTACCGTGAGCAATACGAGTAAGACACCATGAATAATACAACTACAAAAAGAAATACCACCGACATAGTCAAAGCAGGCTTGGCTAAACGTTACGCTCGCGAGCGACGCTTTAAACTGATGGGCGTAGCTGCTGTTTCTATAAGCATGGCTTTTTTGGCTTTCCTGTTGATATCGATATTCGCCAAAGGCCTGCCCGCTTTTCAGACAACCTATATCAAACTTGATATAACACTAGAGAAAAAATCGCTGGGTCTGCCGGAAGAGCCCACCGCGATTGAAATTAGTCGTGCACGCTATGACAAGAGTATTAAAAAAGCGTTACTCGCCCAATTTCCCGATGTCACTAAGCGCAAAGAAAAACGCATGCTCTATCAATTCGTCAGCAGCTATGCATCGCGCCAAGTTGCAGATGCACTAGTAGCAGACCCAACACTGCTCGACACCACAGCCAGTCTCTGGGTACTGGCAGATGACGAAGTCGCAGCACTCGCTCGCCAGGCGGATTACACCCTCGAGAAAAAAGACAAACAGACTGAGATCACCCGAGCTCGAATAGAAGAACTCAAAGCCGAGAACCGTATAGAAACACGATTTAACTGGCTATTTTTTCAACGCGGTGACTCACGTGAGCCTGAAGCTGCTGGAATAAAAGGCGCCATAATGGGCAGCTTCTACACACTGATAGTCACGCTGGTATTGTCCTTTCCGATTGGGGTCGCGGCTGCTGTCTATTTGGAAGAGTTCGCTCCTAAAAATAAACTGACCGATATCATCGAAGTTAACATCAACAACCTCGCCGCGGTGCCTTCAATTGTATATGGTCTACTCGGTGTGGCGGTGTTTATCAACTTCTTCCACTTGCCCCGCTCTGCTCCGCTCGTCGGCGGAATTGTCTTGTCGTTGATGACGCTTCCCACCATCATCATTGCATCAAGGGCCGCATTGAAATCTGTTCCGCCGTCTATCGCTGACGCAGCGTTGGCGCTTGGTGCCTCTAAAATTCAGACGATCACGCACCACGTCTTACCATTGGCAATGCCAGGCATATTGACCGGAACCATTATCGGTATGGCACAAGCGCTAGGCGAATCAGCACCGCTGCTGATGATTGGCATGGTCGCGTTTATCGTCGATGTGCCAACAGGCATCACCGACCCGGCAACTGTCCTGCCAGTGCAGGTCTATCTTTGGTCAGACAGCCCCGAGCGCGCATTCACAGAACGCACCTCCGCCGCTATTATGGTGCTGCTTATTTTTCTGATCGCCATGAATGCGCTAGCGGTGCTACTGCGTAAACAATTCGAGCGCCGCTGGTAAAACAGTCGCATAATGCTAATTATCTATTGTGAATAAAATGACAAAAACCGCTGAAACCACCTCTAGCGACACGCAATCGCGCAATTCGCAGTTGCTCGCTGAGTTTAAAGAAACCACCGGCAATGTGCGCGTCACCGAGCCTAAGATGCGCATGGATAACGTTAATGTGCACTATGGGGACAATCAGGCCATTTTTGACGTGAATTTGGATTTGGGCAAAAACGAAGTACTGGCAATGATCGGCCCTTCAGGTTGTGGCAAGTCCACGTTTCTGCGCTGTATGAACCGTATGAATGACACGGTCGACAGCTGCAGAGTAACTGGCTCCTTAACGCTTGATGGTGAAGACATCTACGCACCAGAACAAGATGTCGTACTACTAAGGGCCAGAGTTGGCATGGTATTCCAAAAACCAAACCCTTTCCCTAAGTCAATCTATGACAATGTCGCCTACGGTCCACGCATTCACGGCTTAGCTTCAAGCAAAGACGAGCTCGATCAAATTGTCGAGACGAGCCTAAAACGCGCAAGTATATGGAACGAAGTAAAAGATCGCTTAGATGCACCAGGCACAGGTCTATCCGGTGGACAACAGCAACGTCTTTGCATCGCACGCACCATCGCCGTTAGCCCAGAGATTATCCTGATGGATGAGCCCTGCTCTGCACTTGACCCCATCGCCACTGCCAGCATTGAAGAGCTGATCGACGAACTGCGTCAGAACTACGCTATCGCTATCGTCACGCATTCCATGCAACAGGCAGCGCGGGTATCGCAACGCACCGCCTACTTTCATTTGGGCCGACTGATCGAGCTGGGCGAGACAAAAAAAATCTTCACTAACCCCAGCCATGAACTTACTGAAAATTACATCACCGGCCGCTTTGGCTAAACCGGGCGACCACAGGAATTAGCGCGCATGGACAATCTCAACTTAGATCAACATATCTCTCATCGTTACAACGAGGAGCTAGAAGACCTTCGCTCACGTGTGCTCAATATGGGTGGACTAGTCGAGCAACAGGTCAACAACGGCTTAAAAGCACTGCTAGAACTAGATGCGGAACTGGGCGAGCAGGTTTTTAGTGGGGACTATGAAGTCAACGCCATGGAAGTAGAGATCGACGAAGCCTGCACCGAAATACTGGCGCGTCGACAGCCCGCCGCCTCTGACCTTCGACTAGTGATGACAGTCATCAAAGCCATCAGCGACCTGGAGCGCATCGGCGACGAGGCCGAGAAATTTGGCAAGGTCGCCATGCGGCTGTCCGACGGCGGCAACCGCCCTACTTATTTCTCAGAGCTGCGGCACTTAGGCGAGCACGTTAAGTCAGTGTTGCGTGACACACTGGACGCGTTTGCTCGGATGGATGCTGAGTCAGCACTTGTCACTGCCAGTCGCGACAATGCCATCGACCGTGAATACAATTCACTTTCGCGTCTGCTGATCTCACACATGATGGAAGACCCGCGAGAGATCAAATCTGTGCTGGAAGTTTTCTGGTGCGCACGAGCCCTCGAGCGTATCGGCGATCACGCTAACAACATTTGCGAGTACGTGGTCTATCTGGTCAAAGGTAAGGACATCCGCCACACCAGCCAACAGCGCATGGCAGAAGATCAAGATGAAGACAATTCAATGTAATACAAGCGCGTATCCAAGCTCAGTAAGTGGACTCAATTGACCCAAGCAGACACAAACAAACTAAAAATCGACTTTGTCGGTGGTGCCTCTAAACACCGCCGACAGTTCGGCGGTGGTCGCAATCAGCCACTCGCACGTGCCATCGGCATCAGTGGTGATGCACCCAGCGTGATTGATGCCACGGCAGGCACCGGCAGTGACGGATGGGTATTGGCGAGCCTCGGCTGCACCATGATCTGGATTGAGCGCGACACTGAAGTGCATCGACAACTGGCTATTGCCTTGAGCGCCGCTTTAGACAACCCCGATACCCAAGAGATAGCTGCAAGAGTCAAACTGGTACACGCAGATGCCAGCGATTACATAGGGGCTCTGCACGCAGACGATTGCCCCGAGGTGATTTACATGGACCCCATGTACCCGCACAAGTCTAAAAGTGCCGCCAGCAGAGGAC
This sequence comes from uncultured Granulosicoccaceae bacterium, assembly GCA_937965695.1. Taxonomy (GTDB): domain Bacteria; phylum Pseudomonadota; class Gammaproteobacteria; order CALCKW01; family CALCKW01; genus CALCKW01. The sequence continues at coordinate 85,812 of CALCKW010000049.1, forward strand.
CGATGCAAGCACTGCAAAAACTACTGGGCCCCGACACAGACAGCGAGCGACTGCTCAAAGCAGCGCTGTCTCAGGCAAAAAAACGCGTGGCGGTAAAACGCCCTAAAAGCGCTTCACCCGTCGCCGACCTCAAACCATCGGGCTCTGTGTTGAGTCCCAATACCCGCTACGATATTTACGGTGGCGCTCTACTGGGTGAAATTAACAACAACTAGCCACTCTCCAATCCATAAAACACCACTGAGCAATAGATTGACTGTCGCGACACGTACCCACAACCTGCTATTGCCAAACCAACTGTGCGAGTGAGATAAAAATGACCATACCCCGCTACGGCTTTGAAGACACCTCCTACCAGTACGCTGGTGGCGAAGACGGTTTGCTAAAGCTGTGCAAACGGTTTTACGCCGTAATGGACAGCGACAAGCAGGCCCGCGACATTCGCGCCATGCACCACGACGACCTCGATGACATGGTCCAGCGCCTATGTGCTTTTTTGTGCGGCTGGCTGGGAGGGCCGCGCCGATACAACGAACGCTACGGCAATATCTCAATTCCTCGTTATCACCAGAAGTTCTCTATCGGAGAGGCCGAGCGCGACGCCTGGCTGCACTGCATGAAGATCGCCGTCGACGAGCAGGCTTGGCGTGAGGACTTTAAAGCCTATCTTATGGTGCAATTTGCCAGACCCGCAGAAGCCTGTCGCACGCAATGATGTTGAATCGTTGCCTATTGTGGCGACAGCAATCGCAAAACTGGGCAAAAGATAAGACTTAATCCTCATCAATGGTGATGGACACGCTATTAATCACGTATAATTGACGGGTTTTGTCACCCACTCTTTCTTTTTTGCAGGAAACCCCAGTCGTGATCTCCACCGCCAATGTCACCATGCAGTTCGGTCCTAAACCGCTGTTCGAAAATATATCCGTCAAATTCGGCGACGGTAACCGCTACGGTCTTATCGGCGCTAATGGCTGCGGCAAGACGACCTTCATGAAAATTCTCGACGGTAGCTTAGAGGCCACCGCGGGCAATGTTTCAGTCAGCCCCGACGAGCGTATCGGTAAACTGAGTCAAGATCAGTTCGCCTTTGAAGAATACACCGTGCTCGACACCGTCATCATGGGTCACGCCGAGTTGTGGCGCGTGAAGCAAGAGCGCGATCGCATCTATTCGCTGCCCGAGATGAGTGAAGAAGAAGGCATGGCGGTCGCAGAGCTAGAGGTAGAGTTCGCCGAGCTAGACGGTTACAGCGCGGAGAGCCGCGCGGGTGAAATTTTACTGGGCGCCGGCATCGAGCTCGGCCTACACGAAGGCCCCATGAGCGAAGTAGCCCCTGGCTGGAAGCTACGCGTATTGCTGGCGCAGGCCCTGTTCTCTGCTCCAGACATTTTGCTACTGGATGAGCCAACCAACAACTTGGACATTCACGCCATCCGTTGGTTGGAAGGTGTTCTCAACGGTTTGAAAGACACCACCATCGTCATCATCTCGCACGATCGCCATTTTCTTAATAGTGTCTGCACCCACATGGCTGACATCGACTACGGTGAGCTACGTGTCTACCCCGGCAACTACGATGACTTTATGATTGCATCGACCGCTGCCCGCGAACGGATGCAAAGTGACAACGCCAAGAAAAAAGCGCAAATCGCTGAGCTGCAGCAGTTTGTCAGCCGCTTCTCTGCCAACGCATCTAAGGCCAAACAGGCAACCTCACGCGCGAAGCAAATCGACAAAATACAATTGGCACATATCAAGCCGTCCAGTCGCGTCAGCCCGTACATTCGATTTAACCAAGAGAAAAAAGTGCAGCGCAATGTGCTGACCTTTGAAAAACTGGGGCACGGCTTTGACGAAGGCCCACTGTTCGAAGGAGGCAACCTGATACTCGAGGCGGGTGCACGCTTAGCCGTCATCGGTGAAAACGGCGCCGGGAAAAGTACGTTCTTGCGCTGCTTGACTGAAGAGCTCAGTGCCAACGCCGGTGTGATCAAATGGTCGGAGAATGCCGAGTTAGGCTACTGCCCTCAGGACAACACCGAACTATTCAGCAGCAACACTAACATCTTTGATTGGATGACTCAGTGGCAAAAGCCAGGACAGGACGAACAAATTATTCGCAGCACACTGGGCCGACTCTTGTTCTCCCACGACGAATTGAACAAGCCCGTTAAAGTCTGCTCAGGTGGCGAGAAAAACCGCTTGTTGTTTGGCCGCCTCATGCTAGCCGAGCCCAACGTGCTCATCATGGACGAGCCGACCAACCACTTGGACATGGAATCGATTGAATCGCTCAATATGGCCCTTGATATGTACGAAGGCACTTTAGTGTTCGTTAGCCACGACAGAGAATTCGTCTCGTCGCTGGCAA